>NZ_LT670847.1:2488077-3110097 GCF_900142895.1 Vreelandella subglaciescola
TGCGAGCGCGCCGGCCAGCCGCTGCCGAGCTGCCTTGCAAGCCTTGCAGGCTACCTGAATGCCGGCGCCAGTTCCGACAACACGCTGTCGTCACTGAAGGCTCAGCGCGTTGATGATCGCCGTGCCGTGCAGCTCACGCGCGACGGCAGCGATGGCTTTCGCGTGCGCATTCCCTATTCGGCCGACCGTGCCTGGGCGGAAATCGCCCACTATCTGGCGCTGGATTTCACCCAGCCGGACAAGCGCGAACTGCTGAGCGCCGAGCCTGAGCGTCACGCCTTTGTGGTGGACTACCTGACGCTGGATAACCGCCGGCGCGGCGTGCTGGCACAGCTCAATCCGTTTGGTGACGCCAGCGCCCAAAAGGTGCGCCTGGAGATTGACGGCCAGAACGGGCAAAGCACGCTGCGTGCTCAAAGCGCCGGCGAACAAACGCTGAGCGCTGATGCCCAGCGCGAGCTGCTTGAGCGCGTTTCCGGCTATTTACGCTAACCTTTTATTTATCTGCTTGGGAGTCACCATGGAAAAGCGCCAGGAGCTTTACGCCGGCAAGGCAAAATCCGTTTACACCACCGATGCGCCGGACCTTCTGGTGCTCGAGTTCCGCGATGACACCAGCGCCTTTGATGGCAAAAGAAAAGAGGCGCTGGCGCGTAAGGGCATGGTCAACAACGTTTTCAACGCCTTCATCATGGAGCGTCTGGAAGACGCGGGTATCCCCACCCATTTTGAAAAGCGCCTGTCCAATACCGAAAGTCTGGTCAAGAAGATGCAGATGATTCCGGTGGAGTGCGTGGTGCGCAATATTGCCGCCGGCGGGCTGGTCAAGCGGCTGGGGGTGGAAGAGGGTGCCACGCTGACGCCGTCGACGTTCGAGCTGTTCCTCAAGGACGACGATCGCGGCGACCCGATGATCAACGAGTCGCTGGCCGAAACCTTTGGCTGGGCCACGCCCGAGCAGCTGGCGCGGATGAAAGAGTTGACGTTCAAGGTCAACCACGTGCTCAAGCAGCTGTTTGCCGGCGGTGATCTGCTGCTGGTGGATTACAAGCTGGAGTTTGGCCTTTACGACGGCAAGGTGATTCTGGGCGATGAGTTCTCGCCGGACGGCTGCCGGCTGTGGGACGCCCACACCCGGGAGAAACTGGATAAAGACCGTTTCCGCCAGGGGCTTGGCGGCGTGATCGAAGCCTACGAAGAAGTCGGCCGCCGCATTGGCGTGACCTTTCCCGAGGTCTGATAGCGCCTCGTTATCAGTCCAGTATTTCAATACCCACCACCGCAAGGATGGTGGGTGAGTCGCTGCCTGATTCTTGAGCGTCCAGCGCTTGAAACTTCACGTCGACATCGCGCAGGCGCACCCCGTGAACGCGTCCGCCACCGCGCCGGGTGTGCTGATACGCCGGCCGTGGATCCTGCCTTAGCACCTGTTCAATCAATGCCTTGAGCGAAGCGCCGTCGCCGCGCCGGTCAAGTAGTGCACACGCCTCGGGGTAAAACACCACGTTGACCTCGGGCGGCGGTGTGGGGGCAAAACCCGCCCGGGCATCGGGGCGCGCCTCGACCCACGGAATGTAGGGTTTGATGTCCACCACCGGCGTCTGGTCGATCAAGTCGCAGCCGCCAAGCACCAGCCTGACCCCGCCCTGTGTTTCCACCGCCTCAAGCCTGACCAGCGACAGCCCCAGCCGGTTGGGCCGGTTGGGGCTGCGGCTGGCAAAAACGCCGGTTTTTTGGTTGCCACCCAGCCGCGGCGGGCGCACCAGTGGCGTAAATTGCCCCCGGGCTTGCGGCGTCTGATGGAAAATGAAGGTCAGCCACAGGTGGCTGAACGCGAACAGGCCGCGTACCGCCAGTGGGTCGTTAAACGGCGGTGTCAGCACCAATGTGGCTCTGGCGGCCGGTGCCAGTCCCGGCTGGCGGGGTACACCGAACTTGTCCGGGTAATCGCTGTGAATCACGCCCAGCGGCGTCAGCGAGTAGGCAGCGGTTGATGTCCGAGGACGATGCATAAATAAACAGCCTTGGGCGTTCAAGATGAAGATTGGCGCAGTATAAGGTAAGTTGGCCGGTCGTTCCCGGGCTGAGGTCGGTTCTTGAGCGGAAGGCGTTTTACGTTGACAAGAGGGCAAACATGACGGAAATGGAAGCCGAAGCAACGGTCGAGGCGCCGCGTATTGTGTACCGAGAGGCGCTGGTGCGCGACGCGGCGGACCAGGCTGAAGTGTTTTATCACGCCGTAATGCAGGGCGCGGCCAACCACTATTCGCTGACCCAGCGCCGCGCCTGGGCGCAGGTGCTGCCCCGGGAAGCCAGTGCCTGGGCCGCCCGCCACCCGCTGTATACCACGCTGGTGGCCGTGTGCGACGGGCGCTGCGTGGGCTTTTTGGAGCTGGATATGGCCGCCGGGCGGATAGAAACGCTCTACGTGTGGCCGTCGCTTGGCGGGCAGGGCATGGGCACGACGCTGCTGGTTCACGCCGAACGCCTGCTGCTGGAGCAGGGGCACGGCGCGGTGGAAATTGAAGCCAGCCTGATGCTGGTGGAACGTCTCGAGCGCCGGGGCTGGGACAACCTCGGCGAGGAGTGGGTCGAGCGCAGCGGCGAAAAGCTCAAGCGCTATCGCCTGCGTAAAAGCCTCTACGCCGTTGAAACCTAGCGCGGTATGTCGTCGCTTTCGACCAGGCGCATGGACAGGTCGATGGCCTTGATGTCCTTGGTCAGCGCGCCGCTGGAAATGCAGTCAACGCCGGTGTCGGCAATCGCCTTGAGGGTGGACTCGTTGACGTTGCCCGAGGCTTCCAGTACCGCCCGGCCTTTGCCGCGAGCCACCGCTTCGCGAAGCTCATCAAGCGTAAAGTTGTCCAGCATGATGGTGTCAGCCCCGGCGGCCAGCGCCTGGTCCAGCTCGTCGAGGGTTTCGACTTCCACCTCAACGGTCAGGTCGCTTGCCAGCTTGCGCGCCTGGCCCACCGCCGCCTCGATACCGCCGCAGGCGGCGATGTGATTTTCCTTGATCAAAAACGCATCCCACAGGCCGATGCGGTGGTTATGCCCGCCGCCGCAGGTCACCGCGTATTTCTGCGCCAGGCGCAGATTGGGCAGGGTTTTGCGGGTGTCCAAAAGGCGTACGCCGGTGTCTTCCAGCAGATCGACATAGCGCCGGGTGGCGGTCGCCGTGGCCGAGAGCGTCTGCAGCACGTTAAGTGCGGCGCGCTCGCCGGTCAAAAGGCTGCGCGCCGGGCCTTCAAGCGTCAGAAAGCACTGCCCGGCGTCCAGGCGGTCGCCGTCGGCGGCCTGCCATGCAAGCGTCACGCGGGTGTCGAGCCGGCGAAAGATTTCATCCACCCAGGCGACGCCGCACAGCACCGCAGCATCTCGGGTGATAACCCGCGCGTGCGCCCATTGCTGCTCGGGGATCAGATTGGCGGTAATATCGCCGGGGCCGAGATCTTCGGTCAGCAGATGAGCGGCACCTGAGCGTATTTCTTCGGCAAGAGCGGTGTAATAATGCATAGCGGCGATCTTTCCCAAACGTAACGTGAAGCGGTTGGATAAAGCCGTCAGTATAGGGAAAGTGCGTGGTATCTGACAGGAGAACGCTGTGAATTCAGTCAATGGCGAACCGGGCCATAGCGAATCAGGCCGCTGGCCGCAGGCGCGTTGGGTCGCCTCCCCCAATGCCGACGTGCGCCCCGTGGGGGAGGTGTCGTTAATCGTGGTGCACGCCATCAGCCTGCCGCCGGGCGAATTTAGCGGCGACGCGATCGAGGCGCTGTTTACCAACCGGCTGGATTCGGCCGACCACCCGTTTTTTGCCGAGATCGCCGCGCTGCGCGTGTCGGCGCATTTTCTGATCCGCCGCGACGGCGAGTGCGTGCAGTTTGTGGATACCGCCCGCCGCGCCTGGCACGCCGGGCGCTCGCGCTGGTGGGACGCGCGCGAAGAACGCGATCGCCACGCGCTGAACGACTTTTCCGTGGGCATCGAGCTTGAGGGCGATGATCACACGCCGTTTACTCGCGCCCAGTACGTCACGCTCGCCGCGCTGGCCAGCTGGCTGACGGCGCGCTACGCCGCACTCGATGCCACGCGCATCACCAGCCACGCGAAAATTGCCCCGCTGCGCAAGACCGACCCCGGTCCCGCCTTTGACTGGCGGTATTTTTATCAATTGTGGTGCCCGAAAACAGCGCCGTCGGTGGCGCCGGAGGCACCGTAAAGTGCCATAACGGGTAGTTTAGCTACACTTTTGTTGATTTATAACGCATAGCTGTAACGCCTTGAAAATGTCCGATATTGACGTACAGGGTGCGCGTTTCAGCGGCATTTTATGCCGCGAGAAATTGGCAGGGATGCGACTTTACGGTATGATCCCCGGCAGCAAATAACGTTGTTTTTCAACTTTTATGTAGCTTTACTACATTTTGCCGAACGCCATGTCTTGAATGTAGAATGGATTTCCATTTTGCGCTGGCAAGGCGCGCCGGTGAACACAGGCCTGTGGTGGCACCATGACTACCGCGGCCGCCCAGGCCCCCGGTTCGCGGGGCCAATGTCATTTATCGTCATTCGGAGAGACTTTTATGAGTCTGGAGACACGAGAAGATCTCGACCCGGTCGAGTCCACGGAGTGGCTAGAAGCCCTGGAGTCGGTGCTGGATCGTGAGGGTGATGAGCGTGCCCGTTACCTGCTGACCCGCCTGGCGGATCGCATGCGTCAGGATTCGGGCGTCGCGCCGTTCTCGGTGACAACCCCGCACCGCAACACCATTCCGCCGGCGCGCGAAGCGCGCATGCCGGGCGATCTGGGCATGGAGCGTCGGATTCGCTCGTTGATCCGCTGGAACATGGCCGCGATGGTCACGCGGGCCAACAACAAGAACAAGGGCATCGGCGGCCACCTGGCAAGCTTCATGTCGGCAGCGACGCTGTATGACGTGGGCTTCAGCCACTTCTTCCGCGCGCCGGAAGGTGATCATCAGGGCGACCTGATTTATGTTCAGGGTCACAGCTCGCCGGGTATCTACGCTCGCTCCTTTTTGGAAGGCCGTCTGACTGAAGATCAGATGGACAAGTTCCGCGAAGAAGTCGACGGCGGCGGCCTGCCGTCCTACCCGCACCCCTGGCTGATGCCGGACTACTGGCAGATGCCCACGGTATCCATGGGTCTGGGCCCGATCATGTCGATCTACCAGGCGCGCTTCATCAAATATACGCACAACCGTGGCCTCCAGGACATGAAGGACCGCAAGGTCTGGGCGTTTTTGGGTGACGGCGAATGCGACGAGCCGGAAACCCTGGGTGCCCTGCACGTAGCGGTTCGCGAGAAGCTCGACAACCTCAACTTCGTGGTCAACTGTAACCTGCAGCGCCTTGACGGCCCGGTACGCGGTAACGCGAGCATCGTCACCGAGCTTGAAGGCGTGTTCCGCGGTGCCGGCTGGAACGTCATCAAGGTGATCTGGGGCCGCAAGTGGGATGAGCTGTTCGAGAAAGACAAGAGCGGCATGCTGCAAAAGCTGATGGACGAAACCGTCGACGGCGAGTACCAGAACTGCAAGTCCAAAGGCGGCGCTTATACCCGCGAAAACTTCTTTGGCAAGTACCCGGAAACCGCTGCGCTGGTCGCTGATATGACCGACGAAGAAGTCGGCCAGCTCGACCGCGGCGGCCACGACCCGGTCAAGGTCTACTCGGCCTACCATCAGGCGTTTCACAACGACACCGAGCGGCCGACCGTTATCCTGGCGCACACCGTCAAGGGCTACGGCCTGACCGCTGAGGGCGGCGAAGCCGACAACGAAGCGCACCAGATCAAGGCGATCGACGATCCCGAGGTCATGAAGGCGTTCCGCGACCGTTTCGAAATCCCGCTGACCGACGAGCAGCTGGAAAAAGAAATGCCGTACTACCATCCGGGGGACGATTCGCCGGAAATCAAGTACATGAAGATGCGTCGCGAAAACCTGGGCGGCCACCTGCCCAATCGCCGTGCGGACTTCGACGCGCTCGAGATCCCGGGGCTGGATGACAAGATCTTCGCCTCCCAGATGGGCGGTTCCAAAGGTCGTGAGTTCTCCAGCACCATGGCGTTCGTGCGTATCCTCAACGGCTTGATCAAGAACAAGCAGCTGGGTAAGCGTGTGGTGCCGATTGTGCCCGACGAATCGCGCACCTTTGGTATGGAAGGCATGTTCCGTCAGTTCGGTATTTATGCGCCGGAAGGCCAGAAGTACGAGCCGATGGATAAAGGCCAGCTGATGTACTACCACGAGTCCCAGAAGGGCCAGGTACTGCAGGAAGGCATTAACGAGGCGGGCGCCATGTCCTCGTGGATTGCTGCGGCGACGTCCTACAGCAACAGCGGCATGCCGATGCTGCCGTTCTACATCTACTACTCGATGTTCGGCTTCCAGCGCGTGGGCGATCTGGCCTGGGCGGCTGGCGACATGCAGGCACGCGGCTTTATGCTTGGCGGTACCGCCGGGCGAACCACGCTCAACGGCGAAGGTCTGCAGCACCAGGATGGCCACAGCATGATCCAGGCCTCGACCATCCCCAACTGCCGCAGCTACGATCCGACCTACGCTCACGAAGTCTCGGTCATCGTTCAGGATGGTCTGAAGCGGATGTATTCCGACAAGGAAAACGTCTTCTACTACCTGACCGTGATGAACGAGAACTACGAGCATCCGGCGCTGGACAACGTGCCCGCGGGTGACATCATCAAGGGCATGTACCTGCTGCGCGAGACCAAGGGCAAGAAAGGCAAGGGCCACGTCCAGCTGCTGGGCTCCGGCACCATTCTGCGCGAAGTCGAAGCCGCGGCGGAAATGCTCGCCGAAGAGTGGGGCGTGGGCAGTGATATCTGGAGTGCCACCAGCTTCAACGAGCTGCGTCGTGAAGCGCTCGAGATCGATCGTCAGGCGTTCCTCAAGCCCGACGACGAACCGGGCAAGCCGCACGTGACTGCCTGCCTGGAAGGCCGCGACGGCCCGGCTATCGCCGCGACCGATTACATGAAGCTTTACGCGGATCAGGTGCGTGCCTGGGTGCCGACCGACTATCATGTACTCGGCACCGACGGTTATGGTCGTTCCGATACGCGCGAGAAGCTGCGTCACTTCTTCGAGGTGAACCGCTACTTCGTGACCGTAGCTGCGCTGAAAGCGCTGGCTGACCGTGGCGATATCGACCGTAAGGTCGTGGGCGAGGCACTCAAGAAGTATGACATCGACCCGAACAAGTCCAACCCGCTGACCAGCTGATCCGCTGCCCGGCGGGGGTAACCCCGCCGGCTCGACCCGATTTGGAAGGAGCGCGACCTTGAGTAGCGAAAACATCAAAGTGCCCGACATCGGCGGCGACGATGTCGAAATCATCGAGATTGCAGTGTCGGAAGGCGACGTCATCGAAGCGGAAGACGCGCTGATTACCCTGGAATCTGACAAGGCCAGCATGGACGTGCCTTCGCCGAAAGGCGGCAAGGTGCTGAAAGTGCTGGTTAAAGAAGGCGATACCGTCTCTGAAGGCGACGACATTGTCGAGCTTGAAGTCGAAGGCGGCGAAGACGCCGGTGACGACAAGGCCGAAGCAGCCCCGGCGAAAGAAGAAGCCCCGGCCAAAGAAGAAGCGCCCAAGCAGGAAGAGGCGCCGAAAAAAGCCGCCAAATCGGCGGCCGGCGGCAAGAAGACCGTCGACATCAAAGTGCCTGACATCGGCGACAGCGCCGAAATCATCGAAATCGCGGTAAGCGAAGGCGATGAGGTCGACGCGGAAGACGCGCTGATTACCCTTGAGTCCGACAAGGCCTCAATGGACGTGCCGAGCCCCCACGCAGGCAAGATCGTTGCGCTTTCCGTCAAGGAAGGTGACAGCGTGTCCGAAGGCGACGTGATCGGCCAGATCGAAGTGGAAGGTGAAGGCGGCGACGCTGACGCCGAAGAAGCTGATGCTCCGGCAGAAGCCCCGGCAGCAAGCGCCGCGCCCGAGCAGGAAGAAGCGCCGGAAGACGACGCTGAAGCCGCCGATGACGGCGAGCCGCAGCGTCAGGAAGTCCGCGTGCCGGATATCGGCGACAGCGCTGAAATCATCGAAATCTCGGTCAGCGTAGGCGACGAGATCGACGCAGAAGACGCGCTGATCACGCTGGAATCCGACAAGGCCTCCATGGACGTGCCCAGCCCCTACAAGGGCAAGCTGGTCGAGCTTTCCGTGAAGGAAGGCGACAGCGTCTCCGAAGGCGACGTCATCGGCATCGTCGAAACGGCCGGGGCCAAGAAAGCGGCACCCAAGAAAGCAGCGCCCGAGAAATCGGCACCCAAGGCCGAGAAGTCTCAGAGTGCTCCGGCACCCAAGGCGGACAAGTCCAGCGCACCGGCTGCCGAGCCGAGCGCCGCACCGGCCAAAGACGGCAAGCGCGTACATGCCGGCCCGGCCGTGCGCATGCTCGCCCGCGAGTTCGGCGTGGATCTGGCTGAGGTGCCGCCCAGCGGTCCCAAAGGCCGCGTGCTCAAGGAAGACGTTCAGGCGTTTGTCAAAAAGGCACTGTCCGGTCAGGCTCCGGCAGCAGCCGGCCAGGCACCGGCCACCGGCGGCAGCGGCATTCCGCCGATTCCGGATCAGGACTTCAGCCAGTTCGGCGAAGTGGAAGAGAAGCCCATGGGCCGCCTACTCAAGATGGGCGCGACCAACCTGCATCGCAGCTGGGTGAATGTGCCCCACGTGACGCAGTTTGAAGACGCGGACATCACCGAGCTGGAAGCCTTCCGCAAGTCGATGAAGGCCGAAGCCGAGGCGCAGGGCGCGAAACTCACGCCGCTGCCGTTCCTCGTCAAGGCGTGCGCTTTTGCGCTCAAGCAGTTCCCGCAGTTCAACGTCAGCCTGAAGAGCGACGGTGAAACCATGGTATGGAAGAACTACGTCCATATCGGTATCGCCGTGGATACGCCCGAAGGTCTGATGGTGCCGGTACTGCGCAATGCCGACCAGAAGTCGCTGCTGGACATCGCCCGCGAAATGGCTGAGCTGGGCAAAAAAGCCCAGAGCAAGAAGCTCAAGCGCGAGGAAATGACCGGTGGCTGCATGACCATCTCGAGCCTTGGTTCGATTGGCGGCACCGCGTTCACGCCCATCGTCAACGCCCCGGAAGTCGCCATTCTGGGCGTTTCCAAGGCGCAGATGAAGCCGGTATGGGACGGCGCCGAGTTCCAGCCGCGCCTGATGATGCCGCTGTCGCTGTCCTACGACCACCGTGCGGTTAACGGTGCGGATGCGGCACGTTTCACGACATTCCTGTCGAGCGTGCTCAGCGACATTCGTCGCCTGCTGCTGTAAGCGGCAAACGGCGTATTGATACGCAAACGGCGCCTGCGGGCGCCGTTTGTGTTTTCAGACGGTGACGAGCGGCATCAGCTTTTTGGCCTGGCGTACGCCTAACAGACAGTTGTGCCAGCGCAGATGCGCCGTTATTGTCGAGGCCCGTTTTTCTCGAGCAGGCTTTTCGAGCGTGCTGCTTCGAACAGTGGTTTTATTCAAGGACTCCTATTATGCGATTAATTTTGTTGGGCGCCCCCGGCGCGGGTAAAGGGACCCAGGCGCAGTTTATTTGCGAGCAGTACAAGATCCCCCAGATTTCCACCGGCGACATGCTGCGTGCGGCAATCAAGGATGAAAGCGAGCTGGGACTCAAGGTTCAGGGCATCATGAACAGCGGCGGGCTGGTGTCCGACGAGATCATCATCGATCTGGTCAAGGAACGCATCGCCCAGCCTGACTGCGAACACGGCTTTCTGTTCGATGGCTTCCCGCGCACCATTCCCCAGGCTGACGCGATGAAAGACGCCGGCGTCAAACTCGATCACGTGCTGGAAATTGCCGTGGCCGATGACGAAATTGTCGGCCGTCTGGCCGGACGTCGCGTTCATCCCGCGTCGGGGCGCACCTACCATATTGAGCATAATCAGCCCCAGGAACCGGGCAAGGACGACGTGACCGGCGAGGCGCTGATTCAGCGCGAAGACGATCAGGAATCCACCGTGCGCAACCGCCTGGCCGTCTACCACGATCAGACCGCACCGCTGGTGGACTACTACCAGCAGTGGGCCAAGGACGACCCCGCCGCCGCGCCGCAGTATCACCGCGTTGAAGGCGTGGGCAGCGTGACGGATATCACCCGTCAGGTGACCGACGCGCTGGGTAAACAGGCCGCGTAATGGCGCTTAATCTGCTTGCTCTGGACGCCTCGTCGAGCGCCTGCTCGGCGGCGCTTTACCGTCGCGATGCCGAGGGCGAACGGTGCCTGGCACGCTTTGCCATGACCCCGCGGGAGCACACACGGCGCTTGTTGCCCATGGTCGATGAGGTGCTGGCCGATGCTCAGCTTGCGCCGAGCGCGCTTGACGCGGTGGCCTTTGGCCGCGGGCCCGGCTCGTTTACCGGCCTGCGGATTGCGGCCGGCGCCGCCCAGGGGCTGGCGTTTGGCCTCGATTGCCCGCTGCTGGGCGTATCTACGCTGAGAGCGCTGGCACTACAGGCACACCGCCAGTTGGGCGTTGACGCTATCGCCACGCTGATCGACGCGCGCATGGGCGAAGTCTATGCGGCGGCGTGGCGGGTGGAAGGCGGCGTCCCCACGCGGGTGGGAGACGAGGCGGTGATCGCCCCCGAGCGCTTTGTGCTGCCCGACGCGCCGGCTGACCGAGCGGAAGAAAGCTGGACGGGCGTAGGGTCGGGGCTTTCTCAAGGGCCATCTCAAGGGCCTTCCTTATGGGACGCCTTTGACGAAGCGGTGAAAGCGAGGCTGGCGCAGCGCGTGCCCGAGTTTGAGCCGCGCGCCGAGGAAATGGCCTGGCTGGCCGCGCATGATTTTGACGCCGGGCTGGGTCAACCGGCGCATTTGGTGCAGCCGGTGTATCTGCGTAACCAAGTGGCCTGGAAAAAGTAGGCTTGGAAAAAGTAGGCGTGGAAAAAGTCGGCATGAGCCCTGAGAGTATCCGCTGGGACAATATCGCGCTGCCCATCGGGCTGACGCTCGAGCAGCGCGCCGAAGGGCTGGTGCTGGCCGGCGATGAAAAACGCTACGGCAAGTCGCTGTACGTCGATTTTGTTGGCGGCAAGGCCGGCCACCGGCGGCGCTTTGGCGGCGGGCGCGGCCAGCTGATAGCCCGCGCCTGCGGGCTTTCCAAAGGCGTGACGCCAAGCGTGGTCGACGCCACGGCGGGACTTGGCCGCGACGCCTTTGTGCTGGCCGGTTTGGGCGCAACGGTGGTGCTGATTGAACGGGTGCCGGCGATTGCCGCACTGCTGGCCGATGGCCTGGCACGCGCGGCGCGCCACGCCGATACCGCCGAGATTGCTGCGCGCATGCGGCTGATGCCGGGCGACGCCACGGTCGAGCTGGCCGCGCTGGTTGCAGCGTCGGGGCAGGCCCCCGAGGTCGTCCATCTTGACCCGATGTTTCCCCACCGCGAGAAATCCGCGCTGGTGAAAAAAGACATGCGCATGTTTCGCGAGCTGGCCGGTGAGGATGCCGACGGCCCGCGTTTGCTCGAGGCCGCGCTCGACGTCGCCACCCATCGGGTGGTGGTCAAGCGGCCGCGCAAGGCGCCGCCCATCGAAGGGCCGGCGGTGGCGCATACGCTTGAAGGCAAAACCAGCCGCTACGATATTTACGTCCACCGCTCGCTGCGCCCTCGGCGCGGTCAGGAGGTTTAGATGCCGGTGTGGCGTGAGCACAATCATTTTACCCTGTTGCCCGAGTCGGCGAGCTTTCTGCCGGCGATGTTTGAGGCGTTCGCGCAGGCCGAGCGCTACATTCTGGTCGAGCTTTATCTGATGGAATCCGGCCGGCTGGCCGATCAGGTGATCGAAGCGCTGGTGAGTGCCGCCCGGCGCGGCGTGACGGTATGTCTGCTGCTGGATGGCTTTGGCAGCATGGGGCTTGCCACTCACGACCGTAAGCGGCTGCAGGACGGCGGCGTGGCGCTGCGGTTTTTCAACCCGCTGGGGTGGCATTCGCTGACCCGCAATCTGAGCCGTGATCACCGTAAAATCGTGGTGGTGGATGGCCGCGCGGCCTTTGTCGGCGGCTTTGGTGCGGTAGATGCGTTTCTTGACGCCTGGTATGAAATCGCCGTGCGCGCTGAAGGCCCGGTGGTGGCTGACTGGGAGACGCTGTTCAGGCGGCTGTGGGCCTCGCGGTTTACCCGCGGCGAGTGCACACGACCAGCACCGCGCCTGCCGCACGCCGCCGTCAGTGAGTCTGGCGGCAGCATGCGCGGGCGGGTGATGATGGGGCGAGGGTATCGTTATCAGGCCATTCGCCTGTCGCTGCAGTTCCGCGTGGACAACGCGCAGCGTCGGCTGTGGCTGTGCACGCCCTACTTTGTGCCGACGCTGTCGCTGCGTCGGCGGCTTAAGCGTGCCGCGCGCCGCGGCGTTGACGTGCGCCTGCTATTGCCCGGCGGGCACAACGACCACCTTAGCGTGCGCTACGCCAGCCAGCGCTTTTACGCTGCCATGCTCAAGGCCGGCGTGCGTATTTACGAGTTCCAGCCGAGCTTTATTCACGCCAAGTTCGTCCTTGCGGATGACTGGAGCAGCATCGGCTCGTGCAACTTCGATCACTGGAACCTGCACTGGAACATGGAAGCCAATCAGGAAGTGGACGATGCGCACTTTGCCGCCGAGGTGAATGCCCTGTTCGAGCGCAATTTCGCGGTCAGCGATGAAGTCGACGCCCGCGCTTGGGCGGCACGCCCCTGGTACCAGCGTGCCCGCGAGTGGCTGTTTGGCAGGCTCGACGGGCTGCTGACGCGGTTGAAATAATCGCCGCGTAGCGGCTTAACGGCGCTTTTTACCCTTGGCCGGCGTTTTCGGCCGCGGCTTGGGCTTGGCGCCGCGCCCACCGCTCGGCGCTTCCGGCGGCACGCGGTAGTGCAGGTACAAGTCCAGCACCAGTTCGGGCAGCTGTGTGGTCAACGCTTCCAGCCGCTGGGTATCGCCCGACAGCTCGGCAATGTCCGGCTCGTCGTCGAACAGCCCCGAGAGCAGCATGAACGGCAGCAGCAGGGTCGCGGCGGCCTCTTCGTCGTCGGCAAACCAGGCGCTTTCATCGCTGAACACGCCTTCCATGAAGCCTGCGCACCAGTCGCCGATGGGCGTTTCCTCGGGGGGCAGTCCGTCGAGGATCAGCTCAAACGGCAGTTCCACCAGCCCGCCCTGTTCCAGCAGCGCAATGGCGTTGTCGCGCAGCGCCGTCAGCAGGCCGGTAATCTCGGTGCGCTCGGCGTCATCCGCGTAGGCGGGCTCGCCCTGAAACAGCTCGACAAGCCACTGCTCGGCGGGCACCTCGCTCGGGGCGACGGCCAACGCGACCATGAAACCGTGGGTCGAGATCAGATCCAACGCGTCTTCATCGACCCGGTCTGAATCAAGAAAATCGTCCAGTTGCTCAAGCGCGTCATCGCTTAACAGCGGCTCGGGCGGCGCGGCCTCGGGGGTATTCTGGTGCGGGGGGGTCGGGCGCTGTGACATGCAAAGCCTCGCGAATTGTCGTTTGATAATAGCTGGCGTTGGAAAAGGATGAACAAGATGCCCAGTTTATCATCAAATGCGGCCGTACCACTGCTGGCCTGGCCCGATGAAAGGCTCGCCGGACTGGATAACGCCGCCCTTGAAGACGCCGCACGCACCCGCGTCACGGAGGCGCTTGAACGTGCCCGCGAGGTCTATCCGGGGCTGCCCGCGCCCGGCGTGTGGTTTGACCTGAAAGGCGCCTCGGCCGGGCAGGCGCACCTGGGGCGCGGCGGGCTGCGCTTTAACCCGGTGCTGCTGCGCGAAAATCGCGAGATCTTTTTTGCCGAGGTGATTCCCCACGAGCTGGCGCACTGGCTGGTGTTTCATCTGCAGGACGGGCCGCGCCTGAAGCCCCACGGGCGCGAATGGCAAGCGGTGATGCGCGAGCTGTTTGCGCTGGTGCCGCGCGTGACCCACCGGCTGGACGTGAGCCGCGCACGGCCGGCGCCGTACCGCTACCGCTGCCGATGCGGCGAGCATCATTTTACCCCTCAGCGCCACGCACAGCGGCAGAAAGGACGGCGTTACCGTTGTCGACAATGTGCTGATACCTTGGTCTATTGTGGCCGTGATGCCGCCCGAGAATAGTTTTAAATCATTGTTATTTAAGTAAAAAATATCAATACCAAGGTCTAGGAGAAAGACCGTGGGGAAGAGCGCTATGCTGGCGAAGCTAATACGCTGAGTGTCGCCGGCCGTGCAGCGGGTGGCAGATCACGAAAGCCACGCTGTTCCACGGAGGATCCCCATGAGCGAACAACAACAGTCCCCGCATGCGCCACAGCAGCCCCACGTTTATCCGGTGCGCGACGCTATCGCTGCCAATGCCTGGGCCGACCAGCAACACTACGCGGCCATGTACCAGCGCTCGATAGACGATCCGGAAGGCTTCTGGGCCGAGCAGGCCAGGCGGCTTGACTGGATCAAGGCGCCGACCACCATCAAGAACACCTCGTTTGATCGCGACAGCGTGGAGATTAGCTGGTTTGCCGACGGTGAGCTCAACGCCGCCGCCAACTGTCTGGATCGCCACCTGCAACACCGCGGTGACCAGACCGCGATTATCTGGGAAGGCGACGACCCCGCCGACTCGCGCCACATTACCTACGCCGAGCTTTACCAGCGCACCAATCAGTTGGCCAACGCGCTCAAAGCGCTGGGCATTGGCAAGGGCGACACCGTCACGCTGTACATGCCGATGATTCCCGAAGCGGCGGTGGCCATGCTGGCCTGCGCGCGTATCGGCGCGGTGCACTCGGTGATTTTTGGCGGCTTCTCGCCCGACGCCATTGCCCAGCGGGTGAAAGGCGCGCAGTCCAGGCTGGTGATTACCGCCGATGAATCCGTGCGCGGCGGCAAGCACGTGCCGCTCAAGGATAACGTCGATGCCGCCCTGACCCGCGAGGGCACCGAGGTGTGCGAAAACGTACTGGTGGTCCAGCGTACGGGCGGTGACATCGACTGGCACGCGGGCCGTGATGTCTGGTACCACGAGGTGGTCGAAAAACAGGGGCTTGAGTGCCCGGCGGAGGCGATGAACGCCGAAGATCCGCTGTTTATCCTGTATACCTCGGGCTCCACCGGCGCGCCCAAGGGCCTCAAGCACACCACCGGCGGTTATTTGACCTACGCCTCGCTGACCCACCACTACGTGTTTGATTACCACGCGGGCGAAGTGTTCTGGTGCACCGCCGATGTGGGCTGGGTGACCGGGCACAGTTACCTGATCTACGGCCCGTTGCTGAACGGGGCGACCACGCTGATGTTTGAAGGTGTGCCCACCTATCCGACTCACGGGCGCATGGGCGAAATCGTCGATAAGCATCAGGTCAACATCCTCTATACCGCGCCCACCGCGGTACGCGCGCTGATGGCCCACGGCGATCGGGTGATGGATTCGAGCTCGCGCGAAAGCCTGCGACTGCTGGGTTCCGCAGGCGAGCCGATCAACCCCGAGGCCTGGGAGTGGTTCTATCGCGTGATCGGCAACGAGCGCTGCCCGATTGTGGATACCTGGTGGCAGACCGAAACGGGCGGCATCATGATTGCCCCGCTGCCGGGCGCCACGCCGCTCAAGCCCGGCTCGGCGACAAGGCCGTTTTTCGGCATAAAGCCGGCGATCATGGACAGCGAAGGCCAGCAGCTTGAGGGCGAAGCCGAAGGCAATCTGGTGGTGCTGGATTCCTGGCCGGGGCAGGCGCGCTCGATCTGGGGTGACCACGAACGCTTTGTGAGCACCTATTTCTCGACCTACGACGGCGTGTACTTCACCGGCGACGGCTGCCGCCGCGACGCCGACGGTGACTACTGGATCACCGGCCGGGTGGACGATGTGCTCAACGTGTCCGGCCACCGCATGGGTACTGCCGAAATCGAGTCGGCGCTGGTGGCCCACGAGGCGGTGGCTGAAGCGGCGGTGGTGGGCTACCCCCACGCGATCAAGGGCCAGGGCATCTACATCTACGTCACCCTGGGCGACGACGCGGCACCGTCTGAGGCGCTCAAAAAGGAGCTGGCTCAGTGCATGCGCCGTGATCTGGGGTCTATCGCCGTGCCGGATATCATTCAGTGGGCGCCGTCGCTGCCCAAGACCCGCTCGGGCAAGATCATGCGGCGCATTCTGCGCAAGATTGCCGCCAACGAATGCGATAGTCTGGGTGATACCAGCACGCTGGCCGACCCGAGCGTGGTCGACGAGCTGATCGAACAGCGCGAAATCCACAGCAGTAGATGATAGTTAACTACCTGTTATTTCAATGAAAAATGTTACTACCAATGTCTAACATAAAGGGTCGTGAGCGGGGTTTATGCTAGGGTAAAAGAAGGCGGCCAACTATCGTCGCCTACGCCACTGGCGACATTTTATAAAGGCAGTGTACTTCCACGGAGAGGCAATCCATGAGCGAACAACACCACGACGTCTATCCGGTGCGCGACGATATCGCCGCCAATGCCTGGGCCGACAAAGCAGAGTACGCGGCCATGTATCAGCGCTCGATAGACGATCCGGAAGGCTTCTGGGCCGAGCAGGCCAAGCGGCTTGACTGGATCAAGGCGCCGACCAAAATCAAGAACACCTCGTTTGATCGCGATAACGTGGATATCCGCTGGTTTGAAGACGGCGAGCTCAACGTGGCGGCCAACTGCCTGGATCGTCATCTGGAAATCCGTGGCGGCGACACCGCGATTATCTGGGAAGGCGACGATCCGGCCGAGTCGTGCCACATTACCTACGCCGAACTTTACGACCGCACCAATCAGCTGGCCAACGCGCTCAAGGAAATGGGCATTGGCAAGGGCGACACCGTCACGCTGTACATGCCGATGATTCCCGAAGCGGCGGTGGCAATGCTTGCCTGCGCGCGCATTGGCGCGGTGCACTCGGTGATTTTTGGCGGCTTCTCGCCCGACGCCATTGCTCAGCGGGTGATCGGCGCGCAGTCGAAACTGGTGATTACCGCCGATGAGTCCGTGCGCGGCGGCAAGCACGTGCCGCTCAAGGATAACGTCGATGCCGCCCTGACCCGCGAGGGCACCGAGGTGTGCGAAGAGGTGCTGGTGGTCAAGCGCACCGGCGGCGATATCGATTGGCACGAGGGCCGCGACGTCTGGTACCACGAGATGGTCGACAAGCAGGCGATGGCCTGCCCGGCAGAGGCGATGAACGCCGAAGATCCGCTGTTTATCCTGTATACCTCGGGCTCCACCGGCGCGCCCAAAGGCCTCAAACACACTACCGGCGGCTATCTGACCTACGCCGCGATGACCCACCAGTACGTGTTCGATTACCACGAAGGCGACGTGTACTGGTGCACCGCCGATGTGGGCTGGGTGACCGGGCACAGCTATATCGTCTACGGGCCGCTGGCCAACGGCGCGACCACGCTGATGTTTGAAGGCGTGCCGACCTACCCGACCCACGGGCGCATGGGCGAGATCGTCGACAAGCACAAGGTCAACATCCTTTACACCGCACCCACTGCCATCCGTGCGTTCATGGCCCACGGCGACAGCGTCATGGACTCAAGCTCGCGGGACAGCCTGCGCCTGCTGGGCACGGTAGGCGAGCCGATCAACCCCGAAGCCTGGGAGTGGTTCTACCGCGTGATGGGCAAGAAACGCTGCCCGATCGTGGATACCTGGTGGCAGACCGAAAACGGCGGCATCATGATTGCCCCGCTGCCCGGGGCGACGCCGCTCAAGCCCGGCTCGGCCACCAAGCCGTTTTTCGGGGTGCAGCCGGCGATCATGGACAGCGAAGGCCAGCAGCTGGAAGGCGAGGCCGAAGGCAATCTGGTGATTCTGGATTCCTGGCCGGGGCAGGCGCGCTCGATCTGGGGCGACCACGCGCGTTTCGTGAGCACCTATTTCTCGACCTACGACGGCGTCTACTTCACCGGTGATGGCTGCCGCCGCGACGCCGACGGCGACTACTGGATCACCGGCCGGGTAGACGACGTGCTCAACATCTCGGGTCACCGCATGGGCACTGCCGAAATCGAGTCGGCGATGGTGGCCCACGCGGCGGTGGCCGAGGCCGCCGTGGTGGGTTACCCCCACGACATCAAGGGTCAGGGTATCTACATCTACGTCACCCTGGGCGACGACGTAGAGCCGACCGACGAACTCAAGAAAGAGCTGACCCAGCAGGTGCGTAAAGAAATTGGCCCGATTGCCTCGCCGGATATCATCCAGTGGGCGCCATCGCTGCCCAAAACTCGCTCGGGCAAGATCATGCGGCGCATTCTGCGCAAGATTGCCGCCAACGAGTGCGACGGCCTGGGTGATACCAGTACGCTGGCCGACCCGAGCGTGGTGGACGAGTTGATCGAGCACCGCGTCAACCGCTAAGCGCAGCCGTTCACCGACATCATTCACTCATAAGCCAAACAATGCCGGCCGGTGTGCCGGCATTGTTGCCTCAAGCGGTTGGAAAAGCCGGGCAGAAAATGACAAAACCGTGCAAACCATTCTTGGGCATGGTGAATCCCTTGAGGTACCATTCCTGACGTACGATTGCCCCAGGGCTATCGCAAAGCATTATCCCCAACCGACAGGGCCGGGCGTCGCGACGGCAGGCTCTTGACGGCTGCTCAAGGATTCGGAGGAGTACCCATGGCTATTGCCCATAAGTTCATCGTCGCCGATGACCACCCGCTGTTTCGCGCGGCGCTCACCCAGGCGCTGCGTCAGCTCGCACCGCAGGCGGATATCGTCGAGGCGGACACCATGGAAGCCACCA
Source organism: Vreelandella subglaciescola (assembly GCF_900142895.1). Classification (NCBI taxonomy): domain Bacteria; kingdom Pseudomonadati; phylum Pseudomonadota; class Gammaproteobacteria; order Oceanospirillales; family Halomonadaceae; genus Vreelandella; species Vreelandella subglaciescola. The sequence goes on from NZ_LT670847.1 coordinate 2,506,901, forward strand.
AGGACGTGGTGAATCGCCACCCCGATGCCGACCTGGTGCTGCTGGATTTACATATGCCGGGCGCCAACGGTTTCTCGGGGCTGATTCAGCTGCGCGGGCAGATGCCCGATATTCCGGTAGCGGTTATTTCCGGCAGCGACGAGCCCTACGTGGTGCGCCGGGCGCTCGACTACGGGGCGTCGGGATTCATTCCGAAATCGTCGTCGCTGACGCTGATCGCCGAGGCGGTGGGCGAAATCCTTGACGGCGAAGTCTGGCTGCCCGAAGCGCTTTCCGGCGTGCTCGACGACACCAACGAAGAAGAGGCGCGCTTTGCCGAGGCCATCGCCTCGCTCACGCCCCAGCAGTTTCGCGTGCTCAACATGCTCAACGAAGGCCTGTTGAACAAGCAGATCGCCTATGAACTGAGCGTGTCCGAGGCCACTATCAAGGCGCACGTGACCGCCATTTTGCGCAAGCTCGGCGTGCATTCGCGCACCCAGGCGGTCATCGCCGCGAAAAAGCTCGAGGTCGATCCGCCCAAGGTCGAATCCTAGGCGCCGTTACGCGCGCCGCGGCTGGCCTGCAGGGTACGGCTCAGCAGGGCGCGTAGCGCCGCCGGGCGCACCGGTTTGAGCAGCAGGTGATGGCCGGCGCGTTTGATCTGTTCGGCCACCTCTTCGCTGCGGTCGGCGGTAATCACAATGCTGGGCACGTCGCCCTGGAGGCGTTCGGCCAGCGCTTCCAGCGCCATCAGGCCGGTGACTTCGTTATCCAGATGGTAGTCGGCCAGAATGGCGTCGGGGTCGCCTTCCATGTTGCGCAAGATAGACTTGGCACCGCCGATGCTGGTGGCGGTAAAGACCTCGCACCCCCAGCCGCCGAGCATGGCGGCCATGCCCTCGAGAATCAGCGACTCGTTATCGATGCAGACGATGCGCGTGCCGGCCAGCTTGTTGCCGGCGCTGCGTTTGGGCTCTGCCGGCTGGTCGGCGATTACTTGTGCGGCTACCGTCGGCACGCTGACGCTAAAGACCGTGCCGTAGCCTTCCCAGGAGCGCACCTTCAGCGGGTGATCCAGCACTCGGCTCATGCGCTCGGCGATGGACAGGCCCAGCCCCAGACCTTTTTCACTCTCGCGGTGGCGCGAGGCCTGATCCAAGCGGCGAAACTCCTGAAAAATCTCCGTCTGTTTGGCCTCGGGAATCCCCGGGCCGGTATCCCACACTTCGATGCGCAGCCGGTCTCCCGAGCGCCGGCAGCCCAGCAGCACGCGACCCTCCTGGGTGTAGCGCAGCGCGTTGGAAAGGAAGTTCTGAATGATGCGGCGCAGCATTTGCGAATCCGAATCCACCCACTGCTCGGTAGGCACTACGACCAGATCCAATCCCCGGTCTTCGGCCATGACGTCGAATTCAGCGCGCAGCGGGCGCAAAATGTCGGCCAGCGCAAAGTGGCTGCGCCGAGGCGTCAGGGCGCCGGCGTCGAGCTTGGAGATATCCAGCAGCGTGCCCAGCAGCTCTTCGGCCGCCTGCAGCGAGTTATCAATATGGCCGATGGTGCGCTGGGCGTTGGGAGTGTTTTCGTCCTGCATCAGCGCCGAGGTAAACAGTCGCGCGGCATTGAGCGGCTGCAGCAGATCGTGGCTGGCCGCGGCCAGAAAGCGTGTTTTTGATGTGTTGGCGTCTTCGGCCAGCTGCTTGGCCTGACGCAGTGCCTGAGTTCGCTCGTGTACCCGCTCCTCAAGGGTTTCGTTGGTTTCCTTGAGGGCGACCTCGGCCTGGCGCCGCTCGGTAATGTCTTGATACAGCGCGAAAAAGCCCAGAATAGCGTGGGCATCGTCAAAGTGCGGCGTATAGGTGACGAGCATGTGGCGCAGCTCGCCGGCCTGCGGCATGGATACTTCAAAACTCACCCGCTCGCCGTTAAGGGTCTGCTCGATCCAGCCGGCGCGTTCATGCGCGCGGTCGGCCGGCATGACATCGGCAAAGCGCCGGCCGATGACCGCGTGGCGGTCGACCCCGAAGGCCTGTTCGTAGGCGCGGTTGGTAAACAGGTAGCGGCAGTCCTTGTCGAAATAGGCAATCAGCGCCGGCACGTTGTCGGTATAGATGCGGATGTTGTTTTCCGAGCGGATCAGCGCCTCTTCGATGCGCTTTTGCGGGCTGATATCCTGATAGGTATACACAAAGCCGCCGCCGGGCATGGGGTTGCCCTGAACCTCCAGCACGCTGCCGTCCTGGCGGTAGCGTACGTAGCGGTGGGGTTGGCCTTCGCGAATGTTATCCAGCAGCAGTTCGACGTGCTCCTCCGGGTCGCCGGGGCCGTACTCGCCGCTGTGGGCGTTATAGCGGAAGATGCGGTCAATCGGCGCGCCCACGCGGATCAGATGATCGGGGAAACGAAACAGCTCCAGATAGCGCTGGTTCCACACCACCAGCCGCAGGTGCTGGTCGACCACGCTGATACCCTGAGTGATATTTTCGATGGTGGCCTGCAGCAGCGCGCGGTTGAACTCGAGCACCTGGGAGGCTTCATCGACAATCGAAATGACGTCGGAAATGCCGATGCCGCGCCCCTGCAGCGCCGAGTTGACCACGATGCGCGCCGATGAAGCGCCCAGCACCGAGGCCAGAAAGCGCTCGGTAAACTGGATCACGTCGATGGAGGCGCGGGCGTCGTCGGCCAGCGGCGTACCGTTGCGCCGGGCGTAGTCGCCAAAGGCGCGCGCCACCTGGCCTTCGCCCAGAAAGCGCTCGCACAGCACTTTCAGGTCGCCCACCGTGGTGGCGCCCATCCACGGGCGATTGATCGAGGTCTGGCGGGTTTCGACGCTGTCGACAAACAGCGAGGCCTGAATGCGCTCGACGACCCGCTGGGAGCTCAGCTGCGAGATAAAAATATAGCAGAACAGGTTCACCCCGAGGGAGAGCATGACGCCGTGGGTAAAGGGGTCGCCAAGGTGCAGGCCAAACAGCGACGTGGGCGAGAGCCAGGCCACTCCCAGCGGGCCGTTCGTGACCCAGCCGCCGGGCAGCACGCCGGCATTGACCAGCGCCGGCCCCAGCAGGCTGTAGGCCCAGATGGCAAAGCCCGCGTTCAGCCCGACCGTCACGCCCAGCCAGTTGCCGCGTTTCCAGTAAAGCCCGCCGATCAGCGCCGGGGCAAACTGGGCGGCGGCGGCAAACGAGAGCATGCCGATGGAGGCCAGTGAGCTGAACTCGGCGAGCATACGGTAAAAGCCGTAGGCCAGCGCGAGCACGGCAATAATGGTAAAACGCCTGACGCGCAGCACCAGCCGCCCGTAGTCCCGCGCCTGGGTATCAAACCAGCGCAGGCGAAACAGCGCGGGGATGACGATTTCGTTGGAAATCATGATCGACACCGCCACGGCAGCCACAATCACCATGCTGGTCGAGGCGGAAAAGCCGCCGATAAACGTCAGCAGCGTTAGCCATTCGTGGCCCGAGGCCATGGAGAGCGCGAGGACATACGCATCCGGCTCAACGCCACTGTCGCCGAACAGCCACAGCCCCGCGGCGGCCAGCGGCATGACGAAAAAGCCCACGGCAAGCAGGTACAGCGGAAACAGCCAGCGTGCCCGCTGGGCATCGTCGGGGTGGATGTTTTCGACCACGGTGACGTGAAACTGGCGCGGCAGGCAGAAAATCGCCAGCATGGCGAGCAGCGTCTGCGCCCAGAAGCCGTGGGCGAAATCCTGCTCGGTCAGCTGACGTTCGAGATCGAGCTGGCTGTCGGCGTAATGCATCAGCTCGCCGAGGCCGTCGAACATGCCCCATGTCACCACGGCGCCGAGAATGATGAAGGCGGCGAGCTTGACCAGCGACTCGAAGGCCACGGCATGAATCAGGCCTTCATGGTGTTCGGTGGCATCGGTATGGCGGGTGCCGAATAAAATCGCGAACAGCGCCATGACGCAGGCGATGTAAAAGGCGGCGTCGCCAAACAGCGGCGCGCGCGGCCCGCCGGCTTCGCCGGTCAGAATGCTGAAGGAAGACGCCACGGCTTTCAGCTGCAGGGCGATATAGGGCAGCGTGCCGACCAGTGCGATCAGGCTGGCGAACACCGCCAGTGACTGCGCCTTGCCGTAGCGCGAGGCAATAAAATCGGCAATCGAGGTGACGTTCTGGTGCTTGGCCACGCGGATCATCTTGGCGAGTATCGGCCAGAACAGCAGGAAGGTCAGGATGGGGCCGACAAAAATACTGGCGAATGACCAGCCCGACGTCGCCGCCTGCCCCACGGCACCGTAAAACGTCCACGAGGTGCAGTAAATCGCCAGCGCCAGGCTGTAAATCAGCGGCCGGCGGCGGCTGGCGCCGTGAGTATGCGCCCGGCGGTCGCCGTACCAGGCAATGCCGAACAGTATCGCAATATACCCAAGCGATACCGCGATAAGTAGCCCCGCGTAAAACATCCAACGCTCCCGCCGTGGCGCAAAAACGCCCATTCTAGGCGAAATGGGCGTGGGCGTCAGGCCGGAGTGGCGGGTTGGAGGGCGGGTTTACACTTCGTGTGCCGGCTGGCACGCGGTGGTATAGAGTTTGGCGCCTTCGCGCAGGGTGCGCAGGGCGTTAAGCGCGGGCTTTCCAGTGGCATCATCCAGCGGCACCAGCTCGCGGTTGTCGCAGTTGAGCAGGTACGGCGTGGGCGTCACTACGTCGGCGTAGTGGCGCTCAAAATGGTAGACAATCAGCTCAACAACGGGTGTTTGGCCGCGCGCGTTATGCGTCATGCCGTCACGATCCACGGCGCTGAACTCGGTCACCATGGGAAAGGCCAGCGTCCAGGGACGCCAGATCATGCTGTCGGTCTGGCTGGAAATAACCACGGCGCTGGCAGGCAGCTGCTGGCTTTTAAGCTCAAACCAGCTGTATTCCGCATTGACCTGATAGCCCAACATGCCGAGGCCGGCGCATACCGGCACGATCCACTTGGGCAGACGTTTGCCGCTCAGCGTGCGCAATACAAGGCCGATACCCGCAGCGCCCAGGCCCGAAAAAACGGCGGCGATCAAATGCCAGATCATGGCGTATCCTCTGTGAAAGAAGGCGGGCTTCCGTATGGAAGCCCGCTTGGTCTGGGTCGAAACATTTCAAGGTCGAGTCATTATAAATCAGTGACTCATGTGTGTCGCACTGCCAGCCCCTTTCGGGTAGCGCACGCTTTCGACCAGGTCCTGAATGGCCTGCGGCGGTGCGGCGGTCACGTTGGACACCACGAAGGCAACCGCGAAGTTCATGATCGCCCCCAGCGCACCGAAGGACTGCGGCGAGATGCCCATGACCCAGTTATCCGGCGTGTTCGCCAGCATGTTGGTGCCGGGGATAAAGAACCAGCCAAGGTAGGTGAAGATATACAGCAGCGTGGTCAAAAGCCCGGTCAGCATGCCCGCGACGGCACCGTGGTTGTTGATGCGCTTGGAGAAGATACCCATCATCAACACCGGGAACAGCGACGCACCGGCAATACCGAAGGCCAGCGCCACGGTTTGTGCGGCAAACCCCGGCGGATTGAGCCCCAGATAGGTCGCGAGCAGAATCGCCCCGCCCATGGAGATCCGTGCGGCCAGCATTTCGCCTTTTTCGGAGATGCGCGGGTTGATCGTGTTCTTGATCAGGTCGTGGCTGATGGCCGAGGAAATCGCCAGCAGCAGCCCGGCCGCGGTAGACAGCGCTGCGGCAACCCCGCCGGCGGCAATCAGGCCGATGACCCAGGGCGGCAAGTTGGCAATCTCGGGGTTGGCGAGTACCAGGATGTCGTTGTTGACGGAAAGCTCGTTACCTTCCCAGCCACGCTCGGTGGCAGTGCCGGTAAAGGCTTCGTTAGTGTCGTTGTACAGCTGGATGCGGTCGTCGCCGTTCTTGTCCTCGAAGGTGATCAGGCCGGTGTGTTCCCAGGCGCGGATCCAGTTGGGGCGGTCTGCGTAAAGGATGGGGCTGCTGGCTGCGGCGTCGTAGTCTTCGACCTGCTCGCTCATGTCGGGGTAGATAGTGGTCATCAGGTTCAGGCGCGCCATGGAGCCGACGGCCGGTGCCGTGACGTACAGCAGCGCGATAAACACCAGTGCCCAGCCCGCCGACCAGCGTGCATCAGCCACCTTCGGCACGGTGAAAAAGCGGATGATGACGTGGGGCAGCCCGGCGGTACCCACCATCAGCGAGAGCGTGAACAGCACCATGTTGAGCTTGTTGTCCACGTCGCCGGTGTAGGCGTTGAAACCCAGCGCGGTCACCACCTGATCCAGCTTGTCGAGCAGCGGAATGCCGGACTCGACGTGTGTGCCGAACATGCCGAACATGGGGATCGGGTTACCGGTCAGCTGCATGGCGATGAACACGGCCGGAATGGTGTAGGCAATAATCAGCACGATGTACTGGGCGACCTGGGTATAGGTAATGCCCTTCATGCCGCCAAATACCGCGTACAGGAACACGATCAGCGCGGCAATCCAGATGCCCGCGGTATTGGACACTTCCAGAAAGCGCGAGAAAGCCACGCCGGCACCGGTCATCTGGCCGATGACGTACGTCACCGAGGCGGTGATCAAACAGACCACGGCGATCAGCCGCGCGGTGCTGCTGTAGAAGCGATCGCCGATAAAGGCCGGTACGGTAAACTTGCCGAACTTGCGCAGGTAGGGCGCGAGCAGCATGGCAAGCAGCACGTAGCCGCCGGTCCAGCCCATCAGGTAGGTCGAGTTGGCGTAGCCGCCGGCGGCCAGCAGACCCGCCATGGAGATGAACGAGGCCGCCGACATCCAGTCGGCGGCCGTCGCCATGCCGTTGGTAATGGGATGCACGCCGCCGCCGGCGACGTAGAAGTCCTTGGTGGAGCCGGCGCGCGCCCAGATGGCGATGCCGATGTAGAGCGCAAACGACGCGCCAACAAACAGTATGTTGATCGTAAACTGGTCCATGCTGGCTTACTCCCCGAGGTCGTATTTTTTGTCGAGCTGATTCATCTTCCAGGCGTAGAAGAAGGTCAGCGCGATAAACGTCAGGATTGAGCCTTGCTGGGCAAACCAGAAGCCAAGGTCAGTCCCGCCGACGGGAATACCCGCTAAAAGCGGGCGAAACAGGATGGCACAGCCGTACGACACGAAGGCCCAGACGATCAGGCAGCCGAAAATGGTGCGTACGTTGGCTTTCCAGTATGCAGCAGCGTTGGAAGTATCATCTGCCATGGCGTTGCTCTCCGTTTGTGATTGTTAAGGTTTGGAGATTGCGGTGAGTGAACAGTGCCAGGGTTGTGCGGCCGTGCCGTTCAGAAGCACAGTTTTTAACCGGGCGAAGACGGCGCGACAACCCTGCATTACGTGCTTTCATACTGGCCAAAAAACGTCAAAAAGAAATCCAGACTTTGGTCTTTAAACCAACGTCTTGACTGCTGATGGCGGGCTGGAACGGTCGCTGTGAGGATAGCCGTGGCGAATGGCTATGACGATAGTATAGGTGTCGGTACGGGCACAGACGTCGATACTCTGGGGACGCCGTTTCCCTTTTTGCCGAGGTATGCATGGTCGATGTCGAGCTTTCCCAACCTCCCTTTACGCTGCTCGACGCGGCGGGCCGTGAACATGCGCGCCGCGGCATGGATATTGCCTACTTCGACCGCGACGAAATCATTCTGGATACCGGGCAGGCCGGCGAGTCGCTGTTTTTGATCCATCAGGGTGAGGTCGCCGAAGTGGACCCGACGCTGCCGCAGGCCACCGCGCGTATCGGCCTTTACACGGCGGGTGACCTGTTCGGCGCCATCAGCATGATCAACGGCCAGAGCCGCTATCGCTTTATCGCCGAGCAGGACTGCCTGTGCTATCTGTTTCCCAAGGTGCTGTTCCAGCAGCTGTGTCGGGCGTATCCCGAGTTTGACGGTTTCTTCCGCCAGTCACTGGCGCACAAGGCGCGCCGGCTGATGGAAAAGCGTGCCGAAGGCGGCGTGACCATGGCCGGGTTCATGCTGGCGCAGGTTAGCGCCTGCATGCGCGCCCCCCAGCGCATCAAGGCCGATGCCGATATCGCCAGCGCGGTGACGCAGCTTAATGAAAGCCACGCCGATAGCCTGCTGGTCGAGCGGGAGGGCGCGTGGGGCATGCTGACCAAGACCGATCTGCTCAACGCGCTGGTGGTTGACGGATTGCCTCAGCAAAGCCCGGTCGGTGATATTGCCCGCTACCGTCTGATCACGGTAACGCCCGGCCAGTACCTGTTCGAGGCGCTGGTGATGATGACGCGGCATAAGGTCTCGCGGGTGGTGGTGCTTGACGGGCAGGCGCCGGTGGGCGTGGTCGAGCTGACCGACGTGCTGAGCTACTTTTCCAGCCGCAGCTATGTGGTGAGCCTGCAGATCGAGCAGGCGGACGACCTGCATTCGCTGGCCGCGGCCAGCCGGCGAACGCCGGAGCTGGTCAACGCGCTGATGGCGCAAGGCGTCAAACTGCGCTTTGCCATGGAGCTGTTGGCCGCGCTGAACGGCCGTATTATCCACAAGGCCTGGCAGCTGTGCGTCGCACCGCGCTACCACAATGACAGCTGCCTGATAGTGATGGGCAGCGAAGGGCGCGGCGAACAGATCCTGAAAACCGATCAGGACAACGGCCTGATTCTCGACGATGCGCTGGAATGGCCCGAGGTCGGCAGCGCCATGCGCCAACTGACCGATACGCTGGTCACGCTTGGCTACCCGCCGTGCCCCGGCAACATCATGGTCTCCAACCCCGAATGGACGGGGAGCGTCAGCCAGTGGCAGGCGCGTATTGCCAGTTGGGCCGCCGCCCGGGACGGCGACAGCCTGATGAAGCTGGCCATCATGCTGGATGCCCACGCGGTCGCGGGTAACCCGTCGCTCCTCGAGCGCGTGCGCCAGACGCTGTTCGAGCACTGCGCCAGCGATGACCTGCTGCTGTCCTACTTTGCCCGGGCAGCGCTGCGTTTTTCGACGCCGTTGACGCTGTTTGGCTCGCTGAAAAAACCCCAGCACGGCATTGATATCAAAAAAGGCGGCATTTTTCCCATTGTCCACGGCGTGCGCACCATGGCGCTTGAGCGCTGTATTACCGCCACGTCAACCTTTGAGCGGCTGGAGGCGCTGGTGGTAGACGGCCGCCTGAAGCGCCGCTTTGCCGATGACGTTGGCGAGGCGCTGGCGCTGTTTACCGAGCTGCGGCTCAAACGCCAGCTGGAAGTGCCCACGGCTGACGGCCAAAGCCGCGATCGCGTGGTGGTGCAGACGCTGTCGTCGCTGGAGCGCGACCTGCTGCGCGAGGCGCTGCATATCGTCAAGGATCTCAAGCAGCGCCTGTCGCACCGCTATCACCTGGAGTATTCCTGAAGCGAGATGAAGGGGGAGTTGGTGGGGTAGCGCCGGGTATTGTTACAATGGCCGCTATCAGAGCGGCGCTTTCCTGTTCTATCACAGCGCTGCTTTCCCCATTTTCTTCACTATCGACCGCGCAGACTTCCTATGCCGCATTCTGACCCCGTGCAATCCCTTGATCCCGCTGCGTACGCTTCCGCGCCCGAGGCCACCGCTGCCAATGATGCCGCGACCACTGAGGCGCAGCACAAACGCGACTTCAACAAGCTGCAAAAACGTCTGCGGCGCCAGACCGGCAACGCCGTGATTGACTACCGCATGATCGAGGAAGGCGACAAGATCATGGTGTGCCTGTCAGGCGGCAAGGACAGCTACACGATGCTGGACATGCTGCGCAGCCTGCAGCGCAACGCGCCGATCAGCTTTTCGCTAGTGGCGGTGAATCTTGACCAGAAACAGCCGGGCTTTCCCGAGCACGTGCTGCCCGAATATCTGGATAAACTGGGCGTTGATTACCATATCCTCGAGCGCGATACCTACTCGGTGGTCAAGGAGAAAACCCCTGAGGGTAAAACCACCTGCGCGCTGTGTTCGCGCCTGCGCCGCGGCTCGCTTTACGGCTTTGCCGAGGAGATCGGCGCGACCAAGGTAGCGCTTGGCCACCACCGCGAAGACATTCTGGAAACGCTTTTCCTGAACATGTTTTTCGGCGGCAGCTTAAAGGCGATGCCGCCCAAGCTCTTGTCCGACGACGCTAAAAATATCGTCATTCGCCCGCTGGCCTACTGCAAAGAGGCCGATATTGCCGAGTTTTCCCGTCAGATGGCGTATCCGATCATCCCCTGCAACCTGTGCGGCTCGCAGCCCAACATGCAGCGCCAGAACGTCAAGGCGATGCTCGACGATTGGGATAAAAACCATCCCGGCCGGCTGGAAAGCATGTTCAAGGCGGTGACCAACGTCGCCCCGTCCCAGCTTGCCGACCGCGAGCAGTTTGATTTTGAAAACCTTGAAGCCAAGCAGGAAGCGGCGCTCTCCGAGCGCATTCAGGCGTTCAACGTAGGCTGATGGCGTTCAGGAGGACGCGACCTCCTGGATGTCTTCCTCGGCCAGCGCCAAAAGCTGCGGCATGCCCAATATGTTGACTTCACGGCCGGAGACGGCCACGACGTTTTGGCTTTGGAAGCGGCTTAAAATCCGGCTGACGGTTTCCACCGCGAGGCCTAAATAGTTGCCGATATCCGCGCGCGCCATCGACAGCCGGAAGCTGTAGGGCGAATACCCGCGGCGGCGAAAACGATCGGACAGGGTGATCAAGAAGCTGGCCATGCGCTGGTCGGCGGTTTTGCGCGAAAGCAGGCGCATCATGCGGCGGTCTTCGCGCATCTCTTTGCTCATGCTGCGATACAGCTGGGCGCGAAGTTCGGGCAGTTCTTCAGATAACAAGTCCAGCCGGTCAAAGGGAATCTCGCATACGGTGGTGGTTTCCAGCGCCACCACGCTGCCGGGGTAGTGTTGTTCGTCGATACCGTCGAGGCCCACAAGCTCGCTGGGCAGATAGAAATTGGTCAGCTGATCGTTACCGTTACCTTCGATCGTCACCTGTTTGAGGCTTCCCGAGCGCACGGCGAAGACGCTGGTGAATGCCTCGCCCTGACGAAACAGCGGCTCGCCTTTTTTGAGCGGTGCGCGCCGTCGAATGATGGCGTCAAACTGGTCCATGTCCTCAAGCTCAAGAGCAAGCGGCAGGCACAACGAACTCAGGCTGCACGTCTGGCAGCGGGTTTCATGCAACAGGGGGCGCCGACGGCTGAGATATTCGGGCATGGATTCCTCCGTGAAGTGGGTCACGGCGCCATTATGCGAGTAAGCGCCGGCGGCCCACAAGCCACCAGCGCTGTTTTGCCGCTAAAGATAGGCATCAAACGCCGCGGCCAGCTGACGCAGCACCAGCCGCCCCGCCGGCGTGGCCGTAATGACTTCTCCGCTGTGTTCGGTCAGCCCATCGCGCGCCGCCTCGGCAAGCTTCTCAAGCGCCCGGGAAAAATAACGCGGCGCATCAATCTGAAAGCGCTGGCCGAGTGCGGCCAGATCCAGCCGGCCGTCGCACATCAGCCGCTCGATAGCATCCCGGCGAATGCGATCGTCACGGCTCAGGCGCAGGCCGCGCGCGGTGGCCAGTTGGCCTGAATCCAGCGCGTTTTCGTAGTGGCCAAGACGGGTAGGGTTTTGCGCATAGACGTCATCAACGCGCGATATGGCCGACACCCCCAACCCCAGCAGGTCGCAGTCGGCGTGGCTGGTATAGCCCTGAAGGTTGCGCTGCAGGGTGCCGTTGTGGCGGGCCGTGACCAGGCTGTCGTCGGGGCGGGCAAAGTGATCCATGCCGATGTGCACGTAGCCGGCCTGACCCAGGCGCTCAACGGTGGCGTGCAATATGGCCAGTTTTTCTGCCGCTGAAGGCAGGTCGGCGGCGTTGATCCTTCGCTGAGAGGCAAACTGCTGTGGCCGGTGCGCGTAGTCGGTCACCGCAATGCGCGCCGGATTCAGCTCGATGATCTGTTCCAGCGTGGCGGCGAAGCTGTGCGGGGTTTGCCGCGGCAGGCCGTATACCAGATCCAGGCTCAGCGAACGAAACCCCAGGCGGTGTGCCTCTTCCATGAGCGTTTCGGTCATGATCCGTGGCTGCACGCGGTTGATTGCCTGCTGGACGTCAGGGTTCAAATCCTGCACGCCAAGGCTGATGCGGTTGAAGCCGAGCAGCTGCAAATGGCGCAGGGTGAAGACATCAGCTTCGCGCGGGTCGACCTCGATGGCGTAGTCGCGTTCGGGCGCAGACGACAGCCCGAAGCGCGCATCCAGCCGGTCGAACAGGTCACTCATCTGGCCAAGGCTCAGAAACGTCGGCGTGCCGCCGCCCCAGTGCAGCTGTTCGACGGGGCGCGCGGTATCCAGATGGCGGGCGGTCAACACCATTTCGCGGTCCAGCCGCGATAGGTAAGCCTCGGGCAGCGTGGTGTCGTGGGTGGGAAACCGGTTGCAGGCGCAGTGAAAGCAGCTTTTGCGACAAAACGGGAGGTGCACGTAAAGTGACAGCCCGCGGCCGCTGGCGTTGCTGCGCTCCAGCGCCCGAGTCAAGTTCGCGGCGCCAAACTGATCGGTGAAGGCGCGTGATGAGGGATAGGACGTATAGCGTGGGCTGACGCTTGCGTAGCGTCGCAGTAGCGCCTCATCTCGGGCAGCAGGCAGCGCTGCGGTACCGACAGACAAGGGGGCAGCGCTGGCCATGGCAACAACTCCGGTTGGGAAGACGAAAGAACAACAGCGTTATCCTAGCGTCGGTCCGTGATGAAGGAGTTGAGCTATATCAATTAAGCGCCGGACATTCCTGACATGCCGGCCATGTGATAAAGCGACCACAGCTGCCACAGGGCGAAGGAAATGATGCACAGCGCGGCGATGCTGCGCGTGGCCGGATGGCGGATGAGCGCGCTGAGCTGGCGCGCAGCAAAACCGGTGGCTAAAAGCGCCGGCAGCGTGCCCAGCCCGAAAGCGCCCATGAGCAGCGCGCCACGCACGGGTTCGGCAATGGCCAGGCTCCAGGCCAGCATGGAGTAGACCAGCCCGCAGGGCAGCCAGCCCCAGACCGCGCCCAGCGCAAACGCCTGGGGCAGTTTGACCACCGGCATCAGCCGCCGGCCAAACGGCTCGATATGACGCCAGATGCGGCGCCCCACGGCTTCGACCTTGAGCAGCCCTTTCCACCAGTTGGCAATGTAAAGCGCCATCAGGATAAGCATGATGGCGGCAAAGACCTGCAGCGTCATGCGCGCCGCCGGGGCGATGGAAAACACCGTACCCAGCGTTGCCACCAGCGCGCCGGCGATCATATAGCTGGAAATGCGTCCAAAGTTATAGCTCAGCAGCAGGCCGGATAGCCGGGCGGGATGGCGCATGCTGGGCGGCACGGCAAAGGTCAGCGCGCTCATGATGCCGCCGCACATGCCGATGCAGTGGGCGCCGCCCATCAGGCCGAAGACGAAGGCCGCCAGCAGCGGCGGCAAACCCAGTCCGGTCGGGTTCATGTTGGTGGCTCGCTATTCTGCTGGCGCCGCTCGCGTGCGGCGCTGGCTGTTTGCCTGCGGCGTTCGCGCTCGGCGGGCGTCAGGTCGTTTTCATCTTCGTCAAACAGGATGCGGTACGCCGGGCCTTCGAGGTCGTCGAACTGGTTGTTCTTGACCGCCCAGAAGAAGGCCCAGACGGCGATGCCTAAAAACAGCAGGGAAATAGGGATCAGCAGGTACAAACTTGTCATGCGGTCACCGGAGACGGAGGAGAGACGTGGGGCGCGGGCCGGGTTTTCCAGCGCGTCAGGCGTAGCGCGTTGCCGACCACGATCAGCGAGCTCAGCGACATGCCGATGGCGGCAAGCCAAGGCGGCACGAGGCCAATGGCGGCCAGCGGCAGCGCGGCAACGTTATAGCACACCGACCACGCCATATTCTGTTTCATGATACGCCGCGTGGCCCGGGCAATTTCAACCGCTTCGTCAATGCGTGACAGCCGCGGGCTTAGCAGCACGGCGTCGGCGCGGGTGCGGGCGAGGTCGGTGGCGCCGTTCATGGCAATGGCGACGTCGGCACCGGCGAGTACCGGCACGTCGTTAATGCCGTCGCCTACCATGGCTACGCGTTCGCCCGTGGCCTGCAGCGCCTGAATGCGCTCAAGCTTGTTTTCGGGGCTTTGTCCGGCGTGCCAGGTGGCGATGCCCAGCGTAGCGGCGAGTTCGCCAACGGCGCCCGGGGTATCGCCGGACAGCAGCTCGACCTCAAGCCCGCGCGCCTTGAGCGCGGCGACGGTAGCGGCGGCGTCGTCGCGCAGCGCATCGTGCAGGCGAAACCAGGCGCGCGGTGCGGCGTCTTCCGTGAGCAATAGCCACTGGCCGTCATCGGGCGCCGTGGGCACATCGTCGGGCGAATGATCGCGGGAGGCGCTGGCAAATACGGGTTTGCCCAGCCGCCAGCGGGCCTTGTCGATCACGCCTTCCAGCCCCTGGCCGGTCACGCTGTGTATCTCGCGGGCGGTAAGCGTGGCGTCGCGATAGGGCTGAAAGGCCCGGGCGATGGGATGCTCCGAACGCGCTTCGAGTGCGGCGGCGAGCGTGCGGGCGCGCTCGCTTGAGAGGCCGTCGGAAAGCGGGCGGGTTTCGACCAGCTGCATTTCGCCCCGGGTCAGGGTGCCGGTTTTATCGAAAATCACCCGGGTGGCGTTGGAGAGCGTTTCCAGCGCGTCGGCGCGAGTGACTAGTACGCCGCGCCGCCTGAGCTGGCCGTGGCCGGCGGTCAGCGCGGCAGGTGTGGCCAACGCCAGTGCGCACGGGCAGGTAACGACCAGCACCGAGAGCATGATCCAGAGCATCCGTGACGGGTCGATAAACCACCAGGCGACAGCGACACACGCGGCCACGAGCAGCAGGCGCAGGACGAACAGATGCGCCATGCGCGCGGCCAGCTGGGCCAGACGCGGGCGGTTGGCAAAGGCGCGATCGGTGAGGTCGATAATCCCGGCAACCCGTGCCTGCGGGCCGGCGTGAGTAACGCGAATCACCAGCGGGTTTTCCATGTTCTGGCTGCCGCCGACCACGGGTTGCCCGACGCAGCGGGTGACGGGCAGGTATTCGCCGGTGAGCATCGACTCGTCGAGGCTGGATTCGCCCTGTTCGATGATGCCGTCGGCGGGCACGTCGTGACCGGGCTTGATCAGCACGCGGTCGCCGGCGGCGAGGCGGTTGGCGGGCACCACGCGCTCGCTGTCATCGTCTTCCAGACGCGTGGCCGAGGCCGGCAGCACGCCGCTCAGGGCATTGCCGCTCTGGCCGTTGCGCCGGCGTGCGCGGGCCTCGATGTAGCGGCTGAAAAGCAGGAAAAAGGTGAACATGGCGACGGAATCAAAGTACACCTCGCCGCTACCCGTGATCACCGCCCAGGCGCTGGCCAGATAGGCGCAGCCGATGGCAATCGAGACCGGGACGTCCATCCCCAGCACGCGGGTTTTGAGATCGCGCAGGGCATTATGGAAAAACGGCCGGGCGGAAAACAGCACCACCGGCGTGGCCAGCGCAAACGACAGCCAGTGAAACAGCGCGTAGAAGCCGTCGGAAATGTCGCCGGGAGACGAGACGTAGATGGGGATGGAAAACATCATTACCTGCGCCATGCCGGCGGCGGCAACGATCAGCCGACGAATGGTCATGCGCTCTTCGCGCTGCAGGCGTTTTTGCGCCTGATCCGGCTCGTAGGGCTGGGCGGTATAGCCGATGGCGGCCATTTCCGCGAGCAGCTGAGACAGCGCGATAATCTGCGGGTCCCAGCCAATGCGCACGCGGTGGTGGGTCAGGTTGACGGCGCTTGAGTCAACGCCGTCGAGCGCGTTGAGCCGGTGTTCGATCAGCCAGGCGCAGGCCGCGCAGGTGATGCCCTCGACTGCCAGCGTGGCGTGGACGCGGCCGTCCTCGTCGGGGTGCACAAACGTCGCCTGCAGGCCGGGATCGTCAAATACCACCCAGGTATCCGCCTTGGCGGCCTTACGCTCGTCGGGACGCTCGGGCAGCTCGGTGCGGTAGCGGTAGTAGCTTTCCAGCCCGCCTTCCACGATCGCGTGGGCCACGGCCTCGCAGCCGGGGCAGCAGAGCGGGTGTTGTTCGTCATCCAGCTGGATACACCACGGCGCCCCTGCGGGCATCGGATTGCCGCAGTGATAGCATGCGGCGGACGCAGATGTGGACATCAGCTCTCCGTACGACCGCCGGGGTGCAGCGTAATGCTGTCTTCCGTGGGAAAGCGGGCTTCGCCCACCAGACGCCATTCGGGGTCGTCAGCGACGGGCTGGAGGCGCAGATACCAGCGGTAGCGCAGGTTGTCCGGCCCCTGGGTGATGTAACGGCCTTCGCGCACGTGTTCCAGCGTAAACGTCTGGTCGCGATCGTTTTCCGTGGGGAAAATGAGCTTGAGCTCCAGCGTGTCGGGGCGTTTTTCACCGGTCAGGTCGAGTACGATGTCGCTGGTCACGGGGTCGACGCGCAAGTCGCCGGTCAGCCCCAGCTCGCGGGCACGATCCTGCTTGGCCAATACCATGTTAATGGCTTTGCCGTGCTCGTAATAATCCTGCTCCACGACGCCATCATAGTATTTGACCGAGAAAAACGCGTAGGTGCTGCCAAAGGCCACCGACGACATCAGAATGCTGATCAGAAACCACGGCCAGAACTGCTTGTACCAGGGTTTGATAAGCTCGGATTCCGGCTCGGGAGAGGGTGCCATTGTGATTACCTCAGGTTGCCGATAAAGCGCGTGTCGCGCTCAAGGTGAATGCTGCCGTCTTCTTCGGCTTCAAGCGTCAGGACGATGGAGTGGCTGGGCTTCTCAATCACGTCAGGATCTGCCTTGACCGTGATCACCGCCTGGCGTGATTCGCCGGCCGGTACGGCAATGCTGTGCTGATCGAACGACAGACCGGGCAGCCCCGAGACGTTGAGCCGATAGGTATGATCGAGAGAATCCAGATTGCGCACCGTCAGGCTGTAGACGTTGCTGATCTGGCCGTCGCTGGTCATTTGATAAAGCTGGGTACGATCGCGTTCGGCGTCAAAGTCGAGCGGCATGCGGTCGTTTACTGCCCAGGCAAAGGCGCCCACCATAATCGTCAGAGCGATAAAGTAGCCGATCAGGCGAGGCCGCAGGATATGGGTTTTCTGCCCTTCAAGCGAGCTTTCGGTGGTGTAGCGGATCAGCCCGCGCGGGTAGCCCATCTTGTCCATGACGCTATCGCAGGCGTCGATGCAGGCGGCACAGGAAATGCACTCGTACTGCAGCCCGTCGCGAATGTCGATGCCGGTGGGGCAGACCTGCACGCACAGATCGCAGTCGATGCAGTCGCCGTAGCCGGCACTTTGCACCTGTTCGTGCGTCAGGTTCTTTTGGCGACTGCCGCGCGGCTCGCCGCGGGCGGCGTCGTAGGACACGATCAGCGTGTCGCGGTCAAACATGACCCCCTGAAAGCGGGCGTAGGGGCACATGTAAATACACACCTGTTCGCGCAGCCAGCCGGCGTTCAGGTAGGTAAAGACCAGAAAGAAGCCGACCCAGAAGTACGCATGGCCGTTGGCATCCAGCGTGGCCAGGTCGGGCACCAGCTGGCGAATTGGCGCGAAGTAGCCCACGAAGGCAATGCCGGTGGCCAGCGAGACCACCAGCCAGGCGACGTGTTTGGCCGTTTTGCGCCGCAGTTTGTCGGCGCTGGCGGCTTGTTTGTCGAGCTTGATGCGGCGATTGCGATGCCCTTCGGTACGATGCTCGATCCAGATAAACAGGAAAGTCCAGACGCTTTGCGGGCAGGTGTAGCCACACCACACGCGCCCGGCAAACACGGTGATAAAAAACAGCCCGAACGCGCAAATGATCAACAGCCAGGACAGCAGGACAAATTCCTGCGGATAAAACGTGGCGGTGAAAATATGAAACTCGCGGTGGGGCAGGTCAAACCATACCGCCGGCCGGCCGCCGATGTTGATCCACGGGAGCAGGAAAAAAGTGAGCATCAGGGCCCAGTTGGAACTACGCCGGATTTTCTGGAACAGCCCTTTGATTTCACGTACGTAGATATGCCGGCGCTTGGCGTACATTGCCTGGGGAACAGGACTGTCAGGCGGGGTGTGGTGTCCTACCGGATCCGGTGTGACGTCTTTGCTCGGGATTTTATCCATGGCGGTATCGCAGCTCAGAAAGGCAGAGAGAAGGGCTGCACCAGGGGTGCAATAGCACGACGGGATGCGTGGGTCAGTGTACCGGATCACGCATAAAAAAAGGTGCGGCCGGAGGCCGCACCTTTAGTCTATACCAGCCGTTTATACGGGCTTTTTACACAAGTCGTCTATACGAACCGGCGCTTAATCCTTGTAGCGCAGGCTGTAGATGTAGGCCGCAACCAGATGAACGCGTTCTTCACCGATATACGCTGCCTGTGCCGGCATGTGGCCGTTACGGCCGTTGCGCAGCGTCTGGCGAATCGAGTCGGGAATGGCCTGCCCCGGCTTCTGGTACAGCCAGACCTGATCGGTCAGGTTGGGGGCGCCCAGCGCTGTGTTGCCGGTGCCATCCGGGCTGTGGCAGGCCGCACAGACCGACATGAACGTGCTCTGGCCTTTCTCGGCGCGCGCCGCGTCGTGATCTTCAGCGGACATCGACAGCACGAACTGGGTCAGGTTTTCGATGTTGTCTTCGCCCAGCTGCTGCCAGGACGGCATTAGTCCGTTGCGCCCGTTGGTGAGCGTGGTCACGATGTTTTCCGGCTCGCTGCCGTAAAGCCAATCGTCGTCGGTCAGGTTGGGGAAGCCGTAGCCGCCCTGGGCGTTGGAGCCGTGGCAGACCGCGCAGTTGTTGAGGAAGATTCGTTCGGCGACCTGCATGGCTTCCTGATCCTTGGCCAGCTCAGGAATGGGGATTTCCTGATACTGCTCAAAAATCGGCGCAAAACGTTCTTCCGCCTGTGCGACTTCCTGTTCCCACTGGCCTTCCTGGGACCAGCCGAGCAGCCCCTGAAAGTTGCCCAGCCCCGGATACAGCACCAGATAGCCCAACGCGAAGATAACGGTACCGATAAACAGCTGGAACCACCATTTGGGCAGCGCGTTGTCATATTCCTCGATGCCGTCGGCGGCGTGGCCGGTTGTCTCCACGTTGCCATCGGCATCGGGGGTTTTATCGGTATGCCGGTTGGACAGCAGGAACCAGGCGCTGAGCCCGATGGTGCCCAGCGTGATGACGATGATCCAGGCACTCCAGAAGCCGGAGAGGGAGTCACCCCATAAATTGCTCATGTATTTTTATCTCCCTTGTCTTGGCGGGATTCTGCAGTGTCTTGCGACGCGGCAGGCTTGTCATGGCCGGGTTGCTCGTCGTCCTCGTCGGCGAACGGCAGGTTGGCTGCTTCGTCGAATCCTGGCTTGCGGCGCTTGGAATAGGCCCACCAGATGATGCCGATAAAAGCGATGAGCAGCACCAGCGTGACGACACCCTGAAAATCTCCCGAAGTCATAATTTATCGAGTACCTTTTAGCACGGTGCCCAACTGCTGCAAGTAGGCGATCAGCGCGGTGATTTCCTGCACGCCGCGTACTTCAGCCGTGGAGTTTTCGATTTGCTCGTCGGTATACGGCACGCCCAGTGTCTGGAGCGAGCGCATCTTGGCCGGAGTACTCTTGCCGTCAACGGTGTTCTCGAACAGCCAGGGGTAAGCCGGCATGATGGATTCCGGTACGACGTCGCGCGGATTGTAGAGGTGAGCGCGGTGCCAGTCGTCGCTGTAACGCTCGCCTACGCGAGCCAGATCAGGGCCGGTCCGCTTGGATCCCCACAGGAAGTTGTATTCGTAAACGCCTTCGCCGGCCACGTTATAGTGGCCATAGCGCTCGGTTTCGGCCCGGAACGGACGAATCATCTGCGAATGACAGCCCACGCAGCCTTCGCGCCGGTAGATGCGGCGACCTTCAAGCTCGAGGGGGGAGAGGGGCTCAAGCCCCTCGACCGGTTCGTTGGTCTGTTCCTGGAAAAACAGCGGAACCACCTCGGCCAGGCCGCCGAAACTGATCACGACCAGGATCAAGACGACAAGCAGGCCAACGTTTTTTTCAACAATTTCGTGTTTCATTGGTCTCAACTTCTCTGGTTTAAGCGGCTTGCGGTACCGGGTGCTCGCTAATGGCTTCGCGGCGCTTGACCGTCATGTAGACGTTGTAGGCCATGATCAACATGCCGGTTACCCAGAACAGGCCGCCAATCAGGCGTACAAAGTAGCCCGGTGCACTGGCTTCAACCGATTCCACAAAGGTGTACATCAGCGTGCCGTCGGGGTTGATGGCGCGCCACATCAGGCCTTGCATGATGCCGTTGACCCACATGGAGGCGATGTACAGCACGGTGCCGATGGTGGCCAGCCAGAAGTGCACGGCAATCAGGTTGGTCGAGTGCATTTCGATGCGGCCGAACAGGCGCGGAATGAGGTGGTACATGGAGCCGATGGTGATCATCGCCACCCAGCCCAGCGCGCCGGCGTGGACGTGGCCGATGGTCCAGTCGGTGTAGTGCGACAGCGCGTTGACGGTCTTGACCGCCATCATCGGGCCTTCAAAGGTAGACATGCCGTAGAAGGACAGGGCGACCACCAGAAAGCGCAGCGTCGGATCGGTACGCAGCTTATGCCAGGCGCCGGACAGCGTCATCATGCCGTTGATCATGCCGCCCCAGGACGGTGCCAGCAGCATGATGGAAAGCACCATGCCCAGCGACTGTGTCCAGTTGGGCAGCGCGGTGTAGTGCAGGTGGTGCGGGCCGGCCCACATGTACACCATGATCAGCGCCCAGAAGTGGACGATGGACAGACGGTAAGAATACACCGGGCGCTCGGCCTGCTTGGGCACGAAGTAATACATCATGCCGAGGAAGCCGGCCGTCAGGAAAAAGCCCACGGCGTTATGGCCGTACCACCACTGCACCATGGCGTCCACGGAGCCCGCGTAAATCGAGGTGGAGTGCATCATGGTGACCGGCAGTGCGGCGTTGTTGACGATGTGCAGCACGGCAATGGTTAAAATGAAGGCAGCATAGAACCAGTTCGCCACGTAAATGTGCGAGGTCGTGCGCTTCTTGATGGTCATCAAGAACACCGCTGCGTACGAAATCCACACCACGGCAATCAGGATGTTGATCGGCCATTCCAGCTCGGCGTATTCCTTGGTCGTGGTGTAGCCCATCGGCAGTGATACGATCGCCGAGATGATGACGGCCTGCCAGCCCCAAAACGTAAAGGCGGCGAGCTTGTCGGAAAATAGCCGGACCTGGCAGGTACGCTGCACGACGTAATACGACGTCCCGATCAGCGCCGAGCCGCCAAAGGCAAAAATAACGGCGTTGGTATGTAGCGGGCGCAGGCGCCCAAAGCTGGTCCAGGGCAGGCCAAGGTTCAGTTGCGGCCAGACCAGCTGTGAGGCAATGATGACGCCAAGCGTCATACCGATAATGCCCCACACAACGGTCATAATCGCGAACTGCCGAACCACCTTGTAGTTGTAGGTCGGATGTTCAAATGCTGTGTTCATTTTATGTTCCCATCGAACGCGGTTAGGGGGTAACTCGCGCATTTTGCACGAGTGCGACCACCCGCTTGATGATGCAGGTCAAGATCCGCCGAGGATTCTAGCGCAGCTGGCTCAGAAGCTGAACATGCGAAACGCTTAAGTCGGCAATATTAAGGGGCACGAGAATGCCGGAATACGAACCCTTGGCCTCTTCTACGCTATCTGAAGGGCAGCTTCCAGCGGTGCTCGGAGAGTGCCGTAATGCGACGTTTAGCGTGGCCAGGCACGGCCGTTTGCGCGTCTGCGGCGAGCCGCGTCATGGGCGCCTGCTGTTTGCTCACGGTGCGGGGGCGGGCATGGATTCGCCCTTCATGCGGCAGTTTGTCACGGCGCTGGCGAGCTATGGCGTTCAGACGCTGAGTTTCGACTTCGCTTATATGCAGCAGATTCAGGAAACCGGAAAAAGGCGGCCGCCACCTAAAATGGATGTACTGGTCGATGAGCTGCGCCGCTGGCAGGCGCTGATCCAGTCGGCGGTAGCGGAGCCGCTGTGGCTGGGTGGCAAGTCGATGGGCGGTCGCGTGGCCAGTTTGCTCGCCGCGCAGCAGCCGGTAGACGGCCTGATGATTGCCGGCTACCCGTTTCACCCGCCGCGCCGGCCGGAAAAACTGCGCCTGGCGCACTGGCCGCAGGTGTCATGCCCGGCGTTGATTATCCAGGGCGAGCGCGACCCTTTCGGGACGCGCCATGAAGTGGAAACGTATACGCTGCCGCCAAACGCCCGGCTTGTTTGGCTTGCCGACGGAGATCACGACTTTGTGCCACGTCGCGCGTCAGGTATGAATCAGCAGATTTTAATTGACGAAGCGGCGCATTATGCGGCATCCTTCGTCCGCGTTGAAAGCAGGAATCCGTAGGCCGCACTGCGCTTTACGTCATTCACTTGCGAGAGAAAAGCCTCGAAAGTGAAGAAGTTAAGCCTCAGTGTTGACATGCTGAAGATGATCTGTATAATGCAGCGCCACGTGACCAGCGGGTGGTTAGCTCAGTTGGGAGAGCACCAGCCTTACAAGCTGGGGGTCACTGGTTCGAACCCAGTACCACCCACCATTCAAGATGTACGCATTACTGAATGGGTTGTCACGCAGCAATAAGGCTAGGCGTTATGCTTTTAGGCATCATGCTTTATTGTTTGAGAAAAGTAGCTACACCGCAGTGTTGTAATTGGACTGGTAGTTCAGTTGGTTAGAATGCCGGCCTGTCACGCCGGAGGTCGCGAGTTCGAGTCTCGTCCAGTCCGCCAACGCAGCAGTTGCAGTGCTTTTTTCAACCCCATTATCCGTGGACTGGTAGTTCAGTTGGTTAGAATGCCGGCCTGTCACGCCGGAGGTCGCGAGTTCGAGTCTCGTCCAGTCCGCCACGGTTAAAGGGTCAGTAAGAAAGAGCGGTAAGAAAAGACTAGCAAGATTGCTAACGAATGTGGGTGGTTAGCTCAGTTGGGAGAGCACCAGCCTTACAAGCTGGGGGTCACTGGTTCGAACCCAGTACCACCCACCACAAGTAGCATTGCTTTATAGTGGACTGGTAGTTCAGTTGGTTAGAATGCCGGCCTGTCACGCCGGAGGTCGCGAGTTCGAGTCTCGTCCAGTCCGCCACTTAAAGTAAGCCGTCATAAAAGTCTTGATAAGATCATACCAATGTCTTTAATCAAGCAAGCAAATTCCAAAACCCCAGATCAAAGATCTGGGGTTTTTTGTGTGCCTCGGCTTTATGTCAGCGCGCTGATGCCGACCTTGGCAATTTGCGCATCTTGGTCAGGCTTGACGCCGGAAACACCGACGGCGCCCACCACGTTGCCATCAATCACGATGGGTACGCCGCCGGACAACAGCCCCTTGAGCGGAACCGACAGAAACGCCGTGCGGCCGTTGTTGATCATTTCTTCAAAAACTTTAGTTTCCTTGCCGCCGACGGCAGCACTGCGCGCCTTGTGGGTAGCGGCTTCGGCGGTGAACGGCGCGGTGCCGTCAAGCCGGCGTAGCGCCAGCAGGTGGCCACCGTCATCGGTAATGGCGATGGTAACGCCCCAGTCTTGCTGGTCGGCTTCCCGCTGAGCCGCGTCCAGCACTTGGGTAACGTCAGTCTGCGTCAAGATGACTTTGGTTTGCATGGTAAGGTCCTTTGTCGTTGAAGGTGCATTTTTTGTTGAAAAATTGTAGGGATGCACGGGTAAGCGCGGCGCGGGACAGCCGGCGCTGAAAACAGTTTCCCAGAAACAAAAAGGCTGCACGGGAGCCGCGCAGCCATTGAAGCTCAATGGTATGCCTACCTTTATACCAAGGTATCATCCACCACTTCAATCCAGTGGCGTACCGGCGTGCGGTTGGCGCCGGCAAGATGGGTCTGACAGCCGATGTTGGCCGTCACGATCATCTCGGGGTTGCCCGCTTCCAGAGCATTGAGCTTGTTATCGCGCAGCTGGGTGGCAAGTTCGGGCTGGGTAATGGAATACGTGCCCGCCGAACCGCAGCACAGATGGGCATCTTGCACCGCCGTGAGCGAGAAGCCAAGGGTTGTCAGCACGTTTTCTACCGCGCCGCCAAGCCGTTGCGCGTGCTGCAGGGTACACGGGCATTGAAACGCCAGGCGCTTGCTTTCCTTGAGGTTTAGCGTCTCAAGCGGTGCCTCCCGCAGCATTTCGACGATATCCCGTGTCATCTCGCTGATGGTCTGCGCCCGGGCGGCGTAGGCCGGATCGTCCTTGAGCATCTCGCCGTAGTCCTTGACGAAGGCGCCGCAGCCGCTGGCGGTCTGTACGATCGCCTCGGCGCCTTGCTCCACGTAGGGCCACCAGGCATCGATATTGGCGCGGATGCGCTCCAGAGCCTGCTGCTGGGCGTTCAGGTGAAAATCAATGGCACCACAGCAGCCCGCTTCAGGCACCGGCGTTACGCTGATGCCCAGCCGGTCGAGCACGCGCGCGGTGGCGGCATTGGTGTTGGGCGAGAGCCCTGGCTGTACGCAGCCTTCGAGCATCAGCACGCGTCGCGGGTGACGATTTGCCGCGGGCCGAATACCGGCATTAACGGGTGCAGGCGGCATTTTGCTGCGCAGCGGCGCGGGCACCAGCGGTTTGAACGTTTGGCCAAGTTTGAGCAGCGTTTGGAACCGAGCCGGGTTGACCAGCATCTTGCGCAGCCCGTAGCGGGTGAGGCGTTCGGCTGCCGGGCGCGGGGCGCGGCGCTCTATTTCCGCGCGGCCGATGTTCAACAGCTTGTGATACTCCACGCCGGAAGGGCAGGTGGTTTCACAGTTCAGGCAGGTCAGGCAGCGATCCAGATGCAGGCGCGTCTCGGCGGTGACGTTAGTGTCATCGTCGGGGCTTTCGAGCAGCTCTTTCATCAGGTAGATGCGCCCGCGGGGGCCATCTCGCTCGTCGCCCAGCAGCTGGTAGGTGGGGCAGGTGGCGTTGCAAAAGCCGCAGTGCACGCAGGCGCGCAGCACCTGCTCGGCTTCCTGAATATGGGGTTTCTGGCGATCGGCATCGCTAAAGTGCGTTTGCATAGCGGCCCTCCGGGTTAAAACGCGGCATACAGGCGGCCGGGGTTGAAAATGCCTCGGGTATCCAGCTGGTCTTTCAGCCGGCGGTGGTACTTTTCGACCACCGGATTCAAGGGGGTAAAGGGCGTTTCGCTGCCGCCCTGGTCGGCCGGGGTATAGCAGGTAGCGTGGCCGCCTACGGCCTGACAGGCGCGGCGCAGCGTGGCGCCGTCGAGCGTGGTCTTGATAAAGCGCTGGCAGCCGGCCCAGTCGTAGAGCACCTGGCTGTGGCTGTCATCCAGCGCCAGCGCCAGCGGCGGGGTGTTGGGCGGCAGCGACAGCCGCCACAGCGCTTGACCGGAATTCAGCGCGAAGAAGTCGTGGCGCAGGTCGCGTAGCGCTCCCCAAAAGTCCGCGTCAAGGGGCTCGCCACCGATCTCTTGGCGCGTGGCCGCCACCGAGCTGTTGCCGCCTTCCAGACGCAGCAGCAGCTCACCGTCGTACCAAGCGGCGGCGGTGATGGGCAGCGGCCGGCGGCCGAGTTCGGCCAGCCGCGTGAGGGCTTCGTCCAGCGGCAGCGTCAGGCGCAGGCTATGGCACGCCGGCGGTTTGGGCAGCACTTTGAGCGACACGTCGGCGAGCACGCCGAGGGTGCCCTGCGCGCCGGTGATCAGCCGCGACATGTCGTAGCCGGCGACGTTTTTCATTACTTCGCCGCCAAACCGCAAGAGCTTGCCGTGCTGGGTGATAACGCGGGTGCCCAGCACGAAGTCGCGGGTGGCGCCGGCCCAGGGGCGGCGCGGGCCGGCAAGGCCGGTAGCCACGGCGCCGCCGATGGTGCTTTGCGGGCCAAAGCGCGGCGGTTCAAAGCCGAGCATCTGGTGGTTGTCGTCAAGTGCTGCTTCGAGGGCGTCGAGCGGAGTGCCCGCGCGCACGGTGACCACCAGCTCGACCGGGTCGTAGTGAACGATGCCGCGGTGTTCGGCAACGTTTAAGGGGGCGGCGTTCACCGGGCGGCCGTAAAACGCACGGGTATTGCCGCCGACGATGCGCAGCGGCGTTTGCTGGCTGAAGGCATCGCTGACCTGCTCGCACAGGCGGGCGGTGATGTCGCGGTCGGGCAGTGTCGTCAGGCGTTCTGTCATGGTCTATCCTGCGGCGATCAGAAACGGGGCAGCTCGGGGTGCGCAAGCTCGTTGTTGTGGACGTGCATGGCGCCGAATTCGGCGCAGCGGGCCAGGGTGGGGATGTTTTTCCCCGGGTTAAGTAGCCGCTGGGGGTCGAAGGCGGCCTTGAGCGCGTGAAACAGGGTGATTTCATCGGCATCAAACTGGCTGCACATCTGGTTGATTTTCTCGCGGCCGACGCCGTGCTCGCCGGTGATCGAGCCGCCGGCGGCGACGCACAGTTCAAGAATCCTGCCGCCGACGTCTTCGGCCAGCGCCAGCTCGCCCTCGCGGTTGGCATCGAACAAAATCAGCGGGTGCATATTGCCGTCGCCGGCGTGAAAGACGTTGGCCACGCGCAGCCCGCTTTCCCGGGAGA
Source organism: Vreelandella subglaciescola (assembly GCF_900142895.1). Taxonomy (NCBI): domain Bacteria; kingdom Pseudomonadati; phylum Pseudomonadota; class Gammaproteobacteria; order Oceanospirillales; family Halomonadaceae; genus Vreelandella; species Vreelandella subglaciescola. The sequence continues at coordinate 2,533,434 of NZ_LT670847.1, forward strand.
GTTCGGCGATACCGTTGAGCACGCGAGGCAGCTCACGGCGGGGAATGGTGCCGTCCATGCAGTAGTAGTCCGGCGAGATTCGGCCGACGGCGGGGAAGGCGTTTTTACGCCCCGACCAGAAAACCGCGCGCTCGGCCGCGTTGCGCGCCAGGCGAATATCGGTCGCGCCGGCGTTTTCCAGCACGCCGCGCACGGTGTCGCAGTCGTCGTCGACATCGGCCAGCACGCCGTCGAGTTCGCAGAGCAGAATCGCTTCGGCCTCCACCGGGTAGCCGGCGTGAACGAAGTCTTCGGCGGCCTGAATGGCGAGCTTGTCCATCATCTCGAGTCCGCCGGGGATGATGCCGGCGGCGATAATGTCGCCGACGGCCTTGCCGGCCTTTTCCACGTCGTCAAAACTTGCCATCAGTACCTTGGCCACTTCCGGTAACGGCAGCAGTTTGACGGTGATTTCGGTGATGACGCCGAGCATGCCTTCCGAGCCGTTGAACAGCGCCAGCAGGTCAAAACCCGGTGCGTCCAGCGCTTCAGCGCCGAGGGTCATGGCCTCGCCTTCGATGGTGAGCACGTCCACGCGCATGACGTTGTTGACCGTCAGGCCGTACTTCAAACAGTGCACGCCGCCGGCGTTTTCGGCGACATTGCCGCCAATCGAGCAGGCAATCTGCGAGGACGGGTCCGGCGCGTAGTAAAGCCCGTAGGGCGCGGCCGCCTCGGAAATCGCCAGGTTGCGAACCCCCGGCTGTAGCGTCGCCGTGCGCGCATCGGGGTCGATGTTGATGATCTGTTGAAAGCGCGACATGACCAGCAGCACGCCGCGCTCAAGGGGCAGCGCGCCGCCGGACAGGCCGGTACCGGCACCGCGCGTTACCACCGGCACGCCCAGCGCGTGGCAACGCTTGAGCAGGATTTCGACCTCGTCCAGGTTGTCGGGCATGGCCACCAGCATGGGCAGCACGCGGTAGGCGGCCAGCCCGTCGCACTCGAACGGGCGCAGATCTTCTTCACGGTGCAGCAGCCTGAGCGTGGGCGCGCTGTGCTGTAAATCACGCAGCACGTCGGCTTTTTCAAACGGCGCCAGCGCGCCGTCGATAGCCTCGTCGTACAAGATGTCCATGGTACCTCCTGCCAGAGTCGGCGGCGTGGTTTAGCCTGTCAGCGCAGCGATCAGCGGGTCGCTGAGGCTCAGCCCGTAAAGGCCGATCATGCCCAGTACGCCGGCGGCAATAATGTAGTAAAGCGTGGGCAGCAGGGTTTTGCGAATGGTCGTCCCTTCGCGCCCCAGCAGCCCGACGGTGGCCGACGCCGCCACGACGTTGTGGATGGCAATCATGTTGCCCGCCGCCGCGCCAACGGCCTGCAGCGCTACCATCAAGGCGGTGGAAACGCCCAGCTGGCTGGCCACGTTGAATTGGAAGTCCGACAGCATCAGATTGGAAACGGTGTTGGAGCCGGCAATAAAGGCGCCCAACGCACCCACGGCAGGCGCGAAGAGGGGGTAAACATCGCCCACGCTTGCCGCCACAAACTGCGCCATGGCGACCGGCATGGACACAAGGTCCGAGCCGTTGACGCCGGAGTTGATCAGGATGCGGACCATGGGAATGGTAAAGATCAGCACAAAGCCGGCGCCAAAAATCGTGCGCGAGGAATCACCAAACGCGGCTTTTAGCTCGCCGGGCTTCATGCGGTGCAATAGAGCTGTCACCAGCACCACCAGCAGCAGAATGCCGCCGGGCAGGTAAAGCGGCTGAATGCTGCCGCCAATGCCTTCGCCGAGAATGTCATTCCAACCGAATGCAAATGCCGTCAGCGCGTTTTTCAGCGGCTCAATGGTGCGTGACGCCACCAGAAAAACGGCCAGCAGCACATAGGGCACCCAGCCCATCCAGGTGGAAATGGGCGCTTTGCCGGCGATGTCGTCCATCTTGAGTTCAAGCTTACCGACCCAGCTATTCGGCCAGTCGCTTGCCGGCGGAAAGTCCCAGGTATCCTTGGGCAGCAAAAAGCCGCGCCGCGCTGCCGGTACCACAACGGCAAGGCCGACCATGGCGCCAATCATCGACGGGAACTCGGGCCCCAACAGCACGCCGGCCATCATGTACGGCACCACGAAGGCAGCGCCGGCAAACAGCGCAAAAGGCGTAATCGACAGGCCTTCTTTCCAGGAACGGTTGGCACCGAAGAAGCGCACCATGATCACTACCATGATCAGCGGCATTAAAATCCCGACGATGCCGTGAACAATCGCGACTTCGCTGGTGATCAGGCGGAAATACTCCAGCCAGGTCGCGTCGCCGGCCTGCAGCTGCTCGGTGATGCCGGCGCGATCAAGCCCGCCGGAAACGCCCACCACGATGGGCGTGCCCACCGCGCCGAATGACACCGGCGTTGACTGGATCATCATGCCCACCACCACCGCGGCAAGCGCCGGGAAGCCCAGTGCCACCAGCAGCGGGGCGGCCACGGCGGCCGGCGTCCCAAAGCCGGAGGCACCTTCAATAAAGCAGCCAAACAGCCAGGCCACGATAATCGCCTGCACGCGGCGGTCAGGACTGATGCCCGAAAATCCTTTGCGGATCGCGGTGATGCCGCCCGAGTGCTTGAGGGTGTTGAGCAGCAGGATGGCGCCAAAGATGATCCACAGAATCGAAACCGTGAGGATCAACCCCTGAAGCGTTGAGGCCGCAACGCGCGTTAGCGTCATGTCCCAGGCCATCAGCCCGATCAGTGCGGTAACGACGAAAACGATCGGCATGGCGGTTTTGGCCGCCAGGCGAAAGCCGATCAGGAGTACGCCGGCAAGCACCAGCGGCACAAAAGCCAAAAGCGCAAGTGTGGTGTCATTCATGTCAGGAACGCCCCTTGTTATTGTATGTGTTCCGGTGTGATGGCAGCCGCATGGCTCGCGTCTGTGTCAGGAAAGATACGAAGAGCGCCGGCGAATGGCTACTCCTGGAAATTGGTAAGACCAAAATTTTATCGTGTAAAAGGCCGTTTTATACGACGTTAAATATTGTTAGACGGTTGTTTTTAAAAGGAACTAATGATGATTTCGACGGCTGAGCCACGTTACAAAGTCTTAGACTAATAGACAGTGTCAGAGGGCTGGCGATAAAAAGTCACGCGGAAAAATGCGGCGCAAGGCGTCATGGAAGCGGGGGGTAAAGCGTGATGGCACACACTAGGCGGCAGTGGCCGCAGCGGCGGGGATGTAGCGGGCGTGGGTAAGCTGGCAGGCAACAGAGACCTGACGGGGTCGATAACTCGGGCTATCTTTATGCAGGCGTACGGCGCCGGTATTTGGCGTTAGCGTGGTAAAGCGCTTGGTATCATTGTTGTTAATTTATGAGTTTTTTGTATACAAAGCGTAGGGCTGCTGAGAACAGCGCGACGGCATGCCGCCGCCGCGCCGGTGCGTGCCGGACGTTATGCGTTGTCTTCGGCGCGCATCCGCAGACGGAAGCGCGCGATGTTGATGATCTGCTCGATCGCCGTGCGGCGTTCTTCGGCCTGGTCGTTTTCAAGGCGTGTCTCGAACGCCGCCAGGATGGCGTGACGGTCAAGACCTTTCACTGCAATCACGAAAGGAATGCCGAATTTTTCCTTGTAGGCGTTATTGAGCTTTTCAAAGCGTGCGTACTCTTCCTCGGTGCACTGGTCGAGACCGGCGCCGGCCTGTTCGCGAGTGGAGTCATCGGTCAGGGCGCCGGACTTGGCGGCCTTTCCAGCCAGATCCGGGTGAGCACGAATCACGGCAATCTGCTGTTCGGCCGATGCCTTTTGCAGCATTGCACCCATAAGATCGGCAAGCGCTTCCGGTATGTCGTGCTTTTCGCTGACACCGGTTTCAAAGGCATCTTCCGCCACCCAGGGCGAGTGCTCGTAAACGTCACCGTACTGGGCAACGAACGCTTCGCGGGAAAGCGTGCTGGGGCACGGCGTAAGGGTCAGGGTGCTTGCATTGGACGTCATAATGGCTCCATTATTGTCGTGAATTAACGTCAATACTGTATACAATAAAGATGGCTAGCGGTACTCTAAAGTGCCATGCGGCATTCGCGTGCTGCTGCGTATCCAACAATAATCTGTCGATGAAATGAGGAGCCACCATGGGCTATTTAACGACCCACGTGCTGGACACAGCACAAGGCCGTCCGGGTCAGGACATCAAGATCGAAGTGATTCGCATCAATGGTAGCGAGCGTCAGGTTATCAAGACCGTGACTACCAATGATGACGGCCGCTGTGATTCGCCGATTCTTGAAGGCGATGATTTTGTGACCGGTGAATACGAGCTGGTGTTCCACGCCGGCGATTACCTGCGTGCTCAGGGCTTCAAGGCTGACGAACCGCGTTTTCTTGACGTGATTCCGCTGCGCTTTGGCGTGTCTGACGCAAGCGAACACTACCATGTACCGCTGTTGGTTTCTCCCTACAGCTACTCTACCTATCGCGGTAGCTAATCAGCGGAGGCAACCATCATGCAAGCGTACCTTATCGATTTTGCTAACCTGCTGCTGCGCTGGCTGCACGTTATCGCCGCTATCTCATGGATTGGCGAATCCATTTATTTCGTGATGCTGGACAACGGTCTGCGTAAGCCCAAGGCTGAGGAAGACCGTGAGAAAGGCGTGTTCGGCGAAATGTGGGCGGTTCACGGCGGTGGTTTCTACCACAACCAGAAATACGCCACGGCACCGGAAAAGTTGCCGGCGGATCTGCACTGGTCGTTCTGGAAGGCCTATACCACCTGGCTGACCGGTTTTGGTCTGTTCGTCCTGCTTTATATGACCAACCCGAGTTTCTACCTGGTCAACCCGAATAGCGACTGGTCCTGGGCTGCCGATATGACCGGCTGGCAGGCCAACGTTGTGGCGCTGCTGTTCTTGCTGGGCGGCTGGGTCGTCTACAACGAGCTGTGCAAGCGTATCAGCCCCAACATGACCCGCGACGGCATCTTGAGTGTTGCGGTAGCGATCATGATGATCGTGGTATCGTACCTGAGCACGCACATCTTCTCCGGGCGTGCAGCATTTCTGCTCACCGGTGCGGTCATGGCCACGGCGATGTCGGCCAACGTTTTCTTCTGGATCATTCCCGGCCAGCGCCGCATGGTCAAGGCGATGAAAGCGGGCGAGACGCCCAATCCGCTTGACGGCAAGCGTGGCAAACAGCGTTCGGTGCACAACACCTACTTCACGCTGCCGGTTGTACTGCTGATGGTCAGCAACCACTATTCCTTCGTCTTCTCTCAGGAGTTGGCCTGGGTGATGATGGTGCTGTTCATCTTCGCCGGTGCAGTGATTCGTCAGTTCTTCGTGCTGATGCACGGCGGCAGCAAGCAGCCAGGCTATCTTGTAGCAGGTGCCGTGCTTATTCTGGCCGCTATCTGGCTGGGCGCGCCGAGTGCGAGCGTTGAAGAAGAAAGCGAAGCCGTGGCCAACATGGACGCCACGGGCAAAGCTGAAGTCACGGCGCTGGTGGAAACGCACTGTACTCAGTGCCACGCGCAGGAGCCGACGCATCCGGGCTTCTCCGCGCCGCCGGCCGGCTATGCCTTTGATGACTGGGACGTTGTGCTCAACCACAAGGACAAGATCCAGGAAGTCGTCAAAAGCGGCTACATGCCGCTGGGTAACACCACGGGTATGACTCAGGAACAGCGCGACGTGATCGCCGCCTGGGAAGAATAACCGGCGCTCTACCCCGGCAGTTTCTGCCATCCCCTGGCGCGCGGCCGTTCGGCCGCGCGCTTCCCTCCCTACCGAACAACGAGTGTGTGTTATGTCGCAACGTGACTATCCGCGTGACCTGATTGGCTATGGCAAAAATCCGCCCCAGGCCAACTGGCCGGGCAAAGCCAAAATCGCCGTACAGTTTGTGCTTAACTACGAAGAAGGCGCAGAAAACAACGTACTCCACGGCGATGAAGGGTCGGAGCAGTTCCTGTCTGAAATGGTCGGCGCGGCGTCGTTTCCCGACCGCCACCTGAGCATGGAATCCATCTACGAGTACGGCTCGCGGGCGGGCGTATGGCGTTTTCTGCGTGAGTTTGAAAAGCGCGGCCTGCCGCTGACCGTATTCGGCGTAGCGATGGCGCTTGAGCGTAACCCGGATGTAGCGCAGGCGTTCAAGGATCTGGGTCACGAAGTGGCGTGCCACGGCTACCGCTGGATCAACTATCAGGAAGTGCCCGAGGACGTTGAGCGCGAGCACATGAAGAAAGCCATGGAGATTTTCCAGCGGCTTTACGGCGAGAAGCCCGACGGCTTGTATATCGGCCGCGACAGCCCCAACACGCGTCGTCTGGCGCAGGACGAGGGCGGCTTTACATACGATAGCGACTACTACGGCGATGACCTGCCGTTCTGGGTCCGCGAAGCCGACAGCCAAGGTGAAGAGCATGACCAGCTGGTCTTGCCTTACACCATGGACACCAACGACATGCGCTTTGCTTCCCCCGGTGGTTTCAATACCGGCGAGCATTTTTTCACCTACCTGCGCGATGCGTTTGACGTGCTCTACGCCGAAGGCGAAGAAACGCCCAAGATGCTCACGATCGGCATGCACTGCCGGATGCTGGGTCGGCCGGGCCGTTTCCGCGCCCTGCAGCGCTTCCTCGACTACATCGAGTCGCACGATGACGTCTGGGTCGCGCGCCGCGTGGATATCGCGCGCCACTGGGCCAAGGAACACCCCGCGCCCGGCCGTTAATGGTCGTCACTAATACTAATAAAGGAGCCTGAGTATGAGCCATACCTATTACGCACCCCATGGCGGGCATCCGCCGCAGACGCAGCTGACGTCTGACCGTGCCGTTTTCACCGAAGCCTATGCGGTGATTCCCAAAGGCGTGATGCGCGACATCGTCACCAGCAACCTGCCGTTCTGGAATGACACGCGTCTGTGGGTACTGGCGCGTCCGCTGACCGGCTTCGCCGAGACGTTTTCCCAGTACATCATGGAAGTTCTGCCCGGCGGCGGCAGCGACAAGCCCGAGCTCGACCCCCAGGCCGAAGGCGTGCTGTTTGTCGTTGAAGGCGAAATGACGCTGACCCTGGAAGGTCAGACGCACGCCATGAAAACCGGCGGCTACGCGTTTATTCCGCCGGGCAGCAACTGGCAGCTGCACAACGAGTCCAGCGAACCAGTACGCTTCCACTGGGTGCGCAAGGCCTATGAGTTTGTCGAAGGCATCGACGTGCCCGAAGCGTTCGTCACCAACGACAACGACCTGGCGCCGACTGAAATGCCGGACACCGATGGCCGCTGGGCCACCACGCGCTTTGCCGATCCGTCCGATGTGCGTCACGACATGCACGTCAACATCGTGACCTTCCAGCCGGGCGCGTCGATTCCGTTTGACGAAACCCACATCATGGAACACGGCCTTTACGTGCTCGAAGGCAAGGCGGTTTACCACCTCAACCAGAACTGGGTTGAAGTGGAAGCCGGCGACTTCATGTGGCTGCGCTCCTTCTGCCCGCAGGCCTGCTATGCCGGCGGTCCGGGGCCGTTCCGCTACCTGCTGTACAAGGACGTCAACCGCCATCCCAAGCTCAAGATCAATGCCCTGTAAGGCGTAACGTCAAGGAGACACCATGTTGGAACTCAACGCAGAGCCGCTGACGGCTGAAGCCTTTGCGCCCTTTGGCGACGTGATTGATGCGCGCACCTCGGACTCGTTTCCGATCAACTCTGGCCGCACACAGCGCCATCATGATCTGGCGAAAGTAGACACGCTGGGTGAAAACGCGCATACGCTGGTGAGCATTTTTGTCAGCCAGCCGATCACAACGCCGCTTGAGCTGACGTTTCTCGAGCGTCACCCGCAGGGCAGTCAGGCGTTCATGCCGCTGCATGAAGAGCGCTTCATCGTGGTGGTAGCGCCGGCCGGTGAAACCATCGATTCGGGCGACGTACGTGCGTTTGTCACCGACGGTCGTCAGGGCGTGAACTACGGCGCCGGCGTTTGGCATGCGATTCAATCGGTGCTCGAGCGTGAAGGCGAGTTTCTGGTGGTTGATCGCGGCGGTGACGGCAACAACTGCGACGAACACCCGCTGGATCTGCGCATTACGCTGAAAGACTAACGTACTGCCAAAGACTCGCGTACGGTCAAAGACCGAGACGCTTGCAAGGCAGCGAGTCCTGATAGCGTATCGCATGATGGTTGCTTAATACGCTATCTCGTTACCTGGCCGCACTGACACCGACGCTTGTGGCACCGCGTCGATATCGTGCGGCTTCGTTGTGTCTGTCCACCCGTTTTTTATAAGGAAACCGCCATGACGCTGACCCGTCGCCGCCTGCTGTATGCTGCGCTTACGTTGCCGGCCGCCGCCCTTATGCCCACCTCATGGCTTTGGGCACAGACGCCACAAGCCAATGATCGCCGTACGGCGGTAATCCACACAGCCCAAGGGCCGCACCGGCTAAGCGTCGAGGTGGCGAAAACGCCGGCCCAGCGCGCGCAGGGGTTGATGGGGCGCCGGCAGCTCGGCGCCGAACATGGCATGCTGTTCGTCTACACTCGTCTCCAGCGAGCGCGCAGCGCCTTCTGGATGTATCGCACCCTGATACCGCTAGATATCGCCTTTATTGATGGCGACGGGCGCATTGTCAGCCTGCAAACCATGCCGCCTTGCGCGTCGGACGATTCAGCGCAGTGCCCCACCTACTCGCCGGGCAGCGCCTATCACGCCGCGCTTGAGGTTAACGCCGGCTACTTCGCTGAACGGGGTATTAGCGAGGGCGACTGCGTTTCGGCACCGATGCTTTCCGGGAAGTGCCCGACGGAATAACGCCGTTACGTCGTTATACATTAGCCTTGACTTAAGCGCTTAAACGCATCCTCAACGCCTGGATCGGCTATGCTGCGTGAGTGAGATCGCGGGTAAGGTGGCTCATAGACGCAAGTCATTGAGATAAAAGCCTAAGCGGAAAGTCTAAGAAAATAGCGATGTGTCGTATTAACGCTTGTAATAGACTGCCCGGCACCCTATTTTGCAGATAGCTGACTGCGACGAACTGACAGCACGACGATAATTTATAACACCAGAGAATCAAGGGGATTGTTCATGAAGCGTCATGTATTTTCTACTGTCGCCTTCTCCGGCGCGTTGCTGGCGGCGGCGACTTTTGCCTCGCCTGCCGTGGCCGAAGAAGTCAACTACGTCACCATCGGTACCGGTGGTCAGACCGGGGTTTACTATGTGGTAGGGCAGTCCGTCTGCCGTCTGGTCAACAAGAACAGCGAAGAGCAGAACATTCGCTGTAACGCGCCGTCTACCGGCGGCTCGGTGGCCAACATCAACGGTATCAAGTCCGGCGAGCTGGACATGGGCGTGGTGCAGTCCGACGTGCAGTACCAGGCCTACAACGGCACGGGTAATTTTGAAGACGACGCCTACGACGACCTGCGCGCGGTGTTCCGCATCCACGGCGAGCCGCTGACGCTGCTGGCGCGCGCGGATGCCGACATCGAAACGCTGGATGATCTGGAAGGCAAGCGCGTCAACATCGGTAACCCGGGCTCTGGCCAGCGCAACACCATGGAAGTGGTCATGGATGCCAAGGGCTGGGACAAGGACACTTTCTCGCTGGCTTCTCAGCTCGACGCCGCGGAAATGGCCTCGGCGCTGGCGGATAACAACATTGACGCCATGACCTACGTGGTCGGCCACCCCAATGGCGCGATTCAGGAAGCCACCACGACCGTTGATGCGAATCTGATCCCGCTCAACGACGAAGATATTCAGGGCATCGTCGCTGAATATCCCTACTACTCCAAGTCGGTTATCCCGGGCGGGCTGTACAAGAACAACCCTGATGACGTGGAAACCTTTGGCGTCGCCGCGACCTTCGTGACCACGGCAGATACCGACGATGAAGTCGTTTATCAGACCGTCAAAGCGGTATTTGACAACTTTGATCGCTTCAAGCGCCTGCACCCGGCGTTTGAAAACCTCGATCCCGAGGACATGGTCACCAGCGGTCTTTCCGCACCGCTGCACGACGGTGCTGCCCGCTACTACCGCGAGCAGGGCTGGATCGAGTAAGCCAGAAAGCGGAGCATATCATCGCTTTTTGTACGTGATGCGCGCGGCTCCTGAGGGGGCCGCGCGCTGCGTTCAGGCAGTGTATGGCAGACCCGAGTATCAGAGGCGGGTAGCGAAATTGTGCCATGCGCGTGCGAGCCGACTATGCTGATCGATGAAGGAAGGCTGATAAAGCAATGATTGCAGATGCGGCCAAGGGCGACGAAAATCGCCTTCCACGCGCTCAGGGGTGCCGCTTGCGTCCTTCTGGTATTGCGCTTTGTTATCCATTTTTGTGCAGGGCTTGCTTATGACAGAGCACAGCAAAAAAGCGCCGGAATCGAATGCCCCACCCGGCGGGGCCGACGCGCCTCACGCCGAGCTCGACGATATGGTCGCGTCGACCGATTCGGGGGCGCGCAAACCCAAGGGCATGCCAGGAAAACTGCTGGTCAGTATTGCTGCCGTCTGGTCGCTGTTTCAGCTGTGGATCGCCTCTCCCTTGCCGTTTATCTTTGGCGTTGGCGTGTTCAATGCCACCGAGGCTCGCTCGATCCACCTGGCGTTTGCTCTGTTTCTGGCCTACATGGCCTATCCGGCGCTGAAGCGCTCGCCGCGTGATCATATCCCCGTGCAGGACTGGATCCTGGCCGGGCTGGCGGCCTTCTGCGGCGCCTATATGTTTTTGTTCTACGAATCTCTTGCCCAACGCCCCGGCGCGCCGCTGTTACAAGACGTGGTGGTAGGGGTGATGGGTATTTTGTTGCTGCTGGAAGCCACACGCCGCGCGCTGGGGCCACCGTTGATGATTGTGGCCACGGTGTTTCTGGTGTATTCGCTCGCCGGCCCGTGGATGCCGGGTATTCTCGCCCACGGCGGCGTCAGCCCGTTTGGCCTGATTAATCACCAGTGGCTGACGACCCAGGGCGTATTTGGTATCGCGCTGGGCGTCTCGACCAGCTTTGTCTTCCTGTTTGTACTGTTTGGCGCACTGTTGGATAAGGCCGGCGCGGGCAACTATTTCATCAAGGTCGCTTTTTCCCTGCTGGGGCACTACAAGGGCGGCCCCGCCAAGGCGGCGGTAGTGGCGTCGGGCATGACCGGACTGATTTCCGGCTCGTCGATTGCCAATACCGTGACCACCGGTACCTTTACCATTCCGATGATGAAGCGGGTCGGTTTTCCTGCCGAAAAAGCCGGTGCGGTTGAGGTGGCCTCGTCGGTTAACGGGCAGATCATGCCGCCGGTGATGGGCGCGGCGGCGTTTTTGATGGTGGAATACGTGGGCATTTCCTACGTGGAAGTGATCAAGCACGCGTTTTTGCCGGCGCTTATTTCTTATATCGCGCTGATTTATATCGTTCACCTTGAAGCGCTTAAAGCCGGCATGGAGGGGCTTAAAAGCACCAATCCGCCCAAGCCGCTGGTGCGCAAGGTGATCGGGTTTCTGGGCGGACTGCTGTTAATGATGGCAACGGCGCTGGGCGTGTACTACGGCCTGGGCTGGCTGAAACCCGTGCTGGGGGCCTCCGCTCCCTGGGTGATTGCGGCGGGCCTGGTGGTGGTGTATCTGGCCCTGCTGAAAGTGGCGGCGAGCTACCCCGAGCTTGAGCTTGACGACCCGGACGAGCCGATTTTCGAGCTGCCGCAAACGCGCCCCACGGTGATGGTCGGGCTGCAGTATATTCTGCCGGTGATCGTGCTGATCTGGTGCCTGATGGTCGAACGCCTGTCGCCCGGACTATCGGCGTTCTGGGCGACGGTGTTCATGGTCTTCATCATGCTGAGCCAGCGTCCGATTCTTGCCGTCTTGCGCGGTAAAAGTGACCTTCGCGCCGATTTGCGTGAAGGCGCGCTGGACCTCTGGAGTGGCCTTGTCACCGGGGCGCGCAACATGATCGGTATCGGCATTGCCACGGCAACGGCGGGGATTATCGTCGGTGCGGTGTCACAAACCGGTGTCGGGCTGGTGCTGGCCGAGGTGGTGGAAACCATCGCCATGGGCAATCTGCTGCTGATCCTGTTCTTTACCGCCGTGCTCAGTCTGATACTGGGCATGGGCCTGCCGACAACGGCCAACTACATCGTGGTATCGGCGCTGCTGGCACCGGTGATTATTCAGCTGGGCCAGCAAAATGGCCTGCTGGTGCCGCTGATTGCCGTGCACCTGTTCGTGTTTTACTTCGGCATCATGGCCGACGTGACCCCGCCCGTGGGGCTGGCGTCGTTTGCCGCGGCGGCGATTTCCGGAGGCGACCCCATACGCACCGGTTTCCAGGCGTTTTACTACAGCCTGCGTACCGCCGCGCTGCCGTTTCTGTTCATCTTCAACACCGACCTGCTGTTGATCGACGTCAGTCCGCTGCAGGGGGTGCTGATCTTTATCGTGGCGACCGTCGCCATGCTGATCTTCGCCGCCGCGACCCAGGGCTACATGCTGACGCGCAGCCGCTGGTATGAGTCCGCACTGCTGCTGCTGGTGGCCTTTACCCTGTTTCGCCCCGGCTTCTGGATGGATCAGCTGCACGATCCTTACCGCGACATCCCCCCGACGCAGTTTGTCGAAGCGCTGGGCGATGTGGATGCCGATACCACGCTGCGCCTGCAGATCAGCGGGCTCGACGCCTACGGCGAACCGATGACCACCTACATGACGCTGCCGGTGCCCGACGGCGACAGCGGTCAGGAGCGGCTCGACAATCTGGGTATTGAGCTGTTGGTGGATGACGGTAAAGCCGTGGTGGACATGGTCACCTACGGCAGTCAGGCCGCCGAGATGGGCTTTGATTTTGATCAGGAAATCATTCAGGTGCAGGCGCCGGTAGACCGCTGGACCAAAGAGTGGATGTGGCTGCCCGCACTGGGCGTTTTCGGGCTTGTGGTGGCGCTGCAGCGCCGTCGTCGCCGTCGTGAAAAAGCGCCCGTGGCGGCGGCATAGAGGAGAGGCTCATGTACCGTAAAATTCTGCTGCCCGTGGATATCAACGAAGAAGCCTCGTGGAAAAAGGCACTGCCCACGGCAATCACGCTGTGCCAGACGTTTGACGCCTCGCTTCACGTGGTTACCGTGCTGCCGGATGTCAAGATGCCGCTGGTGGGTGCCTACTTTCCCAAAAACTTCTCCCAGGAAGCGCACGCCGCGGTGGCCGAGGCCCAGCGCGACTTCATCAGCGATAACATTCCCGATGAGATCCAGACCCAGAGCGTGATCGTTGACGGCTCGCCGTGGGAGGCGATTATCAACGTGGGCAAGCAGCTGGATATCGACCTGATCGTCATGGCCTCGCACACCAAGCGCAAGTTTGTCGATTATGTGCTCGGGCCAAACGCCGAGCACGTGGTGCATCACGCCAAAATGTCGGTGATGATTGTGCGCTAGGATGATCGTGGGCTAGCGAGTATCAGGGAGGTATGTGGAAGAGCCGGGCAGCATCGCCCGGCTCTTCGACGTTTGGATGATTTTACCCGGGCGCGGATTGGCCAACACTGGGCAGGCAGTGAACAATCCTCAGCAGCTAAGAACAACATGCAGGAGCCACGCCATGATCTATGCCAACCCCGGCGACGCCGATTCCCTGATCACGTTCGACAAGCGCTACGGCAACTACATTGGCGGCGAGTTTGTGCCGCCGGTTAACGGCGAGTATTTCGATAACGTCAGCCCGATTAACGGCGAGGTGTTCTGCGAAATCCCCCGCTCGACCGCCGAAGATATCGACAAGGCGCTGGACGCTGCCCACCACGCCGCTCCCGAGTGGGGTAAAGCCTCGCCGCAGGAGCGCGGCAACGTGCTGCTGAAAATCGCCGATCGTATCGAGCAGCACCTCGAAAAACTCGCCGTGGCGGAAACCTGGGATAACGGCAAGGCCGTGCGCGAGTGCCTCAACGCCGACCTGCCGCTGGCGGTGGATCACTTTCGCTACTTTGCCGGCTGCATTCGCGCGCAGGAGGGCGCCGCGGCAGATATCGATGCCAACACCGTGGCCTACCATTTCCACGAACCGCTGGGCGTGGTGGGTCAGATTATCCCGTGGAACTTCCCGCTGCTGATGGCGACGTGGAAGCTGGCGCCGGCGCTGGCGGCCGGCAACTGCGTAGTGCTCAAGCCCGCCGAACAAACGCCGGCCTCGATTCTGGAGCTGATGAAGCTGATCGGTGATTTACTGCCGCCGGGTGTGATCAATATCGTCAACGGTTTTGGCGAAGAGGCAGGCCAGGCGCTGGCGAGCAGCCCGCGGATTGCCAAGATCGCCTTTACCGGCTCCACGCCGGTGGGCTCGCATATCCTTGAATGCGCGGCGAAAAACATCATTCCTTCCACCGTAGAGCTGGGGGGTAAATCGCCCAACGTCTATTTTGCCGACATCATGAACGCCGAGCCGGAGTTTATTGATAAAGCCGTGGAAGGGCTGGTGCTGGCCTTTTTGAATCAGGGCGAGGTGTGTACCTGCCCGTCGCGCGCGCTGGTGCAGGAAAGCATGTACGACGACTTTATGGCCAAGGTGGTCGAGCGCACGCAAACCATCAATCGCGGCAACCCGCTGGATACTGACGTGCAGGTGGGCGCGCAGGTGTCTCGGGAGCAGTACGATAAAATCATGTCGTACATGGACGTCGCCCGGGATGAAGGCGCCGAGTTTCTGACCGGCGGTGACAAGGAAACCCTCGATGAAAGCCTCAATCAGGGCTACTACATTCAGGCCACGCTGCTGAAAGGCTCCAACAAAATGCGCGTCTTTCAGGAGGAAATTTTCGGCCCGGTGGTGGCGGTGACTACGTTCAAGGACGAAGCCGAGGCGCTCGCAATTGCCAACGACACCGCGTTCGGTCTGGGCGCCGGGGTATGGAGCCGCGATATCAACGTCGCGTTTCGCATGGGGCGCGGTATTCAGGCCGGGCGCGTATGGACCAACTGCTATCATCAGTATCCGGCACACGCCGCCTTTGGCGGCTATAAAAAATCCGGCGTGGGCCGCGAGACCCACAAAATGGCGCTTGAGCACTACCAGCAGACCAAAAACCTGCTGGTTAGCTACGACATCAACCCCATGGGCTTCTTTTAACCCGATTCCTGCCAGCGCCGCGCTATCTGCGCGGCGCGTTCAAGGCTTGAGGCCATTGCCAGTTTACCTACCTCGCGATAGATCCCCGCGCGTTTGAGCTTTAGCCGTAGCCGCGCGGGCAGACCGATGAAAATCACCCCGATATGCTGCTCGGCCAGTTCGTGGCGAAGCCCGTCGAGTGCCACCGTGGCGGTCGCGTCGAGGCTGGGCACGGCGTGCATGTCGAGCAGCACCGTTTTAACCTCGGGGTCCACCGTGCGCAGCGTAGCGATGGCCTTTTCTGCGGCGCCAAAGAATAAAGGGCCGCTGATCCGGTAAAGTGCCGTGCCGCTGGGCATCTCGACGCTGGAGGCCGGTGGGTCGGGTAGACGTTCGGTCGCGGTGAGCTGTGCCATGCGGCGAATAAATAGCGCAGCGGCCAGGCTAATGCCTACGGCGACGGCAATGACCATATCGAAGGCGACCGTTAGTACAAAGCAGATCACCAGCACCCCGACATCGCTTGCGGTGGCGCTCTTTAGCGTATGGACAAAGCTTTTTGCTTCGCTCATGTTCCACGCGATAATCAACAGCAAGGCGGCAAGCGCGGCCATGGGGACGCGGCCGAGAATGCCCGCCAGCGCCACCACGGCCAGCAGTACCAGTAGCGAGTGAACGACCGCCGAAATGGGCGAAAAGGCACCGCTTTTGATATTGGTCGCGGTACGCGCCAGCGCCGCGGTCGCAGTGATGCCGCCAAAAAACGGCACCACGATATTGCCGATGCCCTGGCCGATCAGCTCGGCATTGGGGTCATGGCGTGTGCGGGTGAGGCCGTCGGCAACCACCGCGCAAAGCAGTGATTCAATCGCCGCCAGCAGCGAAATCGCAAGCGCTGGCCCCAAAAGCGCCTGAATTAAGGCAAAGTTAAGCGTCAGCGGCTCGCCGTTAGCGCCGGGGAAATGCCACGGTGCGCTAAAGCTGGGCGCCAGCGGCGGTATGCCGCTGCCGCTCTGGCCGTCGATCGTCCAGTGAAAGCGCGAGGCAATGGTGTCGACCTCGACACCCAGCATGGCCATCAATATGGCTGCCAGCGTGCCCACGGCAAGCCCTGCAAGCGGTGCGGGAACGGGCGTTTTAAGGCGCGGCCAAAGCAGCAGCGTGGCAAGCGTAATAACGCCGATGGCGAGCTCTGCCGGGGCGAGGTCAGGCAGTGCCCGGGTAATGAGCCAAGCGTTTTCCACGGTGCTGTCGCCGAGCTCAAGGTCGGAAAGGCCAAAAAAATCGGGCAGCTGTAACAGCGCGATCACCGTGCCGATGCCCGCGGTAAAGCCGAGTACGACCGGGTAGGGTACGTACTGAATTAGGCTGCCCAGCCGTGCCAGCCCTAGCGCCAGAAGAATCATGCCGGCCATCAAGGTGGCAATTAGCAGCCCTCCGATCCCGTAGTTGGCCACAATGGGGAAGAGGATCACCACGAAAGCGGCCGTCGGCCCGGAAATGTTGAACCGCGAGCCGCCGGTCAGCGCGATAACGATGCCGGCCACAATGGCCGTATACAGCCCGTGCTGGGGCGCCACACCGGTCGCAATGGCCAGCGCCATGGAAAGTGGTACTGCGACGACACCGATGGTCAGGCCGGCCATAATGTCGCTTTTTAAGCGGGCCCGGGAATAGCCCGCTTGCCAAGTGCTAAGTAGGGCGCTGCCGGGGTAGGGAAAAGCGGTATGGGAGGAGCGCTGCTGACGCGACATGATGACTCCAGGAAAGGTAGGCTGAGCAAAAGGGCATGGCGCTAAATCATGCCGTGCCTTGACTCCTCAACGCATTATACCAGCTGCCGCCTTGTACCGAGTGTGATTTCCGGGAGCGAATCCTGTGTTAGCAAAACGCCCGGCTAAGCCGGGCGTGATATGTGCGGAGCGGAAGGGGAGACGCGCGTTTACTCGGCGGCCTTGCCTTTCCCGGGAGCACCTTGCTTGCCTTGATGTTGGCTTTGCAGGTCGCGCATGGCCTGATTGAGCGACTGCTGCTGCTCATCGGTCAGGATTTCCTGCATGCGCTCACGATGTTCCTGGCGCAGCTTGTGCATTGCTTCGTAGTGCTCTTGCTGCGTGGCATTGAGCTCTTTCTGGGTCGCCTCGTCAATGCCGGCCTCTTCATACACGGCTTGGCGGCGTTCTTCCATGCGTGCCTTGAGCGCCGCGGGCATTTCGCCTTGAGCGTGTTTGGCGCTTGGCTTCGCGTCTGGTGCAGCCTGAGCGGCGAAGGCCAGCGGTATCAGCATGGCGGCGAGAAGGGCGGGGGCAAAACTTTTGCGTAACGGCATCAGCGATTTCATCGTGAACTCCTGCTGGATTGTGACCTCAAGGATTGCGCACCCTAGTGCAAGCCTCTTGCAGTGAGTGTGTAACAAACGTGATCTTATCGCGGCGTTGCGCTTTATTCATCCGGCTGGTATTTGTAGCCGACGCCGTAAACCGAGCGAATGATCTCGCGGTCGGGCAGTGCTTCGTTGATTTTCTTGCGCAGTTTCTTGACGTGGCTGTCCACGGTGCGCTCCGACACAATGCGGTTGTCGCGGTACATGTGATCCATCAGCTGTTCGCGGCTGAAAATCCGCCCCGGCGCACGCATCATCACGCGCAGCAGCTGAAACTCAACGGCGGTAAGCCCCAGATCCTGGCCGTCGGCCATGGCCTGCCAGCCGTCTTCATTCAGATGCACCGGCGCGGCAGGATCGTCGGTCGGTGCGAGAGCGCCCTCGGCGGCCTGGCTGCGGCGTAGCACGGCCTTGACGCGGGCGACGACTTCGCGCGGGCTGAAGGGCTTGCAGATGTAGTCATCAGCGCCCAGCTCGAGCCCCAGCAGGCGGTCCACCTCTTCTACCTTGGCGGTTACCATGATGATGGCAATTTGCGGGTAGCGCTCGCGGATGCTGCGGCACAGTGTCAGGCCGTCCTGACCTGGCAGCATCAGGTCCAGCAGCATCAGTGCCGGCTGCTGCTCTTCAAGCCAGGGCATCACGGCGTTGCCGTCGTCAAGCGTGGTGACGTCAAACCCGTGGGTTTGTAAGTAGTCAGACATCAGACGGGCAATTTTGGGTTCGTCTTCAACAATCAGTAAAGAGGCATCAGTGGGCATAGGTCACTCACGGAGAAGTCAGGTGGGCGGCAACATCAGGTTGGCGATAACAAGGGAAAGCGCAGCGTCCAGCGCAGCCCGCCAAGCGGCGAAGCCGAGGCGTCTAAATGTCCGCCGTGGGCGTACACAAGGGCGCTGACAATAGAAAGCCCCAAGCCGCTGCCGCCGCTTGAGCGGTTGCGGGAGCCTTCCACGCGGTAAAGGCGTTCGGTCAGTCGGGCGAGCTCTTGCTCGGGCACGCCCGGCGCGCTGTCTTCCCAGATCAGCACGGCCTCGTCATGCTGGCGAGTGAGCGTCACGTGAAGCGTGCCCGGCTCGGTGGTGTAGGCGCAGCTGTTGTCCAGCAGATTGTGCCACAGCTGGCGCAGGCGTTGGGCATCGCCGTTTATGTAAAGCTCCGGCATCAGCGTGTCGGTCAGCGTGAACTGGGTGTCTTCAAGCCAGCGCCTGGCGTCGTTCAGGTGGTGTTGTAGACTGTCGCTCATATCAAGCGGCGCCAGCTGAATATCTAGCGCGCCGGCGTCGCTTTGCGACAGCAGGCGCAAATCTGTCACCAGGCGTTCAAGCTGGCTAACCTCTTGCGCCAGCGAGCCGAGGTTATCAACGTTGAGCGGGCGGATGCCGTCCTGCATGGCTTCGATCTCGCCGCGCAAAACGGCAAGCGGCGTGCGCAGTTCGTGCGCCGTATCCGAGACCCAGCGCGCGCGCGCGTCACGATTGGCTTCTAGCGTAGCGGCGAGGACGTTGAAGTCCCGCGCCAGTCCAGAGAGCTCGTCGCGACCACGCACGGGTAGACGAATGTGATAGTCGCCTTTTGTCAAGCGCAATGCCCCCGTGGCAAGCGTGCGGGCACGCCGGCCCAGCCACCACGACAGCCCGCCGGCCAGCAGCAGCGAGGCAATGCCCAGCGATATGATGATTAGCGAGAGATTGCTGCGCTGGCGGTCGAGAAAGCGGTTTTCCATGCGCTTGAGGATTTCCTGGGGCGGCCGGAAACCGAGCGAGCCGATTTCCTCCTCGCTGGCGATTAGCGGCATCCAGTGCCAGCTGGTGGGCGTATCCTCGGCGTGGCGGGGCGAGACAATAAAACGTCCGTCCGGCGCGCGCAGGGCAAAATCCTGAGCCTCGCCCAGCGGCGAGGGGCGTTCGTCGTCGCCGCGGCCAAGCTCGTGGTAGATGATGGTGGGCCAGCGCAGCGGGTCGTGTTCCAGCCAGTCCCAGTTCTGATGCTGCTGCCAGCGGGCGGTGAGACCCTCGGCCAGACGCATGGCGCGACGCTCTTGCGCCTGGTTCAGGTAATCCAGAAAACCACGATCAATGCTGTAAGAGACGGAAAGAAATACGGCGACGGAAATCGCCACGTTAATGCTCAGAATAATCGCGAAAAACTTAAAGCCTAGCCGTGACAGGCGGCGATAGCGCGCGCGGCGAAACGATATCCCCAAGGGAGACCCCAGTGTGGCAAAGAAAGCGGGCATAGGCAGTCAGCTAATGAATGCAAGGCGGCGGCGGTGAATAACAGTGGTGGAGTGGCAACGTAAACAGGCATAAAACATGAGCGCAACATGCTAGCATCCGGCGACGTTGCGCAGCGATTTAACGCTTGGGTGTAACGTTTGTGCAGTAAACACTGCTTGAGCAGTTACGCCGTATGAGAGCGTATCAAAAATAAGGACGTTTATTGTGGATAAAAAAATCATTGTTGTGGCCGGTGTGGTTGTCGTCGCCGGTGGCTTTATCGCTCACAGCATGGCGGGGAAATCCGTGGAAAAGCAGATTCAACAGAATCTGGCGGCGCTGGAGGCCGATCAGGATATTGCCGTCAGCAATGTGCAAACGCATAAAGGTTGGGGCAACACCTCGGTGACGGCAGATATAAAGGCGGTGGCAGAGCCCGGGCTTGGCGGCGAGTTGGCGATGGAAGTGGGGTATTTGTCCCGCGAGGCCGACGGCTTAATGACCTTCAACGGTGAAGTGCTGGAAGGCGTGGTGGATTTCACCACCGAGCTTGGCAACGGCAAGCGAAACTACACCTTTAGTGCCGATGAGCTCACCGCCGCAGAGTACGGCATGGTGTTTGAGCAAACAGAGGGCAACGGTTACGTTGACGCTGAACGAGAGCACTTCGCCCTTAATATGCTTACCCAGCGTATGGATCTTCAATATACCAGCAGCCACATGCAGATTAGCGGCCTGCAAACCGAGCTTGAGCACAATGTGGCGCCGCAAGACGGGGAGGGCCGCTCGCATGTCCGTTTTGCCGTAGAAGGTGCGGCGCTGACGGTGAACAGCCGCGGAGAGCCACTTGAGGCCGTACGCCTGGGTGAGTCCGAAATCCGCAATACGGCCACGCTTGACGGGGATACGCTGACCTCTCAGCTCTATTTTGCCGCTAGCGACGCCGTGTTCATGGGTAGCGAGCCGGGCCATGCTGAGCTTGATATCACCGCCGAAGGACTGAACTATGAGGCGTTTCAGGCCGTGTCTGAGGCGCTGGAGCAAAGCCTTGAGACCATCGATGATGAAGCAACGTTACCTGCACAGCGGCAACAAGCCCTGACCCACGATCTGCAGGAGACGCTGGTTGAGCAAGCCCACACGTTGCTTGCCCACTCCCCCTCGCTGCACCTCAATACGCTAACGATAGACGCAACGCTACCCATGATCGGCCGCGCGACGACCGATCTATCAGGCAGCCTGGCGTTTGACGGTGATGGGCTGCCGCAAGACGCGACCAATGCGCTGCTGGCAGATATCAATGCCGATATGCGCCGTACCGTTGTGGCAACACAGGGGCGCCCGGCGATGAGCGCCCGCGAGGCACAGGCTGAATTCGCGCCCCGCGTTAGCGCAGAGCTTACGGTGACCCAGCTGCCCGACACCATCGTGGGCGAGCTGCCGCCCGGGCTCCAGGCGCTGCTGGCCAACGGCGATGCGCCGCATACCTTTGCCTGGAAAAATAGCCAACCGCTTTACAACGGCGAGCCGCTGCAACAGGCGCTGCCACAGTAAGCGCGATAGGCTAGCGCAGGAGGAACAGATTTATGCCTGAGAGTATTCTAGTATTGCTGCTGGCATTAGGCGCCGGCGCGTCGATGCCGGTGGGGGCGCTGTTTGCCCGCTTTGACCAGCTACATCCGGCATGGCTGGGCAGCGAGTGGCGGCATTTTATCGTAGCCTTTGGCGGCGGCGCGCTGATCTCGGCGATTGCGCTGGTACTAGTGCCGGATGGCGTGGCCAAACTCTCGACGCCGGCGGCCGGGCTATGCTTTGCGGCCGGCGGGGTAACCTTTTTCCTGCTGGATATCGCCTTAAACCGGCTGCAAAGTGCCGCCGGACAGCTGGTCGCGATGCTTTCGGACTTTATTCCCGAGGCCATCGCACTCGGGGCTGCTTTTGCTGCAGGTGAAAACACCGGACTTTTGCTGGCATTTCTGATCACGCTGCAAAACCTGCCCGAGGGCTTTAACGCCTTTGAAGAGCTTGCCCGCTCGGGAAAGCTGGCGCAGGGCACTATTATTACGGCGTTTTGTGCTATGGCGCTGCTGGGGCCGGCGGCAGGTCTGGCCGGCTATTTTTGGCTGGGCCAGTATCCCACCGTTATGGGCGCGCTGATGCTGTTTGCCAGCGGCGGCATTTTGTACTTGGTGTTTGACGACATTGCCCCGCAGGCCAAGCTGGAGAATACGTGGATGCCTGCGCTAGGCGCAGTGGCGGGTTTTTTACTCGGGCTAATCGGCAGCATGCTCGCTGGCTAATGAGAAGGGGGTGGTAGTGCGAGAGGAGGGCCAGTGGATATCATAAGCGCAGGCTATGTGTGGCTGATGGTGGCGCTATTGCTGGCGCTTGCCGAGCTGGTGACGGGCAGTATGGTGCTGCTCGCGCTTGCCATTGCGGTATTGCTGACCGCCGGCGTGGCCGCTCTTGGCGCCCCGCTTGTGTGGCAGCTTGCCGCACTGGGTATGGCAAGCGCGGTGTGCGTGCCGCTGATGATTAAGGTGATTCGCCCGTGGTTTTCGCCGGCCGGCGTGAACTACGGCGTGGCCGGCACTGGGGCACAGCAAGGTCAGCGATTTTACATTGTGCACCGCGATTACGACGGCGCCAGCGGCATCAAAATAAAGGGCGACTTCTTTCGCGCCGAGTACGTGGATGCAGCGCCTGATGATGCGCCGGCCGAAGGAGAAAAAGTAGTGTTGGATCATTTTGACGGCACGCTGGCGCGGGTCATCAAACAGGGAAACTCGTCGTAGGCGAATCAACAAGGCAGGAGTAGAACAATGAACGATTCCGTGAGCGTGGGGCTTTTGATCAGCGTGATTGTTGTGGTTATCGGCGTGCTGATAATCGCCAAGGGACTGATGATTGTGCGTCAGTCAGAAGCCGTGGTGGTGGAGCGGCTAGGCTCGTTTAATCGGGTTCTGGAAAGCGGCATCAACATTATTATTCCGTTTATTGAAAAGCCGCGGTCGATCACCATGATCCGCTACCAGAAGCGCAACGACACCTATGTCGCCGTTACCCGCGAGGAGACGCGCATTGATCGGCGCGAGACGGTAATGGATTTTCCCGGCCAACCGGTCGTCACCACGGATAACGTCACCGTGCGCATTAACGGCGCGCTGTACTACAACGTGGTGATGCCCGAGCGCGCGGTGTACGAAGTCGAAAACATGAGTCAGGCCGTTGAGGTGCTGGCGAAAACCACGCTGCGCTCGGTGGTCGGCAAGATGGAACTGGACAAGCTGTTTGAATCTCGTGCCGAGGTCAACAACCAGATAAAGGCGACGATGGAAGAGCCGGCGTCCAAGTGGGGCATCAACATTACCCGGGTGGAAGTGCAGGATATTGAAATGCCTCAAGAGGTGGAGTCGGCGATGCGGCTGCAAATGGCCGCCGAGCGCAAGCGGCGCGCCACCGTGACCGAGGCCGAAGGCGAAAAGTCCGCGGCCATTGCCAAGGCGCAAGGGCAGCGCGAATCGTCGATTCTGAACGCCGAAGGCGACAGAGAGTCAGCCATTCTGCGCGCCCAAGGCGAGAAGGAATCCATTAGCCTGGTGCTCAGCGCGCTGGGCGATGACGACGAACACAAGCGCACCGTGGTGGGCTATCTGCTGGGGCAAAGCTATATCAAAAGCCTGCCGAACATGGCTAAAGACGGCGAGCGCGTGTTTGTGCCCTATGAATCCTCGGCGCTGCTGGGGTCGATGGGCATGTTCCGTGAAATGGCCGGCAGCCCGGAAGACGCCGTCAAGGCGTCGGGAGCGCTGCGCCAAGGCATGGTCGGCGGTGCGGCGAGCGCGCCCGATCCCGGCGCTCACACCTGAGACCTGCATGCATAGCGGTTTAAAGGAGCGCGCGTGTTGGATATAAGAGCCGTCGGCCTGTTTCTGATCACGGCGCTGGCAGAAATTATCGGCTGCTATCTGCCCTACCTGTGGCTGCGTGAACACAAGTCCGCGTGGCTGCTGGTACCGGGGGCGCTGAGCCTTATGCTGTTTGCGTGGCTGCTGACGCTGCACCCCGAGCCGGCAGGAAGGGTCTATGCGGCTTACGGCGGCGTGTATATTGCCACCGCGATTACCTGGCTGTGGCTGGTTGACGGCGTGCGCCCTACGCTTTGGGACCTCACCGGCTCGGCGGTGGCGCTATTGGGTATGGCGATTATTTTCTTCGCCCCGCGTGTGGGGTAGTGCGCGGCGTACCTGCTGGGCGCGTATGGCCTGGCGTTCAAGCGATAGCGCGAGGCGTTCGACTAGCCCGGCCAGCAGCGCCCGGCGGCGCGGGTCCAGCGAGCTTTCGTCGCGCGCGGCGGCAATCAGCGCCTCGCCCGCCGGGCGTACGCAGCGCGGCGTTTCGCTGCGGGCGCTGCCGGCGTAGTCGTCGGCCAGTGCGAGAATAAAGTCGCGTTTTGCGCGGGCGAGTGCGGCGTTATTCAGCCCGTCGAGCCGGCGGCGCAGCTGCAGGCAGGCGTAGCCGACGTCAAGGCCGGTCAGCCCCAGGCTGAATAGATGGCGTTGGTCCTCGGGCAGGGTGTCATCGTGTTTGGACAGGTGCAGCAGGCGGTCGGCCATACGGCCGATAAAGCGCGTTTCTGCATCGTCAACCGGCGCGCTTGCCAGCCGGCGCAGGTCTCCCGCAATCGCCCACACCAGCCGCTTGCGGCGCAGCGTGGCGCCGGGCCCGGGAATCAGACGAAATCCGGTCACCACGGCACTCAGCCCCACTAGTACCGCCAACGCGCGGTTAATAAAGCTATCAAAGGAAAAGTCCATGCCGTTGCCGGGCATGGTAAGCAGGATATTGCCGATGGTAAAGGCCAAACAATAGCCGATCAGCCGCGGGTTGGCCGAGCCCAGCAGCCCCAGAAACAGCGGCGTCAGAAAAATCATCGCCAGCATGGGAAAGCCGCTGGCCTGGGCGAGCAGCACATGGCCGAACAGAAACGCGCTGGGAATGGCGGCCAACATGCCTTTGGCAAAGGTCATGCACACCGTGACCGGGTTGTCGCGGCTGGCAAAAAACGCGGAAAAAAGCGTGCCTAAAAGCATCGCTACCTGGCCATTGGTCCAGCCGGTGGCCAGCCAGAACGTTGCCAGCGTGGCGAAAATGGCGCCGGCGCGCAGGGCGTTGACGCCGGCCACCAGATGGTCGCGGTGCCACGCCAGCGCCACGCCGCGCAGGGACTTACGTGACGGGTGGGCGATGGCGTCGCGGGCATCCAGCATGATCAGCGCGTGCCCCAGCGCCTCGCGCAGCCCCAATAAGCAGCGCTGCTCAAGCGGCGTCAGCGCCGCTTCGGGGTAGTCCAGCGCTCGGCGGCGCAGGGCGTGCAAAGGCTCGCGGGCGGGTTCGGTGCCGCTGTATTCAGCAGCGCTCGCGAAGCCGTCGGCGAGCTGCTGCGCGAGCTGCCTGATGTCGTCTTTAATCCCCTCGCCGTCGTTGTGCAACAGCTGTTGCAAGGCGTGGAGCGTGGCTAGAAGGCGCAGGGTGTGGCGGGTCAGCACGTGGCTGGCGCGAATGCGCCCCGCCCCCTCAGGACCTTCGTAGCGAGCCGCCTGGCTGTCGCCTTCAAGCTGGGTTAACGGCGCCAGGCTGTCGGTGAGCGTGGCTTCCAGCGCGGCGTGGTCGGCGGTGTCGCGCAGGCGGTAGGCGGCGTGGGTAAACGCCTGGTTGACCACGCTGTCGGCCTGACGCTCCAGATGCGCGCTGACCCGAGTAGGCCACAGTAGCGCGCTGACCAGCGTCGCGCAGGTGGCGCCCAGCGTCAGCTCGGAGAGCCTGGCCACGGCAATGGAAAAGATACGATCCGGCGCACTGGCGCCAATCACCACGATCAGCATGGCGGTTACTGCGCCCATGATGCAGCCGTAAGCGGCGTTGTTGCGCAGCAGCGCGCTGCCGTAGGTACACAGCATGATCCACAGCGTCAGGCCGGCAAGCGCGGGCACCGGTGCCTGGGCAAACAGCGCCATCAGAATGATGCCGGCCACTGCGCCGACCAGCGTGCCGCTGATTTGGCTAAGCCCTTTTTCCAATACCATGCCGCTCATCGGGCGGATCTGTAGAAACGCCGCCGAGATCAGCGCCCAGTAGGGGCGCTCCAGGTCGAGCCACAGGGCGATATACAGCGCCAACAACATGGCAAGCGTTGCCTTGAGCGCGAACTTGACGGACTGAGCGTCAGGCGTCAGGTAGGCCTGATACCAGGGCGAGGCGGTGATGGACATGCTTAGGGCGCCGGATCAATGTGCACGGAAGCGGTCATGCCGGCGCTTAGCGTAACGTCGTCGGGAATGTTGTCCAGCGCGATACGTACCGGAATGCGCTGCGCCAGGCGTACCCAGCTGAAGGTAGGTTGCACCTTGGGCAAAAGTTGTTCGTTGGGCGCGGTGTTGGGGTCGGCGATGGCGCGCCCGATGCTTTCGACGTGGCCGGAAAGCTCGTGTTCCGCCCCCATCAGGTTGACCCGCGCGCGGTCGCCCACGTTGACCCGCGGCATTTTGGTTTCTTCGAAATAGCCGGTGACGTAGTAGGACCCGGCCGCCACCAGCGCCAGCACCGGCTTGCCGGCGCTGGTGTAGTTGCCCTCGCCGAGCTGCAGGTTCAGCACGTGCCCGGCAACCGGCGCCGCAACGGTGGTCTGCGTCAGGTCAAGCTGGGCGCTGGCCAGCGCACTTTGTGCCTGAGCAAGGGTGGCGCTTGCCACGCGGCTGTTGATGCGCGAGGTTTCCTGGCCTTCGGCGCTGATGGCGGCGCGCCCCAGCCGGTTGCGCCGCGAGGCCTCGTGGCGGGCAAGTTCAAGCTCGGCCTCGCGCTGTTCCACGACCGCCTGGGCTTTATCCATCGCCGTCTGGTAGCGGCTGGGGTCAATCTGAAATAGCGTGTCGCCCTGGCTAACGCGCTGGTTGTCATCCACGTTGAGCGCCACTACGCGCCCGGATACGTCGGGGGCGACGGTAATGATCTCGGCGCGCACGCGCCCGTCGCGAGTCCAGGGCGTGTAAAGATAATAATGCCAGAGCCACCAGCCGGCGGCGGCGGCAAGTGCCACGATAACGAGGGTGACCAGCGTGCGCAGCAGGGTGGACATATCACAGGGCTCCCGTGGTGGAAAAAGGCGCGGAGAAAATATAGGCGGTAGCCGCTGTGCATAACACGAACAGCGCGGTGTCGAACCAGGCTTCGAACCACAGCCGCCGGCCTCCCTGTAAGCGGAACAGCAGGGCGCGCAGCGCAAAGGTAGCGCCCAGGCCGATCACCACGTAAGCGAACAACGGCGGTAGAAACAAACCGCCGATAGCAATTTCGTGTAAACCCATCGCGTTGTGTTCCTCTACAACGAGAGCAAAAACAGGATCAGAGGCGGTGACAACAGCGAAAGAATAAACCCGCTGACCACCGCCACCGGTACACAGGCCACGCCGCCGTGCTGCTGGATAACCGGCAGCGTGAAGTCCATTGACGTGGCACCCCCGTAGCCAATCGCCAACGCCGCATGGCGGTGAATCACCAGCGGAATCAGCACAAACGCTAGAAGCTCGCGGGCCAGGTCATTGAAAAACGCTACCCCGCCCATGAGCGGCCCGAGCTGGTCGCCGATCAAAATCGCCGAGAGCGAATACCAGCCAAAGCCTGCGGCCATGGCGAGCCCCTCGTTCCAGCTAAGCGATAGCAGAGGGGCGGCCAGAAGCCCGGCCAGCAGTGAGCTGGCGGCAAGGGTTAGCGCAATGGCAAGCCCGGTGCGGTTGAGCAGAATCTGCCTGAGTGGCATGCCCGAGTTACGCAGCTGGCAGCCAATCAGTGCGAGCAGCACATATAGCACCCACTCGGCGAGGGTTTCGGCATGGCTGAACAGCGCTTTGCCGAGCACCGGGCCGAGGAGCACGCCGGCGGTAACGCCAAGCGCCACCACGCCCACCAGCAACAGCGAGCCCTGCATGGCGGCAAACTTGCTGACCGGCGCGTTTTTGACCGAGGGCGAGGTGCCCGCGTGCAGCGCCAGCCGGCGCGAAAGCCACCATAGCGCTACGAGGTTGAAGGCGCTGGTTAGCGTAAACAGCAGCAGCGCGTTACCGCCCAGTCGCGACAGCTGGCTAGAGAGGTTTTCAATCCCCGCCAGGCTTATGCCCATCAGCAGCAGTATCGCGTACACCGAGCCATTCACCGCGTGGTTGATGGTGCCCTGCAGGCGCTTTGAGCGAACGCGGACGAGATAGCCCACCACGAGCGGCAATAAAACGATCAGTAATCCGGAAAACATGATGGCGTACGGCGTTCCTTATTGGCGGTTTAGCTGGGTCAGCGTGATGTGTGTTTCACGCTTGCCGTCTTTCCAGTAGCTGGCGTCGACAATCAGGCCGGGGTAATCGGGCTGGTAGCTGATGCGGGTTTCGCGGTCGGTTTTTTCGGCGTCCAGCAGCACCACGGTCAGCGCTTCAAAGGTGCCGGCGGGCACCTTTATCTGCCGCGTGCCGGCGGCGTAATACTCGAAGTTTTCATCGCGCCCGCGGTGGTCGACAAAATGTATGTCGCAGGGGGCGCTTTCCGTGCAGTTCTCGCGCCCGGCGCGGCGCGCCAGGTCGACTAGCGCGGTTTGCCGATCAAGGGTGTCGATGTCGGCATCGGCCAGCTCGTAGCTGTCGCCCACGCCAAACAGCGAATAGCCGCTGTAATAATGCAGCGAATGGGTGGCCTCATCGTCGGCGCTGAAGCGGCTGCGCTCCTGGCCGCTGGCCACGGCGATGGAAAAACGCATCTCGCTTAGCCAGTGGCGGCCTTCGTGGCTTATCCGGTGGGTTAGCGTGGCGCCGGGCCAGTCTTTAACTTTCAGGCGATACTCGGCGTCAAACGCCTTGAGCGGACGCAGCGCTGTCGCGGCGGCGTCCGTTGACGCCGCCAGCGCCGGCGTGGCGGCCAGGCTGCAAAGCACAGCAAGCGCCAGCGCGGCGGCGGGCAAAGCGCGTAAAATAATCGGCATTGCGCTTCTCCGGTAATGGGGTAAGGGCGAGTATAGCGCCCGGAGCGGTGAGCGTCAGTAGCCGGTAGCCGGGTTCACGGTGGCAGGCGTGTCGCCGGCTTCAAAGGCGCGCAGATAGCCGATGACCTGATCAATGGCGCCATCAAGCGGCGTGGGTGCCGACATGTGCGGGGTGATCACCACGCGCGGGTGGCGCCACAGCGGGCTGGTAGCAGGCAGTGGTTCAGTGTTGAAGACGTCCAGCAGGGCACCGCGCAGAGGTCCCGGCGCGCTGTCATCACCCAGTGCGTCAAGCAGGGCGCGCTCGTCGATCAGCCCGCCACGCCCCGGGTTGATCACGCTCGCGCCTGGAGGCAGCTGCGCTAAACGTGCGGCATCGAGCAGCCCGTGCGTATCAGCGGTATCCGGCAGCAGCGTGACCAGCGTTTTGGCGCGGCTGAGCACGGCGTCAAGGCCGGCCTCGCCGTGGCGGCAGTCAACGCCGTCGAGGTTTTTGGCGTGGCGGCTCCAGCCGAGCACCGGAAACCCGGCCTGGGCAAGCGCCTGCGCGACGCGGCGACCAATCGCGCCGAGCCCCAGCACGCTCACCGGCCAGTTGGTCTTGTCGGGCACCGCTTGGGGGCTCCAGTGATCCCGCTGTTGTTGGCGTGCGTAGTGGTCAAAGCCGCGATAAAAATGCAGCACGCCGTAAAGCACGTAGTCAGCCATAGGCTCGGCCATTCCCGCATCGCGCAGCTTGACGATGGGTACATTCTCGGGCAACCCGGGTGTGGCCAGCAGGGCATCGACCCCGGCACCCAGGTTGATGATGCCCTTGAGCCGCGTCTGTTCGGCAAAAAGCCACTCGGGCGGCTTCCATACGGCGAGGTAGTCGGCGTTCTGGCGCTGGTCGGCGGGCGCGTCAGTGGTGATAACCGTGGCGCCGGGAAAAGCGTGTGCCAGCGCCGTGCGCCAGCGGTTGGCGTCATCGGTGTGTACGACTATTTTCATGATTTCTCCTTGACTCGCTCATCGCCGTTATTCGGGCATTGCGGCCACGCTATCATGGCTGATTGCGGTTTTTATAATAAAGGTTTTGACCCCGTGCCGCGCAGGGGTGCTAGTATCGCGGGGACGACGATGGCAGGCCTAATGCGGCGGGCCAAATCGCTTACATGTCCCGGAAACGCTGTAATAACGTCCGGTTTTTCTGATTCTTAACGGCGAGTTGCCCGATGACTCAGGTGTCACTGCCTTTCACGCGTGAGGAATATGCCCAGCGGCTATGGAAAGTGCGCGCAGAAATGGCTAGTCGGGGCATTGACGTACTGATCGTCAGCGACCCCTCCAACATGGCGTGGCTTACCGGCTATGACGGCTGGTCGTTCTACGTGCATCAGTGCGTGTTGGTCAGCCTTGAAGGCGAGCCGGTCTGGTATGGTCGCCGCATGGACGCCAACGGTGCGCTTCTGACCTGCTGGATCGCCCCGGAAAACATTACCTATTATCCGGATTACTATGTCCAGAACCCTGACATGCACCCCATGGACTATCTGGCGCAGTCGATTTTACCCGACCGCGGCTGGGATCGCGGCGTGGTGGGTATGGAAATGGACAACTACTATTTCTCCGCCAAGGCTTACTTGTGCCTGCTGCGCGAGCTGCCCCACGCCCGTTTCATGGATGCCAACGCCCTGGTCAACTGGTGCCGGGCGATCAAATCGCCTCAGGAAATCGCTTATATGCGGATTGCCGGCAAGATTGTCGAAGGCATGCATACGCGTATTCTGGAGCTTATTGAGCCGGGGCTGCGCAAAAGTAAGCTGGTCTCCGAGATTTATCGCGTGGGCATTGAAGGCTATATCAACGAAGAAGGCGAGGTACACGGCGGTGACTACCCAGCCATTGTGCCGCTTTTACCCACTGGGAAAGATGCCGCTGCGCCGCACCTGACCTGGGATGACTCGCCGTTTCGTGAAGGTGAGGGCACGTTTTTCGAAATTGCCGGCGTGTATAAACGCTACCATGCGCCGACGTCGCGCACGGTCTTTTTGGGCCGCCCGCCGCGTGAGTTTTTGCGCGCCGAGTCGGCGCTTTTAGAAGGCATCGAAAGAGGCTTGGCGGTGGCCAAACCCGGCAACCGCACGGCGGATATCGCCATGGCGTTGGGCTCGGCGATGGATAAATACGGCTTTGACCGCGGCGGGGCGCGCTGCGGCTATCCCATCGGTATTTCCTACCCGCCGGACTGGGGCGAGCGCACCATGAGCCTGCGTCCCTCGGACGAATCGGTGCTCCAACCGGGCATGACGTTTCACTTTATGCCCGGCCTCTGGGCCGACGGCTGGGGGCTCGAGATTACCGAAAGTATCCTGATTACCGAAACCGGCTGCGAAACCTTTGCCAATTTCCCGCGCCAGCTGTTCGTCAAGTAAGCGCTTACCCTTCAAGGAGCATCCCATGAGCAAGCGTCCCAGCCCGATTTCCGCCACGGTTGATTTCGATGCCGACGGCGTCCAGCACGGCTTTCTCAATCTGCCCATTTCGGTGGATGACTCGGCGTGGGGCGCGGTGATGATCCCCGTGACCGTGGTCAAGAACGGCGAGGGCCCCACCGCGCTTTTGACTGCGGGCAACCACGGCGACGAATACGAAGGCATTACCGCGCTGCTGAAGCTGTCTTCCACGCTCAAGGCAACTGACGTGAGCGGGCGGGTGATTATCGTGCCGTGCTTCAACACGCCGGCGGTAACGGCCGGCAAGCGCACCTCGGGGCTGGACGGCGGCAACCTCAACCGCTGCTTCCCCGGCAACCCCGACGGCAACGCCACCGAGCAGATCGCCGACTATTTTACCCGCGAAATGGTGCCCATGGCCGACGTGGTGCTGGACATCCATTCCGGCGGGCGCACGCTGGATATCGTGCCCTATGCGGCGTCCCACGTGCTCGACAATAAAGACCAACAGCGTGCCGCGCTGGAAAGTGCCAAGACCTTTGGCGCGCCTTACGCCATGGTGATGTTCGAGCTCGACGCCGAAAGGCTCTTTGATACCGCCTGCGAGCGTCAGGGCAAGGTGTTTGTCACCACCGAGCTTGGCGGCGGCGGCACCTCGACCCCGCAAAGCGTGGCGATCACCGAGCGCGGCGTGCACAACTTTCTGATCCACCACGGCCTGATGCAGGGCGAACCTCAAACGCCGGCCGAGCCGCAGATTTACCTGACCATGCCCGATGCCAGCTGCTACGTACAAAGCGAGCACTCGGGGCTTTTGGAGCTTGTCGTGAGCCTGGGTGAGCGGGTCGCTGAAGGGCAGGCCATCGCCTACGTTTACGACCTGACCCGCACCGGCTCCGCGCCGGTGGCCTATCACGCCAAGCGCGACGGTATTCTCGTGGCGCGCCGCGCCCCGGCGCTGGCCCACATCGGCGACACGCTGGCGGTTATCGCCGACGTGGTGGAGCGCCTCGATGCGTAACCCTTCATGCTGAAACTCGACCGTTTTGACGTCAAAATCCTCTCGATACTCTCCCGCGACGGACGCATCACCAAATCCCGCCTGGCCGAGGCGATCAGCCTCTCGGTCAGCCCCTGCTGGGAGCGCGTCAAGCGCCTCGAGCAGGCGGGCATCATCGAAGGCTACAGCGCGCGCATCAATACCGGCGTGCTGGTGCCGAGCAACTCGGTGTGGGTGCAGATCGAGCTTAAGCAGCACAATGTCGAGAGCTTTTCGCGCTTCGAGGCGCTGGTCATGGACACCCCCGAGGTCACCGAGTGCGTGGCCGTCGGTGGCGGGGTGGACTACCTGGTGAAGTTTGAGGTGCGCAGCATCGACAGCTACCAGCGCACCATGGACCGCTGGCTGGTGTCCGACGCGGGGATCGAGCGCTACTTCACCTATATCGTCACCAAAACGGTCAAGCGCGCCACGCTGAACATCGAGGATGAACAGCTGGCCTAGGCGGAAACCGACGACCTGCCAAAAAAACCGCAAGTTTACGCCGGCCGCGCCAAAAAAAGCGCATCTTGTGCCGGCGCTTTCAAAAGCACTTCCCGCGCGATCTCCCTTATGCTTGAGCCATCGACAGGTAATGACCTGCCAATCGCCAAGACCCCAAGGGAGGGGTTCCTATGACCGCATTCTCCGCTACGCTCTCCGATCGTTCCACAGCACTCTCCGATCGTTTGCAGGATCCGCGCCTGTTCCGTCAGTACGCCTACATCAACGGCAAATGGACCCACGGCGAAGGCGGCCGCGAAGAAGCGGTCACCAACCCCGCTACCGGCGACGTGCTGGGCCATATTCCGGTGCTTGAAGACACCCAGATTACCGCCGCGGTAGACGCCGCCGAGGCTGCTTTTGCCGGCTGGCGGGCGCTGCGCGCCGACGAGCGTAGCGATATCCTGCAGGCATGGTACGACTTGATCCGCGCCAACAGCGAAGACCTGGCGACCATCATGACCCTTGAGCAGGGCAAGTCGATTGGCGATTCGCGCGGCGAGGTGCAGTACGGCGCAAGCTTTGTGCGCTGGTTTGCCGAAGAGGGCAAGCGTACCTACGGCAACACCATTCCCAGCCATATGCCCAACGCTGCGCTGGGCTCGATCAAAGAGCCGATTGGCATCGCCGCGATGATCACGCCGTGGAACTTCCCGCTGGCGATGATCACCCGCAAGGCCGCCGCCGCGCTGGCTGCCGGCTGCCCGATCATCATCAAGCCGTCCAACGAAACGCCGTTCTCGGCGCTGGCGTTGGCTGAGCTGGGCGAACGCGCGGGCATTCCCGCAGGTATTTTGAACGTGGTGCTGGGCGAGCCACCGGCGGTGTCCAAAGTGCTGTGCGCCGAGCCGCGTATCCGCGCGCTGTCATTCACCGGCTCTACCCGCGTGGGCGAGCTGTTGATGGCGCAAAGCGCGAGCACGGTCAAGCGTCTCTCCATGGAGCTGGGCGGCAACGCGCCGTTTATCGTCGGCCCCGATATGGACCCCACAGAAGCCGCCGAAGCTGCGGTCGCGGCGAAGTACCAGACCTCGGGGCAGGACTGCCTGGCGGCCAACCGCATTCTGGTGCACGAGTCGATCCACGACGCCTTTGTCGAGGCATTCAAAGTCAGCATGTCGGCGCTGACCGTAGGTAACGGCCTGCAAGAGGGCATTGACCTGGGCCCGTTGATTCACGCCAACGCCGTGGAAAAAGCCCAGAGCATTGTCGACGACGCGGTTGCAATGGGCGCAACGCTGCACCAGAGCAGCCAGCCGCCGGTGGCCGGTGAGAACTTCTTCATGCCGGTGGTGCTGACCAACATCACCCGCGAGATGAAGGTGTGGCGCGAAGAAAGCTTTTCGCCGGTGGCAGGCATCCTGCCTTACTCAACCGATGAGGAAGCCATTGAGCTGGCCAACGACACCGAGTACGGACTGGCGTCCTACCTTTTCACCCACGACCTGCGCCGCATCTGGAAAATCATGCGGGCGCTGGAGTTCGGGCTGGTGAGCGTCAACTCGGTGAAAATGACCGGCGCACCGGTGCCGTTTGGCGGGGTGAAAGAGTCCGGCCTGGGTCGCGAAGGTGGCTCCACCGGCATCGACGAATACATGGAGACCAAGTTCTTTTGCCTGGGCGGCATGGAGTCGGTCTCCGGTAGCTGAAATGCCCAGTAGCTGAAGATGAACGATCAACCGTGCGTTGCTACATGCTCCCCGCCAGGGCGGGGAGCTTTTTTATCGCGGCGTGGCACAGGGCCTGAGCCGCTGAAGAGTGAGTCGCTTAAGAGTGAACCGCTAAGAGAGAGTGTCATGAGCCAGCATCAGGATTTAGTCAACCGCGACCGTAACGTCACCTTTCACGCCTCGACCCACCTGCGCGACTTCGCCCACGGTGATTCACCGGGGCGCGTGATTACCGGCGGTCACGGTATCAATATCGTCGATAAGGACGGCCGTGAATTCATCGACGGCTTTGCCGGGCTTTACTGCGTCAACGTCGGTTACGGGCGCACCGAAATCGCCGAGGCGATTTACCAGCAGGCGCTGGAGCTTTCCTACTATCACACCTATGTGGGCCACTCCAACGAGCCGCAGATCGCGCTGTCCGAACGCATTCTGGAGCACGCCGGCATGGGCATGTCCAAGGTGTACTACGGCATGTCGGGCAGCGATGCCAACGAAACCCAGCTCAAGCTCGTGCGCTACTACAACAACGTGCTGGGCCGGCCACAGAAGAAAAAAGTCATCTCGCGGATGCGCGGCTACCACGGTTCGGGCATTGCGTCCGGCTCGCTGACCGGCCTCAAGGCGTTTCACGATCACTTTGATCTGCCGATCGACACGATTCGCCACACCGAGGCGCCGTACTACTACCACCGCGCCGCCGAGCAGCACGGCATGAGCGAGCAGGAGTTCTCCGCCTTCTGTGCCGACAAGCTTGAAGCGATGATTCTGGAAGAAGGCCCCGACACGGTTGCTGCGTTTATCGGTGAACCGGTGCTGGGCACCGGCGGCATCGTGCCGCCGCCGGAAGGCTACTGGGCGGCGATTCAAGCGGTACTTGAAAAGTACGACGTGCTGCTGATAGCCGACGAAGTGGTCTGCGGGTTTGGTCGCACCGGCTCGGCGTTTGGCAGCCACCACTACGGCATGCAGCCTGACCTGATCACCATCGCCAAGGGGCTGACCAGCGCCTATCAGCCGCTTTCCGGCGTGATTGTGGGCGACAGGGTATGGCAGGTACTAGAAGCCGGCACCGGCGAATACGGCCCCATCGGCCACGGCTGGACGTATTCCGGCCATGCGCTGGGCTGTGCGGCGGGGCTTGCCAACCTGGCGATCATCGAGCGAGAAAATCTGGTGGGTAACGCCGCTGATACCGGCGCCTACTTTCAGCAGCGGCTTAAAGAGCAGTTTGACGGCCACCCGCTGGTAGGCGATGTGCGCGGCGTGGGGCTGATGGCCGCGCTGGAGTTTTCGCCGGATGCGGCGCAGCGCCTGCATTTTGATCCCGCATTGAAGGTCGGCGCCCGGGTCTCGGCCGCCGCGCTTGACGACAACCTGATTGCCCGCGCCATGCCCCAGGGCGATATTCTCGGCTTTGCGCCGCCGCTGACCTTAAGCCGCGCCGAAGCCGATGAGATTATCCACCGCACCCGGCGCGCCGTGGATCGCGTTACCGACGAGCTCACGCGGTCGGGAGAGCTGGCCCAAGGCACACCCGAAACCGCATTCGCCACCTGATTGGTACGTATGTGATCAACAACGCCGCTGCCCGCGCAGCGGCGTTTTCGTGTGCCTGCTGCAGTGCTGAACATGGTTGGTAAGTCGCGGTAACGCATCGCATAATGGGCGGCGTTCACCTCGTTAAGGATGAAGTCATGTCACAAAAGATTTACTGCATTGCCAGCTTCAAGCCCAAACCCGGCAAGGAAGACGCCGTGTTCAAGGCGCTGCAGGCGCTTGAGCCCAACGCCCACCGCGAAGACGCCTGCCTGCGCTACACCGTCACGCGCCAGATCGAAAGCCCTTTTGCTCAGGGCGAAAGCTACCCCATCGTGTTTCATGAAGTCTGGGCCAACCGCAAGGCCTTTGAGGCGCACTGCCAGCGCGAAGAGATCAAACAGTTCTTCGCCGAGAACCTCGAAGCGCCGGACGGCGATATTGAAGACGCCAACGTCTGCGTCTACACCGACGAGCCGAACGACTTCGACGCGCCCGCTGTCTAGCGTCAGACACGCAACCGTTTTTGCACAGGAGGCAACATGGCCGAACAAAAGATGAACGTCGAAAGCTTCAACCTTGACCACACCAAGGTAAAAGCCCCGTATATCCGCTTGGCCGACATCAAGACCGGCGCCAACGGCGACAACATCCACAAATACGACCTGCGTATTTGCCAGCCCAACAAGGGCCACATGGAAATGCCCGCGCTGCACTCGCTCGAGCACATGATGGCCGAGCACTCGCGCAACCATACCCAGCAGGTTGTGGACATCAGCCCTATGGGCTGCCAAACCGGCTTCTACATCGCCATGATCAACCACGACGACTACGATGAAGTGCTCAACATCGTCGAAAAAACCCTCAACGACGTCATCAACGCCGACGAAGTCCCCGCCTGCAACGAAATGCAGTGCGGCTGGGCGGCAAGCCACAGCCTCGAAGGCGCTCAAGATCTCGCCCGTGACCTCCTCGCCAAGCGTAGCGAATGGACGCAAGTATTTGCCTGATAGAGCGTTCGCCCTGATGGAACAGCGCCTCTGCGGAGGCGCTTTTTTATGCTTTTAAAAAAATCAATGTACGAAATGTGGCAGGATTGTGGAAGCGTGATTATTGGAGTGCTAATGTAACGTAGTGCGTTTTATCCGAGAGGGCTACGGACTCCAGCAAAGCCCTTGCCCAGCACATGGGTATAGATTTGAGTCGTTTCCAAGCTCTTGTGACCGAGTAGTTCCTGCACTGTGCGAATATCCGTACCTTGGCTCAGCAGCTGAGTGGCGAAGCTGTGCCGCAGGGTATGGCAAGAACCGGGGCGTGGCAGCGCAGCGGCCCGCATAGCGTGTTTTACGGCTTTTTGTACCGCCGAAGGGTGGATATGGTGAAGAACGACCTTGCCGGTGTCGTCGAAGCAAGGACGAGAAGCAGGAAAGAGCCACTGCCAAGCCAGAGAAGTTCCTGCATTCGGATACTTGCGACCCAGTGCATAAGGTAGTGTCACAGGCTCGCGGCCATGAGCAAGCCGGCAGTCAAGTTGGCGTTGGGCCGTGGAAATCTGCTGCTGCAAGCATGGGATGCAAATGGCTGGGAGCAAGGTGGTGCGATCCTTAGCTCCTTTGCCGGCTCTCACCGTCACGATCTGTCGCTCGAAGTCGATATCCTGGACACGCAGACGGCAGGTTTCGAGAAGGCGTAGCCCTGAGCCGTACATTAGTGAGCCCATCAAACGCATGGGGCCTGATAGATGGCTCAGCACCTGTGTCACTTGTTCATGGGAAAGCACTACCGGTAGTCGGCGCGGGCGTTTGGCGCGAGAAAATTCACCGATATCACCCAGAGGCTGCTCAAGAATATGGCGATAAAGGAAGACAAGGGCGTTCAGCGCCTGGTTTTGTGTGGCCGCCGCCACATGGCGCTCCATTGCCAGATATTCCAGGAAAACCTTGACCTCGGGGGCTCCCATACTGAGGGGATGCCGCACGCCGTGGAATCGGATGAAGAAGCGTATCCAGTAACAGTAGGTCTTCTCGGTGCGTGGACTATAGCGTTTTACACGCATGGTGGCCTTTACCCGGTCCATCAGCTTCGGCGGCCTGCTGTGCATATCCATGTGGTGCTCCTCGTAAGCTGGTTATGCATACAGTATTATTGGTCCAGGCAAAACGCGCAAGCGTGCGAATCCTGCTTAGGCTGCCGAGTTTTTCTTAATACTTTTATATATCAATGGTTTAGGTGGAGCGTGGCACGCTGGATAACATTGTTGAACGAGCCTGCGCGTTTATTCAATATCTGAGCGTTCCGTCTAATACCTGTTAAGAGCTCAGGAGAGCATGTGAGCAAGATTGAAGAAATAAGATCGTTACTTGACGAGCTTGAGGCAGAAAATGCCTCCGAAGACGATCAGGCCTTCGCGGAGAACTTTGAGTTCTTAGAGCTGCCTGAAATTGTGTGCTCCGTTATTGATTATTTGCAGCCCTCGCTGTTTCCGTACGAAGCGGCTGTTTACTGGCATCTTTTCAGGAAATCTGTATTGGGCGAAGGAACCCAGTACACGAGAGCCAGTGTCCGTGGCATGACTTTAGGTGTTATCACTTCGTCCAGCGGACAATCTGATGGCTTGAGCTATGGCGCTGTGCAGAAGGCCCTGACCGGTCTTGAAGAAAAGGGGGCAGTTTCGAAGGCTGGCGATACCACCAGAGAAGGCACTTTGTACAAGGTGCATCTTCCTGAAGAAATTGAGCTCTGCCAAGAGGCGAAGAAAGCCGCTGCCAAAGAGGTTCCAAAATCAGAAAGGGATTTGAAGAAAGAACTCGACTTTTACAACGTCAGAGAAAATCGTCTGAAAGTATTTGAGCGCGATGACTACAAGTGCCGTTATTGCTCCAAGCGACTGACCAGGTTTACCGCGACACTAGATCACGTGGAGCCAGTATCAAAAGGTGGCGATAACTCGCTTGATAATCTTGTCACTGCGTGTCTGCACTGTAATTCCCAGCGCGGGAATAGGCCGGTAATGGACATCATCGATGAAAAGCGCTCTTAACAATCGGCTGCACGGCGACCGGTTTTCCGCTGCTTCGCAGCTCCAAACCGGCGCGTGAGCCGGGCGTTAGCGCTGCACCGATCAATCTTCGGTAATTTGGAATTCAAGAATTTAAAAGGTGGTAAGAGTATGCGATTTATAGCTGTAGTTGCTTTGCTGTTGAGTTTTTCCGGATGCGCCAGCGTAAGCATGCTTCCGAAGGACGTGTCTGAGGTCAACTTTGAAGCTCCAGAAGGTAAAACTGGTTGGTCTCAATACGAGCACGTAGAGACCTTTCACGGCTATAACGCAGAACAGGTTTATGAGGCAGCAAAAGTTGGATTGGGGAATGCTGGCTTCTCCCTGCGAGTTGCGGATATATCCAAAGGCATGGTCATCGGTGAACATGGCATGACAGCTCATGACTGGAATGTTATCGGCGGCGTTTACTTTCGGGAGCGCGATCAGGATACCCAAGTCAAAGTTATTGTTGAGGGGTCAAAGGATATTGGCTTTAGTGGCGACGTAACGTCCGATGGCTGGACGGGCAAAATCCTAAAAGGCTTACGTGATTATCTCAACGATACTTATCAGTCCATCCTTAAAATCGACAAGGCTGATCTGAAATAGTCGCTAACCAGTGCAGGCACGGCGACGCCAACTACATTGCGCCTCCGGCTCCATTCCGCTGGCGCGCATGCTGCAAGCGTTAGGTTTTGAAGTAACCCCTCCACATCCGCACAAGGTAAGCGCTGCCGCTGTGGGGGAATGGCATTTCATCAGGCCTGGTTCGGGCCGTTGTAGATCTCTTCGTCCAGTTCGCCTTCGCTTTTACCCACTAGCGCAGTCATCATCAAGTCACCGGCGGCGTTGACGCTGGTGCGCGCTATGTCGAGGATACGGTCGATGCCGGCAATTACGGCGATGGCCTCAAGGAGCCCGGCGGTTGGGACTACTTCGACGAGCTGCTGAAACGCATCCGCGACATCCGCGCCTCGGAGAAGCGCTTCTACCAAGAGGTGCGCGATCTTTTTGCGCTGTCCAGCGACTACCTCTCCGACGATCGCGATGCTCACTGGTTCTTTGCCGAGGTGCAGAACAAGCTACTGCTTTGCGGTGACCGGCCACACCGACGCCGAAGGTCACCGAGCCGAAGAGCGATCTGCCGCTGGCTCATGTTGATGCTCCTGAAGGCGTGAATCTGATATCGTTGCGCTTGGGTCAGCCGTCGGTATGCCATGCTCTGCTTCACGTTGGTCGGTAAAGCAGGGAGGGTAACGGCGCTGGCCCTCCTGCCTCTCCCCATTGGTCCAAAGTGCTGCGGTTATTCCATGAATTCAGACGATAAAGGTATGAATGTGTCCCAGGCAGAAAAACCGTATGTGCAGTGGCAGGATGAGCAGACACCTCGCAAGGCCCTTTGGCTTTCTGAGAGTAATTACGCTGCGCCGACGCACATCGTACCCGTGGATGACCAGACGACGGCCGATCAAGCTTACCGTTTAGCGTGCGAAGGCAACTCACTGTTGTGGCGCGGTGATTTTCATAATGCATTGCAATTAATGCAAGCCATGGCCCGGCGCATTAATCGAGCTGAGCAGCGTAAGCTCAGCAAAGCCGCTAAATCTGCCAAGCAGCTTCCTGCCGAAAACACAACACCCAGCGTCTTTCATCAGCAACGTCAAGCTCAAGCCCAAAGGGCTAGAACGTTAGGGCGACTGCTTTTGGAGCTGGATGCAGGTTATATCAGCGGCTTGCGCCGCGCGCCTGACCTTAGTGCTGCCTGCGAAGCCGCTTTTGGTGTGCTGGATGAGCCTTGCCTCATGTCGTTGCGTGACTTGCAAGGCGCTTTGGGGGCAGCCCAGTGGCGCCAGAAAGGCGTGCCCATTGCGGGGTTGGATCTACCGATCTTTCCGCATTACGGGGTGTTTGCGCCCACGCGGCATGAGTATGTGTCACTGATGCAGGACGCACCGCTACCGGCCAAGCATGACGTGGCCTTTGATATCGGCACCGGCACGGGGTTATTGGCGATCATCCTGGCGAAACGCGGCGTGGGGCAGGTCGTCGCCACAGACTCAAATCCACGGGCTTTAACATGCGCTGAAGACAACTTTGCGCGTGTAGGGCTATCAGAAATACAGCTGCAAGAGGCCGACGTGTTTCCTACGGAACAGCCTTTAGCCAATTTTATTGTTTGCAACCCGCCTTGGCTGCCTGCAAAGCCCAGCTCGTCTCTAGAGCTCGCCGTTTATGATCACAAAAGCCGGATGCTGCGCGGTTTTTTGCAGGGTGTTTGTGCGCACCTGGCACCGCAAGGGGAGGTGTGGCTGATCCTGTCCGACTTGGCCGAGCACTTGCAGTTACGTACCCGAGAACAGCTGCTAGCGTGGTTTGTCGAGGCGAAGCTGGAGGTGAAATACCGGCTCGACACCCAGCCCAAGCACGGCCGCAGCCAAGACAGCACAGACCCACTCTATGCCGCACGTAGCTCAGAAGTTACCTCGCTGTGGTGCTTAACACCGGCATAGGCTTGGATATCCACGGGCTGAAAAAGGACATAGCAACATGCTGAAAAGGATGACCCCATGAGCGCCGGTGAACTGATTTTCTACCGTAGTGACGACGGGCGGGCGGAGGTCCACCTGCGGGCCGAGGGCGATACCGTCTGGCTGTCTCAGGCCGAGATGGCGGAGCTGTTTGATACCACGCCCCAAGCCATGACCCAGCACATTCGTGCCATTTATGAAGAGGGCGAGCTGGGCGTGGAGGCAACGTGTAAGGAATCCTTACACGTTCGTCAGGAGGGGCAGCGTCGTGTGCAGCGCCGGCTCAAGACGTACAGCCTGCCCATGATTTTGGCCGTGGGCTACCGGGTGCGCTCCCCCCGTGGCACGCAGTTTCGCCAGTGGGCCACGGCGCATCTGGCAGAGTACCTGGTCAAGGGCTTTGTGATGGACGATGAGCGCCTCAAGGAGCCCGGAGGCTGGGACTACTTCGATGAACTGCTCGAACGTATCCGCGACATTCGCGCCTCGGAGAAGCGCTTCTATCAAAAGGTACGGGACCTGTTTGCGCTGTCCAGCGACTACCGTTCTGACGACCGCGATGCCCAGCTATTCTTTGCCGAGGTGCAGAACAAGCTGTTGTTTGCAGTAACTCGCCACACCGCCGCCGAGATCGTGGTTCATCGCGCCGATCCTGACGAGCCCAATATGGCGCTCACCAGCTGGAAGGGCGCGCGAGTGCGTAAGCAGGATGTCGCTATCGCCAAAAATTATCTTACCGCCGACGAGGTGGATACTCTGAACCGTCTGGTGGTGATCTTTCTGGAGCAGGCCGCGCTACGCGCCAAAGAGCGCAAAGATCTGACGCTGGACTACTGGCGGGGTAACGTGGACCGGCTGCTCGCGTTCAATGAGAAGCCCGTGCTCGAAGGTTTGGGGGCGATAAGCGCTGAACGTGCCCGGCAAGTAGCCTACGAGCGCTTTGAGCAGTTTGATGCCCACCGGCGGCATGATGAGGCGTTGGAGGCTGATGCTGAAGACTTGCGCGAGCTTGAAGCGCTGGAGCAGCAGGTGAAAAAGGGTGAGCCCTGATAGCCGCCATTGAGCGTTGCACCCCTGTACCTTGTACTCTGGAGACACCATGAAAAAAACCGTTCTGGCTCTTTCCCTGGCGGTTTTCGCGCCGCTGACGCTGGCGGCGGAGCCGTTCTGCGATACCGAGCATCCGCACCCCATCGACGTGCAGTTCGAGCGGGATATGGACGCGAGCGGTGGCGTTACGCTGGAAATGCGCAACGCTCAGGGCAAGGCGTATAAGCGCTGGGATACCGAGCTGAATATGGAGTATCGGGAGCTGATGGCCAACCTTGCGGCAGAGGAACAGGCCGCGCTGAAGAAAGCCCAGCGGGCGTGGCTCAAGTTTCGTGAGGCGGAATCCGAGTTCTGGTGGACGGAGAGCATATCCGGCGGCGGCACGCTGCAGCCGGTACTCGTCGCTGGCCACAGCATTGACCTGCTCAAGGCGCGTGTCTGCCGGCTCCGGCAGTATAAGCAGGCGGCAGAGCATGGGTTATCCTGATGGCTAGGCGCGGTACGCGTTCGCGACGTTCAGGCTGGCCCCGGGCCGCTGTCGGAGCCTTGAGTTTGGCCGCGGCTGGCGGCCTGTATGCCGCTGGGCTAGTTCCGCTCGCGCTAGCCGGTGCCTACGCCTTGATGAGCGTCCTGTCGTTTTTGCTCTATATGAAAGACAAACATGCGGCACGGCGTAACACTTGGCGGACGCCTGAAAGTACGCTGCACCTGCTGGATTTTCTTGGCGGCTGGCCAGGCGGCCTTATCGCTCAGCAGAGTTTTCGTCACAAAGTCAGCAAAACACCGTTTCAGGTCGTTTTTGGGCTTTCTATGGCGTGTAACGTGGGCGCTGCGTGGTGGCTGGTTGAGACAGGAAACGCCGCGCGTTTGTCGCATCAGGTGCTGGCCTCGCTGAGCTGGATGTAAGGTAGCTCGCGGAGCTAAATAGCGGCCGCTGAAAGGTGTTTGGCCGAGTAAGGCGTGCGCACTGATGGAAAAGCGCTTCTG
The DNA here is from genome assembly GCF_900142895.1 of Vreelandella subglaciescola. NCBI lineage: Bacteria > Pseudomonadati > Pseudomonadota > Gammaproteobacteria > Oceanospirillales > Halomonadaceae > Vreelandella > Vreelandella subglaciescola. Next base: position 2,576,934 of record NZ_LT670847.1, read on the forward strand.
CAGAGGCGTTTTTTGTGCACTACGAAAAAAGCATGAGAAATGTGGCAGGATTGTGGAAGGGTGGATGGGGAAATGCTAATTTCGCTTTAGAAGATTTTAGTACTCGCGAGTTGCCGCACACCATGGAATCGGATGAAGAAGCGCATCCAGTCGCAGTAGGTTTTCCCGGTGCGTGGGCTATAACGCCTTACGCGCATGGTTGCCTTCACCCGGTCCATCAGCTTCGGCGGCCTGGTATGCATGTCCATATGATGCTCCTTTTTAGCTGGCTATGCATACAGTGTTATTGGTTCGGGCAAAACGCGCAAGCGAGCGAATCTTGCTTAGGCTGCCGAGCTATTGTTAATAGCTTTTATATCAATGAGTTAGGCGAAGAAAGAAACGCTGGATAATATTATTGAACGAGCCGGCGCGTGCATTCAATATCAGAGTCTTCCGTCTAATAGCTGTTATATCCCCATATCAAAGGACGGAGCATGGCTGATTTAAAAATTGATCAACATCTTATCGAATGGAAGGAAGTGGCCGAGCGCACTTGGGATTCACTGCTGCTAGGTAATGGATTCAGCATGAATATATGGGAGCGATTCGGTTACCGAGATCTATTCGAGCTAGCTAAAGACCCTTTAGTGGGTAATCCTTTAGAGCCCCAGTCAACTGCGCTTTTTGACCACTTAGGAAGCTCAAATTTCGAAGATGTGCTTAGAATAATATATCATTCGAGGTTAGTAGATCAGCAGCTAGGAGACCCTCAAAAATTACCGATCACTGCGCTTTATAGAAATACAAAAAATGCATTGGCTTCTGCGGTTAACTACGCACACATTCATCATGAGCAGTTTGATGGTGAACCTATAAGAAAACAACTCCAAGAGTTCTCTCACATATTCACCACTAATTATGATTTGTTACCATACTGGTCAATAATGCATTCGGATACGTGGCGATTTAGAGATTTTTTTTGGAACCATGGAGGGTTATTCAACCCAGCAGATGTCGAGGCACCAGCGGATAGGAGTAAAATTTATTACATGCACGGTGCAATACACCTTGTTGAGAAATCTGATGGCTCAACTATGAAGCAGACAGCGAATGGCTTAGATAGCCTCACTGAATTATTTGACCTTGACCATCCTGAGCTCTTTCCGCTGTTCATATCAGAAGGGAGTTGGAAAGAGAAACTGTCCAGAATTAAGCGTAATAATTACCTACGGTTTTGTTTTGAGCGGTTCAGCAGTAGTGATGGCGGCTTGGTGATTATCGGGCACTCACTCCATAAAGACTACGATCAACACATAATAGATGCAATTCAAAGCAGTGGCATTGAAAGGATCGCTTTAGGCGTATGGCCGCACCAAGCAGGAGCAGCAATCATTGAATTGAAGTCGAGGCTAACCCAATCATTACCGGGAACAGAGCTCCACTTTTTTAATTCGGAAACGCACCCACTAGGGGATCCCAGTCTCCGCGTGGGAATATAACAATTGCATGCATCAGACCCACATTACGTTACGCCTTCGGCTCATTGCATGTGGTCGGCTGATGCAAGGCGTTATATTCCAAACAAGGCGTCGCCGTATCGGTAAGTTACCCAGAAAGCGTTCCTCCAACGTGAAAACGCCCCCTTCGCACAGCGCGAAGGGGACGTTTTTTCTTGCGAAGCCGTTAAGCTATCAGGCCTTATTCGGGCCGTTGTAGACGTCTTCGTCCAGCTCGCCTTCGCTTTTACCTACCAGTGTGGTGACCATCAGGTCGCCGGCGACGTTGACGCTGGTGCGCGCCATGTCGAGGATGCGGTCGATGCCGGCAATCACGGCGATGGCCTCAAGCGGCAAGCCCACCTGGGACATGACGATGGAGAGCATGATCAGCCCCGCGCCGGGAACCCCGGCGGTGCCGATGGAGGCCAGCGTACCGGTGAGGATAATCATGCCGTAGTCGGCCATGCTCAGGTCCACGCCCAGCATCTGGGCGATGAACAGCGTGACCACGCCCTGATACAGCGCGGTGCCGTCCATGTTGATGGTTGCGCCCACCGGTAGCACAAAGCCCGAAACACCTTCCGAGACGCCGAGGTTTTTCTGCGCGCAGCGCAGCGATACCGGCAGGGTGCCTGATGATGACGCCGACGAATAGGCCACCACCAGCGCGTCGATAATTCCGCTCAGGTAGCGCTTGGGGTTCAGCCGGCCCAGCAGCGCGAGCAGCCCGCTGTAGACCACCAGCACGTGAATCACGCTGGCCAGATAGGCCACGCCGATTACCTTGGCCAGCGGCAGCAGCACTTCAAGCCCGTAGCTGCCGGCCACATAGGCGATCAGCCCGAAGACGCCGAACGGCGCGAAAGACATGACGATTTCGGTGAGCTTGTACATGGCTTCGGCAAAGCTTTCGAACACGCGCACGACCGGCTCGCCTTTTTCCCCTACCAGCATCAGCGAGACGCCCAGCCCGATAGCAAACACGATGATTTGCATGATGTTGCCTTCGGCCAGCGCATCAATGGGGTTTTGCGGCACGAGGTTGACCAGAATCTCCACCAGCGACGGCGCGTCCTGAGCTTCCATCGGCTGGTCAAAGCTCAAATCCACGCCCGCACCGGGCTGAAAAATCGTCGAGGCCAAAAGCCCGATGGCGATGGCAAAGGCAGTGGTAATCAAATACAGCCCAATGGTGCGCGCACCGATACGGCCCATTTTCTGCGGGTCGCGCATGGCCGTGATGCCGACCACCAGCGTCGAAAATACCAGCGGGACGATCAGCATCTTGATGGCGCTGATGAAAATATCGCCCAGCGGCTTGAACACGCCAGCGTTTTCGCCCATCAGGCTGCCGACGATCACGCCCAGAAACAGGCCGGCAAGAATGCGTTGCCAGAGCGGGATGCGTCGCCAAAGGTTGGGGGTGGAACTGGCTGCCATGCTGTGTCTCCTTGGGAGGATTAGACTGTTGTTATCGCAATAAGGGCGGCGATTCTAACGGTAAAAGCGCCAATTAATAAACGTATTTTCTTTAACGGTGCGCGTGCATCGGCCCGGTGGGCAACGATATGGCGGGGCAGCACTACAAGAGGGGGTGAATCATAGAGATGTGGCTCTCGATACGAAACGTTTTGTCCTTATGCTTTAGTCGCCTATAGCAGGCAAGGCGAACAGTGGCCGCCGTGGCGATGATCGGGTCTTGACTGTCAACGCCTTGCCTGTCTATAACAGCGCGACTTGTGACTGTGTCGAGTGCTTATGCTGATACTTCTTCTTATCGCCGTGTTGTCTATCGGGTTTTCGTTTCTCTGCTCGATTCTGGAGGCCGTGCTGCTGTCGCTCACGCCGAGCTATATTGCCCGGCTGCGTGATGAGCAGCCCGCGCTGCATGCCTCTCTGGAACACATGAAAGCGAACATTGACCGCCCGCTGGCGGCGATTCTGACGCTTAACACCATCGCCCATACCGTGGGTGCCACGGCCGTGGGCGCTCAGGCGGCCACGGTGTTCGGCGAAGCGTCGATTGGCATCGTCTCGGCGGTGATGACGCTGGCGATTCTGGTGTTTTCCGAGATCATCCCCAAAACCATCGGGGCGACCCACTGGCGGCGTCTGGCGGTGATGCTGCCGCCGGTGCTGCGGCTGATGATAGCGGCGCTGCTGCCGTTTATCTGGCTCTCCGAGCAGATCACCCGGCGCCTTGGCAGTAGCCACGAAAACGACGTGGATCTGCGTGACGAGATCAAGGTGCTGGCCCGGGTGGGGCTGGAGAAAGAGGTGCTCGACGCCGATGAAACTCGCACCATTACCAACGTGCTCAACCTTCACGAGATATCCGTGGCTCATGTGATGACGCCGCGTATCGTGTGCCAGACGGTGTTGCCGCACATGACGGCGGGGGAGTTCGAAGCGGAATACGCCCAGACACCCTTTACCCGTTTTCCGGTAATGGACAACGGTGAACAAGCGTTTGGCTACGTGCACAAGGCCGACATGTACCAGGCCGCTGCTGATGCCACCATGAAGTCGATGATGTATCCCGTTGGCCGGCTGGACGTCTCGCAAAACGTCGAGCAGGCATTTTCCGCTATGCTCGACGACCGCCACCATATGCGCGCGATATACGATGCCCACGGCAGCTTTGTGGGCCTGATTACCCTGGAAGACGTGATTGAGACGTTGCTGGGTCAGGAGATCGTGGATGAGACCGACCGCGTGGACAATTTGCGCAGCTACGCCCGCCAGCGCTGGCTGCAACGCCTGCATCAATCAAGAAAATCGCCCTGAGGCCCACGCCGCGTTAAGGTAGGCGCCCATGCCGATACGGCAAACACGGGCAAACGGGCTGAGACATAATGCAGAGCACGCTGTTATTGGGATTTTTGGGCAGCCTGGTGGCCGGCATGATGACCGCCGTCGGCGCGCTGCCGGTGCTCGTAGGCAAAACGCCGGGGCGGGCGTTTCGTGATCTGGCGCTGGGCTTTGCCGCCGGGGTCATGCTGGCGGCATCGTTTTTTTCACTGATTATTCCCGCGCTGGACGCGGCCGGCGAGCACTATGCCAACGGCGCGGTGCCGGCTGCGATTGTGTGCCTGGCGATTCTGTTCGGCATGGGCGCCATTGCGCTGCTGAACGAGCGCTTGCCCCACGAGCATTTTACCCAGGGGCGTGAAGGGCCTGAGGCCGCCTCGCTGCGCCGGGTATGGCTGTTCGTGTTTGCCATTTCCATCCATAACCTGCCGGAAGGGCTGGCCGTGGGCGTGGGCTTTGGGGCCAACGGGCTGGAGGGCGGTATGCCGCTGGCCATCGGGATTGGCCTGCAAAATATGCCCGAAGGGCTGGCGGTAGCCATCGCGTTGATGGGCGAAGGGTATTCGCGCTGGCGCGCGTTTGGCATCGCCACGCTAACCGGGCTGATCGAGCCGGTGGGCGGGCTGTTCGGTGCCGGCGTGGTCACGCTTTCGCAGATGCTGTTGCCCTGGGGGCTGGCCTTTGCCGCCGGTGCCATGCTCTACGTCATCAGCCACGAGATCATCCCCGAAACCCACCGCAGCGGGCACCAGAACAAGGCCACGCTGGGCCTTGCGCTGGGGTTGGTGATCATGCTGTTTCTGGACGTATGGCTGGGCTAAATGGCTGGCGCGCTCATGACGCGCCATGCTTTGCCGGTACGCTCAGCAATCAAGTTTCAGGCGTGCGATAGCTTTCCACCAGAATCGCGGGGTCATGTTCGGCGTGGCCGCGGCTGGCGTGGGCACGCATCAGCTGGGCGGCAAGGCCGCTCATGGGGGTGGCGCTCTGGCTGCGTTGGCTTTGCGCCACGGCCATGTCGAGATCTTTCAGCAGCGTGCGCAAATGCCAGGGCGGGTTGGCAAACTCGCCGGCCGCCATGCGCGGGGTCAGAATCTGAAACGGTTTGGAGTCGGCAAAGCCGCCGGACAGCGCTTCGGTTAGCCGCGTGGCATCCACGCCGCTGGCTTCGGCCAGCGCCACCATTTCTGCCAGCACGGCGGCCTGGCAGCCCACTACCATCTGGTTACACACCTTGGTCACCTGACCGCTGCCCACTGCGCCCATGTGGGTGACCCGGGCGGCAAGCGGCGCGAGCAGCGGCTCAACGGCTGCCATGTCGTCCGCCTCGGCGCCGCACATGATGGCCAGGCTGCCGGCCTCGGCGCCGGCGACGCCGCCGGACACCGGACTGTCTACCCAGGCCATGCCGCAGCTTTCTTTAAGCCGCTGGGCGAAATCCCGGGTGGCGGCCGGGTCGCTGCTGGAAAAGTCCACCAGCCGCTGGCCGGCGCTGCCCGAGGCGGCCACGCCGCCTTCGCCGCTATTACCATCACCAAAGACGACCTCCTCGACCACGGCAGTATTGGCCAGGCAGAGCATGACCACGTCAACGCTTTGGGTTAGCTCAGTGATGCTCTCGGCCACCGTAGCGCCGTCGGCTTTTAATGCGGCGGATTTTTCTTCCGAGCGGTTCCATACCGTCACGTCAAAGCCCGCGCTGAGCAGGCGGCGCGTCATCGGCGCGCCCATCAGCCCAATGCCGATAAACCCGAGGCGAGGTGTGCTCATGGTGTGTCTCCCAGGGGTGTCAGCCGGTTATACCTGCGCGGTGGCGTATTCCACCAGCGCTTCGGCGAAGGTGTCGGTGGTGCCGTCGCCGCCCATGTCGGGGGTGACCATGTCGCGGCGTTTTTCCAGCACGTCGCGAATGCCCTCGCGAATGGCGGTGCCTTTGGCGTTCATGCCCAGATGGTCGAGCATTTGCGCGGCGGCGAGCAGCAGCGCGCAGGGGTTGGCAATCTTCTTGCCGGTAATGTCGGGCGCCGAGCCGTGAACGGCTTCGAAAATCGCGGTTTTCTCGCCGATGTTGGCCCCCGGTGCAAGACCCAGCCCGCCCACCAGGCCCGCGCACAGGTCTGAGGTGATGTCGCCAAACAGGTTGGTGGTGACCACCACGTCGAACTGGTGCGGGTCCATCACCAGCTGCATGCAGGCATTATCGACGATCATTTCCTGAAACTCGATATCCGGATATTCGCTGGCGACTTCCCGCGCCACGTCCAGAAACAGCCCCGAGGCGGTTTTGATGATGTTGGCCTTGTGCAGCGCGGTGACTTTTTTGCGGCCGTTGTTTTTCGCCAGCTCGAAGGCGTAGCGCACGATGCGTTCGGAGCCTTTGCGCGTGACCCTGATCTGCGAAATCCCGGTGTCGCCGTCGTCGAGCATTTCCTGGCCGTCGGACATGTAGGCGCCTTCGGTATTTTCGCGCACGGTAATCATGTCGATATTGTCGTAGCGCGAGCGAGTACCGGGAAAGCTGACCGCCGGGCGCACGTTGGCGTAGAGGTCGAAATGGCGGCGAAGCTGCACGTTGATCGACGAAAAGCCCTTGCCGATGGGCGTGGTCAGCGGGCCTTTGAGCGCCAGTCCGTGCTTTTCGATGGCGTCGAGCGACACCTGAGGGATCAGCGTGCCGTGTTCCTCCAGCGCGCCCAGTCCGGCGTCGACAAAGTCGTAGCTCAGGCCGCAGTCCAGCGCGTCGAGTACGCGCAGGGTGGCATCCATGATCTCGGGGCCAATGCCGTCGCCCTTGATGACTGCAATAGACTGGCTCATTTCTTGCTCCTTTATACGTACGGAAGAATTAAACGCTGAACGGCAGGCGCGCCGGATGACTGAGACAAGCGGGCACAGCGGCGCTTTGGCGCGCTATTCACCCTGTCTCCCTGCGGCGTAATGGTACGCCAAGCGGAGGGAAAACGTCACCCTGCGAAGGCCGCGAACGGGCGCGGCAGCGCCACTTTGCTGCTAGGCTGAAACCTATAGCGTTGAGGCGGGGGCCAGGGCATCTGCAGCTCCGCCGAACGGAGATGGATCGTGCTATACAGTTTCGATCTGTTGGGTATAGCGCTGCTGATACTCGGAGTGAGCATGCTGACGGACGCCGGCGTTCTGACAATAACCCTGCCCGTGCTGATCGGCGTGGGGCTCTTCACGGCCGCGCTTTTGCTCTGGGTGCTGATGCGCTTTATCCGTCAGCGCAAAATACGCGTACGCGGTGGCCAGGAGCAGCTGCTGGATTCCCGTGCAACGGCGCTTTATGCCTTTCACGGCCGCGGCCATGTGCGCCTTCAAGGCGAACGCTGGCGTGCCCGGAGCAAGGCGCCCGTCGCCTGCGGCGAGGTGGTTAGCGTGACGCGCGTCGAGGGGTTGACCCTGCACGTGTCGCCGGTCGCTCAGCCGCCCAAAGAAGGAGCCGAACCATGATGCTTTCGTATCTTGTGCCTGTGGTTGTGGTGATCATGCTGATCGCCGCCTCGTTTCGTATCCTGCCGGAGTACCGGCGCGGCGTGGTGTTTTTTCTGGGACGCTTTCAGGCGGTGAAAGGGCCGGGGATTGCCATCGTGATTCCGCTGATCCAGTCGATGCAGAAAGTGGATTTGCGCGTGATTACCATGGACGTGCCCGAGCAGGACGTGATCTCCCGGGATAACGTCACGGTGAAGGTCAACGCGGTGCTGTACTTTCGCGTGGTGGACCCGGAAAAAGCCATTATTCAGGTAGAAAACTACGTGATGGCCACCAGCCAGCTGGCGCAAACCACGCTGCGCTCGGTGCTGGGCAAGCACGATCTGGATGAGATGCTCACCGAGCGCGACAAGCTCAACGACGATATCCAGGAGATTATCGACATCCAGACCGAAGCCTGGGGCATCAAGGTGGCCAACGTGGAGATCAAGCACGTTGATCTGGATGAAAGCATGATTCGGGCGATTGCCCGTCAGGCCGAGGCCGAACGCGAACGTCGGGCCAAGGTGATTCACGCCGAGGGCGAGCTGCAGGCGTCAAGAAAGCTGGTGGACGCCGCCAACGTCATGCAGGAAAATTCGGCCGCGCTGCAGCTGCGTTACCTGCAAACCATGAGCGACATGAGCAACAAGAACGCCTCGACGATTGTCTTTCCCTTGCCGCTGGATATCATGGACGTGTTCAAGCAGATGAAAGCCCAAGGCACTGGTTCCAGTGCTGGTTCAAAGACTTCTCCCAAGGCGACGCCCGACGAATGATGCACTCCCTTTCCCGCCGCCAGCAGGGTCTGATCATGACCGCCGGCGGCGCGCTGATCATTTCCCCCGATGCGCTGTTGATTAAACTGATCGGCCTTCCCGACTACGATGTTCTGCTGTGGCGCGGGCTGCTTACCGCGCTGGGCTTTGCGCTGATTGTGTGGCTGCGCAAGGGGCGCGGCTTCTGGCAGGCCTACCGTCGCTGCGGCTGGACCGGCGTGGGCGTGGCGTGCTTCTTTGCCGTTTCCACCTTTGGCTTTGTGCTGGGCAATCAGTACACCAAGGGCGGCAACGTGCTGATGATTCTGGCCGGCGCGCCGCTGATCGCGGCGGTGCTGTCACGCATCTTTCTGCACGAACGCCTGCCGCGACGCACCTGGGCGGCGATTTTCGTGTGCATGGTCGGCATCGCCATGATCGTGCTCGACGATGCCGGCGGTGGCTCCTGGGTGGGCAACGCCTTTGCGCTGATGGCGGCCACGGCCATGGGCTGTAACTTTACTCTGGCGCGGACCAAATCCGGCGTCGACATGAGCCCGATGCTGGCGCTTGCCGGGCTGATCGTCGCCGCAGCGGCGTTTGTGGCCAGCGGCCTGGGTACCGGGCTGAGCGCACCGCCGACCATGAGCTGGGTGTGGCTGGTGCTGCTGTGTCTGGGCATTCTGCCGCTGGGCTTTACCTTTATTCAGCGCGGCCCGCTGTACCTTCCCGCCGCCGAGGTGGGGCTTTTAATGCTGGTTGAGGTGGTCGCCGGTACGGTCTGGGTGTGGCTGATTCTGGGCGAGGAGCCTGCTCCCACAGCTCTGTTGGGCGGTGCGCTGGTGATCGGCACGCTGGTGGGCAAGGGGCTTTTTGAACGTCATCTGGAAATGCGCCAACGGCGCAAACTTCACGCCGCCTAGGCATGCAGGACGCCTTCTATGCGGGTAGAATGCGCCGCCCTGCATTAACTTCCAACCGTGGGACTGATCAATGATCGAGTCGTTTAAGCAAACCTGGCTTTCCAACCTGAGAGCCGACGTGCTGTCGGGGATCGTGGTGGCGCTGGCGCTGATTCCCGAGGCCATCGCCTTTTCCATTATCGCCGGCGTTGACCCCAAGATCGGGCTGTACGCGTCTTTCGCCATCTGTGTAATTATCGCCTTTACCGGCGGCCGGCCGGGGATGATCTCGGCGGCGACCGGCGCCATGGCGCTATTGATGGTCACGCTGGTCAAGGAGCACGGGCTCGAGTATCTGCTCGCCGCCACGCTTTTGACCGGCGTGCTGCAAATTGTCGCCGGCTATTTGCGCCTGGCTGACCTGATGCGTTTTGTGTCGCGCTCGGTGGTCACGGGCTTTGTTAACGCGCTGGCCATCCTGATTTTCATGGCTCAGCTGCCCGAGCTGACCGACGTGACCTGGCACGTTTATGCCATGACCGCTGCGGGGCTGGGGATTATCTACGGCTTTCCCTACCTGCCGAAAGTGGGGAAATCGGTACCCTCGCCGCTGGTGTGCATTCTGGTGCTGACGGTGGTGTATCTGGCTACCGGCATGGAAATTCGCACCGTGGGCGATATGGGCGAGCTTCCCGACAGCCTGCCGATTTTTCTGTGGCCGGACGTGCCGCTGACGCTGGAAACGCTCAAGATCATCTTCCCGTACTCGCTGATGCTGGCCGTGGTGGGGCTGTTGGAGTCGATGATGACCGCCACCATCGTCGATGACCTGACCGACACCACCAGCAACAAGAATCGCGAGTGCAAAGGGCAGGGCGTGGCCAACATCGGCGCCGGGCTTCTGGGCGGCATGGCCGGCTGCGCGATGATCGGCCAGTCGGTGATCAACGTGAAATCCGGCGGGCGTCAGCGCACGTCAACGCTGGTGGCCGGCGTTGCCCTGCTGATCATGGTGGTCTTTCTGGCTGACTGGGTATCGCTGATTCCCATGGCCGCGCTGGTCGCCGTGATGATCATGGTGTCCATCGGCACGTTCAGCTGGGAGTCCATTCGCGATCTGAAAAAACTCCCCATGAGCACCAACATGGTGATGCTCGCTACCGTGGCCGTCACGGTCAGCACCCACAATCTGGCGCTGGGCGTGTTTGTCGGCGTGTTGCTGGCAGCGCTTAACTTTGCCAATAAGGTGGGTAACATCCTCTATATTGGGTCCCATGAGGTAGAGGCCGGCAAGGCGCGCGAGTATCAGGTGGTTGGTCAGGTGTTTTTTGCCTCCTGTAAGCGTTTTGGCGAAGCGTTTGACTTCAAGGAGAGCGTCGATGACGTCACCATTGACCTGTCCCGCGCGCATTTTTGGGATGTCAGCGCCGTCGAAGCTCTTGACCGCGTGGTGATCAAGTTCCGCCGTGAAGGCACCGAGGTGACGCTGGTGGGCCTGAACGAAGCCAGCGCGACCATTGTTGATCGCTATGCGATTCACAACGATGCCGAAGCTGTGGACAAACTCATGGGCTAGCAGCATTGATGTCCGTCAGGCGACTAAAACAGGAGAGTCAGGATGACAGAATACGTAACGGCCGCCATCGACGGCTCGTCGTTTTCCCAGAGCGTATGCGACTACGCCACCTGGGCCAGCCAGGCGCTGGGCGCGCCGCTGATGTTTTTGCACGCGGTGGATAATCATCCGCCGGTGGTCGAAGACGCCGATCTTTCCGGCAGCCTGCAGCTGGGCGCACGCGAAACGCTGATGGAAGAGCTGGCCGAGCTGGATGAAAAGCGTGCCAAGCTCAATCGCGAGCAGGGGCAGCTGATGCTGGAGGCCGCGCAGACCCGCGCGGCTGAACGCGGTACGCCAGAGGCAAAAACGCGCCAGCGCAACGGCACGCTGGTGGAAACCCTGGCTGACCACGAAGACGAAACGCGGCTGTTGGTGCTGGGCAAGCGCGGTGAAAGCGCGGATCAGGCCAGCGGCCATCTGGGCTCGAGCCTTGAGCGCGTGGTGCGCGAACTGCGCCGCCCGATTCTAATGGTGCCGCGCGGCGGGTTCAGTGCGCCCCGCAAAGTGATGATTGCCTTTGATGGTAGCAAAACGGCGCGCAAGGGCGTTGAGATGCTGGCCAAAAGCCCGCTGTTCAAGGGCCTGGCCTGCCACGTGGTGACCGTGAGCGCGGATACCGCCGAGCACCGCATGGCGCTGGCCTGGGCGGTTAATCTGCTGCAGGATGCCGGGCTGGGGGCCGAAGGAGCGATTCGTGCCGGTGATGCCGAAGCCACGCTGCACGCCTACGAATCAGAGCACGACATTGATATTACCGTGATGGGCGCCTACGGCCATTCGCGTATTCGTCAGCTGCTGGTCGGCAGTACCACCACCAGCATGCTGCGCAATGCGCATATTCCGGTACTGATCTTGCGCTAGCGGCCGGCGTGCTATGCCCCTGTGGGCATTGTTGTCTACGCTTAATGCATGTTAACCAAGCGAAATGCCTGCTTTGACCGGTCGCTTTCCACCCATCGCTACGCCGAAGCGCTGCTCGCCGAAGCCGGTATCCGCATCAACGGCGAGCGGCCCTGGGATATCCGGCTCAAGGCGCCGGGGGTGATTGAAAACGCCCTGTCCCGGGGCAACCTGGGGCTGGGCGAAAGCTACGTGCAGGGCGACTGGGATGCCGAGTCGCTGGACCAGTTTTTCTATCGCCTGATGCGCGCAAGGCTCAACCGGCGCGTCAAGCCGACCCAGCTGATGTACCACGCGCTGCGTGTGCGGCTGCTGAACCGCCAAAGCGGTAAACGGGCGTGGCAGGTCGGCAAGGCCCACTACGATCTGGGCAACGAATTTTACGCGGCCATGCTCGACCAGCGCATGACCTACACCTGCGGCTACTGGAAACGCGCCACGACGCTGGACGACGCCCAGGCCGCCAAGCTGGATCTGGTGTGCCGCAAGCTTGCGCTGCAGCCCGGCATGCGGCTGCTGGATATCGGCTGCGGCTGGGGCAGTTTCATGGCCTACGCCGCCGAACACTACGGCGTTGAATGCGTGGGGCTGACGATTTCCCGCGAGCAGGCCGATTTCGGCCAGCGGGTGATGAAGCGCGGGCTGCCGGTAACGTTTCGGCTGGCAGACTACCGGCGTGAAACCGACACCTTCGACCGCGTGGTCAGCATCGGCATGTTCGAGCACGTGGGGCGCAAGAATCATCGCGAGTTCATGCGGGTGGCCAACCGCTGCCTGAAAGACGACGGCCTGTTTTTACTCCATACCATCGGCAAAAACGTGGCCTCTACGCCGCCGGACCCGTGGATGGATAAATACATCTTCCCCAACGGCGATGTGCCTTCCTTTAACCGCATCGTCGCGGCGGCGGATTCCCTGTTCGTGATGGAAGACGTGCACAGCTTCGGCGCCGATTACGACCGTACGCTGATGGCGTGGCACGCCAACTTCTGCCAACACTGGCTGGAGTTCCGCGAGCAGTATGGCGATACCTTCTACCGCATGTGGCGCTATTACCTGCTCAGCTGCGCGGGCGCCTTTCGCGCCCGGGAGCTGCAGCTCTGGCAGCTGGTGCTGAGCAAAGCCGGTGTAGTGGGCGGCTATTCGCGGGTGAGCTGAGCCGACGGTCGGCGTTAATCGCCTTGCAGCGCCGCTTCCAGTACGGCCAGCCGGCCGGGCGTCAGCGCGTCTTCCACGGCGGTAATCCGCAGCAGGTTGCCAATGTCGGGGTGTGCCGGCCGGGTGATGAGCTTTCCTTCGCCCAGCAGCGTCTGGTGTACCCGAGCGGCCTGTTCGGCGCTTTCCAGCCGCAGCGCGACAAAGTTGGTCGCACTGGGCAGCACCTCGGCTCCCAACGCGCTAAAGTGCGCGGCGAGGCGCTCGCGCCGCACCTTGACCGCCTCGATATGCGCCCGGGTTTCCTCGGGGTAGTCGAGCACCGTTTCGGCAATGGCCTGGGTCAGCGTCGATACCGCGTAGTGAATCCTGACCTTCATCATCAGCGAAAGCACCCAGGGCTCGGCGATGGCATAGCCAATACGCAGGCCGGCCAGCCCGTGCGCCTTGGACAGCGTGCGCAAGCGGATAACCCCCGGCAGGGCTTGAGACAGGGCTGGAGACAGTCTTGAAGACCGGGCACCGCTGGCAGCGTTATCGCGGCTGTCCTCACGAAAGTCATCACGACTGTCATCACGAAAGTCGCCGTAGGCTTCGTCGAGCAGCAGCCAGCAGCCTTCCGGCAGGCGCTTTCGCAGCGCGGCAATATCGGCGTCCGTATGTAAATGCCCGCTGGGGTTATCGGGGTTGGCCAGATACACCAGCTGCGCGCGCTCGCGCTGGGCGGCATCAGCAAGGGCGTCGAGATCCGGCGCCAGCACGCCGGGCGCCTGCCGGTAGGCCGGCTCAACCAGCCGGCAGCCGTGGCCACGGGCAAAGTAGCCAAAGGTGGGGTAGGTGCCGGCGGTGGCGACCACCGTGGTGCCCGGCTCGGCCACGGCGCGCAGCGTCAGCGCAATCAGGCTGTCGGCACCGGCGTCTACCAGCAGGTTCTCCAGCGCAATGTGCTGCTGACGGCTGAGGCGCTCGCGCACCCCCAGCGCCTCGGCATCGCCATAGCCGTAAACGTGTTCGGCCACGGCGTCGCCAAAGCGTTCGCGCAGCGCACGGTGGGGCATGTCCAGCCCTTCGTTGGACCCCAGCCGGTGGGGAATGGCGTGGCCGAGTTTGCGTTCCAGCACCTTGATGCCGGGAAATGGATTGTGCGGGCCGTCGCCGTCAAAGCGATGGGGATAGCGGGGCATGGCGGCTCTCTCGTCGGTGAATGCTAGCGTTTGGCGAACGGATTCAGGCCGTTGGCCTGACGCGACATCATGCGCTTGGCAGCGGGCAGGTGTTCGGCCACGCTCAGGCCGCAATCGCCCAGCTGGCGAAGCGGTTTGGCACCGGTAAACAGATGATGAAAACCGTCAGTGGCGGCGATCATTGCCTGATTGGCCAAGCGGCGCTGTAGCTCGAAGCGCAGCAGGGCGGGGTGCTCGCCGGCGTCGCGCCGGGCAAGGATGGTGTCCGCCAGGGTGTCGGCGTCGTGCAGGCCAATGTTCAGCCCCTGGCCGGCCAGTGGGTGCACCACGTGGGCGGCGTCACCGATCAACGCCAGACGCTTGCCGATATAGCGTTTGGCGTGCTGGCGCTTGATGGGAAAACTGGCGCGGCCGGTGACGCGCAGAATGCGCCCCAGCCGTTGGGGAAACGCCGCCTCGATGGCGCGGGCTAGCGCCTCGTCGCTGAGCATTTCCCGCGCCCGGGTGGTGGTATCGCGGTCGTACCAGATCAATGATGCACGATGGCCGGGTAGCGGCAGCATGGCCTGCGGCCCCGTGGGCGTGAAACACTGCCAGCTGACATCCTGCTGGGGCAGTTCGGTTTCGACGTTGGTGATCAGCGCGCGCTGGCGGTAATCGTAGGTGCCGATCTCGATGCCGGCCAGTTCACGCAGGGTCGAGCGCGCGCCGTCGGCGCCGACAACCAGCGCGGCGTTGAGCGTCTTGCCGTTGTCCAGCTCGAGCATTCTTGAATGGCTGGAGGCAACCGTCGAAAGCGGCGCGCAGCGGGTGTAGCAGGTCACGCCCGGCAGGGTGTGTAAGCGCTGCCACAGCGCGTACTGTAGCGCGCGGTTTTCCACAAACACGCCAAAGCGATCAAGGCCGCTGTCGGCGGCGGAAAACACGCTATGGCCGCGCCCCTGCTGGTTCCACCCTTCGATGTGACGAAACGAACAGCTGCGCGACGCGGGGATCTGCGTACCGCTGGCCTCGATAAAATCAAGCGAGCGCGCATTCAGCGAAGATATTCGCAGATCAAAGTCGCCGCTGGGTTCAGTCGGCGTAGCGCCGCGCTCAACCAGCCCCACGTTAACGCCGGCGTACCCCAGCCGGGCCGCCAGTGCAGCGCCGACCATGCCGCCGCCCACAATAACGATTTCATGATCGCGCTGCATGTTGCGTCCTCCGTTGGGTAAACTGACCATGGCGTGTTGTATCTTGACGTCAGAATCACAGTATCGTCGAGACCCACACGCTTTGCCTAGAGCGCTTTGCTGACAGGAGACTATCTTGCTGACGCTTCAACACCGCTACGCCGAGCTGCCCGCGCTTTTATGGACGGCCTGCGAGCCTACCCCCGTCGCCGCGCCGCGGCTGATCGTGTTCAACACCGCGCTGGCCAAAACGCTCGGCATGGGCGAGCAGCCCGACGACGCCACGCTGGCGCACTACTTCAGCGGCAACGAGTGCCTGCCCGGCGCGCAACCCATGGCGCTGGCCTACGCCGGCCACCAGTTCGGCAATTTTGTCCCGCAGCTGGGCGATGGCCGCGCGCTGTGGCTGGGCGAGGCGCTGGATGCCAATGGCCAGCGCCGCGACCTTCAGCTCAAGGGTAGCGGGCGCACGCCGTATTCCCGTGGCGGCGACGGCCGCTCGCCGCTGGGACCGGTGCTGCGCGAGTACCTGCTCAGCGAAGCGATGGCGGCGATGGACATTCCCACCACCCGCGCGCTTGCCGCCGTGGCCACCGGCGAGCGCGTCATGCGCCAGCCGCCGGAGCCGGGCGCGGTGCTAACGCGGGTGGCAAAAAGCCACATCCGCGTGGGCACCTTCCAGTTTGCCGCCGCGCGGGGCGATGTGGACGCGCTCAAGGCGTTGGCCGAGCACGCCATTGAGCGCCATTACCCCGAATGTCAGGCGGAACACGGCGCCAACGCGCGCTATCTGGCGTTTTTCGAGGCGGTGGTGCGCCGTCAGGCATATCTTGTTGCCCGCTGGATGGGCGTGGGCTTTATCCACGGGGTGATGAATACCGATAACGCCAGCGTCGCCGGCGAGACCATCGACTACGGCCCCTGCGCCTTTATGGAGGCGTTTGACCCGCACAAGGTGTATAGCTCGATCGATCAGGGCGGGCGCTATGCCTTTGCCAACCAGCCGGGGATTGCCCAGTGGAACCTCGCTCGGCTGGCCGAATGCCTGCTGATGCTGATGGACGGTGACGAGCAAGCTCAGGTCGATGAAGCCACCGCCGTGCTGCGCCGCTTTGACGACTTTTTTGCCGTCGAGCGCGCCGCGGTAAACGCCGACAAGCTGGGGCTTGCCAGTGACAACGAGGCGGCCACGCCGCTGATGGAGGCGCTGGAAGACGCCATGCACAAGGGGCAGATGGACATGACCGCGATCTTTGATGCCTTGTATCGCCATATTGCCAAGCCCGGCGAAGCCGGCCGCAAAGCGCTGCTGGCGCTGACGTTAGCCCCCGACGCGCTGGCCGGCTGGATCGAGCAGTGGCAGTGCGAGGAAGTCGCCAGCCGCGACGCCGAACGCCTTGCCGCCATGCGCCGCGCTAATCCGGTTATCATCCCGCGCAATCACCGCGTACAGGAAGCGATCCGCGCCGCCGAAGACGGCGATTTCACCCCGTTTTACGCGCTGCTGAGCGTGGTTATCGCACCGTTTGACGACACGCCGGAAGCGCGCCGGCTAGGCGCGCCGGCCGCCTCGGACGAGAACGTGCTGCGGACTTTCTGCGGTACCTGACCGGCGATGCGCAAAATCATCCACTGCGACTGCGACTGCTTTTACGCCGCGGTCGAAATGCGCGATAACCCGGCGCTGGCGGACATTCCCATTGCGATTGGCGGCAGCGTCGAGCGTCGCGGCGTTGTCGCCACCTGCAACTATCCCGCGCGGGCTTACGGCATCCACTCGGCGATGCCCACCGCGCAGGCGCTCAAGCGCTGCCCGCACCTCACGCTGATTCGCGGCGATATGCCCAAATACAAGGCCGTAGCGCAGCAGGTGTTTGCCATTTATCGCGACGTCACCGAGCTGGTCGAGCCGCTGTCCCTCGACGAAGCCTACCTGGACGTCTCAGAGGTGAGCGCTCACCAGGGCAGCGCTACGCGCATGGCCGAGGCGATTCGCGCGCGGGTGGCGCGCGAGGTGGGTATTACCGTCTCGGCGGGGGTGGCGCCCAACAAATTTCTGGCCAAGATCGCCAGCGACTGGCACAAACCCGACGGGCTGTGCGTGATTACGCCCGACGCCATCGACGATTTTGTCCGTGCGCTGCCGGTCAAAAAGATTCACGGCGTCGGGCCGCGCACCGGTGAAAAGCTCAAGGCGCTGGGTATTACCACCTGCGACGACGTACGTAAGCGCTCGCTTACCGAGCTGGTCGAGCATTTCGGGCGCTTTGGTCAACGCCTTCACGAGCTCAGCTGGGGGCACGACGAGCGCCCGGTGAAAATCCACCGCGAGCGTAAATCGGTCAGCACCGAGCAGACCTACCCGCAGGATTTACCCGGGCTCGACGCCTGCCGCCGCGAACTGCCGGCGCTGATCGACGACCTGAAACGCCGCTACCAGCGCCTTGATCCGCCGCCCGGCGTGCGCGGGGCGATGGTCAAGATCAAGTTCAACGACTTCACCCAGACCACCGTGGAGCACGCCGGCGCGATCCCCGACGACGCACCGTTTGCCGCGCTGTTAAGCGCCGGCTGGCAGCGCGGTAAGCGCCCCGTGCGGCTGCTGGGGGTGGGCTACCGCTTGGCCGAACCTGCCCCCGACACCCAGCTGACGCTTTTCTGAGGTGCAGAACGGCCTGTTGGCATTCAGGCTTTCATTCGGAAATAAAACAGTCGTATGATTGTAGCGCCGCCGACCTGATACGCTGATCTGATAAGCCGACCTGATAAAGAGCCCTGCCATGAGCCAACCCACCGCTAAAGCCCGTCCCCGGCTGGTATTCGCCCACGCCAATGGTTTCCCCGGGCTGAGCTACAAAAGCCTGCTGGCGCCGCTGGCCGATACGTTCGATGTTCACCCGCTGGAGCGTTTGGGGCATCACCCGGATTATCCGGTCAATCATAACTGGGGAAATATGGTCGACGAGCTGTTGGCGAGCCTGCCGGCGTCCGGCGAGCGCGTATTGGGCGTCGGCCATTCGCTGGGCGGCCTGCTGATGGCCATGGCTGCGCGCCAGCGCCCCGAACGCTTTTACGGCGTGATAATGCTGGACCCGCCGATGCTGCTGGGCATTGACGCGCTGGCGATGAAGGCGGCCAAGCGGCTGGGCTTTATTGACCGTATTACGCCGGCGGGTAAGACGCTGAAGCGCCGCCGTGAATGGCCCAGCCGCGAAGCGATGGCCCACTCGCTACGCCGTCGCGGGCTGTTTCGCAGCTTTACCGCTGAGGCGCTCAACGACTACGTTCAGGCCGGCTCGCGGCCGCTGGATGATGGCCGCGTGACGCTGGCCTTCCAGCCCGAGATCGAAGTCGAGATTTTTCGTCACCTGCCGGATGACATCACGCGGCTGCCGCAAACGCTGGGCGTTCCGTCGGTGCTGGTGGCAGGCGAAACGTCAGACTTGATGACCGCTGCGCGCGTCAAGCGGCTCAAGCGTCGCGGCATGCGCGTGCTGAACGTACCCGGCTCGCACATGTTTCCCATGGAATACCCCGCGCCGACCCGCGAAGCGATACGCCAGGCGTGGGCGATGATCGAGGCGGCCAACGCCTCGGCATGATCGCCGTGCGAGATGTGATAGCGTGAAGGGACTCACTTACGTTATCAGGATCATGCTATCAGGAGGCGTTATGTACCTTTCCATGCAGCTGAGCTATTACCCGTTGAAAGACGACTTCAAACCGCCGGTCAAGGAGGTGATCAAGCGCCTTGAGGCCTCGGGGCTTGAGGTGTATTCCAACCGCATGAGCACCCAGGTGTTCGGCGACTTTGATGCGGTGATGGCCGCGCTTGCCGAGCTGATGAAGTGGTCGTTCGAGACCTACGGCAAGGCCGCGTTTACCGCCAACTTCCTCGAAGGCGACCGCCGACCGCGCGCTTAACCCGGGCTGGCCGCTTTGTCGTGTCGGGACGGCCAAAGACGTGCCGCGAGCGCCGTCGACACCAGTGCGATCGTCCCCAGCAGGGCAAAGGTTTCGATCAGGCCCACTTCTGCCCCGACCCAGCCCGCCAGCGGATAGGCCAGCAGCCAGCAACCGTGTGACAGTGAGAACTGCGCGGCGAACAGCGCCGGACGGTCCTGTGGCTGACACGACTGTTTGAGCAGCCGCCCGGTGGGCGTCATGATCAGCGAGGCGCCAGCACCCAGCAGGAACCACAGCCCCATCAGGCCCACGAAGCCCGGCGCGAGCAGACCCAGATACAGGCTCAGCGTCATCAATACCCCGCCCGCGAGCATGAGCGGGCGTTCGCGCACGCGCTCCAGCACCTTCGGCATCAGCAGGGCGACCATCATCGAGCCGCCGCCGACCGCCGCGAAGGCCATGGCCACCGCTTGCTCGCCCAGGCCCAGGAAGGTGCGAACGTAGACCACGGTGTTGACGATTTGCATGGCCCCGGCGGCCGATACCACCATGTTCAGGGCCAATAGCCCCCGCAATCGCGGTGTTTTCAAGTAAACCCTCATCCCATGAGAGACCCGCTGCCAAAGGCTCGACGCCTCATCGTCCATGGCCTGAGGCGATGGCAGGATCACTGAGACGACGAGGCCGGCAGAGACCAGAAAGGCCAGGCCGTTGAGCAGGAACAGCACGTTGAAGCTCATCAACATCAGTAACGCCGCGGCGGCCATGGGGCTGAGCAGGTTCTCGAGGTCATAGGCGAGCCGCGAAAGCGACAGCGCCCGAGTGTACTGCTCTTCGTCCTCGAGGAGATCCGGGATTGTCGCCTGAAAGACCGGAGTGAAGCCCGCCGAGGCGGCATTGAGCAAGAAGATCAGCACATAGATCTGCCAGACCTCGGTGACAAAGGGCAGCGCGCAGACCACGGACGCCCGTAGCAGGTCCAGGCCGACCAGCAGGGTGCGGCGCGGCAGGCGCGAGGCATAGGCACCCACCACCGGCGCAATGCCCACATAGGCCACCATCTTGATCGCCAGGGCCGTGCCCAGCACGATCCCCGCCTGTCCGGCGGCCAGATCGTGGGCCAGCAGCGCCAGCGCGATCGTTGTCAGTCCAGTGCCGGCGAGGGCGGTGACCTGGGCCAGGAAGAGATGTCGGTAAGTGCGGTGTTTCAGAATTGCCAGCATGGTTCACCGGTGATGGGAGCTATTCGATAATGACTGCCTTGATGCTTTGATCCCGATACGACGTTGTCGGCCGGATCGTTGTGGCTGTCGTCGATCTAGATTAGCATTATATCCCCCCTAGGGGGATATGCCAATCAGCCGGTCTGGCTCGATCAGACCTGTGAATTCCCCGTTTTTCCCATCAGGAACGCTGACAATGCCTCACCATCAACTCGACCAATGGCAACACGATCACGTCTTCGGACAGAACCACAAGCGATCCGGCGAAATGCGCGCCCTCATCGTGGTAGGGCTGACTGTTGCGATGATGTTCTGGGAAATTCTGGCGGGGGTAGTCTACGGCTCGATGGCGTTGCTGGCTGATGGGTTGCATATGGGCTCCCACGCGGTCGCTCTTGGCATTGCCGCCTTCGCGTACGTCTATGCACGTAAAAATGCAGGCAACGCGCGGTTTTCTTTTGGCACAGGGAAAGTTAATGCGCTGGGCGGATTTACTGGAGCCGTCCTGTTAGCCGGTTTCGCGGTTTATATTGCGATTGAAAGCATTGGACGCTTTATTGATCCGGTTATCATATCCTTCAATGCGGCAATCTTTGTCGCGGTGATTGGTCTGGTGGTCAATGGCGTTTCGGCCTGGTTACTCGGTGGAGGGGATCACGACCATGGACACAGCCATGATCACCATCATCACGGCCACCACGATCACAATCGTCGGGCCGCCTATTTTCACGTTCTTGCCGACGCCTTGACCTCCGTGTTGGCGATTGTGGCTCTGTTGGCAGGTAAATATGCTGGCTGGAACTGGTTGGACCCGTTCATGGGGCTCGTTGGCGCTGCATTGATCACGCGTTGGTCATGGTGTCTGCTCAAGGAGACTTCCACGGTACTCCTGGACCAGCAGCATCACGACATGGGGGAGTCCGTCAAACGAGCCGTTGAGAATGACGACGCGCGAGTCAGCGACCTGCATGTATGGGCCATCGGTCCCAGCATTTATGCAGCGATTGTCTCGATTGTATCCCATCAGCCAGAGTCGCCCACCGTCTATAAACAGCGCATCCAGGCTCGTTGCCCATCGTTGGTGCATGTCACTGTTGAACCGCTGCAGTGTGACTGATGCCTTTCGGGGCAGGGTCACAGGTACCTGGCGATTGCCTTGAATTCATCGACACGTTGCTGCTGGTCGGGCTCCAGTGGGCCCATCGCGTCGTCCAGACAATGTTCTATGTGATCTTGGACCAATACTCGCTTGGCCTGTTGGACGGCCTTCTCTACAGCGTGAAGTTGCTGGGCGATGTCCAGGCAGGGACGCCCATCCTCAATCATCTGGGTCACGCTCTGCAGGTGCCCTCGAGCTCGGCTCAGGCGCTTGATGATATCAGGATGCGACTGGTGGGTATGTGCTGTCATATTCAGTTCCTCGTCGGTATTCCTATCCCCCTGGGGAGGATGTTATGCTCTGATCCACTATCGTACCAATGCCCTACGGGGAGCAGGCTAGATAGTCCATAACTCTGATCTTCGTCCTCATGCTGGTCTGCTTGTATGCTTAACCGCCTGTGTTATCGCCTTGGTTATCTGACCTTACTGCTGCTGATTGTGCAGGGGCTGGTCATGTCTGACATTGGTGAAATACAGGCTCATGGTCCGATCGATTCGACGACGATCGAACACACGCTCAAGAGTGAACTCACGGAAGCGCATACGCACGGCCACGCACATGCTCCGACAGATCGCCATTCTCTGCCGCATGATAGCGGTAGTCACTTCCATGAGACAGCGGATCGGGTCGCCACGGGGATAGTCATTCCTCTCTTGATGCCCGGCTCCGCCAAGAGGCATCGGCCGGATGGTTTCCCGCTGCGTCGTGTTTTCCGGATAGTTCGCCCTCCACGGCCGGTCATCGTTGCATGACCGGGGTCGCCTGCCTGGCGACCGTTATTCCATATTAAACCGTGGAGATTCTCATGTTTTCCTCATTGACGGGGCGCGTGTTCGGTGTGCCTGACAAGGCCCGACACTACGTCCTTACCCTGATCGCGCTGCTGGTATTGCTTCTGGGAGCCAGCGGCGAAGCCTTTGCCCATGCCGTCGCGGAAGGCGACAAAGGCTATATCCAGGAGATCTATGGCATGCACCTGATCTCTTTTATCTACCTCGGTGCCAAGCACATGGTGACGGGGTACGACCATATTCTGTTTCTGCTCGGGGTGATCTTCTTCCTCTACCGGATGCAGCACATCGCCATCTACGTCAGCCTCTTCGCTTTGGGGCACTCCACGACGATGCTGCTCGGGGTGTTCTTCAACATTGGCATCAACAGCTATCTCATCGATGCCATTATCGGGCTGTCCATCGTTTACAAGGCGCTGGACAATCTTGGTGCCTACCAGCGCTGGTTCGGCTTCCAGCCCAATACCAAGGCGGCAACGCTGGTGTTTGGTTTCTTCCACGGCTTCGGCCTCTCGACCAAGATCATCGAGTACGAGATTTCTCCGGACGGCCTGATGCCCAACCTGCTGGCGTTCAACGTCGGCGTGGAGATCGGCCAGCTGCTGGCCCTGGGGGCGATTCTCATCGTGATGGGATTCTGGCGGCGCACTGCCGGCTTTCTACGTCATGCCTATACCGCCAATGTCGCCATGATGTCCGCCGGTTTTCTGTTGATTGGCTATCAGCTTACCGGCCTGTTCACCGCCTAATTCACGGAGCTCAAAATGTACAACACAGATATGCCTACCCGCGCCGAACTGCCCTCTACCGGGAAGCTGATTCGTTCGACCCTGCTGGCCGCAGTGGCGGCCTCCGTCCTGTTAGTGACCGTGGTACTGCCCGCAGAGTACGCGATTGACCCCACCGGAGCGGGGCGCCTCCTGGGGCTGACCGACATGGGGGAAATCAAGCAGCAACTGGCGGAAGAAGCCGCGCTCGACCGGGCGAATGCCGACGCTGCACTCAGATTAGACGCGTCGGTTGCGGTAACGCCGGAATCCGAGGCCCAGCAGGGCGCCGCCGAGACCACCGTTAGCCGGTCCGTTACTTCTTCAGTCGCGGTCCAGGAAGAGGCCTCAGCGCCCGAGCCGGCCATCACTTGGCGTGATGAAGTGAGCTTCACTTTATCGCCGGGCGAAGGAACCGAGTACAAGATGACGATGAACGAAGGCAACGTTGCGAGCTTCGCCTGGGAGTCCGCAGGAGGACCGGTCAACTTCGACACTCATGGAGACGGAGGTGGCAACGCCATCAGCTATGAGAAAGGACGCGGCGTTCCCCAGGATGAGGGTGCTCTGGAGGCGGCTTTTACCGGCAATCACGGCTGGTTTTTCCGGAACCGTAATGACAACGCCGTAACCGTCGTGCTGCGTATTGACGGTGATTACGGTGAGCTGGAACGTATTCTTTGATCGCCAAAGCAATCCTCAGCCCCTGGCCCTCATGGAGGGCCAGGGGCTCTATATTCGCGTAGCCCTTCAGTATCTTCTTTTCTCCCGAAAATCGATCAGCCCACCTGCTTTATGCTCAAGGTAGAACATTAAAAACATCAGGATGTTGGCGCAATGTTTTACGCTGGGCTGCTCGACCGCACTGGCATATCAGAAGCCTTTGACCAGAACGCTGGCCGTGAGCCACAAGCCTATACCTATAGCCCGATGCGGTGCGCCCGGTGGGTGAAAAATATCCCGCTGGGCGACTCGCTTTCCAGCCGGGCGATTTCCTCAAAGGTGTGGGTGTCGTAGACCGTGATACGGTCGCTGTCCCGGGCGGAGACCCACACTTGCTCGCCCCTGGGCGAAAACTCCATATGCAGCACGGCATCCCCGGGGGACAGCGTGGCGATGACCTCGCGGCGCTGGGTGTCGATCACCTGCACCACGTCGTTGTTCGGGTGGGCGAAGTTGACCCATATCTGCCGCTGATCGGGGCGGCTCATGACGAAAATGGGCTGGCCGTGTACCGCAATACGGTCGCTCAGCGTCCAGTCGGCGGTGTCGGCTACCAGCACTTCGTGGCGGCCCACCGCGGGGAAAAACGCCTGACGCCCGGCCATTGTCCAGCCTTCCAGATGCGGCATCTTGTAGACCGGCAGGCGCTCTTCACCGCGCCCGTAGTCGGGCAGAATCCGGCTGACGCCGTTTTCCGGGTGCCATAAATCCAGCAGCGCGAGGCCGTCTTCGCCGAACAGTCCGGCAATGTAGTAGCGCCCGCTGGGGTCAATCAGCGCGTCGTAAGGCTGTTGGCCAATGCCGCTAAAGCGCGTGACCTGCGGGTCGCCGCTCATATCCACGACGCGAATCTCGCCGGCATCGAACAGGCTGTACACGAAGCGGTTGCCCGGCGCATCCACCAGCCCGACCACTTTGGAACGCTGGGTCTCGCCGTTGGCATCGCGGTAGGTGGCGGGTAGATCGGCCACCGGTTCCAGGGTTTGGCTGTCGAATATGCGCACGCCGCCGGGTTCGTAGTTGGCCACCGCGACCCGCGTCCCGTCCTGGGAAATGGCCCCGCCGATACTGTTGCCCGACTGCATGACGCGGTGGGTGATCTCGCCGCGCAGCAGGTCCACCCGGCTAAGTCCGCCGTCGCGGCCAAAAATAAACGCGTAGCGTCCGTCCCGGGCGAACTTCACCGAGGCGTGGGATAAATCCCCCAGCCCTTCAACGCGTTCAAGCACCTGATGCGCGCTGGTATCCACCACGGCGACGCTGCCCGATGCGCGCTCGACGACAACCCCCAGGTCTCCCGTGCCGCGCAGCGTGGCGTTTGGCGCTGAGGCGCAGCCGGCGAGCAGCGCAAGCGCTGAAGCAGCAACCAGGGCCCGGGGGCGCAGGGCGCGGCGGTGTGGCAAAAGCGTCATGGGGTTACTCCTGCAGCGGGTTGTGATGTTGCAGCTGGTCGGCCAGCCAGCGGGCGTCGGCCTCGCTCAGCAGCCCTTGCCAGGCGGGCATGGCGGTGCCGGGGATGCCGTTCAGAATCAGCGCGGCCAGCGCCTTTTCGCCGTAGGCCTGCATGCGCGAGGCGTTCAGTGCCGGGCCCAGCCCACCGCGCAGGGTCATGCCGTGGCACGAACCGCAGTCCTGATACAGCAGGGTGCCAAGCTCCGCCTGGCGCGCGGAGGACGGGTCGGCCGCGGCGGTTAGCGCCAAGGTGGCAACGCCCAGCGCCAGCAGCGCCACGGCGACGCGCCGGCAGGCCAATAACGGGCGACGAACAACGGGTGGCGCCATGATCCCCTCCTGATAACAGCGTGGCTTTTTTGTCGCTTCTGACCGCAGTGTTGCCGGCCGGGCGTGAAAGCACCTTGATGCATATCAAGAAAGCCCCGGTTGCCGGGGTTTCACGCGTGCCCTCAGCGCGCATCAGAAAAGTGCCGTTCCGGCAATGTCTCTTTGGGGGTAGGGGCGAGAGGCGTTTGACGTGAATCAACAAGGCAGCCAATAAGCGGCGTTTTCGCGTTAAGACGCATGAGGACTGCATGTTTATACGCCACACTGGCGTCACCTAATAAAAAGCATCTCTACCTGACGAAAACCGTGCAGTCGCATGACATAGAAGAGGTGGAAAAATGACGATGAAAAAGGGATACCGGACGCCGCTGGCCGTGGCCATTGCCGCACTGGCGCTGGGCATGGGAGCCGCTCACGCCCAGCACAAGGACGTTGACGGGGCCAAGGCGGCGTATCAGGGGAGCGAATCGCCCATAGACGCCGAGTCAGCGAAGGTGGTGAGAACCCCCGGCGCGCCGGACTTGACCGAGGCCGAGTTCGAGAAGGCCAAGGAAATGTATTTCCAGCGCTGCGCCGGCTGCCACGGCGTGCTGCGCAACGGGGCGACGGGCAAGCCGCTGACCACGGACATTACTCAGGAGCGTGGTCTGGCGTATCTCAAAACGTTCATCAACTACGGCTCGCCCGCCGGCATGCCCAACTGGGGCACCTCGGGGGACTTCACCGAGGAAGAAGTCGAGCTGATGGCCAAGTACGTGATGCACGAGCCGCCGGTGCCGCCGGAGTTCGGCATGAGCGCCATGCGCGACACCTGGGAGGTGATCGTTGCGCCGGAAGACCGGCCCACCGAGAAACTCAACGACTGGGATATCGAAAATCTGTTCTCGGTCACCCTGCGCGATGCTGGCCAGATTGCGCTGATCGACGGCGACAGCAAGGAGATTCTCAAGATTCTGGAAACCGGCTACGCGGTGCATATCTCGCGCATGTCGGCGTCCGGGCGCTATATCTTCGTCATTGGCCGGGATGCCAAGGTCGATATGATCGACCTGTGGATGGAAGACCCGGGCATCGTCGCCACCATCAAGGTCGGCCTGGAAGCGCGTTCGGTCGAGACGTCCAAGTTCGAAGGCTACGAGGATGACCTGGCCATCGCCGGCGCCTACTGGCCGCCCCAGTACGTGATCATGGACGGCAAGACGCTGGAACCGAAGAAAATCGTCAGCACCCGGGGCATGACCGTGGGCACCCAGGAATATCACCCGGAACCCCGCGTGGCCGCGATTGTGGGCTCTCACCAGCACCCGGAGTTCATCGTCAACGTCAAGGAAACCGGCAAGGTGCGGCTGGTCAACTACGAGAACATGGACGCGCTCTCCACCGTTGAGCTGGACACCTCGCGTTTTCTGCACGACGGCGGCTGGGACAGCTCCGGGCGCTACTTCATGGCCGCGGCCAACGAGTCCAACCAGATTGTGGTGATCGACGCCAAGGACCGCGAGCTTGAGTCCATCGTTGACGTGGGCAAGACACCCCACCCGGGGCGCGGTGCCAACTTTGTTGACCCCGAGTTCGGGCCGGTATGGGCCACCAGCCACCTGGGCGATGCCAGCATTCAGCTGATCGGTACCGACCCCGAAGGCCATCCGGATAACGCCTGGAAGGTGGTGCGCAGCATCGACGGTCAGGGCGGCGGCTCGCTGTTTGTGAAGACTCACCCCGAGTCCGACAACCTCTACGTGGATACCACCCTGAACCCCGATACCGCACTGAGTCAGAGCGTAGCGGTGTTTGATATCAACGACCTGGAGGCCGGCTATGAAGTGCTGCCGATTGCCGAATGGGCCGACGTCGGCGAAGGCCCCAAGCGCGTGGTGCAGCCGGAGTACAACCAGGCCGGCGATGAAGTGTGGTTCTCGGTGTGGAACGCCATGGATCAGCAGTCCGCGCTGGTCATCGTGGATGATGCCACCCGCGAGCTCAAGAAGGTGATCGATGACGAGCGGATCGTGACCCCGACCGGCAAGTTCAACGTGATCAACACCCAGAAAGACATCTACTAGGATCGCCAACCAAAGACCGCAAAATCGTCCGGCGGGCGCCATGCTCGCCGGCTCTTCGGCACACTCACATGCGCCGGAGACAGACACCGGAGGGCCGCTCATGCCGAATCAAATGCACCATCAAACGCGCCATCTTGATCCGCTTGATCCGCGAGAGCTGGACGCCCTCGACCGCCGCCTGCTGGATACCTGCCAGCGCGGTATGCCCGTTGAACCGAAGCCTTTCCTGACATTGGCCCAGCGCCTAAACACGACGGAAAGCGATATTCTGGACCGCCTTGCGCGGCTGCACGCCGTGGGCGTGATCAGCCGTGCAGGGCCGGTGTTTGACCACGCCCGAGCCGGTGCCAGCCTGCTGGCCGCCGTCGCGGCGCAAAAGGCCGAATGCGACGCCGTGGCCGCCGAGATCAACCGCGCGCCGGGCATCAATCATAACTACCTGCGCGACGCCGCCTGCGGCTACAACCTCTGGTTTGTGATGACCGCCCCCGACGAGGCCGAGCTGGACGCACGCCTTGCGGCACTTGAAGTGCGCCTTGATCGGGCGGTGCTGCGACTGCCCATGCTTGAAAGCTTCCATATTGATCTGGCGTTTCCGCTGCCCTGGGACGAGCTGGATAAGACTGAGCTGGATAAGAATGAGCTGGATGCCGAGGCATGCCTATGAACCGCCGGGACGCCGAAAGCGAACGCCGCCTGAAGTGCCTGCTAGAACAGGGCCTGCCGCTGGTGTCGCGCCCCTGGCGTGAGCTTGCCGAGTCGGCCGGTATGAGCGAAGGCGAGGCCATCACCTGCGCCCGGGAATGGCAGGAAGACGGCCTGATCAAACGCATGGGGCTGGTGGTGCGCCACCGCCGGTTGGGCATGGCGGCCAACGCCATGGTGGTGTGGAACGTCGCCGATGAGCACGTCAGCGCCGTGGGCCGGGCGCTTGCCGCAGAGCCGGCGGTGACGCTGTGCTACCGCCGCCCGCGCCGGCTACCCGAGTGGCCGTATAGCCTGTTCTGCATGATCCACGGCGTGCGCCGCGAGCGTGTGCTGGCCGAGCTTGAAGCGATCATCGCCCGCCATGGGCTTGAAGAGGTGGCGCATCAGGTGCTGTTCAGCCACCACGCCTATCGCCAGCGCGGCGGGCGCTACGCGAGCGATCCGCGCTATACCGAGGAGACACGCCCATGACGGCCGCCGAGCTTGACGCCACCGACCGGACGATTATCAACCGCCTGCAGGACGGCCTGCCGCTGGTCGAGCGGCCGTTTGCTCGGGTCGCCGAGGAGCTGGGGCTGGGTGAAGGCCGGCTGTTATACCGGCTGGAGCAGCTGCGCGAGCGCGGCGTGCTGACCCGCTTTGGCCCCATGTACCACGCCGAGCGCCTCGGCGGCGGGTTGACCCTTGCCGCCCTGGCCGTGCCCGAAGACGACTTTGATCGGGTCGTGGAGCAGGTCAATGCCTTTGCCGAAGTCGCCCACAACTACCGCCGCGAGCACGCGCTCAACATGTGGTTTGTGCTGGCCACCGAAACGCCCGAGCGCATCGCCGAGGTCATCAACGAGATCGAGGCCGAAACGGGGTTTGCCGTCTACAACATGCCCAAGGAGGAGGAGTTTCATGTACGACTCCATCTGCCGGTCTGAGCCGGACAGCGTAGCGGCCATACCGGCCTTTGCCCCGGACGCCGTCGATCGCGCCATTGTATTGGCCACCCAGGCGGGGCTACCGCTTTATCCGGACCCCTGGGGGGCCGTGGGCGAGCAGGTCGGCATCGGCGGCGATGACGTGCTCGCGCGCATGCAGGCCATGCACAAGGCCGGGGTGATTCGTCGGGTGGCGGCGGTGCCCAACCATTACCGGCTGGGCTACGTGGCCAACGGCATGAGCGTGTGGGACGTAGACGACGCCGAGATTGACCGTCTGGGTCGTGACGTCGCCGGCGTGGCGGGCGTGAGCCACTGCTACCGCCGCCCGCGCCACCTGCCGCACTGGCCGTACAACCTGTTTGCCATGCTCCACGGCAAAAACCGCGATGAAGTGGAGCGCCAGGCCGAAGCCCTGCGCATCAGGCTGGGCAGCGCTTGCCGGGGCTATCGCATTTTGTACAGCTCGCGGATTTTGAAAAAGACCGGCCTGCGCCTGGCGGGCGCGGGCAAATCATAAGCGGGGGAAGACGCCATGTTTCGTGTCACACGCTATATGCAGTCGCTGTTGGCTCCGGAGATTGGGGTTAATAAAAAAGCACCCCCGGCGCGCAAGCCCAAGGGCCCGGTGGTGATCTGGAATCTGATCCGGCGCTGCAACCTGACCTGCAAGCACTGCTACACCACCTCGGCGGATATCGACTTTGCCGGCGAGCTATCCACCGCCGAGGCGCTCGACGTGCTCGACGACCTCAAGGCGTTTCACGTCCCGGCGCTGATTCTCTCCGGCGGCGAGCCGCTGATGCGCCCGGATATTTTCGAGCTGTCCCGCCGCGCTCGGGAGCTGGGCATTTACACCGGGCTTTCCACCAACGGCACGTTGATTAACGAAACCAACATCGACGCTATCGAAGCGGTGGGCTACGACTACGTGGGCATCAGCATCGACGGCCTGGAAGCCACTCACGACGTCATCCGCCAGCGCAAGGGCGCGTTTCGCGAGTCCATGCACGCGGTCAAGCTGTGCAAGGAACGCGGCATCAA
This sequence comes from Vreelandella subglaciescola, assembly GCF_900142895.1. Classification (NCBI taxonomy): domain Bacteria; kingdom Pseudomonadati; phylum Pseudomonadota; class Gammaproteobacteria; order Oceanospirillales; family Halomonadaceae; genus Vreelandella; species Vreelandella subglaciescola. The sequence goes on from NZ_LT670847.1 coordinate 2,607,502, forward strand.
GGTGGGGCTGCGCTTTACCCTCACCCGGGAAAACGCCGACCAGCTGGGCGATATTCTCGAGCTGATCGACTATCACGACGTCGACAAGTTCTACCTGTCGCACCTTAACTACGGCGGGCGCGGCCGTCGTCACAGCAAGAACGACGCCTGGCACGAGATGACCCGGGCAGCCATGACGCAGCTGTTTGATCACTGCCGCGACGAGCTTGAGCGGGGTGTCGTGCGCGAATACGTTACCGGCAACAACGACGCCGACGGCCCCTTTATGCTCCATTGGGCGCAAGAGCACTTCCCCGATCAGCTGCCGGCGCTGACCGAGCGGCTGACGAACTGGGGCGGCAACGCCTCCGGCGAGTGGATCGCCAATATCGACAACCTCGGCAACGTTCACCCGGATACCTTCTGGTGGGATCACCATTTGGGCAGCGTCCGCGAGACGCCGTTTTCCGAGATCTGGCGCGAGACTCAAGACCCGCTGATGCTGGGCTTTCGCCAACGCCCGCGGCCGCTCAAGGGCCGCTGCGGTGAATGCCGCTACCTGCCCATCTGCAACGGCAACACCCGGGTGCGGGCGTGGAAAGTCACCGGCGACCCTTGGGCGGAAGACCCCGGCTGCTACCTGACCAACGCCGAAATTGGCCTGGCGGATGCGCCGGTCCGGCAGCTTCACGCGCCGTTTACCCCGATTCAGGCCGTGGAAATCGTTTAGCGCCGGCCCTCTCTGCAGGACCGGCCTTCAAGGAGTGCTGTCATGGCGTTACATCGCGTGGTATACGACGTGACCGGAGCGACGCTTGCCCCCGGAGAAGTGGCAATAGTGGGGGCCGGCCCCGGCGATCCGGGGCTTTTGACCTTGCGCGCGCTGGCGCTGATCGAGCAGGCCGACTGCCTGGTATTTGACCGCCTGGTCTCGCCCGAGGTGCTGGCGCTGGCCCGGCCCGACGCCCAGCGGTTTTACGTGGGCAAGGCCGCGCGCTGCCATGCCCTGACTCAGGAACAAACCAACACGCTGCTGGTGCGCCTGGCTCGGGAAAATCAGCGCGTGGTGCGGCTGAAAGGCGGCGACCCTTACATTTTTGGCCGCGGCGGCGAAGAGGCCGAAGTGCTGGTGACCAACGGCATTGGCTTTCACGCGGTGCCGGGGATCACCTCGGCCCAGGGCTGCGCGGCCTACGCCGGCTTCCCGCTGACCCACCGCGACTACGCCCAAAGCGTGACCTTCGTCACCGGCCACTGCAAAAGTGACGGCGCGCTGGCGCTTGACTGGCAGGCGCTGGCCACGCCTCATCACACCACGGTGTTTTACATGGGGCTGGCCAACGCCGCGCTGATCAGCCGCGAGCTGCAGCGTCATGGGCTGCCGGCAAGCCACCCGGTCGCGCTGGTGGAGCGCGGCACTACGCCCGACCAGCGCCGGATCATCACCCGCCTTGGCGACATGACGGCGGCCATCGAGCGGGAAGGACTCACCCCGCCCACGCTTATGGTGGTGGGTGAGGTCGTGGCGCTTGCCGATACCTTGATGCCGGCTCAGGTCACGACGCCAGTGCCCGCCGCCGTGCCGGTGCTTGCCGACGCCGCCCGGGAGACAATCGCCTTATGAAACGACTTTGCCACGCCCTCGCCCCGCTGATGCTGATGGCCGCCACGCCGGCGCTTGCGGCAGACGCAGACGCCACCGCCGGGCTGTACCAGACCCACTGCGCCAGCTGCCACGGCGAGGCGCGGCTGGGCGGGGTTGGCCCGGCGCTGCTGCCGGGGAATCTGTCCCGGCTCAAGCCGGCCGCCGCGGTCGAAGTGATTACCCACAGCCGCGCGGCCAGCCAAATGCCGGCGTTTGATGACGTGCTTGATGCCGAGCAAATCAAGTCGCTGGCCGAATGGATTTATCGCCCGCCTGACACCGAGCCGCGCTTTGGCGAGGCCGAGATTTTGGCAAGCCATACCGTGATGCACCCCGACGGCAGCCTGCCGGATAAGCCGCGCTTTGACGCCGATCCGCTCAATCTGTTCATCGTGGTGGAAACCGGCGATCATCACGCCAGCGTGCTTGACGGCGATACCTTCGAGCGCATTCACCGCTTTGAAACCCGCTACGCGCTCCACGGCGGCCCCAAATATACCCCGGACGGGCGCTACGTGTTTTTTGGCTCCCGGGATGGCTGGATTACCAAGTTTGACCTCTACAATCTGGAGGTCGTGGCCGAAGTGCGTGCCGGCATCAACATGCGCAACATTGCCGTTTCCGCCGACGGCCGCTACGTGATGGCGGCCAACTACCTGCCCCACAGCCTGGTGCTGTTTGACGCCCACAATCTCGACATGATGAAAACCTATCCGGTGAAAAACGCCGCCGGCGAAAGCTCCCGGGTCAGCGCGGTGTACGCCGCGCCGCCAAGGGGCAGCTTTATTGCCGCACTCAAGGACATCAAGGAGGTCTGGGAAATCCCCTGGCCGCTGCCCACGGAATCGGTGGTTTCCACCGGGCATATGCAAACCCCGCTGGCGCCGAGCCGGGACCCGGCGTTGGAAAGCTTCAAAGTGCGTCGCATTGGCGTGCCGGACTATCTCGACGACTTCTTTTTCGACCCCGGCTACGAGCACGTCATCGGTGCCTCAAGAGGCGGGCAGGGCGGCATGGTGGTTAATCTCGACAGCGGCGAAAAAGTCGCCGATCTGCCGCTTGAAGGCATGCCGCACCTGGGCTCGGGGATTACCTGGGAGCACGAGGGCCGGCGGGTGATGGCGTTGCCGCATCTGGGCCGGGCCGAAGTGTCGATCATCGATATGCAAAGCTGGGAGTTGATCAAGACGCTTGAGACCGACGGCCCGGGCTTTTTCATGCGCAGCCACGCAAACTCGCCCTACGCCTGGGTCGATGTGTTCTTCGGCCCCCACCGCGACCGCGTCCACGTGATCGACAAGCAAAGCCTAGAGATCGTCAAAACCCTGACGCCCGAACCGGGCAAAACCGCCGCCCACGTGGAGTTTGACCGCGACGGCAAGAAGCTTCTGCTGAGTCTCTGGGAAGACGACGGCGCGGTGATCGTCTACGACGGCGATACCTTGGAGGAGCTTGAGCGCATTCCCATGAGCAAGCCCTCGGGCAAGTACAACGTATGGAACAAGACGCGCTACGAGGAAGGCACGAGTCACTAGAAAATACCCGTCATTAAGGCGCAGCCGAGCCGGTGGCGCTGGCCTTTGAGGCACGGCCGGCGGTACGCTGGTCAGCGGGTTTCACATTTGTCTATTCAGCTACAAAAGGGTGCCAACATGGCCATTTCCAGCTTTAACGATCTTCTCGGTGAGGCACGCAGCCAGCCACGCCCCCAGCGGCTTTTGCTGGTGTTTGCCAAGGCTGAACTGCCGGACTTCCCCGATGAGGAGCAGCGTCGGCAGTTCGAGCAGGGCGAGGGCGGCGTGTTGGCGCCCACGGTGTGTGCGGATAAAACCCCGGACGAGCTGGCGGATATGAACGCGCTGTTAAAAGAAGCGCAGCAGACCGGTGCCGAGTGGGATCTGTTTTTCGTCGCCGGCATGGACGATATTCAGGGCGACGAAGAGATTCAAAACCAGCTGACCAAAATGACCGAGTCGCTGCAAATGGGCAATGTTAGCTCGTTTATCGCCTTTGACAAGCAGGGTGAAGCACTCAACCTGGCTTAATGGGTCGGCTGTGCCAGCCGCTCAAGGGTAATCTCGTCAAAGGCAATCAGCTCGCCGCCGTGGTCTTCAATAAAGGCCTCGGCGGCGTTTTTGTCGGCGAAGGGCGCAAGCGTGTGGCCCATGCTGCCGCGCCGCTCGTGGCCGATGACGTAGACCGCCTCTGCCGCGCGGATAAAGGCGTCATCGTCGGGGCTGTCCCACTGGGTATTGCCCATGTCGTGGACGTAGGCGTGGGAGAGCTGTGCTTCGTTTTCCGGCTGCTTGAGAAAGGTAAACAGCTCGGCGGTGGAGCAGAACTTCAGCGCCCGGGCGTCGCCGCCCATAAAGGCCTCGCCCTTGGGGCCAGGGTGCGCGGTAATGGTCATGCCGCAGACGTGGCAGCTATCGCCGCTGGCGATGGGCTCGGGATCAGCCAGCGCCTCGGGCGTTGACTCCCCGCAGCCGCTAAGAAGCAGAGCCGCGGCCAGCAGCCCGGCGAGGATAAAATAGCGTGGCAAACGTTGCATGGGCATCTCCTCGAGAATATAAAGTTTAGGCGGCGCGGCGCTGAAAGCGCCACAGCGCCAGCCCCAGCGGCAGGGCGGCCCAGCCCAGCAGAAGCGCCGTTAGGGTGGCCGGATGGAACGCCCCGGGGGCGGCAATCGCGGTCACGCCGGCGTGTTCCCGGGCGGCGGCAAAGCCCGCCAGATTCAACAGCCGGAAACACTCGGTGGGGTTCAATAGCAGCAGCCAGGCCAGCCAGTCGCCGCCCTGTTTGACGCTGACCAGCAGCGCTAAAAGCGCCAAATCAAACACCAGCACGAAGAAAAACCACACCCCCAGCGCCAGACCCGCCGCGCGCTGCTTTTCTGTCGCTCCTACGCTGATCAAATAGGCAAAGGCGATAAAGATCCAGCCCAGCAGCACGGTGCTGGCAATCAATAGGCCCATGCCTTGGGCCAGCTCACCCAGTGCGACGCCGTCGGCCCCCAGCGCGATGGTCACCCCGGCGATGCCGAAACCCAGCGTGGTCGCCGCGCCCAGAATCAGCCCGTGGCCGCAGAACTTGCCCAGCAATAGCGCCGAGCGGCTGATGGGATAGGTCAATAGCAGCTGCAGCGTGCCCGCCTCGCGCTCGCCGACCACGGCGTCATAGGCCAGCAGCAGGGCAATCAGCGGAATCAGAAACACCGCCAGGGTGGTCAGGCTGACCAGCGTACTCGCCAGCGAGGTAAAGCCTAGCCCGCCGCTGGCTGCCGCGCCCGCCCAGGCGATGCCCACGGCCATGACAGCGAGTACCAGGGTGATCGACAGCACCCAGCGGTTGCGCAGGCCGTCGCGGAATTCCTTGCCGGCAATAATCAGTATGGCGTTCATGGGTGGGCCCCCCGGGAAAAGTGCTGGTAGAGGTGCTCAAGGGTCGGCGGCTCTACGGCGATATCAGTCACGTCGTGCATCACGGCGAGCTTTCGCAGGGTATCCAGCTTGGCGTATTCGGGCACGGCAAGCTCGGCTCCGCTCGCGTCCTGGGCCAGCAGCGCATGTTCAGGCTTTTGCGTCAGCGCTTGCCAGCCGTCGCCGGTCAGCCGGCCGCGCACGCGGATCATCACCGGCAGCGCGGCCTCGTGGCGCAGGGTTGCCATGCTGCCAAGGGCCAGCCGCTGCCCGCCGCCGAGCACCAGCGCGCGGTCAATATACGGTTCGATGCCCGGCAAAATATGCGACGACAGCACCACGGTGCCGCCGCGGCCGCGCAGCTCGTCAAGGGTGGTGTAGAAGTCTCGGGTGGCCGCCGGATCAAGCCCGGTAGTGGGCTCGTCCAGCAGCACCAGCGAAGGCTCACCGAGCAGCGCCTGAGCCAGCCCCAGGCGCTGGCGCATGCCTTTGGAGTAGGTTTTGACCCGCCGGCGGGCGGCGTGGCCGAGGCCTACTTTTTCCAGCAGCGTGGGCACCTGACGGCGGTCGGCGCGCTTGAGCCGGGCAAAGTAGTCGAGCACCTCCAGGCCGGTCAGCGCTTCATAGAAGCTGACGTTTTCCGGCAGGTAGCCAAGCCGCTGGCGCAGGCTTGCGGCGTGGCGGCTGTCCGGTGCGCCGCCCAGCACCTCAACGCTTCCGCTGTCTGGCGAGAGCAGGCCGAGTATCAGGTGCATGGTGGTGGTCTTGCCCGCGCCGTTGTGGCCTAAAAGGGCCAGCACTTCGCCTTGGCCGGCGCTGAAGCTCAGCGTCTCCAGCCGGGTGAGGTTGCCGTGGCGCAGGGTGACGTCGCTAAACTCAATAACGCTACGTGGCGTGTGGCTCATGGCGCGGTCTCCTCGGCGTTCAGCGGGGCGGGTTGGGTCATCAGCGGGTCGCTGTCGCGCACGCCCTGGGGGCGAAACACCGGGAACTGGCGCTGCACCCAGCGCAAAGCGAGCACCGCCGGGCTGTCCATCAGCACCTTGGCGGCGGGGTAGCGCCACAGCAGGCGGTCCATGGCGTCGTTGGGTTCAAAGGCGGTGTCGCCGACGCCGTCGTCGTCCATGTCCCAGCCCAAGTAGTTGCTCCAGTAGTTGCCGTCCCACGCTTGCGTCCGGGTGGCCACGTACTTGACCTGCTGGCGGTTGTGCAGAAAGGCGTTGCCGGTGACCACGTTGTCTTCGGAGCCGGCGGTGAGGTGAATACCGATATCGCTGCTTTCAAGGCGGTTGTCTTCAAGGCGGTTGAACTGGGCGTTATACACAAACAGCGCCTTGCCGTCGTTGCCGCTGACGGTACCGGCTCCCCCCTGCTGGCGAATATCGCTGATGCGATTGCCGCGAATCGTGGAGTGGGTGATGTTGTTCATCAACATGCCGTAGCGCAGGTCGTTCGTTGAACGGTTGTTGAGCACGGTCAAGCGTTTGGACTGCATCAGCGCGTAGCCGGTGCGGGTGTTGACGGTGACGTTGCCTTCCAGACGATTATCGTGGGCGTACATATAGTGCACGCCGTAGCGCAGATCCTGCATGCGGTTGCCCTGCAGCAGGGTCTCGCGGCTGGTATCAATGTAGATGCCGTCCCGGGTTTGGCGGATGTCGTTGCCGGCTACCCGGACGTTTTCCACGTTGAACAGGTGCACGCCGTTGCCGCGGTCTTGAGAACGCAGCTCGGCGTCGCCGCGGATGACGTTGTCTTGAATCACCGCGTTGTGCACGCCGTCGAGAAAAATGCCAAACCCCGGCCCCTGCAGGCGCGCATTTTGCACCACGCTGCCGGTGGCCTGGCGGGCGATGAAAATGCCCGCGTCCATGGCGGTAAGGTCAGCGCCCCAATTTTCCACGCCAACGCCGTCGATCACAGTATCGGGGGCTTCGATGATCACGGCGTGGCCGGTGCCGCCGCCGTCGATTACCGCGCCGTCTTCGCCGCGCAGCGTAAGCGCGCGGTCGATCACCAAAGGCCCGGGGTAGCGGCCTTTGGGCAATATAACAAGGTCGCCGCCGGCGGCATTGGCCACCAGCGGCTGTAAGGATTGGCCCGGGCTTGCCGTCCAGTCGGCGGCAAGCAGGGTGCCCGGCCAGAGGCTAAGGCTCAGCCCCAGACCTAAAGACAATAGAGGCAAACAGGCCGCCGTCAGGGCGGCCTTGAGTGGGGTCATCAATACGGCACCGATAACGGTGCCGCGGTTACGCTTGGGCATAGGCGTTAGGCCTTTTCCACCAGCATGCGGCCGGTCATTTCCATGTGCATGGCGTGGCAGAACCAGTTGCAGTAGTACCAGTGAACGCCGGGCTTATTGGCCATGAAGGTGACGCTTGAGGTCTGCTGGGGCGAGATTTCCATCTGCACGCCGTGGTTGACCATGCAGAAGCCGTGGGTCAAATCTTCGACCTTGTCCATATTGGTGAGCACCACCGTGACTTCGTCGCCCTGTTTGACCTTGAACTCGGTCATGCCGAACTGCGGCGCTACCGAGGTCATGTAAACGCGCACCTTGTTGCCGTCGCGGATGACCTTGTTGTCGGCTTCCAGATTGATACCATCGTCTTCGGCCATCTTGCGCGTGCTGGCAAAGAAGGGGTCATCGCGGGACCAGATGCGGCTAGGCGTGAGCTGGTCGGCGCGCAGCAGGATACAGTCGTGGGGCTCGGCGTAGGTCGGGCCGTCGTGGACGAGCTTCATCTGCTCGCCGGAGATATCGATCAGCTGGTCGTTTTCCGGGTGCAGCGGGCCTACCGGCAAGAAGCGGTCCTTGGAGAACTTGGACAGCACCACCAGCCACTTGCCATCGGCGTCCTTGGACTCGGTCAGGCTGGCGTGGTTGTGCCCCGGCTGGTAGTGAACGTCGAGCTTCTGGCGCAGGTAGTTGACGTCTTCGCCGTTGTACGCGCGAATGGCGTCGGCAATGTTCCACTTGGCGATCTGGCTGTCGATGAACAGCGTGGTGTAAGCGTTGCCGCGGCCGTCAAAGGTGGTGTGCAGTGGCCCCAGGCCCAGCTCGGGTTCGCCGACGACCGCGTCGCGCGGCTCGATAGCGTCGTCGAAAAGCTCCGACAGCTTGTCGATGGCGATGATCGAAACGGTGGGCGAGAGCTTGCCGGCGGCCATGAAGTACTTGCCGTCGGGTGAGGTGTTGAGGCCGTGGGGGTTTTTGGGCACCGGAATGTAGCGGGTGAACCGGGTGCCGTGGCGGCCGTTGAGTACCGGCACGTCGGAGTCGCCCAGGGTTTCGTAGTCGCCGGCTTTTACCGCGGCTTCAATGGCCTCAACGTCAAACACCACCACCCAGTCGCGCTCGGCGCGCATGGTCTCGGGCAGCGTCATGCCCATTTCCGAGTTGTAGCAGGTCGAGGCGACAAAGCGGCCGGTGTAGTCGGCGTCGGTGTTGTCGAGGTTGCCGTCGACGATCACCTGCCAGGCGACTTCCATGGACTCGGCGTCGATGCCGTTGAACATGGTGGCGTATTTCTCGGGACTTTCCAGATCGCGGCCATCGTTGATCTGCGGAATAGGCAGCTCGGCGTTAGCGAACACGTACTTGGTATACGGCACTTTTTGCAGGCGTAAACCGTGAATCGCCTGGACGTTGGGTACCGTAATGACTTTATCCGTCTTCATGATGTCGAGACGAATACGCGCCACGCGGGTGTTGGCCTTGTCGTTGATGAACAAGTACTTACCGTCGTAGCTGCCGTCTTTCATGGAAATGTGCGGGTGGTGGGAGTCGCCGTTGAGAAAGTGCGCGGAGTCGCCCAGCACTTCGCGGGATTCGTTGGTGATGCCCCAGCCGGTGGCGCTATCGACGTTGAACACCGGAATGCGCATCAGCTCGCGCATGGACGGCACGCCGAGTACGCGGACTTCGCCCGACTGGCCGCCGCTCCAGAAGCCGTAGTATTCGTCGAGATCCCCCGGGGCGACTTCAATCGCGCTCTTTTCTGCCGCTTGCGCCTGGCGGCTGGTCATCAGCGCGCCGGTGCCGAAACCACTGGCCAGGCCCGCGCCGGCCACGCCGGTGACCGCGCTGTTGCGCAGAAAGTGGCGGCGGCCAAGGTTTTTCACGTCGTTTTGCTTCTCGCTCATGTCTTACTCCTTTTGCAGGGCGGGAATACGCTCAAGTTTGCTGGTTCCGGCCTTGGGGTCGTGGATGGCAACGGCGGGCCGGTCATCGGCCATGCGCGTTGCCTTTTCCCGACGTTTGCGCCGCTTCACCATCGGCGGGCAGCGTTGTTCGTCGTGATAGGTAATCTGGCAGTCGAGGCAGTAATGACACTCGTTAGCGTTAATGCGGCCATCCGGATGGATCGCGCCGACTTCGCATTCGTGCTCACAGATCTGGCAGGGCGTGCCGCAGCTGCCGCGGTGGCGTTTGAGCCAGTCGAACAGGCGCAGCCGCGAGGGAATCGCCAGCCCCGCGCCCAGCGGGCACACGTAGCGGCAGTAAAACTTGTGGTTGAACGCCGAGATCACCACCAGCCCCAGGGCGTAGGCGACAAACGCCCAGTCGCGCTGGAAACGCAGGGTGATGGCGGTTTTAAACGGCTCGACTTCGGCGTAGCGCTCGGCGGTGCCCAGCGAATGCAGCGACAGCGCGAACAGCGCCAGCAAAATAATGTACTTGAGCGCCCAGAGGCGTTCGTGGAGGCCGAACGGCACTTCGATCTGCTTGACCTTGAGCTTGCGCGCGGCCTGGTTGACCAGATCCTGCAGCGCGCCAAACGGGCACAGCCAGCCGCAGAAAACGCCGCGTCCCCAGAGCAGTATCGAGACCGCCACGAACGACCAGAGAATGAACATCATCGGGTCGATGAGAAACGACCCCCAGCTGAAGTCGCTCATTAGCGCGTGGGTAAAGGTCAGAATGTTGACCACCGACAGCTGGGCCAGCGCGTACCAGCCGATGAACACCAGCGTGTAGAGTTTGAAGCCCAGCCGCAGCGGGTTGAGGATGCGCGGATGGCGCGCCAGCACGTCCTGAAACAGCATTATGCCGGTGAGCACGATAAGCCCCGCGCCGAGTACGCCGATCTGAAACGCCTTGTCGCGCCAGACCTGCACCCAAATGGCTTCTTCTACCGGCGGCTCCGGGCGTTCGATGTAGGCCTCGGGAATGGCGTAGTCGGCGTCAAAGCGGGCGAATTCGGTATCCAGCGGGCCGGAGGCGCGGCGCACCAGCAAAGACAGCTGCCAGGGCGCGCCCGGATCAAAGGCGGCGTCTTCGCGGATGATGAACACGTCGCGCTCGTCAAACGCCGGCGCGCCGTCGATGGCGAAGTCCCGCAGGCGGATGTGGTCGCTGTCGTGGAAGCTGATCGAGCTGCCGTGCTGGGCAAGTTCCACGCGGTCAAAAATGCCGCCGCGCACGTAGCCCGAGCCCTTGAACGAGTAGTCCCCGCGACCGGCCAGCGCCACGGCGTGCTCGCCGGGCTCAAGTTCTTCCATCAGCGCGTCATAGCCGTCGTCACCGAGCAGGTTGCGCCCGGCGGTGGGGGCATTGAGGTAGGTGTAAAACAGCTCGATAAAGGTCTTGTCCGCCGGCTGCGGGGTGTGCATGTAGTCTTCCGCCGGGGTGCCGGCAAAGGCGGCGTCCACTTCGCCGTGGGTGAGGTGTAGCCGGCGAATCGTGCCGTCGCCGGTAAGTGTCTGCCAGTCGGCCGGCGTATAAATACCTTCCAGCACTCTGGCCGGGGGCGTGGCTGAGGGGTCGGCAATCAGCCCCTGCTCGGCGGCGACTCGGCGAGACGCGCGCATGATGGTATCGCCGGCGACAATCACCGTCACCGTTGCGCCGGAAACGGCATCAAGCTCACTACCCACCTTAAGGTGATCGTTGACGTGAGCGCCGACGTGCTTGTCGGCAAAGTTTTCGAGCTTTTCTTCGGGAATGCCCACCAGCATGATCGGTTCGGAGTGGCCGAGCACGTCGGTCTGGGTAATTTTGCCGTCGGTATCAATGCCCAGCAGCAAATTGATGGGCTTGCCCGAATAGGCGGGAATCGGGGCTACGTCAACGCTTTTGAAGGCGTAGCCAAGCAGGGTGTCATCCTGCATCACGCGGCTGACAGGCCACTCGGAATCGGCCGGTTCCAGCCGGTTGGCCGAGGGAAAGCCCTCCCCGAGATCCGCCAGCTCCATGGCGTGAGTGGCGCTTGCCATGAGCACAAGGCTCAGGGTCAGCAGCCAAAAACAGACGGCATGCAGCCGGCGGGCGGGGTGGTGCATGGAGCGCTCCTCGGCGAGAGGGTCAAGCAGGGGTGATAGCCAGAGGTTATAGCCAGAGGTTATAGCCAGGGGTTATAGCCAGGGGTTATAAAGTCGGTTCGAGCATGTAGTCCACGGCGGCTTTTACTTCGTCATCGGAGAGGCCCGACTGGCCGCCTTTGGCCGGCATGGCCTGAAAACCGTTGATCGCGTGGTCGTACAGGGTGTCCATGCCCTTTTCCTGACGCTCTTCCCACTGGTCGGCTTTGCCGCGGATCGGCGCGCCGGCCGCCCCGGTCATGTGGCAGGCCATGCAGGCACTGTTGTAGGTGGCTTCGCCGTCGGCCTGGGCGGCGGTGGCGGTCATGGCGAGCGAGCTTAGCAGCAGAGTGGCGACAGTTAGCTTCATAACAAATATTCCTTATGCATCTTTTGGGGTGATGAAACCGTCACGGCAGCGATCGTGGGATTATCTGGTGAACTCAGTATCTGGTGAAGCAGACGGTAAGCCCAGCCTAGGCAACGCCGTGGAGTTATTGTCAAATCTGGTGTATGGGCATCAGGCAACGTTCCCGTCTGATTGATCCTCCACTGCTTCTCCGTCCTGGAACTCGACGTTGTTAACGACCAGTTCCAGGAGCTGAAATCCCTTAATGCGTTTCCACCGTTTCTGGGCGGTTTGCATCAACTTGAATACCATCGCTAAGGTGGTGTCTCTGGACCCACAGCCCCGGCTTTTCTTCGTCCTTAGCCGCACCGTGGCAAAGGTCGACTCAATCGGGTTGGTGGTGCGCAGATGAATCCAATGCACCGCCGGAAAATCGTAAAAGGCCAGTAACTCCTCCCGATCTTTTTTAAGGCACCCCATGGCCTTCGGGTACTTGTCCTGGAAACGCTTCAGTGCGCTGTCAAACGCCGTGTGGGCGGCGTCCCGGGTCTCGGCCAGGTAGATCTCATGCAAAGCCGACTTGACCTTGGGTTGCAGGGCCTTGGGAAGCTTATCGAGCACATTGGCCGTCTTATGCACCCAGCACCGCTGGTGCCGGGTCTCTGGGTAGGCCTTGGTCAGGGCCTTCCAAAAGCCCAAGGCACCGTCGCCCACAGCCAGCTTCGGGGCGACCCCCAAATGCTGGCTCTTCAGGCTCTCAAGCAGTTCCAGCCAACTCGCCTCGGACTCCCGGTGTCCGTCCTCAACAGCGACCAGTTCCTTGTGGCCATGCTCGGTGACACCGACGATGACCAGCAAGCACAGCTTGTTGTCCATACGCACGTTGCTGTAAACGCCGTCGGCCCACCAGTAGACATAGCGCTTCTGGCTCAGATCCCGGCGCTGCCAAGCCTTGTGCTCGTCCTGCCACCGGGCCTTCAAGCGGGAGACCGTATTGGCGGATAAACCTTTGGCCTGATCGCCCACCAAGGCGCTCAGGGCTTCCTGAAAGTCTCCGGACGAGACGCCTCGCAGGTAGAGCCAGGGGATCAGCTCATCCAGACTCTTGGCCCGCTTCAGGTACGGCGGCAATAACGTGCTATTGAAACGGATGCCGGTCCCGCTGCGGTCCCGGACCTTGGGTACTTGCACTTCGACATCGCCAACACCGGTCTGGACGTGACGCTGAGGCAGGTGGCCATTGCGAACCACAGCCTGACGACCGTCCGGTGCCTTACGATCCGCATACTGCTCAAGCAGCGCTGCCAGCTCGGCATCCACAGCCTCAGCAATTAGCTTGCGGGCCCCATTACGGATCGTTTCGTGCAATAGATCCTGTTCCAACTCTGGTTGTGAAAGAGCGTGCAGGGTAGACTTTGACATGGCGTATCATTCCTCTGTTGGTTGTGATCTGGCGAGATCAACCAACAGGATACGCCACCTCTTCAGCCTGCTTCCATACACCAGAAATCACCATAGCTCGCAACGCCGTCGGGGTAAACGTTGACGTGGATCACTTTTGCGGCTGATTACCCCTATAAGCTGGCGGGCTTACTCCCAAGGAGGTAGCCCGCAGGCTGCGTGGCATTCGGTCGCACAGGCTGCGCCGCTCACGGCTGATATATTTTGGGCAAAGGAGGCAGGCGCACGGCATGTGCTGACGCCGCGCAACGCAGAGACGAAAAGGGCCTTGATGCTATGCAGAACGAGCTGTTGTTTGATCGCGCGCTGGTCGAAAAGTACGACCGCCCGGGGCCGCGCTATACGTCGTACCCCACTGCGCCGCAGTTTCATGCGGTCTTTGCCGAAGACGACTACCGCGCGGCGGCGGCGCGCAGCAATAGCGCTGACACACCCAAGCCGCTGTCGGCCTACGTGCATATCCCGTTCTGCGAGAGCCTTTGCTACTACTGCGCGTGCAATAAAATCATCACCCACAACCGCGAGCGGGCGGCGGAGTATCTGGCCTGGCTCAAGCATGAGATCCAGCTGCAGGGAGAACTGTTTGACGACACCCGGCGCATGACCCAGCTGCATCTGGGCGGCGGTACGCCGACCTACCTGAGCAACGACCAGCTGGCCGAGCTGATGGAAGCGCTTGATAGCGCCTTCCACTTTGCCGCGCCGCACGAGCGCGAGTTCTCGCTGGAAGTCGACCCGCGCACGGTGACGCCCGAGCAGATTCACGAGTTGCGGGCGTTTGGCTTTAACCGCCTGAGCTTCGGCGTGCAGGATTTTGACCCCGACGTGCAGCAGGCGGTGAACCGGGTACAGAGCGAAGAGCAGGTAGTGGGGCTGATGCAGGCCGCGCGCGACGCCGAGTACGATTCCATCAGCGTGGATTTGATTTACGGCCTGCCGCTGCAGACCGTGGCCAGCTTTGATGCCACGCTGGACAAGATCATCGCGCTGAAGCCCGACCGCATCGCCACCTACAGCTATGCCCACCTGCCGTCGCTGTTCAAGTCGCAGCGGCTGATCCGCGACGAAGATATGCCGCCGCCGGAGCGCAAGCTCGAGCTGCTCGAGCTGATCATCCAGCGGCTGATGGCGGCGGGCTACGTCTACATCGGCATGGACCACTTCGCGCTGCCCGACGACGAGCTGGCGCTGGCGCGGGAGAACGGCACTCTGCAGCGCAACTTTCAGGGCTACTCGACCCACGCCGACTGCGATCTGATCGGCTTGGGGATTACCGCCATCGGCAAGGTGGGCGATACCTACGGCCAGAACGTCAAGGAAACCGCCCAGTATCAACATCGGCTGGAGAGCGGCCGGCTACCGGTGATGCGCGGCTATCGGCTCAGTGACGACGACCGCCTGCGCCGGGACGTGATCAGCACGCTGATGTGTCACGGTGAGGTGGATTTCGCCGTCATTGAGGCCGCGCATGGGATAACGTTCAGCGATTATTTCGCCGAGGCCCTGACCTCAATGGACGCCATGCAGGCCGACGGCCTGGTCAAGATCAGCGAGCGCCGGCTGGACGTGCTGCCCGCCGGGCGGCTGATGATGCGCAACCTGGCGATGGCCTTTGATGCCTACCTGACCCCCCGCGAAGAGCGCTATTCGCGCACGGTCTGAAGCGTTTTAACCGGAGTTTGTTTATGCCCGCACTGCCGTTTTCTCAAGTACCGTTTTCTCAAGTACCGTCCGAGGCGCTGCCGCGACTGCCGGCTCCGTCGCGTGTGATTGGCCTGCTGGATCCGCGCGTGCCGCTGGCGCTCAAACGCCGGGCGGTGGAGCCGCTGCTCAACCGCACCTTTGCCGAGCCGCTGGCGGAGGGCGAGTTTGATGCGCTGGACGGCCGGCGGGTCACGCTTGAGGTGGAAGATTTGGGCGTTCGGCTGACGCTGACGCTGGATAACGAGCGCTTTGCGCTGACGTCCGAGCCGGGGGAAGCCACGATACGCGGCGGCTGGCGGGAATTTTTGTGTTTGGCCACGCGGCGCGAAGACCCCGACGCGATGTTTTTCCAGCGCCGGCTGATGATCGAGGGCGACACCGAGCTGGGGCTGACGGTGAAAAACCTCCTCGACGGCCGCGAGGAGGGGTTGAGCGAAGGGCGCTTAGGCGCGGTATTGCGTCAGCTGGATGCGCTGACCGCGCGGCGTTAGGCCGTCTTCCCTCGGCTGTGATCCATCCCCGGGCGGCCGTGCCAGTAGCCGTCGCACACCTCGGCGTCCATCAGCGCCAGCGGGTCCGGGGCGGCAAGCTCGCCGCGCCGGGCGGCGTCAAACTCGGCTACCACCTCAGCCATGCCTTCGGCGCGCGGGCTCAGACGCGCGACGCCGGCGCCGGAAGCAGCAATCGAGGCCACGTCGTGACGCAGATCCTGACAGGCGCCGGACAGCGTCTGGATGCCGTTCAGGGTAAACACCTCCTTGGACTCCTGGGAGCGCAGCGCCAGGCCTTCCGGGTGCTTCTGGCAGACGAAGCGGCAGCGGTCCTTGGGTGTCTGGTAGCGCCTGGCGGTAAAGCAGCGCGACGACCACGCCAGCGGCAGGTGGCCGTAGGCAAACACCTCGCCGTCTGCCTTTACGCCTTGCTCGCGGCAGTCGCCGAGCAGCCGGGTCACATCCTTGCCGGACATTTCCACCGGGGCGTTGAAGCGCGTCATCCCCGCACGCTCAAGCACGCCGATGGCGGCGGTGTTGTACAGATTGAGCGCCGCCCCGCCGACGAACCCCAGCCCCGCGCTGGCGCAGCGCTGCACCGCGCTCTGGTCGTTGGCCTCCACGCTGAACTCACCGTTGTTGCACAGCTTGCGCAAATCGCGCAGGTCGGCGTCGGACTCGATCAGCGTCTGGCTTGAAAGCACCACCTCCTTGCCGCTCTGGGCAAGCTCGCGGCCGATCCCCAGCCAGTCGTCGAGCTTCATGTCGCGCCGGCGCGAGCACACCGATTCTCCCAGATAAACGATATCCACCGGCCAATCCGCGGCGTCGCGGTAAAACTGCGCGTAGTGTTCGCGCGTCCAGTAGAACAGCACCGGCCCCAGCGCCAGCTGCAGCGGTGAACAAGAACTCTCAGCCATGACGATCTCCTATTTCCAGCGGCGTTCGTAAGCGCCAAGGGTGGTAGTGGTGCCTTCGGAGACGTCGCCCAGCCCGGCCATCCACGAAGGATCGGTATGAAAGCGCCCGGGGGCGGCTTCCAGCCGGTCGATGGCCTCGCGCCAGATGCCGGCCACCTTCGACACATAGGCCGGGCTTCTTTGACGGCCTTCGATCTTGACCGCGCTGATTCCAAGCTCGGCAAGATCGGGCAGCAACTCCAACGTGTTGAGGCTCGTGGGTTCTTCAATGGCGTGGTAGGTCTCGCCGGCCACTTCAAAGCGGCCTTTGCACAGGGTGGGGTAGCCGGCGTTTTCACCCGCGGCGTAGCGGTCAATAAGTACGCCGTTCAAACGCGACTCAAGCCCCTCGGGCGTATCTTCCCAGCGCACGTGTGCCGCCGGCGAACACACGCCGCGGGTGTTGGGCGACTCGCCGGTCAGGTACGACGACAGATAGCAGCGTCCTTCGGCCATGATACAAAGGCTGCCAAAGGCAAACACTT
This sequence comes from Vreelandella subglaciescola, assembly GCF_900142895.1. Taxonomy (NCBI): domain Bacteria; kingdom Pseudomonadati; phylum Pseudomonadota; class Gammaproteobacteria; order Oceanospirillales; family Halomonadaceae; genus Vreelandella; species Vreelandella subglaciescola. The sequence goes on from NZ_LT670847.1 coordinate 2,624,297, forward strand.
CAAGCTCCACCGGCGACTGTTTGGCGAGATCGCGCACCTGGGTGATCGACAGCACCCGGGGCAGCACCGCGCGCTTGATGCCGAACTGCTCGTGATAAAAGCGCAGCGCTTCATGGCTGGTGGCCGAGCCCTGTACGGAAAGGTGGCGGGGAAGGTCGGGGTAGCGGCGGGCGGCGTAGTCTAAAAGCCCCATGTCGGCGAGAATCAGTGCATCCACGCCCAGCGCGGCGGCGTCATCCACCGCGCGGGTCCACAGCGCCCAGCCGTCGGGTTGGGGGTAGGTATTGATGGCGCAAAATACCCGTTTACCTCGGGTATGGGCGTAATCAATGCCCTCTCGGGCGCGCTTGTCGGTAAAGTTCAGCCCGGCAAACTGGCGTGCGTTGGTGGTATTTTGAAAACCGAAGTAAACGGCATCGGCACCTTCATCTACGGCGCGCTTGAGCGCGGGCAGATTGCCGGCCGGACAGACAAGTTCCATGATAAGCCTCCCGTTGTAGGTAAGTCAGCCATGGTAAGAGGCGCCCGCCCTGGGGCATTTGACGTGGATCATGGCCGACGGCAATGCAGGCCACAAAAGGAGAGCGAATGTACGATATTGTGATTATTGGCGGCGGTATTGTCGGGCTTTCCACCGCGCTGCAGCTCAAGCAGGCCTATCCGCACAAACGTATGGTGGTGCTGGAAAAAGAGCAGGGACCGGCGCGGCATCAGAGCGGCCATAACAGCGGCGTGATACATGCCGGGGTGTACTACGCGCCCGGCAGCCTCAAGGCGCGCTTTTGCCTTGAGGGCAATCGCGCCACCCGGGCCTTTTGCGAGCGCCACGACGTGGCCTATAAGCGCTGTGGCAAGCTGCTGGTGGCCACCAGCGCAGAAGAGGTTGCGCGGCTGCGTACGCTGGGTCAGCGCATTGCGGCCAACGGATTGGAAAATACCTGGCTGGCGCCGGGCGAGCTGGCCGAGCGTGAACCCCACATACGCGGAGAGGCGGGCATTTTTGTGCCGGCGAGCGGCATTGTGGATTATGCGGCGGTGGCGCGGGCCATGGCCGCCGAGTTTGCACGACTGGGCGGCGAAATACGCTACGGCGCTGCGGTGGTGGGGCTTGAAGAGCGTAGCGCCGAGGTTGTTGCGACAACCTCCGCAGGCAGCTTTTCCGCGCGTTATCTGGTGAGCTGCGCGGGGCTTTACGCCGACCGGATCATCCGCCTGCTGGGCAAGAATCCGGGCTTTACCGTGTGCCCGTTTCGCGGCGAGTATTTCGCCCTGGCCGAGCGCAAAAGCGAGATTGTCAGCCACCTGATTTATCCGGTGCCTGACCCCGCGATGCCGTTTCTGGGCGTGCACCTGACGCCGATGATCGACGGGCGCATTACCGTGGGCCCCAACGCCGTGCTGGCGCTCAGCCGCGAAGGCTACCGCCGGCGCGACGTGTCGCCGCGTGATACGGGCGAGATGCTGACCCATCCGGGCGTGCTGAAAATGCTGGCCCGCCATGTGAAGCCGGGGCTTTTCGAGCTGAAAAACTCGCTCTACAAGCGCGGTTATCTGGCGCGGGTGCAGGCGTACTGCCCAAGCCTGGAGCTTGAGGACCTGACGCCTTACCCTGCCGGGGTCCGTGCCCAGGCCGTTGCTGACGATGGCCGGCTGATGGGCGATTTCGTCTTTGTGAACACCGCACGTACGGTGAACGTGGGCAACGCGCCGTCACCGGCGGCGACTTCGGCGTTGCCCATTGGCGCGCATATTGTCGAACAGCTCAAGGCGCGCCTGGACGGGTAAGCGGGGCGTTAAAAAATCGACTCGGCGGTGCCGGACCCCTGAGAGCCGCTGACTTCTTCCAGCTCGCGGCTGATGCGGCGCGGTTGGTAGCCGGGCAGGTATTCAGCATCAAACAGCTCGCTGATGCCGCCGGGCTGGCCGCTGCGCAGGCGCAGGCCGGTATCCGGATCAACCCGCACGCTGATCACGCCTTCGGGCTGGTCCGGCCAGGCTTCGGGCGTGCCCTCCAGCGCGTTGCCGAGGAAATCCTTCCAGATGGGCAGTGCCGCCTGAGCGCCATATTCTGAAATAGTCTGGTTGCTGTCCTTGCCCACCCAGACGGCCGTGGCGATATCGTCGTTAAAGCCGGCAAACCAGGCATCGCGCCGGGCGTTGGTGGTGCCGGTTTTGCCCACGATGTCGCCACGCTCGAGGGTCAGCGCGGCGCGACCGGTGCCGCGCTCGATGACTTCACGCAGCATGTCGCGGATGATGTAGATAGCCTCGGGGTCGGCGATGCGCTGCGCGACGGTATAGGTTTCGCCGTCGATGTCGACGCTGTCCTGACCGTCAGCGCAGCCACGGCAGGCGACTTCAGGCTCGGCTTTATATACCTCGACATTGTCGGTTTCGTCACCGCGCACAATACGTTTGATATACCACGGCGAGACTTTAAAGCCGCCGTTGGCGAGTATTGCGTAGGCGTTGGTCATTTCCAGCGGGGTCAGGCTGGCGCTGCCCAGCGCCAGCGACAGCCCGTGGGGCAGGTGATCGGGGTTGAAGCCGAAGCGTTCGAGAAAGCCGATGGTGTAGCCCAGCCCCATGCTTTGCAGAATGCGGATGGTCACCAGGTTGCGCGAATGGGCGAGTGCCGGGCGCAGACGCATGGGGCCGTTGAAATCGTTGCTGGAGTTCACCGGGCGCCACAGCGTATCGCTGCCATCGTTGATGACCACGGGCGCGTCGTTGACCACGCTGGCCGCGTTCATCTCGCCATTGTTGATGGCCGCCAGATAAATAAACGGCTTGAAAATGGAGCCGGACTGGCGGCGCGCCTGAATCGCGCGGTTGAACTTGCTGGCGTTGAAGTTGAAGCCGCCCTGCAGCGCGATAATTGCGCCGGTGCGAGGCTCCTGGGCGACCAGTGCGCCTTCGGCCTCGGGGCGTTGGGAAAGGCGCAGCGTATCGTCGTCATCGATGACCACGCGGATCAGGTCGCCGCGGCTGGCAATCTGTCCGGCGTTGCCTTTGCGCGTCCACTTCATGCCTTCCCAGTTAAGGGTGTGGACTTTCTCGTCGCCGGTTAGCACGCGCATTTCGCGCTCGTTGCTGCCGACCACGATGGCCGGCGTCAGGACCCCGTAGCTCGGCGTGCGCTGGAGCACCTGTACCCAGTTGCTCACGTCGCCTTCAATGCCTTCTACCTCGGTCTGGCTGCGTTCGGCCGCCTCGCGGGCGGTCTTGCGGATCTCCGGCGATTCGGAAAGCTCTTCTTCAAGCCCCTTGGTAGCGGTTTTTTCCTGGGCTTCGACAAGGCTTGCGTCAATGTCGCTTTGCTCGGGGCCGCGCCAGCCGTGGCGGCGATCGTAGGCTAACAGCCCCTCGGCCAGCGCATCGCGGGCAAACGGCTGCAGCTTGCTGTCAAGGGTGGTGTAAATATGATAGCCGCCGGTATAGGCCTCGTCGCCAAACTGTTCGATCGCGTACTGGCGCGCCATTTCCGCAACGTAGGCGGCTTCCACGTCGTTCTGGGTTGCGTGACGCTTGGCGGTAATCGGCGCTTTGACCGCTTTTTGATAGGCGTCCGGGGCGATAAAGCCCAGCTCGCGCATGCGGAATAAAATCCAGTTACGCCGGATCAGCGAACGCTCGGGATTGGACAGCGGGTTGAATGCCGACGGCGCTTTGGGCAGCCCGGCAATCATGGCCGCCTCGGCCAGGGTCAGCGCGTCAAGCGGCTGGTCGTAGTAGGTCTTGGCGGCGGCGGCGATGCCATAGGAGCGGTGGCCGAGAAAGATCTTGTTGACGTAAAGCGAGAGGATTTCCTGCTTGTTCAGCACCTGTTCCATCTGCAGGGCCAGCAGAATCTCGCGGATTTTACGGGTAAACGTCTGATCAAGCGTCAGCAAATAGTTACGCGCCACCTGCATGGTAATGGTGGAGCCGCCGGACTGAATGGTGCCGCCGCTCTGGGCCAGCTCGATGGCCGCGCGGAGCAGCCCGCGCGGGTCAACGCCCGGATGCTCGAAATAGTGCTGATCCTCGGCGGCCACCAGCGCGTTGACCAGCGGCTCGGGAATGTCCTGAAAGTCGACCGGAATCCGCCGTTCTTCGCCGTATTCACCGATCAGCTGGCCGTCGCGAGTGTAAATGCGCAGCGGCGTGTGCAGATCGAAATTTTCCAGCTGGCGCACGTCGGGCAGGCCGGGCGAAAAATACAGCGCGGCGCCGATGGTGGCGAGAACCGTTGCACCCCCCAGGGCGACCAGCATGAAAACGAGCGAAAGTATGAGCGTTCTAAGAGACTTCATGAAAACAGGATACCCGTGGATGAAATGAACAGTGCGATATCGGCGTTACCGGCGGACGTCATTATAGAAACTCGAGACGGCTCTCACCAGTGTTGATCTGGCGCAGCGCCTGAAGTGTGCACCGTGGTAAAATCATGTAACATCGCTACGTTCTGATGCAGGCCGGAGTCACTTCGATACAATGCGCTTTCTTACCCCTAACCGTGGCTTGATTGGCATCGATATTACGTCGGCAACGGTCAAGCTGCTTGAGTTAAAACCGACCGAGCATAATTATCAAGTCGAAAGCTACGCCGTGCGTCCGCTTCCCGAAGGCACGGTCATTGAGCGGCGTATCCAGGATATCGACGCCGTGGCGAGCGTATTAAGCCGTGCAGTGGAGCATGCCAAGCCTTCAACGCGCAAGGTGGCGGTAGCGGTGCCGGCCAGCGCGGCCATCACCAAGATGCTGACGTTTCCCGCCGTGCTTGATGAGGACGCTATCGAAGAGCGCATTATTGCCGAATCAGAACGCCATATCCCGTTTCCGTTCAATGAAGTGGCGTTTGATTTTCAATGTCTGGGGCCATCGACGCTGGATCCCGACGAGCAACGCGTCCTGCTGGTGGCCTGCCGTCAGCAGGATGTGGTACAGCTTACCGAAACCCTGGAGCGAGCAGGGCTGGAGCCTGCCGCGGTAGGCGTGGAAACCTTTGCCATGGAACGCTCTTTTGCCATGCTGCAGCGCGAACTGCAGACCCCGGGCGCGCCGGAAAGCGGCGTGGCGCTGGTGGACATCGGTGCCAACATGAACGCTTTTCACGTGATTCGCGCGGGGCGCATCGTGTACAGCCGCGATACCGTGTTTGGCGGACGTCAGCTGACCGACGCCATTCAGGAGCGCTACGCGCTGACCATGAAGGAGGCGGGCTTTGCCAAAAAACGCGGCGGGCTGCCCGATGACTATTACGCCGAAGTGCTCACGCCGTTTCTGGAAACGCTGGTGCAGCAGGTCGGGCGCTCGCTGCAGCTTTACTATTCGGCCGGGCGACATCACGAGATCAAGGAAATCGTGCTGGCCGGCGGCTCAAGCGTGATCCCCGGCTTTGCTCAACGCCTGGCCGAGGACAGCGGCATGCGCGTCACTATTGCCAACCCGTTCCAGCGCATGGCGGTCAACAAGCGTATCAACCTTGAGGCGTTGACCAGCGACGCGCCGGCCATGCTCACCGCCTGTGGCCTGGCGATGCGAGGCGCGCCATGAGCCTGACGATTAATCTGCTGCCCTGGCGTGAAGCCCGCCGTGAGCGGCGTACCCAGCGGTTTCAGCTGCTGTTGCTGGCGATGTTGGTGGCGGGTAGCGCGCTGGGTTTTGGCGTGGCGCGCTACTATCAGGTCGAACTTGACGCCCAGACCCAGCGCAACGATTACATTCGCGAGCAGACCCGTGTGCTGGAGCAGGACATTGGCCAGGTGCACGAGTATGAAGCGCGCGTCAGCCAGCTCAACGAGCAGCTGGCGCTTTTCCAGTCGCTGCAACATGAGCGCTTGCAAACCGTGCAGCTGTTCAATGCGGTGGCGCAGAGCATGGTGCCGGGCATTGTGTATCAACATCTGGAGCGCAGCGGAGAAACGATCAGCATCACTGCCCGTGCGGGCACCGACCGTCAGGTGTCCGAGCAGCTGCGCCGTATTGCACTGGCGCCGGCGCTGGGCGTGCCGGCACTTTCCGAGGTGGAAAACGCCGCCGGTGAAGAGGCGGCGGGGCGCCAGTTCCGCTTTGTTGTCGAGCAGCGCGGGAGCGTCGTGAGCACGGAGAACAGCGCAGAAGGACAGGCCGATGACGTTTAACCGTGAAAGACTGGTGCAGGAATGGCGCCAGCTGCGCGAGGTGGACTGGCAGGCGCTGGAGCTGCGCGAGGCCGGCGGCTGGCCGCTGTTGCTCAAACTCTTGAGCTGTGTGCTGGTGCTGCTGTTGGCGCTGGCGGCCATGTACGGGCTGGTGGTGCGCGAGCATCGCGCAGCGCTGGCCGATGCTCGGCAGCAGGAAGTGCAGCTGTTGACGACGTTTGAGCAAAAATCCGTCGAGGCGTCGACTCTGCCGCGCGTACAGCAGCAGCTCGCCACGTTGGATGCCAAGATGCTCGGGCTGCGCGCCATGTTGCCCACCGGCGCTGAAATCCCCTCGTTGCTCGACAGCATCAACGATGCGGCGGTTGAAAACCGCCTGAGCATTGACACAATCCGGCTCAAGCCCACGGTGGCTCACGGCTATTATATTGAGCATCCCTTCGATATTCAGGTGCGTGGCGGCTATCACCAGATTGCGCGTTTCGTTGCCGATATGGCCGCGCTTTCCCGGATTGTGACCCAGCACGATTTTACCCTGACGCCGGTTGACGGTGTCGGCGATACGCTGCGCCTTTCCATGCTGGCACGCACTTACAGCTACCAGGAACCGGCCACTGGAGAGCAGCCATGATGCGTGCGCTGATCGCTGGCGGCCTGTTCGCGGTATTGCTGGCCGGCTGTTCTGACCCTCACCTGACCGCGCTGAATCAGACGCTGGAAAGCACCCGTGAACAGGCTGATGAACCTGACGCCTTGAACATTCCCGAGCTGCCGGCCTATCGTCCCGTCGGGTATCACTACGGCGCCGAACGCAGCCCGTTTCTGGCCGCCGCAGCGGTGGCACAGGCCCAGAGCACGGCACCCGGCGCGTCGCGCACCGGCAAGCTGGCACCCGATACGTCACGCGTGAAAGAACCGCTCGAGCGGTTTGCTCTGCAACAGCTTCAGCTGGTCGGTACGCTGAGCATGGGCAAACGCCACGTAGCGCTGATTCAAACGCCCGAGCACGAGGTGGTCACGGTACGCGAAGGCAACCATATGGGCAGTAATCATGGGCGGATCACGCGGATTACGTCGCAGGCCGTATCGGTGAGTGAACGGATTTTTACGCGTCAGGAAGGGTGGCAAAAACGCGAGGCAGCGCTTGAATTAAGCCCTGATACACCAACGCGATAACGCAAAAAACGGATGTTTGGATGAGTCGCTGGATGAAACGGTGGATGAAACATGGCCATGACTAGAGCATATCGCCGCAGTGGGCAGGCGCTGCTGGCAGCGGCAGGGCTATGGCTTGTGTCGCTGGCGACGGTAGTAGAAGCCGCCGACCGGCCGGGCGCGCCGTATGCCGCCGGCGCCACGTCCGGTGCGCTGACCACGGCGCAGGAGCAACAGGTAGACGATATCGACTTTCGCCGCGGCGCGGATGGCGCCGGCCGTCTGGAAATCACGTTCAACCGTGAAGGTGTGACGCCCCGGGTACGCAAGGGCGAGCGCGGCCGGGTGGTGGTGGATCTGGGGCAAAGCGCGCTGCCCGATGCGCTTAACCAGATTTATGATGTGACCGATTTTGCCACGCCGATCAGCCGCATCGTGCCCCGAGTTGATGCTCAGGGCGCGCGCCTGGAGCTGGTCACCGACGGCCCCTATGCGATGATGTCGTCTCCGAGCGGGCGTACGTTCAGCGTGGTGATAGAACCCGTGGCGAAAGCGGCGGGAAGTGAGCAACCAACGTCCGGCGAAGTGGCGGCCCGAACGTACACGGGCAAGCGCCTCAGTCTTAACTTTCAGGATATCGAGGTGCGTTCGGTACTGGCCACTCTGGCAGATTTTACCGGCCTGAATCTGGTCGCAAGCGACAGCGTCAACGGCCGGGTCACGCTTAATCTGAATGACGTGCCCTGGGATCAGGCGCTGGACCTGATCCTTCAGAGCCAGGGGCTGGCGAGCCGTCAGCAAGGCAATGTGGTGGTCGTGGCGCCGGCCGGTGAGCTGGCTGCGCTGGAGCGCCAGAAGCTTGAGGCACGCAGCCAGCAAGAAACGCTGGCACCGCTGGTGACGAAGTTTTTCGATGTGAAGTATGCCCGCGCTCAGGATCTGGCCCAGCTGTTGCGTGGCGAAGACGGTTTCGGGCTGCTGACCGAGCGCGGCCGGGTGAGTATTGATCAGCGCACCAACACGTTGCTGATTCAGGATACGGCCGATCAGGTGGCACAAATCATGGGCACGCTGGAACGCTTGGACGTTGCCGTGCGCCAGGTGCAGATCGAAGCGCGCATCGTGATCGCCCGGGACACCGCCTCCCGGGAGTTGGGTATCAACTGGGGTATTTCATCGGCGAGTGATGCCACCGGGATTTTCGGCGGTGATGATAGTCTGGATCTGGGTGGAGCCTCCGATGGTACCGCGCCTAACGGCGGCTTGTCCGTCGACATGGGATCCTCGGGCAGTGCCGGAACCAGCTTTGGCTTTGGCTATCTGTCCGGCGATATCCTGTTGGATCTGGAGCTGCGCGCGCTGGAAAGCGAAGGTAAAAGCCAGACCATTTCCCAGCCGCGCATCATTACCGCCAACCGGCGCACCGCGACCATCAGTCAGGGCGAGGAGCGCGCCTTTCAAAGCGTGGATGGCAACGACAACCCGGATACCGAGTTCAAGGAAGCGCTGCTGTCGCTGGAAGTGACGCCGCAAATCACCCCGGATGACCGCATCATCATGGATCTGGTGATTCGTAACGACAGCTTCCGCGAGTCCGAATTTGGCGGCGAACCACCGATTGATACCAACACCATTGAAACCCAGGTGCTGGTGGATAACGGCCAGACCGTGGTGCTCGGCGGTATCCTCACCACCGAAGAGCTGCGCCAGGTCGCCAAAACGCCGCTGCTGGGCGATATCCCGGTCATCGGTAATTTATTTCGCTATACCGAAGAGCGTAATGAAAAGGTAGAATTGCTGGTTTTCATTACTCCACGACTTCTCGATGAGGGCATGGCGGTTCGCTAATGCAGGATTTACCCAATGTTTTTCTGATCGGCCCCATGGGCGCCGGTAAAAGTACCATCGGCCGCCTGCTGGCGGCCGAGCTGTCGCGTGAGTTCTTTGACAGCGACCACGCCATTCGGGACCGCTGCGGCGCGGATATTCCGTGGATATTCGACGTCGAGGGCGAAAGCGGTTTTCGCCAGCGCGAAGTGCAGATGATTGATGAGTTGACCCGGCAGGAGGCGGTGGTCGTGGCCACCGGCGGCGGTGCGGTGCTGCGCGAAGAAAACCGCTGTGCGCTACGCGAACGCGGTACGGTGGTGTATCTGCTGACCACCGTTGAACAGCAGCTGCGGCGCACGGCCAGAGACCGCAACCGGCCGCTGCTGCAGTGTGCCAACCGCGAGCAGGTGCTCTACGATATGTTTGCCCAGCGCGACCCGCTGTATCGCGCCACTGCGGACATCATCGTGCGCACCGATCGGCGCAGCCCCCGCGCGGTGGTCAACGAGATACTCCGCCGTGTCCGCCGGCTGTTGGACCCGCTGCAAACTACCGGCACGGCCCACAAGCCGGTGTCGCCCTGACGTGTCGGCCCTCTTCCTAATCCCTCAGGTAACCCTATGAAGCCTATCGACGGCGTGCGGCGCACGCTCAATGTCGCCCTCGGCGAGCGCAGCTATCCCATTCATATCGGCACCGGTCTGGTCGGTAATGCCGACGCCATCACGCCCTATCTGGCCGGCCGGCAGGTCATGATCGTCACCAACGAGACCGTCGCGCCGCTGTATCTGGACGCGCTGCGCGACGCCTTGCCCGGGCATCTGGACGTACGTTGCGTGGTGCTGCCTGACGGGGAGCGCTACAAGACCGTGGAGCAGGTCGGGCGCATCTGGGATGCGCTGTTGGAGGCGGGCTTTAACCGCCGTTGCACGCTGATCGCGTTGGGCGGCGGAGTGATCGGCGATATGGTCGGTTTTGCCGCGGCCAGCTATCAGCGCGGCGTGGCGTTTATTCAGGTGCCAACGACGCTGCTGGCCCAGGTGGATTCCTCGGTCGGGGGTAAAACCGGCGTCAACCACCCGCTGGGCAAGAACATGATCGGTGCGTTCTGGCAGCCCACGGCGGTCATTGTCGACATCGCTACGCTATCCACGCTGCCCGCGCGCGAGCTTTCCGCCGGGCTTGCCGAGGTGATCAAGTACGGCTTGATCCGCGATGAGGCTTTCCTCGGCTGGCTGGAAGACAGCATGACGCCGCTGCGCGACGGCGACGCGGATACGCTGGCGCACGCCGTCGCGCTTAGCTGTCAGATCAAGGCCGATGTGGTGGCTGAAGATGAAACCGAGCAGGGCGTGCGCGCGCTGCTGAATCTGGGTCACACCTTTGGCCACGCCATTGAGGCTGAGCAGGGTTACGGCTGCTGGCTGCACGGCGAAGCCGTCGGGGCGGGCATGGCCATGGCCGCGACGCTCTCGCACCGGCTGGGGTGGATCGACGCCGCCGCGCTTGAGCGTTGCCAAACGGTGATCGAGCGTGCCGGCCTGCCGCTGAGCGCCCCCAGCGGCATGACGCGGGACGACTTTCTTGCCCACATGCGCCGCGACAAGAAAAATATCGACGACCAGCTGCGACTGATACTGCTGCGTGCCCCGGGCGATGCCTGCATCAGCGCTGATACGCCGCCGGAAACCCTGGACGCGCTGCTGGACAGCTACCCCCGCGGCTAGCCACCGCTGAGCATCGACAAAACGTTAGGGCATTGACCATCTGACCCGCTCCCCGTGAGCGGGTTTTTTGTGCCACGACGGAAAAACTCTGCGGGCTGAAAATCATAATAAGAATGACCCATGCGTAATCAGTATGGGATTTTGGCTAAATATTAGACTAAAGTTTAATTCTATTTTTCTATCGTTTAAAATCCGTTTTAACGCTTTATAAGTGTTTGAAAGAGTATGATTTTTTATTTATTAGATATTTATTATTTATATTATAGCTGAGTGTTTATAGGGGGTTAGCGGCACAAAAAGATTGCGCGATGCGAACCTTGCTGGCTATTGTGAGCAGCCGTTTCCTGAGTATGAAAGGCGCGAGACGGCCGTGTTCGCTGGCGGGAGGCATCAAGATAAAAAATAAGAAAAACCGTTAAATATACCATTAAATTTGCATTTATAAAACAAACTCTGACCGAGGCACGACTATGAAAAAAGGTCTTCATCAGCCCAGTGAGTTTCGTGACAACTGTGGCTTCGGCCTGATTGCCCACATGCAGGGGCATGCCAGTCACGATCTGCTCAAAACGGCCATCGAGTCCCTGACCTGCATGACCCACCGTGGCGGTATCGCCGCTGATGGTAAAACCGGCGACGGCTGCGGCCTGTTGCTGACCATGCCGGTCACCTTCATGCAGGCCGTCGCGCACGAGGCGCTGGGTGTAACGCTCGGCGAACACTTTGCCGTGGGTATGGTGTTTCTCCCCGATGACGATACCCGCGCCGTGCAGGCGCAGCGCGTGCTGGAAGAAGAGCTGGCCGCGCGAGGGCTGAGCGTTGCCGGCTGGCGTGAGGTGCCGGTGGACGCCAGCGTGTGTGGCCCCATGGCAGTGGCCTGCCTGCCGCGTATCCAGCAGATATTTGTGCTGCCGGAAAACAGCGAAAACTTTGACGTTGAGCTGTTCATGGCACGCCGCCGGGCGGAACAGCGCCTGAGCGGCGAGGAAGATTTTTACGTGGTTTCGCTATCGGCTGACGTGGTGGCCTACAAGGGGCTGGTCATGCCCCGGGATCTGCCGGCGTTTTACCGCGACTTGAATGATGAACGCCTGACGGCATCGATCTGCGTGTTTCACCAGCGTTTCTCGACCAATACCGCGCCGCGCTGGCCGCTTGCCCAGCCGTTTCGCCTGCTGGCGCATAACGGTGAGATCAACACCATCGAGGCCAACCGCAGCTGGGCGAATTCGCGCAAGCAGCAGTTTTCCAGCCCGCGTCTGAGCGGAATTGCCGAGCTCGACGAAATCGTCAATACCACGGGGTCTGATTCCTCCAGCATGGACAACATGCTGGAAGTGCTCCTGACCGGCGGCATGGAGCTACACCGTGCCGTGCGGATGATGGTGCCGCCTGCGTGGCAAAACGTGCAGACCATGGACGCCGGCCGGCGCGCCTTTTATGAATATAATTCCATGCACATGGAGCCGTGGGATGGCCCGGCCGGCGTGGTGATGACCGACGGCCGTCAGGCCGTGTGCATGCTCGACCGCAACGGCCTGCGCCCGGCGCGCTGGGTGATGACCAAAAACGGCTATATCACGCTGGCCTCCGAGATCGGCACCTACGCTTACCGCCCCGAAGACGTGGTGGCCAAGGGGCGAGTAGGGCCCGGCCAGATACTCGCCGTGGACACCGTGACCGGCGAAGTGCTGCACACCGACGAGATTGATCATCGCCTGGCATCGGTCTACCCCTACAAGCGCTGGCTCAAGGAGCAGGCTCACTATCTGGAATCCGCGCTGACCGAGCTGGCGCGTTTTCAGCCGATGGGTACCGACGCGCTGGCCACGCAGCAGAAAATGTTTCAGGTCAGCTTCGAGGAGCGCGATCAGGTGCTGCGCCCGCTGGCCGAGGGCGGTCAGGAGGGCGTTGGCTCAATGGGCGACGACACGCCCATGGCGGTGTTATCCAGCCGGCCGCGCCTGCTGACCGACTACTTCCGCCAGAAATTTGCCCAGGTGACCAACCCCGCCATCGACCCGCTACGTGAAGCGATCGTGATGTCGCTGGAAACCTGCATCGGCGCCGAGCGTAACGTGTTCGAGGTCACACCAGAGCACGCGCATCGTCTGATTTTGACCGCCCCGATCCTCTCGCCGCGCAAGTTCGCCGCGCTGGTGGATCAGCAGGATCCGGCCTTTGCCAGCCATACGCTGTCGTTGGGCTATGATCCCGTCACGCAAACGCTGCAAGCAGCGCTGGATGCGCTGTGCCGGTCTGCCGAGGCCTGCGTGCGTGACGGCAAGGTGCTGGTGGTGTTGTCGGATGCCCGCCTTGAAGCCGGCGAGATCCCCCTTCAGGCCGCGCTGGCGGTGGGGGCCGTGCATACGCATCTGGGCCGGCTGGCGCTGCGGCCCGACGCCAACATTATTGTGGAAACCGGCTTTGCCCGGGACGCCCATCAGATGGCGGTACTGTTCGGCGTCGGTGCCACGGCGGTTTACCCGTGGCTTGCCTACCATGTCATGGCGGACATGCACCGCACCGGAGAGCTTGAAGGCGAGCCGGCGGATACCCGGGAAAACTATCGCCGCGGGCTGCAAAAAGGCCTTTACAAGATTTTGTCCAAGATGGGCATTTCAACGCTGGCGTCCTACCGTGGCTCGATGCTGTTTGAGGCGGTCGGGCTGGATGACGAGGTGATGACCACCTGCTTTGCGGGGATGGCCTCGCGCATTCAGGGCGCGGGCTTTGCCGAGCTTGAGGCGCAGCAGGTCAGGCTGTCACGGGATGCGTGGAAGGCGCGCAAGCTGATTTCCCAGGGCGGGCTGATGAAATACGTGCACGGCCACGAGTATCACGCCTATAACCCTGACGTGGTGACCACGCTGCGGGCGGCGGTGCAGGAAGGCAGCTATGCCAAGTGGAAAGATTTTGCCCGGCTGGTGAACGAGCGGCCGATCGCCACGCTGCGCGATATGCTGGCGCTCAAGCCGGCCGCCACGCCGCTGTCTCTGGACGAAGTCGAACCCATCGAGGCGTTGATTCCGCGCTTTGACAGCGCCGGCATGTCGCTCGGGGCGCTCTCGCCGGAAGCTCACGAAGCGCTGGCGCAGGCCATGAACGAAACCGGCGGGCGCTCCAACTCCGGTGAAGGCGGTGAGGACAGCGCGCGTTACAACAGCGTGCGCAGCTCCAAAATCAAGCAGGTTGCCTCGGGGCGTTTCGGCGTCACGCCGCACTATCTGGTCAATGCCGAGGTGCTGCAGATCAAGGTGGCGCAAGGCGCAAAGCCCGGCGAGGGCGGCCAGCTGCCCGGCGACAAGGTCAATGCGCTCATCGCCCGGCTGCGCTACGCGGTGCCCGGTGTGACGCTGATTTCGCCGCCGCCGCACCACGACATCTATTCCATTGAGGATCTGGCGCAGCTGATTTTTGACCTCAAGCAGGTCAATCCCGAGGCGCAGGTCTCGGTCAAGCTGGTCTCCGAGCCGGGCATCGGCACCATTGCCACGGGCGTGGCCAAGGCCTATGCCGACCTGATTACCGTTTCGGGCTACGACGGCGGTACGGCGGCAAGCCCGCTGACCTCGATCAAGCACGCCGGCAGCCCCTGGGAGCTGGGCCTGCCGGAAGTCCATCAGGCGCTGCGCATCAACGGGCTGCGCGACAAGATTCGCCTGCAGACCGACGGCGGGCTGAAAACCGGACTGGATGTGGTCAAGGCCGCGATTCTGGGGGCGGAAAGCTTCGGTTTCGGCACCGCACCCATGGTCGCGCTGGGCTGCAAGTACCTGCGCATCTGCCATTTGAACAACTGCGCGACCGGCGTTGCCACCCAGAATAAGTACCTGCGCGACGAGCACTTTCGCGGCACCGTGGACATGGTCAAACACTACTTCCGCTTTATCGCCGAAGAAGTGCGCGAGCTGATGGCGCTGCTGGGCGTGCGTCAGCTGACCGAGCTGATCGGCCGGACCGATCTGCTGGACGTGCTGGAAGGCAACACGGCCTCCCAGCGCAAGCTGGACCTTTCGCCGCTGCTGGAAAACGATTTTGTGCCGGCGCAGGCACCGCAGTTCTGCCGCGTGACGCGCAACGTGCCGCATGATCCGGGGGCCAAAAATCAGCAGCTGCTGGCCACCGTGGGCGCGGCGATCGAAGCGCAGACCGGCGGCACCTTTGACTTTGCGATCACCAACTGTGATCGCAGCGTCGGCGCCTCTGTGTCAGGCGCGATCGCCAAGCGCCACGGCGAAGCCGGCCTTGAAGCCGCACCCATAACGGCGCGGTTTACCGGCGTGGCCGGCCAGAGCTTCGGCGTCTGGAACGCCCGCGGGCTTAACCTGCATCTGGAAGGCGACGCCAACGACTATGTGGGCAAGGGCATGAACGGCGGCAGCATCGTCATCGTGCCGCCGCGTGAAAGCCAGTTTGTCCGCCATGAAACGGCGATTATCGGCAACACCTGCCTGTATGGCGCCACCGGCGGCGTGCTCTATGCCGCAGGCTGCGCCGGCGAGCGCTTTGCGGTGCGCAACTCCGGCGCCAGCGCGGTGGTGGAGGGCACGGGCGATCACTGCTGTGAATACATGACCGGCGGGCTGATAACGGTGCTGGGCACTACCGGGCTTAATTTCGGGGCGGGCATGACCGGCGGGTTTGCCTACGTGCTGGACGAAGACCGCACCTTTGTCGACAAGGTCAACCACGAGCTGGTGGATATTCACCGCATCAATATTGAATCCATGGAAGCGCATCGCCGCCATCTGCGCGAAGTGATCGAAGCCTACGTGGACAGCACTCGCTCACCGCGCGGTCAGGCCATTCTGGAAGACATGAGCGACTACCTGCGTCACTTCTGGCTGGTCAAACCCAGGGCGGCAAGCCTTGGCGGCCTGCTTGCCCAGTCCCGGCACCAGCCGGAGTAAATCGCTACCGACCGTATTGCTGATGTCTGCCGCTGCCGAGGGTGGTGGCAGCAAGGAGAAAACCATGGCCAAGCGCTGGCGTAACGAGTTTCAGTTTATTGACGTGGGGCGCAAAGACCCCGATAAAAAACCGGCACAGACGCGTTCCGCGGAGTTTGCCGAGATTTATCAGCCGTTCAAGCCCAAGGAAGCCGCGTCTCAGGCGCACCGCTGCCTGCACTGTGGCAACCCTTACTGCGAGTGGAAGTGCCCGGTGCACAACTACATTCCCAACTGGCTGCAGCTGGTCAGCGAGGGCAACATCATTGAAGCCGCCGAGATGGCGCACAAGACCAACCCGCTGCCGGAAGTCTGCGGCCGGGTATGCCCGCAGGACCGATTGTGCGAAGGCGACTGCACGCTGAACGACGGGTTCGGCGCGGTGACCATCGGCTCGGTGGAGAAATACATCACCGATACCGCTTTTTCCATGGGCTGGCGCCCGGACATGTCCAAGGTGACGTGGAGCGGCAAACAAGTAGCCGTGGTCGGTGCCGGCCCCGCCGGGCTTGCCTGCGCCGACGTGCTGGCGCGCAACGGCGTGTCGCCGGTGGTGTTTGATAAGCACCCGGAAATTGGCGGGTTGCTCACCTTCGGGATTCCCGAGTTCAAGCTGGAAAAAAGCGTCATGGAGCGTCGGCGGGCGATCTTCGAGGAAATGGGCGTCGAATTTCGCTTGAATACCGATATCGGCCACGATATTGGCTTTGACACCCTGCAGGAAACCTACGACGCCGTTTTTCTGGGCATGGGCACCTATACGCCCATGGAGGGCGGGTTCCCCGGCGAATCCCTGCCCGGCGTGCACAAGGCGCTGGATTATCTGGTGGCCAATGTGAATTACCGTCTGGGATTTTCCCGGCATACGGACGACTACGTGTCTCTTGAAGGCAAGCGCGTGGTGGTGCTGGGCGGCGGTGATACGGCCATGGACTGTAACCGCACCGCGATCCGTCAGGGTGCTGCCAGCGTTGCCTGTGCCTACCGCCGCGACGAGGCCAATATGCCCGGCTCGCGCCGTGAAGTGACCAATGCCCGCGAAGAGGGCGTGGAGTTCCTGTTCAATCGCCAGCCGATTGCCGTGGTCGGCGAAGGGCGGGTGGAAGGCGTCAAGGTGGTGCGCACGCGGCTGGGCGAGCCGGATGAAAACGGCCGTCAGCGCCCGGAAGCGGTGCCCGGCTCGGAAGAAGTCATCCCCGCGGATGCCGTCGTGGTGGCCTTTGGTTTTCAGGCAAGCCCCGCGCCCTGGTTTGACGGTGCCAACGTGCAGGTTGACCAGCGCAACTTCGTCAAGGCGTGCGAGCACGGTGAATTTGCCTTTCAAACCAGCAATGACCGGATATTTGCCGGTGGCGACATGGTGCGCGGTTCGGATCTGGTGGTCACGGCCATTTACGAAGGCCGCGAGGCCGCGCACGGTATCATGGACTATCTCGATGTATAAGCTCGACGTATAGCGTGGATCACCGTTCTCTGCCCGAGGGCAGAGAACGGTTGAAATTGAGCCTTTTAAGCGAGTCTGCTATTCTGTCATCCCATCCTGGTGTGGCTTTCTGCCGTGCCTTTTGATCACGTTTCGACAGGTTTTCCATGACACGATATATCTTCGTGACCGGCGGCGTTGTGTCTTCCCTTGGCAAGGGCATCGCTTCCGCCTCGCTGGCGGCGATTCTTGAGGCGCGCGGCCTCAAAGTCACCATGCTCAAGCTCGACCCCTACATTAACGTCGACCCGGGCACCATGAGTCCTTTTCAGCACGGCGAGGTGTTCGTCACCGAGGATGGCGCCGAGACGGATCTGGATCTGGGCCATTACGAGCGCTTCATCCGCACCAAGATGACCCAGGGCAACAACTTCACCACCGGGCGCGTGTACGAACACGTGCTGCGCCGCGAGCGCCGTGGCGACTACCTGGGCGGCACCGTGCAGGTTATTCCCCACATTACCGACGAGATCAAACGCCGCGTCTACGCCGGCGGTGAAGGGTTCGACGTGGCGCTGGTGGAAATCGGCGGTACCGTGGGCGATATCGAGTCGCTGCCGTTTCTGGAAGCGATCCGCCAAATCAGAAGCGAGCTGGGCGCCAGCCGCGCGCTCTACATGCACCTGACGCTGGTGCCCTACATCAAGACGGCCGGCGAGACCAAGACCAAGCCGACCCAGCACAGCGTCAAGGAGCTGCGCTCCATTGGTATTCAGCCGGATATCCTGATTTGTCGTAGCGAGGTGGAGCTAGAAGAAGTCGAGCGGCGCAAGATCGCGCTGTTCACCAACGTCGAAGAGCGCGCCGTGGTGCCGTTGCAAGACGCCGACACCATCTACCGCATTCCGCTGATGCTTCACGAGCACGGTCTGGACGACATCGTTTGCGACAAGCTGCGGCTTGAAGCCGGCGAAGCCGATCTCACCGAGTGGGTTCACGTGCTGGATGCCAAGCTCAACCCGCTCAAGTCGGTCAGCGTTGCCATGGTGGGTAAATACATGGAGCTTCTGGACGCCTACAAGTCGCTTAATGAAGCACTGACCCACGCCGGTATTCAGGGGCGTATCAAGGTCAATGTCGACTACATCGACGCCGAAGATATCGAGCGCCACGGCACCGAGCGGCTGGCCGGCAAAGACGCGATTTTGGTGCCCGGCGGTTTTGGCGAGCGCGGCGTAGAAGGCAAGATCATGGCCGCACAGTTCGCCCGCGAAAATAAGGTGCCGTATCTGGGTATCTGCCTCGGGCTGCAGGTCGCGGTGATCGAGTTTGCGCGCAACGTTGCCGGCTGGGCGGACGCCAATTCGACCGAGTTTACCCACGATACGCAGCACCCGGTGGTGGGCCTGATTACCGAATGGCTCAACGCCGAGGGCAAGATCGAGCTGCGCGATGCGGCGTCGGATCTGGGTGGCACCATGCGTCTGGGTGGGCAAGTTTGCCACCTGGCCGCCGGCACCAAAGCGTATGAGGCCTACGGCGCCGATGAAATCATGGAGCGCCATCGTCACCGCTTTGAGGTCAACAACCAGTTCGTTGAGGCGCTGGAAAGCGCCGGACTGATTGTCTCCGGTCGCAGCGTTGATCAAACGCTGGTCGAGGTGGTCGAGCTTGCTGATCACCCGTGGTACGTTGCCTGCCAGTTTCACCCGGAGTTCACCTCGACGCCACGCGACGGCCACCCGCTGTTTAGCGGCTTTATCAACGCCGCCGTTGAGCACAAGGCGGCGCGCATCCGCGCCCAATCGGCTCATTTGACCACTCAGGAGTAACGCCGTATGAGCGAGGCGGCCAATACCGCGAGCCCCCAGCCTACCCCTGACGAGCGTCACATTAACGTTGCCGGCTTAACCGCCGGCAATTCTTTGCCGCTTATGTTGTTGGGTGGGATGAACGTGCTGGAATCTCCGGCGCTGGCTGACGAAGTGGCAAGCGCCTTTGTCGAGGCGACCGGGCCGCTTTCCATGCCCTACGTCTACAAGGCGAGCTTTGACAAGGCCAACCGCAGCTCGATCCATGCGTACCGTGGGCCGGGGCTTGAGAAAGGCCTGCAGATGCTCGCCGATATCAAGGCGCGCCATGGCGTACCGGTAATTACCGACGTCCACGAGCCGTGGCAGGCCGCGCCCGCCGCCGAGGTGGCGGACATCATCCAGCTGCCGGCGTTTCTCGCGCGCCAGACCGACCTGGTCGTCGCATTGGCCAAGACCGGTGCGGTGATTAATATTAAAAAACCGCAGTTTCTGGCCCCCCACGAAATGCGCCATATTCTGGCCAAATGCCGCGAAGCCGGTAATGATAACCTGATGCTGTGTGAGCGCGGCACCAGCTTTGGCTACAACAATCTGGTGGTCGATATGCTGGGCCTTGGCGACATGAAGCAAACCGGCTACCCGATATTTTTTGACGCGACCCACGCGCTGCAGCGCCCCGGCGGGCGTGCCGACAGCGCCGGTGGCCGCCGCGCCCAGGTGGCGGAACTTGCCCGCGCGGGCGTTGCCGTGGGGCTCGCCGGGCTGTTTCTGGAAGCGCACCCCGACCCCGACCGCGCCCGCTGCGACGGCCCCTGCGCGCTGCCGCTTGATCAACTCGCGCCGTTTTTACACCAGCTTGCCGCGCTGGACGGGCTGGTCAAGGGTTTTGCACCGCTGGCGATCCGCTAGCGCCGACCCTTTTGCCATAATGCTACACTCTTCGATCATTATAAAAAGGATACATTGATGACCAAAATTGTTGATATCCGTGCGTTAGAAGTGCTGGACTCCCGCGGTAATCCCACCGTCTTTGCCACGGTGCGCCTGGAAAGCGGTGCGCTGGGCGAAGCCTTTGCGCCGAGCGGCGCTTCAACCGGCTCGCGCGAAGCGCTTGAGCTGCGCGATGGTGATAAGGCGCGCTATTTGGGTAAAGGCGTGCTCAAGGCGGTTGAGGTGATTAACGGCAAGATCCGTAGTGCACTTTTGGGGATGGATGCCCGCGACCAGCGCGGCCTGGACGATGCCATGCTCGCGCTTGACGGTACCGACAACAAGGCCACGCTTGGCGCCAACGCTATTCTTGCGGTGTCGCTTGCCACCGCCAAGGCCGCCGCCAACGCCAAGGATGTTCCGCTTTACGCCCACATTGCCGAGCTTTACGGCACGCCGGGCGTTTATAGTATGCCGGTGCCGATGATGAATATCCTCAACGGCGGCGAACACGCCGATAACAACGTCGATATTCAAGAGTTTATGATTCAGCCGGTCAGCGCGAAAAGCTTCAGCGAAGCGCTGCGGGTCGGGGCAGAAATCTTCCACGCGCTGAAAAAAGTGCTTTCCGAGCGCGGACTTTCTACTTCGGTAGGCGATGAAGGCGGCTTTGCACCTAACCTTAAGTCCAACGCCGAGGCGCTTGCCGTCATCAAACAGGCCGTTGACGCTGCGGGCTATACGCTGGGCGAAGACGTGACGCTAGCGCTTGACTGTGCGTCGAGCGAGTTCTACGAAAACGGCCAGTACAACCTGGCCGGCGAAGGCAAAAGCTACGACGCCGAAGGCTTCACCAGCTACCTGGCCGGGCTGTGCGACGACTACCCGATCGTGTCCATCGAAGACGGCATGGACGAGTCGGACTGGGACGGCTGGAAAGCGCTGACCGACAAGCTGGGCGATAAAGTGCAGCTGGTCGGCGATGACCTCTTTGTCACCAACACCAAGATTCTCAAGCGCGGTATCGACGAGCAGATCGGCAACTCGATCCTGATCAAGTTCAACCAGATCGGCTCGTTATCAGAAACGCTGGATGCCATCCGCATGGCGCAGGACGCTGGCTTTACCGTGGTTATCTCGCATCGTTCCGGTGAAACCGAAGATACCACCATTGCCGATTTGGCAGTGGCCACTGCCGCCGGCCAGATCAAAACCGGTTCCCTCTGTCGCTCGGACCGGGTGGCCAAGTACAATCGCTTGTTGGTGATTGAAGACGAGCTTGACGGCGTTAGCTATCCCGGGCGCAAGGCTATCAAGGGACAGTAAGTGGGGATGCCGCTGGCGGAGAAGATGATTGCTTAAGGTTGTGTAAGAGATATCTTACAAGGCGCGGTGAGAATTGCTTTTTGCTGCGTATCAAAATGGTTAAACATGATGACAAATGGGATAACTGTTTGTTTCGTAAGCAGCCGTTCAAAAAGGGCGAGCCGATGTGGCTCGCCCTTTGCATTTGAGGGGGTCTTGAGCTGCCTATACAATATGGAGATACTGTGCACAGGATGAGAAGAGGCAAGGATGCTTTCAGGCAGGATGCAGGGAAGGCCAGGCAGGATGCCAGCGGTGCGCCGGGTGAGACAGTGACGTTAGCCCCGGCAGGGAAGGCGCCGTAAGGACAGTGCCAGCGAAGGCTCGTTAGGGCGTTTGCGGGAACGGGGGCACAGGGCGTGCCAGAGGAAAAGCTAGGAGCGAGCGGCCTGAGGGCCGCTTTTTTTGTGCCTACTTGCCTAACGTTCGAGCTTGTCGATCTTGCCGCTTTTGCCGTCCCACTCTTCGGCATCCGGCAACGGATCCTTCTTCTCCGTGATATTGGGCCATTCCACGGCCAGGTCGGCGTTAATCTCAATAAACTGCTCTTGCCCTTTGGGCAGCTCATCTTCGGAGTAGATAGCATCGACCGGGCATTCGGGCTCGCACAGCGCGCAGTCAATGCACTCGTCAGGGTCAATAACCAGAAAGTTGGGGCCTTCGTAGAAGCAATCGACCGGGCAAACTTCTACGCAGTCGGTGTGTTTGCACTGAATGCAGTTTTCAGTCACGACAAACGTCATCGCGGTATCCCTCTAGCAACACCGGGCGTTGCCCGATTTTTAGTCATCGATAAGTTTATAAAAAGCCGTTTTTATAAACTAAAATATATAAATGAAAGCAGGTTGGTGCATGCTAGCGTTAGGCCCTTTGGGCGAAACGCCAGCTCACTGGGCGATAAACGCCTTAAACGCCTTAAACGCCTTAAACGCCCGCGGCAGCCTGCACGCTGCGTAACTCGGCATTATATTACAGACGGCCCTGCCATTCATATAAAAGTGCCAGCGCCTGGCGCGGCGAAATGTCATCCATCTGCAGGTTACCTAGCGCTTCGATCACCGGATGGGGGCTTTGGGCAAACAAATCATCCTGCTGTGGTGACGTAACGCCTGGCGTTGCCTCGTCGGAAGCGCCCTGGCTATTCTCTTGATTGTCGCGCTGCTCCAGGGCGGTCAGTTTCTCTCGCGCATGGCGAATTACCTGCGGCGGCACGCCGGCAAGCTGAGCCACCTGTAGCCCGTAGCTCTGGCTTGCCGCCCCGGCCTCGATGCGGTGCATGAACACGATGCGCTCGCCGTGCTCAGTGGCTGTCAGGTGGATGTTGGCCACGCCCTCGCGGTGTTCAGGTAGCGCCGTCATCTCGAAGTAGTGGGTGGCAAATAGCGTCAGCGCTTTGACGTTGGCCAGATGTTCAGCGCTGGCCCAAGCCAGTGACAGGCCGTCGAAGGTGCTGGTGCCGCGGCCAATTTCATCCATCAGCACCAGACTTTGCCCAGTGGCATTGTGCAAAATGTTGGCGGTTTCGGTCATCTCGACCATAAACGTCGAGCGCCCGCCGGCCAGATCATCGGATGAGCCGATACGGGTGAAAATGCGATCGAGCGGGCCGATCTCGGCGGCGTCGGCAGGCACAAAACTGCCGCAATGGGCGAGTAGGGCAATCAGTGCCGTTTGGCGCATGTAGGTCGATTTACCCCCCATGTTAGGGCCGGTGATCACCAGCATATGCTGATCATGTCTGAGCGCGGTGTCGTTGGGCACAAACGGATTGGCGCTGACCTGCTCGACTACCGGGTGACGGCCGGCGTGAATGGCAAGTCCGGTAGACTCGACAAGGGTGGGGCGCACCCAGTCAAGTGCCTCGGCGCGCTCGGCAAAGGTGCACAGTACGTCGAGCT
The DNA here is from genome assembly GCF_900142895.1 of Vreelandella subglaciescola. Taxonomy (NCBI): domain Bacteria; kingdom Pseudomonadati; phylum Pseudomonadota; class Gammaproteobacteria; order Oceanospirillales; family Halomonadaceae; genus Vreelandella; species Vreelandella subglaciescola. The sequence continues at coordinate 2,647,516 of NZ_LT670847.1, forward strand.
CGGCAAGCGCTTGCGAGGTGGCCTGCAGCGCGCCAAGCTCGGCGTTCAACGTTTCCAGCAGCTGCTCGTAAAGATGTTTTTCGCGCGCCAGCGCCCGGGATCTGGCCGACAACGCCTTGTCCTCGAATTCTTTGAGCTCGGGGATAATAAAGCGCTCGGCGTTTTTCAGCGTCTGGCGGCGAATGTAGTCGGCCGGAGCCTCTCGCGCCTGGGCCCGAGGTAGCTCAATAAAATAGCCGTGAACGCGATTGTAGCCGACTTTCAGGTTAGCAAGGCCGGTGCGCTCGCGCTCGCGAGTTTCGAGCCTGATCAGATATTCGCCGGCGTTTTCGGCCATACCGCGATGCTCGTCGAGATCACTATCAAAGCCGTCGCGGATGACGCCGCCGTCGCGCAGCACCACCGGTGGGTTATCGATAATCGCGCGCTCAAGCGTGTCAGCCATGTCGGGGTAGGGGCGTATGTGAACGCGCAGGGCATCCAGCGCGCTGCCGTGTTCCACGGCGTTAAGGTCGCGCTCAAGCGCGGGCAGCGTGGCGAGCGCGTCGCGTAGCCGAGCCAGATCGCGTGGGCGTGCGCTATAAAGTGCTACACGCGCCAGAATACGCTCCATGTCGCCCACGGCAGCAAGCGTTTCACGCAGCGGCATATAGGCGGCATCAAGGCCGAGCAGGGCAACGCCGGCATGGCGGCCGCTGACGATCTCGCGCTGACGCAGCGGGCGGTTCAGCCAGCGCTTCAACAGGCGCGAGCCCATCGCCGTGGTGCAGGTATCGACCACGCTTGCCAGGGTGTTGTCGGTGCTGCCAGACAGATTAGCGTCAATTTCCAGATTGCGCCGGCTGGCGGCGTCGATGACCACGGCGTCGTCGCGGTTTTCCACGCCGATGGCGCTGACGTGGGGCAGCGCGGTGCGCTGGGTGTCCCGAGCGTAGTCGATGAGTACGCCTGCCGCTGTCAGTGCCGCGTTCAGGTGCGCGCAGCCAAAGCCGCGCAAGTCGTTGACCTCAAACTGCTGGCACAGCGTGCGCGTGGCGCTTTCCAGATCAAACAGCCATTCGCCCTGACGCCGAAGGCCGCGATGCTGTGCCAGCTCGTGGGGTAGCGCCATGCTTTCGGGAATGATCAGCTCGGCCGGCGACAGGCGCGTCAGCTCGGCGAGCATTTCGGCCTCGCCTTCCACCTCCAGCACGCTGAAGCGCCCGCTGGAAAGCTCAAGCCAGGCGAGGCCCCAGGTCTGCTGATGGGGCGCAATGGCGGCCAGCAGATTGTCGCGGCGGGCGTCCAGCAGCGCCTCGTCGTGCAGCGTGCCGGGGGTCACAATGCGCACCACGCGGCGCTCCATCGGCCCCTTGCTGGCGCCCGGTTCGCCAATCTGCTCGCAGATGGCCACCGATTCGCCGGCGGCGACCAGCCGCGCCAGATAGCCTTCGGCGCTGTGATAGGGAATGCCGGCCATGGGGATGGTCTGACCGCCGGACTTGCCGCGCTGGGTCAGGGTGATGTCGAGCAGCATTGAGGCGCGTTTGGCATCGTCAAAAAACAGCTCGTAGAAATCCCCCATGCGGTAGAACAGCAGTACCTCGGGGTGGTCGCGCTTAATGTGCAAATATTGCGCGATCATCGGCGTGTGTGCCGGGGTCGTTGTGGTCATGGGTATTCTTTACAGACGTTTCTTTGGGCGAGCGAAAGTGGGTATTCTACGCTGAACGCATCCCTAACATGAAGGAGCGAGCATGGAGCCAAGCGTTGAAAGCCTGAAAAATCTTGATTTATCGCTGCTGGCCCAGCGGCTGGGGAAACTCTGCCGTCAGCACGGCGTCGAAGTTACCACTGCCGAGTCGTGCACCGGCGGCGGTATTGCCGAGGCCATCACCTCGGTGGCGGGAAGTTCCGCCTACTTTTCCAGCGGCTATGTGACCTATTCCAACGCGGCAAAATCCCGCATGCTTGGCGTGGAAGAGGGGGCGCTGGAGATGCACGGCGCGGTGAGCGAGGCGGTGGTGAAAGCGATGGTGGCAGGTGCCTGCCGGGAAAGCGGCGCGGATATCGGCGTGGCAGTCAGCGGCGTGGCCGGCCCCGACGGCGGCAGCGATGAAAAGCCGGTGGGCACGGTGTGGCTGGCCTGGGGCAGCGCCAGTGCCCCGCGGGCGGAATGCCTGCATTTTCCCGGCGACCGCCACGCGGTCCGTGAGCAGGCGGTGCGCCAGGCCGTCGCGCGGCTGGTGGCGGATCTGGATGGTCACGGCGAAACGGCGTAAAAATCGTGCCGGCATTTTGTTATGCGTGAATCTTTGGCATACTACTGGCTAATTATACAGCACCTACAGAGGATGCATTGAATGGCTCAGGATGAAAATCGTAGCAAGGCGCTTGAAGCGGCACTTGGCCAGATTGACCGCCAGTTTGGCAAGGGCACCGTCATGCGCCTGGGCGATGCGCCCCGCGTCGTCATGCCGTCGGTCTCGACCGGCTCACTGGGGCTGGATATTGCGCTGGGAATCGGCGGGTTGCCGTATGGCCGCGTCGTGGAAATTTTCGGCCCGGAGTCGTCGGGTAAAACCACGATGACGCTGTCGGTCATCGCCGAGGCACAAAAGCAGGGCAAGGTGTGCGCCTTCGTCGACGCCGAGCACGCGCTCGACCCGAGTTACGCCGAAAAACTGGGCGTCAACCTCAACGACCTGCTGATATCCCAGCCGGATACCGGCGAGCAGGCGCTTGAGATCACCGACATGCTGGTGCGCTCCGGCGGTGTTGACGTCATCATCATCGACTCGGTGGCCGCGCTGACCCCACGTGCCGAGATCGAAGGTGAAATGGGCGACACCCACGTGGGTCTGCAGGCGCGTCTAATGTCTCAGGCGCTGCGCAAAATCACCGGCAACATGAAGAATGCCAACTGCATGGTGGTGTTCGTCAACCAGATCCGCATGAAGATTGGCGTGATGTTCGGCAGCCCTGAAACTACCACCGGGGGTAACGCGCTGAAGTTCTACGCCAGCGTGCGGCTAGATATCCGCCGCACCGGCTCGGTGAAATCCGGCGACGAGGTGACCGGCAACGAGACCCGCGTGAAGGTCGTCAAGAACAAGGTGGCGCCGCCGTTCAGGCAGGCCGAGTTCCAGATCCTTTACGGCAAAGGGATTTATCACGCCGGCGAAGTGGTCGATCTGGGCGTGCAGTGCAGCCTGGTTGATAAAGCCGGCGCCTGGTACAGCTACAAGGGCAAGAAAATCGGCCAGGGCAAGGCCAACGCCGCCCAGTACCTGGAAGATAATCTCGAGATAATGCAAGAAATCGAGACGCAGATCCGCGCGCAGCTGCTAGCTCAGCCCGAACCCAAGCAGGAAAAAGAAGCCGAAAAAAGCGGCAAAGGCGGCAAAAAAGGCGCAGCCGATGAAGCAACAACGCCCGAAAGCGACGAGCTCCTCTAAGGATGACGTTCGGCCGTGATAAGCAGACGTCGCCGCGGGAAATGGCGATGGGCTTTCTGGCGCGGCGGGAATATTCCCGCGCCGAGCTGGAAAGCCGCCTGGCACGCAAAGACGTGGCGCCTGAAGAAATCGGGCCCTGTTTGGATAGGCTCGCCGAGCAGGGGTTGCAGTCGGACGCGCGCTTTGCCGAAAGCTTTGTGCGCACTCGCGTGCTGCGCGGCCAAGGTGTGCGGCGGATCCAAAGCGAGCTTTTTCAGCGCGGCGTTGAGCAAAGCGTTCAGCGTCAGGCGCTTGCCGAGGTTGTCGCGCAGGAAAACGTCGACTGGTTTGAACTGGCGCGTGACACCCTGGCGCGGCGCTTCCAAACCCCTGGCGATACCCCCAAAGAGCGCGCCCGCCGCGAGCGCTTTCTGGCCTCCCGAGGCTTTGAGTTCGAGCAGATTCGTTATGCGCTCAGCCACCTCTAGTCCCGCCTTTGCCGACCTTTCCGTTGAAGCGCGGCTTTAGTCAGCGCTCAATTTCGCTATAATGGCGTTTTTGCGACCCCGGCGGGTAGCGGCTAAAGCGCCCTGGGGCATCACGCTTTCTTGTTACGGATACCCTATGAAAAGCGCAGAAATCAGACAGGCCTTTTTAGAATTTTTTGAGCAAAACGGCCATACCGTTGTGCCCACCAGCTCACTTGTGCCGGGTAACGATCCGACGCTGTTGTTCACCAACGCCGGCATGGTGCCGTTCAAGGACGTGTTTCTCGGACGCGACCCGCGCCCTTACGTGCGCGCTACCTCGTCGCAGCGCTGCGTGCGCGCCGGCGGCAAGCACAACGATCTGGATAACGTCGGCTATACCGCGCGCCACCACACGTTCTTTGAAATGCTGGGCAATTTCAGCTTCGGCGACTATTTCAAGCGTGAGGCCATTGGTTTTGCCTGGACGTTTCTGACTGAAACGTTGGGGCTGCCCAAGGACAAGCTCTGGGTCACCGTTCACGTAAGCGATGATGAGGCCGAGCGCATCTGGAAAGACGAGATCGGCGTGGATCCTGCGCGCTTTTCCAAGCTCGATGAAGATAACTTCTGGCAGATGGGCGACACCGGCCCCTGCGGCCCCAGCTCGGAGATTTTCTTCGACCACGGCGCCGATGTATGGGGTGGGCCGCCCGGCAGCGCCGATGAAGACGGCGACCGCTACATCGAAATCTGGAACCTGGTGTTCATGCAGTACGACCGCGACGCCGAAGGCACGCTGCACGCGCTGCCCAAGCCGTCGATTGATACCGGCATGGGGCTTGAGCGGGTCGCCGCGGTGATGCAGGGCGTTCACTCCAACTACGAGATCGACCTGTTTCAGCGCCTGCTCCAGGCCGCCGCCGAGGCCACCGGTCACGCCGATACCCAGGCGCCGTCTTTGCGCGTGATCGCCGACCACATCCGCTCCTGCGCGTTTCTGATCGCTGACGGCGTAATGCCGTCCAACGAAGGCCGTGGCTATGTGCTGCGCCGGATTATTCGCCGCGCCGTGCGCCACGGGCACAAACTGGGCGCCACCGAGCCGTTCTTTCATACGCTGGTGGATGCGCTCGACGCCGAAATGGGCGATGCCTACCCCGAATTGCGCCAGGCGCGCGAACAGATCGCGCGGATTCTGCTGAAAGAAGAGCAGCAGTTCGCCCGCACCCTGGACCACGGCATGGGGCTTTTGGACGCCGCCCTGGCCGAGCTTGACGGCGAGGTGTTGCCCGGCGAAACCGTGTTCAAGCTTTACGACACCTACGGCTTTCCGTTTGACCTGACGGCTGACGTCTGCCGCGAACGCGGCGTCACGCCCGACGAAGCCGGCTTTCAGCGCGAGCTTGAGGCGCAGCGCGAGCGCGCCCGTGCGGCCAGCCAGTTTGGCGCTGACTATACCGCTACCGTTGAGCTTGACGGTAAAACCCTCTTTACCGGCTACGAGCAGCTGGAGGACGACGCCCGGGTGGTGGCTCTGGTCGACGCTGAAGGTAACGATCTGGCCGCGCTTGACGCCGGCCAAAAAGGCATCGTGGTGCTCGACCGCACGCCGTTTTACGGCGAATCCGGTGGTCAGGTCGGTGATAGCGGCTATCTTTACGTCGACGGCGGACGCTTTCAGGTGCTCGATACCCAAAAGCAGGGCGGCCACCATTTGCATCAGGGCGTTATGGTTGAGGGCAGCTTGGCGGTCGGCGCGGACGTGCGGCCTAACGTCGATGCCAGCCTGCGCACCGCCACCGTGCGTAACCACTCGGCCACCCACCTGCTGCACAAGGCGCTGCGGCTGGTGCTCGGCGAACATGTGCAGCAAAAGGGCTCGCTGGTCAATGCCGAACGGCTGCGCTTTGATTTCAGCCACTTTGAGCCAATGACGCAAAGCCAGCTGGCCGAAGTCGAGCGTCTGGTCAACGACCAGGTGCTGGCCAACGCACCGACCCTCACCGAGGAAATGAGCCTTGATCAGGCCAAAGACAAAGGTGCGGCGGCGCTGTTCGAAGCCAAATACACCGACAGCGTGCGCGTGCTAACCATTGGTGCAGACGACTTTTCCATTGAGCTTTGTGGCGGCACCCACGTAGCGCGCAGCGGCGATATTGGCTGCTGCCACATCGTTAGCGAAGCCGGCATCGCCTCCGGCGTGCGCCGTATCGAGGCGATTACCGGTGAAGGCGCGCTGGACTATTTTTATACTCAGGAAGCCTGCGTGAACCGCCTCGGCGAGCGCCTGAAGGCCAAGCCCGAGCAGGTTGAGGCGCGGATAGATTCCCTTATGGAGCGCAACCGCACGCTGGAAAAAGAGCTCGAGCAGGCCAAGGCCAAACTCGCCAGCGCCGCCAGCAGCGAGATGCTGAGCCAGGCGCGCGAGGTGGCGGGCGTGAAGCTTCTGGCCACCCAGCTTGACGGCGTTTCCGGTAAGGAGCTGCGCGGCATGCTCGATCAGCTGAAAAGCAAACTCGATTCCGGCGTGATTGTGCTGGGCGTTGCCGATAAAAGCGCCGGCAAGGTAAGCCTGATCGTCGGGGTGACAAAAGATTTGACCGATCGCGTCAAGGCCGGCGAGCTGGTCAACCATGTGGCCTCTCAGGTCGGCGGCAAAGGCGGTGGCCGCCCGGATATGGCCCAGGCCGGTGGTAGCCAACCCGATGCCCTGCCGGAGGCGCTGGCTAGCGTACCGGCCTGGTTGGAAAGCGCGCTTGGCTGATGTTTCAGGCCGGTGGCGTTAACGCCACCGGCCTTATTTTTGCTCTACGCTTCACTTCACTCTCCCTTCCCGAACGCATAGGAAACCAACGGCATATGGCACTATACGTACAGAAGTTCGGCGGCACCTCGGTGGGCTCTGTCGAGCGCATCAAGGCCGTCGCAGAAAAAGTCAAAGGCTTTCGCGATCAGGGGCATCAGGTCGTGGTAGTGGTATCCGCCATGAGCGGCGAAACCAACCGCCTGACCGATATGGCCTCAGCGCTTAACCCCGAACCCAACCCGCGCGAAATGGACATGCTGTTGTCTACCGGTGAGCAGGTGACGATTTCGTTGCTGGCCATGGCGCTGCAGCAGCAGGGCGTGCCGGCCACTTCGCACACCGGTGGCCAGGTGGGCATTCATACCGACAGCGCTCACACCAAGGCGCGCATTCAGCGCATTGAAACCGATGACCTGAAAGCCGATCTGGACGCCGGTCAGGTCGTTGTGGTCGCCGGTTTTCAGGGCGTTGATGAAGACGGCAACATCACCACGCTGGGTCGCGGCGGCTCGGACACCACCGGCGTCGCACTGGCCGCGGCACTGGGTGCCGACGAGTGCCAGATCTACACCGATGTTGACGGTGTTTACACCACCGACCCGCGCGTGTGCTCGAAAGCGCGCCGGCTGGAGACCATTACCGTTGAGGAAATGCTCGAGCTGGCAAGCCTGGGCTCCAAGATATTGCAGATTCGCGCGGTAGAATTTGCCGGCAAGTACAACGTTCCCCTCCGGGTGCTGTCGAGTTTCGAGGACGGCCCCGGCACGCTTATTGTTGCAGACTCTGATAAAGACGAGGATTCCATGGAAGAACCGCTGATCTCCGGTATCGCGTTCAACAAGAACGAAGCCAAGCTGACCCTGCTGAACACGCCTGATGTGCCGGGCGTGGCATCGCGCATTCTCGGCCCGATCGCCGCGGCCAATATTGAAATCGACATGATCGTGCAGAACGTGGCGCCGGCCGGCGACTACACCGACTTCACGTTTACCGTGGCCAAGGGCGACTACAAGACCACCAAGCGCATCATTGAAGAAAGCATCATTCCCGATCTGGGCGGCGGCGAGCTGCGCGGCGACAACAATATTGCCAAGGTGTCGCTGGTGGGCGTGGGCATGCGCTCACACGCCGGCGTCGCGTCAAAGATGTTCCGCGTCCTCGCAGAAGAGAACGTTAACATCCGTATGGTGTCTACTTCCGAGATCAAGATTTCGGTCGTGATCGACGAAAAGCACATGGAGCTTGCCGTCAAGGCGCTGCATAAGGCTTTTGGATTAGACAAAGCCGATATTGAAGAAGACTAATAGCCCCATCGTTATAACCTTCTACGCTTGAGAGGGAGGGTTTGCTACCGTATGTTGGCGAGCTTTCACTCAACGGGAAGAGTGACGTTATAACGTCAAAACCATTGGTGATGGTGGTGTCAGGGCGCATAATGTTCCGCCACCATCATTGACGGTGGGCTTCCCGTTGCAACAAAAACGTCTGAGAAGGAGATCAGCCATGCTCATCCTGACTCGCCGCGTTGGCGAAACCCTAATGATTGGCGATGACATTACCGTGACAGTTCTCGGTGTGAAGGGCAATCAGGTACGTATCGGCGTAAACGCGCCGAAAGACGTGGCTGTCCATCGTGAAGAGATCTATCAGCGCATTCAGCGCGAACGCGACAGCGAAGGTGGTCACGAAGATAGTCATGAAGGTAATGATGACAGCTGAAAAGACTGGTACTCGTCATTTGGCACCCGTCATTCAGTGCCGGTAGAGAAGGTAGAAACGCGGAGGCGTGAAAAAAATCGACACAGGGCTAGACAGGTCCCGGTTAAATCGGTAATATTCGCGCCGTGCCGTTAAGGAGAGGTGGCCGAGTGGCTGAAGGCGCTCCCCTGCTAAGGGAGTATAGGGTTTGTAGCCCTATCGAGGGTTCGAATCCCTCTCTCTCCGCCAATCGGCATTTGCAAGACGGTAAGCGCCCGTAGCTCAGCTGGATAGAGTACCTGACTACGAATCAGGTGGTCGGAGGTTCGAATCCTCCCGGGCGCACCATCTTCAGCAACATGGCAAGAACAGTCATGCTGTCAGCAGCAACACTGTAAAAAGCGCCCGTAGCTCAGCTGGATAGAGTACCTGACTACGAATCAGGTGGTCGGAGGTTCGAATCCTCCCGGGCGCACCAGATTCCAAACCCGTCCTCTCATGAGGGCGGGTTTTCTGTTTGTATCAACAAATTTGTATGAACGCATGGAATAACGCATAGGAATAATGGCCGGCGTACGTGCCGGCGGTTCTCGTTTCCTGGCCAGGTGAGCGGTGGCTCGCGCCGCTTTCCTGGTGATCGTGCTTTGGCGCCCTCCGCTTTCTGCGGTTGGGCGCTTTTTTTTATGCCGGCGCGTCGGCCGGCATCGGGTGTTCCGGCGTGTGTTGCACCAGCGCGCCCAGCAGGTCATCCAGCACGGTTAACCGCTTGATGCGCTGGAAATGGACGTCGGCTTCGTTATTGCCTTGACGCATCTGGGCCATCCACTGCTTGACCAGCGAGGTGACAATGCGCTCGGGGAGTCCCTGGCGCTGGCGCTGAGCGTAGTCTTTCAGCACGCCGGCGCGCATCGCCCAGGTGGTGTCAGCGAGGCGTTCGCCGGTTTGCTGCCAGTGGCGGATGCGCGCTGCCAGCCAGGGGTCGGCCAGTGCGCTGCGGCCAAGCATCACGTCCTCGCAGCCGGACAGCGTGCGTGCCTTCCAGTAGTCCTCAAGCGTCCAGATATCGCCATTGGCCACTACCGGGATGCCGACATGCTGGCGTATTTTACCGATCCACTCCCAGTGTGCCGGCGGGCGATAGCCTTCGTTGCGGGTGCGTGCATGTACTACCAGCCGGCTGGCGCCGCCGGCTTCTGCCGCCTGGCCACAGGCAACGGCCGGGCGGCGGTCAGCGAAACCCAGGCGAATTTTGGCGGTGACGGGGATGTGCTCGCCAACGGCATCAAAGACGGCTCGCGTGGCCTGAAACAAGCGCTCGGGGCGGCGCAGCAGCGACGCGCCGCCGTCGTGGCGGTTGACCAGCTTGGCCGGGCAGCCAAAGTTGAGATCGATACTTGTCGCGCCCAGTTCAAGCGCCTGACGGGCGTTGGCGGCAAGCGCTCGGGTATCCGAGCCCAAAAGCTGAATATGCACCGGCACGCCGGTCGGGGTGGTGACGGCGGGTTTCTGAAGCTCGGGGCAGTGCTTGTAAAACACCCGGGGCGGTAGCCGGGCGTCTACTACGCGGACAAACTCGGTGACGGTCCAGTCAAAGCCGGGGCGGGCGGTCAGCAGTTCGCGGGTTACGGCGTCGATCACGCCTTCCATGGGGGCCAGGCCGATGCTGCCGGTGTGTTTGTGGGGCGTCATTGTGCGGCGTCCTGAGCGTGCGGGGCAGCGGTGATGGCCACGGAGGCTTTCAGGCGGTTTTCCAGCGGGGCGGTGTCAACGGCTTCGCCGCGCGGCCAGCCGAGGGTCAGACAAACGCCCTGACCATCGTAGTCGGCTGCGGTCACGGGGATTTCGTGTTCCGCGCACCAGTCGCGTGCCGGGGCTTCCTGGGCGAAGTCGAGCCGCAGGGTATAGCTGTCGCGTTCGACCACTTCCCGGGTGGGTAGCGTTTCGATGGCCGTGCTGACTGCCTGGGCGTAGGCGCGTGCGAGTCCGCCGGTGCCCAGCTTGGTGCCGCCAAAATAACGAATCACCACGCAGCCGATCTCCCCCAGGCCGCTGCCGCTCAAGACCTGGTACATCGGCCGGCCGGCAGTGCCGCCGGGTTCGCCGTCGTCGGAAAAACCGATGGCCTGCTGTTCGCCGGGCGCGCCGGCAATAAAGGCGGTGCAGTGGTGGCTGGCGGCGGGGTGCGCGGCGCGGGCCGATGTCAGCAGTGTTTCAAAATCGCCAGGGGTGGGGGCGTGGCAGAGCCAGGCAATAAACTGGCTTTTTTCGACGTCGATGCTTGTGCTGTGGAAGCTCTCTGGCGCCAGCTGTGGAACGGGGTAGCGCATTAATGCTCCGTTGCGTGATGCTCAATGCCCATGACCAGGCTCAGCACCTCAATATCGCGGTTGTGTAAGAACACCGCTGGCCAGTCGGTATGGTCAAATATCAGCTGCAGGCCGTTACGGTTGATGGTTAGCCGCTTGAGCGCCACGGGCCGGCGGTTGATTTCTGCCGTGGCCGTTTCATGGGCGCCGTGTTGAAAGCGGCGGATAATAATGACATCGCCGTTGAACAGGTTGCAATCGCGCATGCCGTCGCCGCGTACTCTGACCGCGTAGGTATTGCGGCGCGTCATGCGCCGGGCGGGGTGGCGTAAGCGTGGGACAGAGGTGGCCGGTTGAGCAAAGGTGTGGGCAGCAAGCATCGGGTATCTCCAGCGTCTGGCAGAAAGCGCGTATGACAGCCTCGTGATAGCGCTTGTACTCAGGTGTGCGGCAGGCTATTTTTTTATACGCGCATTATGTTTTTTCATACAGTGTTTTAGAGTGTACCTGTTTTTAAATACAGTTAAAGGCTTTTTTCGACACGGCTAAAGGCTTTGCCGGTTTTCTTTTCGCCGGCGCGGTTTTCAGGCGGGTGCCAACGGTCGGTGAGGAGGTACGGCAGCTGCGGCCGTGAGTCGCAGACCGACTGGCGAGAGTGGGGCTTTACGTGTAGAGTTCGACGCGCAATTATTCTGTCTGGAGAGACCTTTGAGCCTGTGCCTTCAAGCCCGAAAGCTGGCCTGCGAGCGCGATGATCGCCGGCTCTTTGCGGATCTCGATGTGGACATCAACAGCGGCGAGATCGTGCGCGTGGAAGGGCCTAACGGCTGTGGCAAAACGACGCTGTTGAAGATTCTTTCCGGCCAGTTGAGCGACTATGAAGGAGCGCTTTACTGGAACGACCGTCCCCTGCGTGACGTGCGCGAATCGTTTTTGAGCAATTTACTTTATCTGGGGCATGCGCCGGGCGTGAAAGCGGGGCTGTCGCCGCTGGAAAATCTGGCCTGGTATCAGGCGCTGAGCGGCGAGCGTGGCAACGAGAAAGGGCGCCTTGAGGCGCTTGAGAACGTGGGGCTGGCAGGCTTTGAAGACGTGCCCGCGGGGCAGCTGTCGGCCGGCCAGCAACGTCGCGTTGCGCTGGCGCGCCTGGGGCTGACGCCGCGCGCCCTCTGGGTGCTCGACGAGCCGTTTACCGCGATTGATCGCGACGGCGTGGCGGCACTCGAAGCCACGCTTCTCGCGCACGCCCGCGCCGGCGGCTGCGTGATTGTGACCACTCACCACGAGCTGGCGGCGTCTCCCCAGCTGCGGCGTCTGCCGCTAGGGCAATAAAGGCCGAGGATCATCAAGGCGAGATAATGAAGGAGAGCAGGGTGCAAGAAGGGTCGGTGCTGCAGGGCGACACGCCACCGGTACGCTTTGACGTACAGGGCGCCCGGGGCGGCGTAAGCATTGCGCTGATTGCCACGCTCAGGCGTGATCTGACCCTGATGCTGCGCCATCGCGGCGAAGTACTTAACCCGCTGGTGTTTTTTGCGCTGGTCATCACGCTGTTTCCCATCGGTATTTCGCCCGATCCGGTGCTGTTGACGCGCATCGCGCCGGGGCTGTTGTGGGTGGCAGCACTGCTCGCCGCGTTGCTGTCGCTGGACAGTCTGTTTCGCAGCGACTTCGACGACGGTAGCCTCGAGCAGCTGCTGCTGGCCCCGCAGCCGCTGGCGGCGCTCTCGCTGGCCAAGGTCGCGGTACACTGGCTTTTGACTGGGCTGCCGCTTGCGCTGATGGCGCCGCTTCTGGGGATCATGCTGTCGCTGCCGGCCGGCAGCTACGCCATCCTGTCGCTATCGCTTGCCCTGGGCAGTGCCAGCCTGAGTTTGATCGGGGCGATTGGCGCGGCGTTAACGGTAGGGCTCGCTCGCGGCGGCGTACTGTTATCATTGCTGGTCTTGCCACTTTATATTCCGGTGCTTATCTTTGGCGCCGGCGCCGTCCAGGCCGCCATCATGGGTGACGGCGCCGGTGCGCATCTGGCCATACTCGGCGCGCTGCTGGCGGCTTCGCTGGCGCTTTCGCCCTGGGCGATTGCCGCGTCGCTGCGTATCAGTATCAACGGTTGAGGGAAACCACTATGTGGGCGTTTATTCACAAGCTAGGGTCGCCTAAATGGTTTTATGCCATCAGCGCTAAACTGCAGCCGTGGTGTTGGGCGGTGGCGGCGCTGCTGATTGTCGCGGGAACCGTTTGGGGGCTAGCGTTTGCGCCGGCGGATTACCAGCAGGGCAACAGTTTTCGAATCATTTACATCCACGTGCCGGCCGCGTTTCTGGCCCAGTCTGCGTTTATCAGCATGGCGTCGGCGGGGCTTGTGTTCATGGTCTGGAAGATCAAGGTGGCCGACATGGCTGCCACGGTGATGGCGCCGTTCGGCGCGGCGATGACCTTTGTGGCGCTGTTTTCCGGCGCGGTCTGGGGCGTGCCCACTTGGGGAACCTGGTGGATGTGGGACGCGCGACTGACCTCGATGTTAATTTTGCTATTTTTGTACCTGGGTGTGATCGCGCTACGCGGCGCCTTTTCTAGCCGCGACAGCGGTTCGCGCGCGGCCTCGGTGCTGGCCATGGTAGGCGTCATCAATATTCCGATCATCAAATACTCGGTGGATTGGTGGTACACGCTGCACCAGCCGGCGACCTTCAGCGTCACCTCAACCCCGTCTATGCCGATGACGATGTGGCTGCCGCTATTGGTTATGGTGCTGGGGTTTTACAGTTTTTTTATCGCCTTGACGCTGATGCGTACGCGCAGTGAGATTTTGCGCCGCGAGGGCAGCAAGCGCTGGGTCAGAGAGCTTTTCCAGGAGGCGCGATAGATGGCGTTTACCTCGTTTGCCGATTTTCTCGCCATGGGCGGTCACGCACCTTACGTGTGGTCCGCTTGGGGCGTTACGCTATTTCTTCTGCTGGCGTCGGTGTGGCATGCCCGCCTTGAGCGTCGCCAGCTTATCAAGGGCCTGAAGCGCCGCGAACGGCGAGATCAAGCGCATCGCGCGACGCAGCAGGACACCGCCGCACGTAATGCGGCTGCAGGTGGAGGTCACCATGACACCTAAACGCAAGCAGAAACTCTTTGTCATTCTCGGCTTGGTCAGCCTTGCGGCCATTGCCACGGGGCTGACGCTGTACGCGCTGCGCAGCAACATCAACCTGTTTTTCAGCCCGGTGCAGATCGCTGAGGGCAGTGCGCCGATCGAACGCCAGATGCGCGCCGGCGGCATGGTCAAAGAGGGCACCGTTTCGCGCGACCCCGAAAGCCTTAACGTTGAGTTCACCGTGACCGACTACGTTAGTGATCTCGATGTTTATTTCAGCGGGATTCTGCCGGATCTATTCCGCGAAGGGCAGGGGGTTGTCGTGGTGGGTGAGCTGCAGGAAAGCGGCCGCTTCCGTGCCGATCAGGTGCTCGCGCGTCACGACGAAAACTATATGCCACCGGAGGTGGCCGATGCACTGGAACAGGCGGGCTATCAACCGTCGGATTTCAAGACCCAGGGGAAAACGGCCGATTCACGCACCTCGGACGGCTAGCTCCCCTGACATCACCCTGACAGGCCCTGCTGATACTCCCGCGATTCCGGAGCGCACATGTTGACGAAAATGATTCCCGAAATTGGCCATTTTGCGCTAATTATCGCGCTACTGATGGCACTGGTGCAGGCCGTGGTGCCGCTTGCCGGCGCGGCCACCCGGCGCCCGCTATGGATGGCCTACGGCCGCCCCATGGCGGTCGGGCAGTTTGTCTTTATCGGCATTGCCTACGCCTGCCTGACGGCCAGCTACATGCTGGATGATTTCAGCGTGGCGAACGTGGCCAATAACTCCAACTCAATGCTGCCGTGGTATTACAAGTTCAGTGCGGTGTGGGGTAACCATGAAGGCTCGGTGCTGCTTTGGAGCTTAATGCTTGCGGGCTGGGGGCTGATGGCATCACTTTGTTCGCGCAACCTGCCGCGTGACATGGTGGCGCGGGTGATCGGCGTCCTGGGTGTCATTGGTTCCGGGTTTTTGCTGTTTGTGCTGATTACCTCCAACCCGTTTTCCCGCCTGCTGCCCAACGTGCCCCAGGACGGCGCCGACCTTAATCCGCTGCTGCAAGATTTTGGCCTGGTGGTGCATCCGCCGATGCTCTATATGGGCTATGTCGGTTTTTCCGTGGTGTTCGCCTTTGCCATTGCCGCGCTGCTGGGCGGCCGGCTGGACGCTGCCTGGACTCGCTGGGCGCGCCCCTGGACCAACATTGCCTGGGCCTTTTTAACCGTAGGCATCGCGCTGGGTAGCTGGTGGGCCTATTACGAACTTGGCTGGGGCGGCTGGTGGTTCTGGGATCCGGTGGAAAACGCTTCGCTGCTACCGTGGCTGGCCGGTACCGCGCTGATTCACTCGCTTGCCGTGACCGAGAAGCGCGGCTCGTTCAAAAGTTGGACGGTGCTCTTGGCCATTGCGACGTTCTCACTATCGCTGATGGGTACCTTCCTGGTGCGCTCGGGCGTGTTGACCTCGGTGCACGCCTTTGCCAACGACCCCGCGCGCGGGTTTTTCATTCTGATGCTGCTGGCGATTACCGTCACGCTGTCGCTTTTGTTGTTTGCCCTGCGCGCGCCCAAGGTCAGCCACAAGGTGGGCTTTAACTGGCTATCGCGGGATTCGCTGCTGCTGATCAATAACATTGTGCTGGTCATCATGACCGTGACTATCCTGCTGGGCACGCTGTATCCGCTGATTCTCGACGCGCTGGGGCTGGGTAAAATCAGCGTTGGCCCGCCGTATTTCAACACCTTGTTTGTGCCGCTGGCGATCGTTATGAGCCTGTTTATGGGGCTTGGCCCGATTGCCCGCTGGAAGCAGATGCCGGGCCGCGAGCTGTACTCCCGGGTGTGGCTGTCCGGTGTGGCCGCGCTGGTGCTGGGCGCGCTGATTCCGGTGTTTTATGGTCCCGAATGGAACGCCCAAGTCATGCTGGGCATGATGTTGGCGCTGTGGATTGTGCTGCCGCTGCTGCGTGATATCGTGGTCAAAGCGCGCAGTGCCAAGACCTTTGGCCGCGGCTTGAAAAAGTTCTCGTTGGCTCACTGGGGCATGGTGCTGGGGCATCTGGGGATCGCCGTGACCATGGTCGGTGTGGCAGTGGTCTCCAACGGCAACATTGAGCGCAGCGTGCGCATGGCGCCGGGTGATTCGGCCGAGATGGCCGGCTACACCTTCACCATGCAGGAATTTACCGAGCGGCGCGGCCCCAACTACCTGGCGGATACCGCGGTGATTCGCGTCGAGCGCGAGAACGGCAGTAGCTTTATGATGCGCCCGGAAAAACGCCTGTATCTGGCGACCGGCATGCCCCTGACCCAGGTGGCGCTGCGCGCTGGTTTTACCCGCGATCTGTACGTAGCGATGGGTGAAGACCTGGGCGACGGCAGCTGGGCCATACGCCTGCAGTACAAGCCGCTAGTGCGCTGGCTGTGGCTGGGTGGCCTGCTGATGGCCGCCGGCGGACTGCTTGCCGTGGCTGATAAGCGTTATCGCCGTGCGCCCAAGCGCCGCCGGGGCGTCGCGTCGGATACGGCGTCATCACAGGAGGCCTCCGGATGAAGCGTCGACTGTTGTTGTTTTTGCCGCTTATCGCCTTTCTGGGGCTGGCCGCGTTTTTTTATTATCGTCTGGGGCTGGATCCGTCGTACCGGGATTCAGCGTTGATCAAGCGGGACTTCCCTGCGTTCAGCGCCTCGACCCTGAAAGACCCCGAGCGCCGCGTTGATGAATCGCTGCTCAAGGGCGAGGTCACGCTGGTCAACGTCTGGGGCGAATGGTGTCCCGCCTGTAAGCAGGAGATGCCACAGCTGCTGGATCTGGCGGATCGCGGCATCCGCATGGTGGGCGTCGACTATCGCGACACCCGCGAGAAAGGCCAGCAATTTCTGGAAGAGTTCGGCGACCCGTTCGAGCTCAATATTTTTGATCCCGACGGCGATCTGGGCTTTGACCTGGGCGTTTACGGCGCACCGGAAACCTTTCTAGTTGATGCTGACGGCGTGATTCGCTATCACCATACGGGCTATATTGCCCCCGAAGACGTGCGCGACGTGATTGTGCCGGAGGTGGAAAAATGGCAATAACCCGCTGGCTGTTGGCCGCCCTGTTGATGACGACGGCAATGACGCTTGCCACTGGCGTGCTTGCCGGTGGCATCGAGGTGCGCGACTTTGACAGCCCCGTGCAGAAGACGCGCTACCTCGACCTGACGTCGTCGATGCGCTGCCCGCTGTGCGAAAACCAAGCCATTGGCGATTCCGACGCGCCCATCTCCGGCGATATGCGTGACCGCGTGTATACGCTGTTGCAGGACGACAAGTCGGATACTGAAATCGTCAACTACATGGTTCAGCGCTTCGGCGAGTACATTCTGTATAACCCGCGGCTGGACAATCGCACCTACCTGCTCTGGGGTATTCCCGTTGCGCTGTTGTTGGCCGGCGCGTTGTTGGTGGTGCTGCTCGTACGCGCCCGGCGCAACGCCTCAGTCGCCTCGCTCAGCGCCGATGAGCGTGCCCGCCTTGATGAATTAATTAACCGCAAGAGGTCTCCATGATACCGCTGTGGATTGGGTTTGCCGTACTGCTGGTGCTGGCACTCTGGTTTCTGGTGTTGCCGCTGCGCGAGTCGCGCCGCCTGCACGATACGCTGGCGGCTGACGAAGCCAACGACACCGCTGCCGAGCAAAACGTAGCGATTTTCCGGCGCCGGCTGGAGTCGCTTGACGCCGCCCGCGCGCGTGGCGATATCGATGAGACGCAATACGCGCAGGATCGCCTGGAGCTTGAGCGTAGCCTGCTTGGCGACACTGAACGCCTGTCGCGTCGCCCGCTCAAGGTCTCAAGTGCCGGCCGAATAGCCGTCCCGCTGCTTATGGTGGCGGTGGTGCTGGCAAGCGTCATCTGGTACCAGCAGCAGGGTGCTGAAGGCGATCTGGCGCTTTATGCCGTGCAACAGGAGGTGCAGAACGACCCTGACGGCTCGCTGGCCATGTATCTGGAGCGCATGGAGGCGCAGGCTGAACGCCAGCCGGACAATCCCAACGTCTGGGGCGAGCTGTTTCCGCTGTATCGCCAGACCGGCCAGCCGGAAAAAGCCGCCGCTGCGCTTGAGCGCCTGATCGCGCTGAAAGGTCGCCGTGCGCCGCTGCTCGCGCAGCTGGCACAAATTCGCTTTTTCATGGCCGAGCGCAAGCTCACCCCCGAGGTGCAGGCGCTGGTCGATGAAATCCGCGAAAAAGATCCCCGCGAGCCCACGATGCTGGGTGTAATGGGGATTCACGCCTTTGGCAACGGTGACTACGAGACGGCCATTGACCGCTGGCGTCGCGCGGTTGCCAACGTTCAGAATCCGGATACGGAAGCATCGCTCAAGCAGGGCATTCAGGTCGCCCAGCAGCGTTTGGGGATTGATCCGGATGACGCCGCCGATGCACAGGCGCCCAGCCACGGCGTAGCGGTGCAGGTCGCGCTGGACCCGTCACTGCGCGATCAGGTAGCCGACGACGCCACGGTGTTTATCACCGCGCGCGATCTCGCCGGTGAGCTGCCGCCGCTGGCGGTGGTGCGCACCACGATCGCCGAATTGCCGACCACCGTGACGCTGGGGGAAAACAACGCCATGTCGCCCCAGGCGACGCTTGCCCAGGTGGATAACGCCCGCCTGGTGGTGCGCGTATCGCCTTCGGGCCAGGCCATGCCCCAACCGGGAGACCTGTTCGGCGACGCCGATAACGTGCCCGTGGGGGCGGTGGCAGATAGCGACGCCGTTGAGGTGACCATTAACCGCGTCTTCAAGTAAGCGGACGCGATGCGTTTAACCTCCATCCGTCTGGCCGGCTTCAAGTCGTTCGTTGATCCGGTCAGCGTGCCGTTTGACGGCAACATGACCGCGATTGTCGGCCCTAACGGCTGCGGCAAGTCCAACATTATCGACGCCGTGCGTTGGGTGATGGGCGAGTCGTCGGCCAAGACCCTGCGCGGCGAATCCATGGCCGACGTCATCTTCAACGGCTCTACCGGGCGCAAGCCGGTGGGCCAAGCGACCATCGAGCTCAAGTTTGATAACCGCGACGGCACCATGGGCGGGATTTACGCCCAGTACGCCGAAATCGCGGTCAAACGTCAGGTGACCCGGGACGGCCAATCGGCCTATTTCTTCAACGGCCAGAAGTGCCGCCGGCGCGATATTGCTGACCTGTTCATGGGCACGGGGCTGGGGCCGCGTTCCTACGCGATTATCGGCCAGGGTATGATCTCGCGGCTGATCGAAGCCCGCCCGGACGATCTGCGCGCCACGCTTGAAGAAGCCGCCGGCATTTCCAAATACAAGGAGCGCCGGCGGGAAACCGAAAACCGCATGCGCCGCACTCAGGAAAACCTCGACCGTCTGGACGATATCCGCGAAGAGCTCGACAAGCAGCTCGAACGGCTAAAGCGCCAGGCCGAAGCCGCCAAACGTTATCAGGCGCTCAAGCAGCAGGAGCACCGCCTCAAGGGCGAGCTGGCGCTGCTGCGCGGCCGCACCCTGCGCGCCGAGCAAGGCCATCAAGAAAGCCGCGTACGCGAGCTGGAGATCGCCGTCGAGAAAGATGTTTTCGGCGTGCGCCAGTGCGAAACCCGGCTGGAACAGGCGCGCGAGCAGCACGATGCGCTGGCTGAGGTGCTCGACCGCCACCAGCAGGCGTTTTACGCCACCACTACCCGCATCGCCCGTCTGGAGCAGGATCAATCCCACCGCAAAAGCCGCCAGGCGCAGCTGGCAAGCGACGTTGACGCCGCCCAGCGCGAGCTCGCGGAACAGCGCCGCTTAAGCGAAGGCGACGCCGCGCGCCTTGAGGCTATCGATGCGCGCCTTGAGATGCTGTTACCTGACATGGAAGCGCTTGAAGAGCAGCTGGAAGCGCTGGAAACCGAGCTGGCTGACGCCGCCCCGCAGCTGGAGAGCGCTGAAGACGCTTGGGCAACGGCCGATGAAAACTGGCGCGATGCCAGCCGCGAGGCCGAACGCGGTCAGGACCAGCTGCGCGATCTGGAGCAGCGTATCGAGCGCCTGCGCCAAGAGCGCGAGCGCCGGCGCGCCCAACGCGGCGACGTTGACGACGTGGCCACGCTGCGCGGGGCGCACGCCGAGCAGCAGGCAGCACTGAGTGAGGCCGAAGCCGAGGCCGAGCGCCTTGCCGCCCAGCGTGAGCACGACCAGCAGCGCTTAAGCGCTGCCCGCCAGACGCTGCAGACGCAAAGCCAATACCGTGAGCAGGCACAGGCCGCGCTCAGTCGTATTGAAGGCGAACAAACCTCGCTGAAAACGCTGATTGACGCGGCTCTTGCTGACCACGACCCGGCGCTTGATCAAGCGCTTGCCGAGCGGGGGCTTTCGCAGGCGCCACGGCTCGGCGAAGCCATCGAGGTAACGCCCGGCTGGGAAGAAGCCGTGTCATGGCTTTTGGCTCCGTGGTTAAGCGCCCGGCTGGTGCCCATCGAGGCGCTTTCCGCGCTGCCTGAGGCGCTCGCCGCCGACTGGTGCCTGCTGGATGACGCCGCCGTCGATGCGCCGGCCGGCACGCTCGCCGCACAGGTATATAGTGCCGGCGCGCTAGGCACCTGGCTGGGTAGTATTCGCTGCGTGGCCACTGCGGAAGAAGCCCAGACGCTGGCGCCGAGCCTTGCGCCAGGCCAAAGCGTACTCAGCTTCGATGGCGTCTGGCAGGCTCCCGGGTTCGTGCGCCAGAAAGCCTCGGGCGAGGGCGTTGATGCGCTGCTGGTTACCCGCCGACGCTACGCCGAGCTTGCCGCTGAACATCGCGTTCAGGAAGAATCACTGGCGCTTGCCCAGGCGCAGCTTGATGAGGCGAGTGAGACGTTGGAAACGCTGGAAAGCGCCCGCGAGGCTCATACCCAGCGCGAGCGCGAACACGCCGCCGCGCTGCAGCAAACGGCGCTGGCCGAGCGCGGCCAGGCTCAGCGTATCGAGCACCTTGAAAGCCGTGCCGCCGAGCTTGACGAAGAGCTTGCACGGCTCGACGAAGACGCCGCCGAGCTGACGCTGACGCTGGAAGAGCAGCGCGCGCGTTGGGGTGGCGCCATGGCGCGGCTGGAGCAGGCATCACTCGGCCGCGAAGACGCCCAGGCCGCGCGCCAGCTGCAGCGCGAACGGCGCGAGCGGCTGGCGCAACAGCAAGCGCCGCTCAAGGCTCGCCAACAGGAGCTGGCCATCGAGCGCGAGCGGTTGAGCGCCGAGCGCGACAGCCTGAATGCCCAACAGGCGCGCAGCGACGAAAGCGAAGAGCGGCTGGCGCTGCGTATCGCCGAGCTTGAAGAAAGCTGTGAAGCGCTGTTCGAGCCCGACGAGATGGCCGTCGAGGAGCTTGAAGAGCTATTGCACCAGCGCGAACAGCAGGAAGGGCGCCTGACCGACACCCGCGATCAGGCGCGCGCGCTTGCCGAGCAGCTGCGCACCGACGAGCTGGCGCGGCAAAATCACGAGCGCACGCTTGAGCAAAGCCGCGAGCAACTGCAGCAGCGGCGTATGGAGGTGCAGGCGCTGTCGTTGAAAGCCGCCACCCAGGACGAGCAGCTTGAAGAGTTGGGGCATAACGCCGAGGAGCTGGGCGAAACGCTGCCCGGCGAGGCCGAAGAAACCCGCTGGCAAACCACGCTTGAGGCCACCACGGATAAAATCCGCCGGCTTGGCGCGATCAACTTGGCCGCTATCGAAGAATACGACCAACAGGCCGAGCGGCGTAACTATCTGGAAGCCCAGCACGCCGAGCTTACCGAGGCGCTAGAAACGCTTGAACGAGCGATCCGGCGGATCGACCAAGAAACTCGGGTGCGCTTCAAAGCGACCTTTGAGGAAGTCGATGCGGGGCTACAGACGCTGTTTCCACGGGTGTTTGGCGGCGGCACGGCTTGGCTTACGCTCACCGGTGACGACCTGCTAGAAACCGGCGTGGCGATCATGGCGCGTCCGCCGGGCAAGAAGAACAGCACCATCCACCTGCTCTCCGGCGGCGAAAAAGCGTTGACGGCGCTGTCGCTGGTGTTCGCCATTTTTCAGCTCAATCCGGCGCCGTTTTGCATGCTCGACGAGGTTGATGCACCGCTGGACGACGCCAACGTAGGGCGCTACGCCAAGCTGGTGAAGGAAATGTCGGAAAGCGTGCAGTTTATCTACATCACCCACAACAAGATTGCCATGGAAGCCGCTGAACGGCTGATGGGGGTCACAATGCAGGAGCCCGGCGTGTCACGGCTGGTGGCCGTGGGCGTAAACGAAGCCGCTGCGTTGGCAGATGCCTAGCCGTGTCGATACGTCTGTTATGATAATACTTTCGTATGGAAGTCGTGGTCACACAGTGATGAGGCTCACCTCTACGTAACGTAATGCGATGGTTAACAGTGGCGCTAAAATGAGGTAAAAATAGTACTAAAAGGTGAAAGTTCGCAAAATCTGGCCCTTTTTATGGCAATCACGCTATGCTTAGAGTAGAAGTTCAGGCGAGATCAATATTTACGCTGGGTTAAAGCCCATCCAAGGCTTATATGAGTTATTGTCAAATCTGGTGTATGGGCATCAGGCAACGTTCCCGTCTGATTGATCCTCCACTGCTTCTCCGTCCTGGAACTCGACGTTGTTAACGACCAGTTCCAGGAGCTGAAATCCCTTAATGCGTTTCCACCGTTTCTGGGCGGTTTGCATCAACTTGAATACCATCGCTAAGGTGGTGTCTCTGGACCCACAGCCCCGGCTTTTCTTCGTCCTTAGCCGCACCGTGGCAAAGGTCGACTCAATCGGGTTGGTGGTGCGCAGATGAATCCAATGCACCGCCGGAAAATCGTAAAAGGCCAGTAACTCCTCCCGATCTTTTTTAAGGCACCCCATGGCCTTCGGGTACTTGTCCTGGAAACGCTTCAGTGCGCTGTCAAACGCCGTGTGGGCGGCGTCCCGGGTCTCGGCCAGGTAGATCTCATGCAAAGCCGACTTGACCTTGGGTTGCAGGGCCTTGGGAAGCTTATCGAGCACATTGGCCGTCTTATGCACCCAGCACCGCTGGTGCCGGGTCTCTGGGTAGGCCTTGGTCAGGGCCTTCCAAAAGCCCAAGGCACCGTCGCCCACAGCCAGCTTCGGGGCGACCCCCAAATGCTGGCTCTTCAGGCTCTCAAGCAGTTCCAGCCAACTCGCCTCGGACTCCCGGTGTCCGTCCTCAACAGCGACCAGTTCCTTGTGGCCATGCTCGGTGACACCGACGATGACCAGCAAGCACAGCTTGTTGTCCATACGCACGTTGCTGTAAACGCCGTCGGCCCACCAGTAGACATAGCGCTTCTGGCTCAGATCCCGGCGCTGCCAAGCCTTGTGCTCGTCCTGCCACCGGGCCTTCAAGCGGGAGACCGTATTGGCGGATAAACCTTTGGCCTGATCGCCCACCAAGGCGCTCAGGGCTTCCTGAAAGTCTCCGGACGAGACGCCTCGCAGGTAGAGCCAGGGGATCAGCTCATCCAGACTCTTGGCCCGCTTCAGGTACGGCGGCAATAACGTGCTATTGAAACGGATGCCGGTCCCGCTGCGGTCCCGGACCTTGGGTACTTGCACTTCGACATCGCCAACACCGGTCTGGACGTGACGCTGAGGCAGGTGGCCATTGCGAACCACAGCCTGACGACCGTCCGGTGCCTTACGATCCGCATACTGCTCAAGCAGCGCTGCCAGCTCGGCATCCACAGCCTCAGCAATTAGCTTGCGGGCCCCATTACGGATCGTTTCGTGCAATAGATCCTGTTCCAACTCTGGTTGTGAAAGAGCGTGCAGGGTAGACTTTGACATGGCGTATCATTCCTCTGTTGGTTGTGATCTGGCGAGATCAACCAACAGGATACGCCACCTCTTCAGCCTGCTTCCATACACCAGAAATCACCATAGCTCGGCTTATATCAAGATCAGGCGAAAACAAGGCAGTTATTACGTCACGCGCATGGCATCCATAGCGCAACCGAATCACCAAACTGCTGCAATCATTTACGGCTGTAAATATACACAGCTTATCACTATAGCGGCGCTTTATTACCGGTTAAAACAATCGGTAAAAGCCACCGGACCAAGCAACCGGCAAACGACCCATGGAAAGTGCGACATGGAACTAAGAGAGTGGCTAATCATATTAGGGCTGGCGTTGGTTTCACTCATCGTCATTGATGGTGTACGCCGGCTCCAGCGTCAGCGCCGCGTCCCGCGTCTGGATCAGGCTGCTCATGCGGCCGGCAGCAGCGATCCCGATGAAGCAGCGCGGGAAGCCGAGCTTGACTGGGAGCTGCCCAACGGCGGCGCCCGGGTAGTCAAGCCTGCCGATTACAGCGCCATGACGGAAAAGCCCAAATTGAAGCGTCGGGAGCCCGAACAGGCCGCCTCATCTCGGGTGCTGTCCGAGTTCCGCCGTTCGGCTTCTTCTCCGGCGCCGCAGACCGCACCCGACGTTACTATGCCGGTATCATCGCCGGTGCCACCATCGGCGCCGCCCTCTGCCGAGACGGCTGCGCATGACGATGTGGAGGAGGAGACGCCAACTCCCGCGTTTGCGATTCGTGCCGATGCAGAAGATGCCCGGGCGCACCAGGTACATTACCGTGCCGAGGCCGAGCCCCGTGAAGCACCGCGCCGCCAGTTGAGCGCCGATATCGTCGGTGAGTACGACGAGGACGAAGACGAGTACCGCCTTGTCGACTTTGAGGGCATGGGGCGTTCGATGAAGAAGCGTCTGGCCAAGCGGCAGAAGGACAAGCAGCACGCCAAACAGCTCAAGCAGCAAGAAAAGGCGCGCCGTGCCGAAGCGCAGGCCAAAGAACAGGCCGAGCGTCAGGCACGTAAACAGCAGGACCAGGAAGACAAGCAGCGCCGCGTGGAAGCACAGCAGGCCGCCGACGCCGAACAGGCGCGCCTGGCCGCAGAACCGCAGCGTCAGGTTGATGCGGAACGCGCGGCTGCCGATGCTGCCGCAGCGGAGGCCTCAGCAGCAGAGGATGCTTTTCAGCCGGACGACTATCAGCCGGAAGAGTGGGAAGACGATGCTCTTCCCGCAGGAGATCCGGTGCTGGAACAAGCGCTGCGCAACGACGTGCCGGGTGGCCCCGCCCGCGATACCCTGACCGATGCCGATGAAATGATCGTGATCAGCGTCCTGTCGCGCGACGAAGAGGGCTTTGACGGCGTCAAGCTATTGCAGCTGTTGATGGCCTGCGGGCTGCGCTATAGCCGCGGTCTGGGTGTTTTCCATCGCTTTGAAACCGAAAGCGAAGACAGCGCGCTACAGTTTTCCATGGTCAACGTGGTCAAGCCCGGCTCTTTCCCGGTGGAAGAAGGCGAGCCCTTTACCAGCCCTGGTATTACGTTTTTGATGCCGCTACCCGGCGGTGAAGACAGCGCCGCGGCCTTTGAAGCCATGGTCGAAACAGCCATGGTGGTGGTTCGCCACATGGGCGGTGAGCTAAAGGATGAAAACCACAGCGTGATGACTGCGCAAACCATCGAATTTGCTCGCCAGCGGGTGCACGAGTTTGAGCGTCGCCACCGCCTGCATCGCCAGCTACAGGCGCAGTAACCCTTGTGCCGCGTTAGCGGCTGACATACAAACACCCGCCCAATGATTGGCGGGTGTTTTTGTTTTATCCTACGGGTTTCACTGAGCGTTTTACCTTCACTGTTTTAACGGACGCATCTTTGCGCTGTTTTGTCGTCTTTTTACCGTCTGAGAACTTGCTGCTATGTGCCAGTCCGATTCATCGTCGCCTTCCACACGCCCGTTGCCCGCCGCCGTGCACGGTGAGGCCCACGCGCTACGTACGGCGCTGGATGAGGCCAACTACCGCTATTACGTGCGCGACGAGCCGACGCTGACCGACGCCGACTACGACCGTCAGCTGCGCCGGCTGCAAACGCTTGAGGAAGAATACCCGGCGCTGGTGACGCCCGACTCGCCAACCCAGCGCGTAGGTGCTCCGCCGTCCGGTGGCTTTCCCGAGCTTGAGCACGCCGTACCCATGCTTTCGCTGGATAACGCGTTCAGCCGCGAGGAAATCGTTGCCTTTGTCGAGCGCGTGGCCGAGCGCCTGGAGTGCAGTGCAGAGGGAATCGCCTTTAGCGGCGAGCCCAAGCTTGACGGCGCGGCGGTGTCGCTGGTGTATGAGCGTGGCGCGTTGGTCAGCGGTGCCACTCGGGGAGACGGGCGCACCGGCGAGGATATTACCTCTAACCTGCGCACGCTGCGCTCGGTGCCGCTTACCCTGCGCGGTGATAACCCGCCTGAGCTTTTGGAAGTGCGCGGCGAAGTCATTATGCGCCACGCCGGATTCGAAAAGCTCAACCTTGATGCCCGTGAGCGTGACACCAAAGTGTTTGCCAGCCCGCGTAACGCCGCCGCCGGCAGCCTGCGCCAGCTTGACCCGCGGGTGACGGCCACCCGCCCGCTGGAGTTTCACGCCTATCAGGCCGCGCGTATCGCGCCCAACCCGGGTGATCTCACCCATAGCGAGCTGATGGCGCGCCTGGCCGGGTTAGGGTTTCGCGTTAGCCGCGAGCTTGAAGTGCTTAAAGGCCCCGACGCGGTCGCCCGCTACTGCGAAGCCTTGGGTGAAACCCGTGACGCGCTGGGCTTTGATATCGACGGCGCGGTAATCAAGGTGGACAACCTGCGCCAGCAGCGCGAATTGGGCTTTGTGGCGCGGGCGCCGCGCTGGGCAACGGCGTATAAATTCCCCGCGCAGGAAGAAATCACCCGCCTTAACGAGGTCGAGTTTCAGGTGGGCCGCACCGGCGCGATTACCCCGGTTGCGCGGCTGGAGCCGGTGACGGTGGCCGGCGTTATCGTCTCCAACGCCACGCTGCACAACGCCGATGAAATTGCGCGTCTGGACGTGCGCATCGGCGACACCGTGACGATTCGGCGTGCCGGCGACGTGATTCCGAAAGTCGTGCGGGTCGATGCTGACAAGCGCCCGGCAAGCGCCCGCGAAATAGTATTTCCCACGCGCTGCCCGGCGTGCGACTCCGAGATCGAACGGCTCGAGGGTGAGGTGGTGGCGCGCTGCTCGGGCGGGCTTTACTGCCCTGCCCAGCGCAAGGAGGCGCTCAAGCATTTTGCCAGCCGCCGCGCGCTGGATATCGACGGGCTGGGCGAAAAACTCATCGAACAGCTGGTGGATAACGGCTGGATCGAGACGCCGGCGGGCCTGTTCGGGCTGGAAGCCGAGCGCTTGCAGACGCTGCCGCGTATGGGCGAGAAATCCGCGCACAATCTGATAGAAGCGCTGGAGAAAGCCAAGGCCACGACGCTTGCGCGGTTTATCTATGCGCTGGGTATTCGCGAGGTGGGCGAGGCGACCGCCGCCAGTCTGGCCGCGCATTTCGGTACGCTAAAGGCGGTTCAGGCGGCCGAACGGGAAGCGCTTGAGGCGGTGAATGACGTTGGGCCGATTGTGGCGGCGCACGTGCACACGTTTTTTCGCCAGCCGCACAATCAGCAGACGCTTGCTGCGCTGCGCGACGCCGGCGTGCACTGGGATGAGCGCGAAGTGATCGCCGGTCCCACGCCGCTTGAAGGGCAAACCTGGGTGCTGACCGGCACGCTCGAAAGCATGACCCGTGATGAAGGCAAGGCGCGGCTGCAGGCGTTGGGCGCCAAGGTAGCCGGCAGCGTGTCGAAGAAAACCGCCTGCGTGGTGGCCGGCGACGCGGCGGGCAGCAAACTGGAAAAAGCCCGGGCGCTGGGCGTCAAGGTGCTGGATGAAGCCGGCTTTATCGCGCAGCTCGCCGAGTGGGAAAACGCAACCGCCGAGGCGCCTAATGATGTGTCGACTGACGAACAATCTAACCACTAGGGAGGCACTGATGAGCCGCTTTATCGAGGTGCCGGCGCGCATGCTGCCGGCGGATACGCTGGACGCGTTGCTGGAAACCTTTGTCACCCGCCAAGGTTACGATACCACCGATACCGGCGCGGGCATGGCCGGCTGGATCAGCGAATTAAAGCAGCAGCTTGAGCGCGGCGAGCTGCTTATCGCCCACGACATTGAGCTTGAGATGACCGAAGTGATGACGCTGGAGCAGTGGCGAAAGTTTGGCCGTGACATCGCCGATGATGAAGAAGAGGGCGATATCTAGGCGTCTTTAGTTGGCGCTGCGTGACAGCGCGCGGATCAGCCGCCGGCCGGGGTGCAGGTGGTCGGCGAGCGGCGCTTCAAGGGGCAGCGGCTCGTCGCAGAGGTGCGAGGCAATCACCTCGGCGCACAGCGGGGCGCTTGAAAACCCGCGCGAGCCGTGGGCGGCGCTGACCCAGAGGCCGGCGTGGTGTTTTCCCGCGGTGGTGAACGTCTGCGAGGCATCCTTGCCCAGCGCAGCGTAGTCCTCGCGCCAGGCCGCGGCGTTGGGTACAGGGCCGGCGTAGGGCGTTTTATCCGGGCTGGCCGCGCGGATCGCCGCTCGGCCGTGCATCTGCTCGGGGCGCAGCTCGGCGCCGGCCTCAACAAGTGCACGGGAAAGCGCGGGCAGCATGTGCTCAAGCTCGGCTAGGTTGTGTGTGTGATCGCGCGGGCATAGGTCGTCCTCGGCGCAGTCGGGCACAAAGCTCGCGCCCACGGTCAGCACGCCGTCAAGCGCCGGCGGCGCGTAGCCGCCGGCGCACACCACGCGCTCGGGGCCGGTCACGCCGTCGGGCAGGGGTATTTCACTGACCTGCCCGCGCACCGGCTGCAGCGGCAGCGCTTGGGTTTGGGCGAAGCGGTTGGCCAGCTGCGCACTGGCAATCACCACCTGGTCAGCGCTGATCGCGGTGCCGTCGGCAAGCGCTACCCGCCAGCCATCTCCATCTTCGTCGCGTTCCAGCGTGCTGACCTCGCCCAGCGTCAACGTAATGCCGGGCTGCGCGAGTAAGTGTTCACACAGCGCGGCGGGGCGCACCCAGCCCGCCTGTGGATAAAACAGCCCCTGCGCGGCGGCTATCTCAACGCCTGCCTCTCTGTTCAGCGCGGTGTGATCCAGCCCGCGAACCAACTCATCCGGCAGCGGGTGATGCTCGCCAAAGCGCCGCTGGCGGGCGGCTTCTTTTTCGCTCAGGGCGAGCTGCACCACGCCGCTGGGCTGCCACAGCCGGTGTTCGGGGTCGAGGGCGTCCAGCAGGCGGCGGCTGTACATCAGCCCGGCCAGATAAAAGCGGCTTTGATTGTTGGTATCGGCGGCGAGCTTGACGTAAAGCGCGCCCTGCCGATTGCCCGAGCCGCCCGCCGCCGGCGCGGTTTTTTCCACCACGGTCACCGTCACGCCGCGCCGCGCCAAGGCGGCGGCCACGCTTGCCCCTGCAATACCGGCGCCAATCACGACGACGTGGCGCGCGGGCTTTGCCGCCGGTGGCGTAAACCACGGCGTGCTCTGGCGGCGGGTATCGTCGGGCGGCGTGTCGATATGGCCGGCGAGCATTTCGCGCTTGCGTCCGAATCCCGGCACTTTTTGCCAGCTAAACCCCGCGGCTTTCAGCCCGCGCTTGACCACGCCGGCGCAGGTAAAGGTGGCAAAGGTGGCGCCGGGGCGTGAGCGCGTGGCCATGGCCGAAAACAGATCGGGCTGCCACATCTGTGGATTCTTTGACGGCGCAAAGCCGTCGAGAAACCAGGCGTCTACCTTGCCGTCCAGCAGTGACAATCGCTCGGTGGTATCGCCAAAGTGCAAGTCCAGCGTTACACGCGGGCCAAGCAATAGCCGGTGAACGCCGGCCACGGCGTCGGGCCACTGCTGGCACAGCGTGCGCGCATAGTCGGCGAGCGCCGGCCAGGCGCTTAGCGCCCGGGCAAGGCTTTCGCGCGCCAGCGGATACTTTTCGGTAGAGACCAGATGCAGCCGGGCGCCGGGCGGGGCGTGGCGTTCAAAGCACGCCCAGGCGCAGAGCATGTTCAAGCCAGTGCCAAAGCCGGTTTCGCCGATCACGAAGGCGCGCGGCGCTTGCCAGGCGGCGAAGCGCTCGGGCAGTCGGTTGGCGTCGAGAAACACGTGCTCGGTTTCCGCGCGCCCGTCCTGACGAGAAAAGTACACGTCTTCAAAGGCTTGGGAATGCGGCGCGCCGTTTTCCCAACTTAGCGCCGGGCGCGTTAGTTCGGCCAGTGCGGGCAGGGGAGGAAAGCGCGATTCGCCGTTTGCGTGGGTCACGAGAGCGTCCGCCGTGGTTAAAAAATGATCAATGTGCCGAGCCGTGCGGCACTTCTGGCTTAGCGCAATGCGTCCGCCGGGTTTTCACAGAGTTTTCCACAGGCTTTGTGAGGAACTTTTATGACCGCATGCCGTGAAAACCCTTGGCGAGAAACGCGGGCTGTTCAGGGCAGCACTTTTTTGAACGGCTTGACCACCACCTGGGCGTAGACGCCGGCAATGACGTAAGGGTCGGCGTCGGCCCAGGCTTGAGCGGCATCGAGGCTTTGAAACTCGGCGACCACGAGGCTGCCGCTAAAGCCCGCCTCGCCGGGGTTGTCGGCGTCGATGGCCGGATGCGGGCCGGCAAGGATCAACCGGCCGTCGTCGCGCAGGGCTTCCAGGCGAGCAAGGTGGTCGGGGCGAGCGGCCAGACGGCGTTCAAGGCTGTCGGCAACGTCTTCGCTGATAATGGCATAAAGCATGGGGTAACTCCGCGGGGTGAAAGGGCTGGCGGTGGATAAGTGTGTAATTGACCACGCTGGTGCAAGCACGCACTATGGCTAAACATTCGCCATGAGGGCGATATATTTTGACAAATTCCCCACGCGGCGTCATGTCCATGTTTTCAAGAACGTCTTCACAAGCGTCTTCAAGAACGGCTTCACGAACCCTGTTTCCACCGCGCGGTACGTTGGATGCCGACCAGCACTATTCGCTGGATTTTCATATGCATTCCACAGCGTCGGACGGCGCGCTCTCACCCACCGAGTTGGTGGCGCTGTGCGCCGAGCGCGGGCTGAGCCATATGGCCCTGACCGATCACGACACTATGGACGGCGTTTCCGAGGCGGCGGCGGCGGCGCGCGAGGCGGGCATTGAGCTGATGCCGGGCTGCGAAATTTCGACCCGCTGGCGGGGCATCGGCATTCACGTGGTGGCGCTGATGCCCGATGGCGCCACCGGCCCGCTGGCCGAAGGGTTGGTGCGCCAGCGCCAGGCGCGCATTGAACGCGCCGAGGTCATCGCCGAGCGGCTGGAAAAAGTCGGCCTGAATGACGCCTTGGCCAAGGCGCGGGCGCAGGCGGGCAGTGAGCGCCCGCTGGGGCGGCCGGACTTTGCCCGGGCGCTGGTCGCCGACGGCGTGGTGAAAGACTTTGCTGATGCGTTCAAGCGCTATCTGGGCAGCGGCAAAAAGGGCGATGTCAAAGCCCAGTGGCCGGAAATTGGCGAAGCGGTCGGCTGGATCGTGGACGCCGGCGGCGTGGCGGTGGTGGCGCATCCGTTGCGCTACGCCCTGACGCGGCGCAAGCGCGGCCAGCTGCTGGATACGTTTGTCGAGGCCGGCGGCCAGGCGGTGGAACTGGTTAACGGTCAGCAAAACGCCGATACCACCCGCGATCTGGCGCGCCAGCTGGTCGAGCGCGGCCTTTATGCTTCCCTCGGCAGCGATTTTCATTTTCCCGGCAGCCATGCCGCGCCGGGCAGCATGAGCGTCGTGCCGCGCACCGGTGCGCCGCCTATCTGGCAGCACCCGCGCCTGCGTCTGCTTACTTCCTGATTCCACGAGCCCTTACAGAAAATCACGTCCCAAGGAGATGCGACGATGAGCCAGTTCTTTCAGATTCATCCGGAAAATCCGCAGAAGCGCCTGATCGATCAGGCCGTAGACATTGTCCGCAAAGGCGGTGTGATCGCGTATCCGACGGATTCGGGCTACGCCCTGGGTTGCCATCTGGGTGAGAAGAAAGCCGTTGAAAAAATTAAATGGCTGCGTTCGCTGGATAACAAGCATAACTTTACCCTGGTGTGCTCGGATCTCTCTGAAATTGGCACCTACGCCAAGGTAGATAACGCCGAATTCCGGCTGCTCAAGGCGCATACGCCGGGACCCTATACTTACATCCTGACGGCAACCAACGAAGTGCCGCGCCTGCTTTTGCACCCCAAGCGCCGCTCCATTGGCGTGCGCGTGCCTGACCACCGGATCACCCACGCACTGCTGAGCGCACTGGGTCAGCCGCTGATGAGCGTGACGCTGATTCCCGTGGGGGAAACGCTGCCGATGACCGACGCCGAAGAAATTCGTGAGCGCTTTAGCGCGCATTTGGATCTCATCATCGACGGCGGCGCCTGCCATCTGGAACCGACCAGCGTGATCGATCTGCGCGAGATGCCGCCGGTCATCGTGCGTGAAGGGCGCGGCGATATTACGCCGTTTGTAGAGGCGTGATGGCCGCCGTCTCTGCGACGGCGGATGACGATACGCCCCGGGATTAGTCTTGGGGCGTATTTTTATGGCTGCTATCTGCCTGAGCCAGGCGCGGGTCTTCGCTGTTTTCATCAAGCCAAGTGCCGCATAGCAAGCAGTAGAGGGCGCGTTTTTCGTGGCGGTCGTGGCCGCAGCCGGGGCAGGCTTCGTCCGAGTAGCGGTCGGCGCGAATCGAGCGGATCACCTGGGCGGAGAACACCCCGGTAGGCACGGCGATGATCGAATAGCCCAGCAGCATCAGCAGCATGGTAATGGCCTGGCCCAGCGGCGTGATAGGCACGATATCACCGTAGCCCACCGTGGTCATGCTGACAATCGCCCAGTAAATCGAACGGGGAATGCTGGTAAAGCCCGCCGACGCCGGCTCGATGGTGTACATCAGCGCGGCAAACAGCGTGACGATCATCAGGATGCTCAAGAAAAACAGGAGTATCTGACGCATGCTGCGATTTACGGCGTCGAGCAGCAGCCGCGCTTCGCCGACAAACTCCATCAGCCGCAGAATACGGAAAATCCGCAGTACTCGCAGCAGGCGGATAATCACCAGCCCCTGAGTGCCGGGGATAAACAGCACCAGCCACGCGGGCAGTATCGCCAGCACATCGACGACGCCGTAAAAGCTTTTGAGATACAGCGAAGGGCGCTCAAGGCAGTAAATGCGCGCGGCAAGTTCTAAGGTGAAAAGGACGGTAAAGACCCATTCAAGATAGTTGAATACGTCACCAAAACGCTGGTGATAGGCAGCAACGCTGTCGAGCAGAATGGTTGCCGTACCGAGCAGGATCGCCGCGATCAGGGCGATATCAAAGCCTTTGGCGACGGGCGTGTCGGATTCAAAAATAATATGAAAGATGCGCGCACGCAGGCCTTCCGAACCGGGCGTTAAGCTCATAGTGCTTCCCTGGCAGGCAATAAGCGAAGTAAGGCGGTGTTCTTGATCCGCTAGCCTAGCGCAGCGGCACGCGCTGGGCTAGGTGCCGGGCAAGCGTCAGCGCGGCCTGACCAAAGGCCGTGTTTGGCTGGACGTCGCTGCCAAGCTCGTTGACCAGCGCGAGGGCCAGGCTCTGTTCGCGTGCCGGCAGATCGGGGTGCTCTGCCAAGCATGCCAACGCGCTCTGCGCGGCGTACAGAAAAACGGCCTGGCCGCTGTCGTGAAAGGCGTCTAGCGCGAGGGTGGCGCGGTGGAACCATTCGCCGGGCGTTTGCGCGTCGGGTAGCGGCCAGTGGCCGTTGCTCAGCGCATTGCCCCGGGCGGCTTTACTGCTGCCAGACGGGCGCAGCGCCACGCTTTCGGCAAGCAAGTCGGCCAGCTCCCAGAGCGCATCGGGCGCGCCGGCTTTGAGTTCAAGCTCCAGCTCGCGGATGGGCGCGCGCGCCTGCCCACAAATGACCTCACCTTCATCCAGCGCCACTTCAATCACGCTTTGGCGGTAGGTTATTTCAAAGCGCCGACGGGTGAAGTCGGTGCGTAACTGCACGGCAAGCCGCGTTAGTGTTTCACGGCCCAGCGCTCGCATCGGAGGGAGGTCGGCAAGCCCCGCTAGATCAAGCCCTGAGGCGTCGAGCTTTGCTGATGCCACTTCCCATTCCCACTCGTTGCGCGTGGAAATCCCGCCGCCGCCGTGCCCGGCGGTTTTCAGAGTTTGCAGCGTAAGGCCATCCACCTGGCGCAGCCGCAGGGCAATGCGCGCGGCGGCAAGCGTGCCCTCGGGGGTGTCAAAGTAGGCGTTGGCAAGGGTTTGCTTTGCCGATGCGTGGGCGGCCAAGCGGGGATGGGCAATGAGCTGGGCAGGGCTTTCGGGGGCGAGCGCGAGCTTGAGCTCGATTTCCTGCGGCGCCGGCTCGGCCGCTTTGGCGTTAGGGCGTGAAACAGAGCTTGGCATGGCGCGTGCTACCTCTTGGTATGTCGATGATCCCATATGACAATGGGGTGAAACTTTTATGACTTTATGAACTTTTTGTGACGGCGGCCAGGCCAGTCTCTATACTGGCGCCGCCAATTCCGGGCTTTCCGACAACAGGCTTAAAGGCTTTATGGTTACCTCGAATCCTTTCTCTTCAATGTTTGGCCGCTCGCCATTCCAGCCGCTGCTGGCACATATCGTCAAGGCTAATGAATGTGCCGACCAGCTACTGCCGTTCTTTGAGGCGTCCCTTGAGAATGACTGGGAAAGCGCGGCCAAACTGCGCGAGAACGTCACGCGCCTTGAGCACGAAGCCGACGAGCTCAAGACCGAGCTGCGCCTCAATCTACCTAACACCATGTTTTTGCCCGTGTCGCGTTCGGATCTGCTGGATCTGATCAGCGTGCAAGACAAGATTGCCAACAAGGTGCGCGACATTACCGGCATCATGGTCGGACGTAAAATGCAGGTGCCGGCCTCCCTTGCCGGCCCCATGCGTGACTATATCCGCACCAGCGTGAAGTGCGTGGCGCAGGCGCGCCAGGCGCTTGAGGAGCTGCAGGACCTGCTGGACTCCGCCTTTGGCCGCAACGTCGCTGACGTGATGCAGAACATGATTCGTGAACTGCATGTGCTGGAGCACCAGACCGACAGCCAGCAGGTGGCGATTCGCCGTCAGCTGTTTGCGCTGGAAGAAGAGCTTCCGCCGGTGGATGTGATCTTTTTGTACAAGATCATCGACGGTATTGGCGAGCTGTCTGACCGCGCCGAGCGCGTGGGTAGCCGTCTGCAGATTCTCACCGCGCACTAAGGGGGCAGTATGCAGGTTATTGCACAGCACGGCGACGTTCTCATCTTTCTGGCCTGCGCGTTCGGTTTTTTCATGGCCTGGGGCGTGGGCGCCAACGACGTGGCCAATGCCATGGGCACCTCGGTGGGCTCCCGGGCGATTACCATCAAGCAGGCCATCATCATTGCGGTGGTGTTCGAGTTTCTGGGCGCCTGGCTTGCCGGGGGCGAGGTCACCGATACGATCCGCAAGGG
Organism: Vreelandella subglaciescola; assembly: GCF_900142895.1. NCBI lineage: Bacteria > Pseudomonadati > Pseudomonadota > Gammaproteobacteria > Oceanospirillales > Halomonadaceae > Vreelandella > Vreelandella subglaciescola. The sequence continues at coordinate 2,682,679 of NZ_LT670847.1, forward strand.
CATTATTGACCCTGAGCTTCTGCAGGATGACCCGCAACTACTGGTGTACGGCATGCTTGCCGCCTTGCTGGCGGCGGGCACTTGGCTGCTTCTCGCTTCGCTCAAGGGCTGGCCGGTATCGACCACCCACTCGATCGTCGGCGCGATTGTCGGCTTTGCCGTGGCCGGGCTGGGCGCATCAACGGTGGACTGGGGCGTGGTGGGCACTATCGCGGCAAGCTGGATTGTCTCGCCGCTGCTGGCCGGTACGGTGGGCTTTGTGCTGTTCAAGTCGGTCCATCTGCTGATTTTTGAAGACCGCGACCCGCTCGCCGCGGCTAAGCGCTATGTGCCGTTTTACATGTTTATGGTCGGCTTTATCGTGTCGATGGTCACCATGACCAAAGGGCTCAAGCACGTGGGGCTACACATCAGCTTTGTGCAAAGCCTGGGGCTTTCGGTGCTGGTGGGGCTTGTTATCACCGGTATCGGGATCATGCTTGAACGGCGCGTCAAGTACGTGCATTCACACGAAGACCAGTTTGGCTATGCCAACGTCGAGCGCGTGTTTGGCGTGCTGATGTTGTTCACCGCCTGCGCCATGGCCTTTGCCCACGGCTCCAACGACGTGGCTAACGCAGTGGGCCCGCTGGCCGCGGTGATCAGCGTGGTGCAAAACGGCGGCGAGATCGGCGGTGCTGCGCTGGTGCCCTGGTGGGTGCTGGTGCTGGGTGGCGCCGGTATCGTGGTGGGGCTGGTGACCTACGGCCATAAGGTGATTGCCACCGTGGGCACGCGCATCACCGAGCTGACGCCGAGCCGCGGCTTTGCTGCTACGCTGGCAGCGGCTACTACCGTGGTGCTGGCCTCGGGCACGGGGCTGCCGATTTCGACCACGCAGACGCTGGTCGGCGCGGTGTTGGGCGTGGGGCTTGCTCGTGGGATGACCGCGCTCAACCTGCGCGTGATTGGCACCATTGCAGTGTCGTGGCTGATTACCTTGCCCGCTGGCGCCGGGCTTTCCATTCTGTTCTTCTTTATGTTGAAAGGGATGTTTGGCGCCTAAGCCGACCCCCTGATGTAATGACTGCTGCTGGAGAGCTACCCGTGGAGACGCGCTTCCCCTTTGTTGACTGGTTTCGTAACGCGGCGCCGTATATCAATGCGCACCGCGGGCGCACCTTTGTCATTCTGGTTGAGGGCGAGGCGATGGCCTCGGAGCGCGGCGAACAGTTGATCCAGGACTTGGCGCTGTTGCATACGCTCGGCGTACGCCTGACGCTAGTGTTCGGCATTCGCCCGCAGGTGCAGGCGGCACTGGAAGAGGCTAGCGTGACGCCGCGGCGGGTGAACGGGCGCTGGGTGGCGGATGGCGCGGTGATGCGCCAAGTCGAGCGGGTAGCCGCCCAGCAGCGCCTGTGGCTCGAAGCGCGGCTTTCGTTGGGGCTGCCGAGCACGCCGTTGCACGGCGTGGAGCTGAGCGTGGTCTCGGGCAATTTGGTCACGGCCAAGCCGCTGGGCGTGCGCGAAGGCATCGATTTCGACCACAGCGGTGAGGTGCGCCGGGTACGCGCTGGCGCTGTCGAAGGGCTTTTGGATCAGGGCTCGCTGGTACTGCTGCCGCCGCTGGGGTTTTCCAGCACCGGCGAAGTGTTTGATCTGGACGCCGCTGACGTCGCTCGGCATGCCGCCGTGGCGCTCAAGGCCGACAAGCTCATCTTGCTGGGCGAGTCTGACGGGCTGACCGACGAGCACGGTGCGCTGCTGCGCCAGCTGGCCCCGATTGATGCGGCCCCGCGGTTAAACGCCGCCACGCCGGGCAGCGAGCTTGCCCGCCATCTTCAGGCCGCTTGCGCGGCCGCGCGCGAAGGCGTGGCGCGTACCCACCTGCTGTCGTGGCGCAATCACGATGCGCTATTGGGCGAGCTTTTTACCCGCGACGGCGTGGGCACCATGATCACCCAGCACCGCTACGAGCAGCTGCGTCCGGCAACGCTTGGCGACGTGGCCGGCTTGCTAGAGCTTTTAGAGCCGCTCGAGCAGCGCGGCATGCTGGTGGCGCGCTCCCGTGAGCGCCTTGAGCACGAAATCGACGACTATCTGGTGATCGAGCGCGACGGCATGGTGATCGGCTGCGGTGCGCTGCAGCTCTTTGACCACGCCGACGTAGCCGAGCTTGCCTGCGTGGCGGTGCATACCGATTATCGCGGCGGCGCGCGCGGCGAGCGGCTGGTTGAAGCGCTTGAACAACGTGCGCGAACCCGCGGCGTAGGCGCGCTTTTTGTACTCACCACCCACACCGTTCACTGGTTTGCCGAGCACGGCTTTCGTCCGTCAAGCCTGGACGAACTGCCGCCGCTCAAGCGCGACGCCTATAATCACGCGCGTAAATCCAAGGTGCTGTTCAAGACGCTTGGTTGAGCGTTTCCCTTCTGATGTGCTTATTGAAAGCGCCGTTTGTCCCTGTGGCGATGCCCGCTACAGGGTGATGAGAATTCCGCCACTGGCCAAGATGATCACCACTGCCCAGGCGGGCAGTTTCCAGACGTTGAGCAGAAGAAAACCGGTCAGCGCCAGGGCGAACTCACGAGGGCCGAGAATGGCGCTGGTCCAGACTGGTTGATAAAGAGCCGTACCCAGAATGCCGACGACTGCCGCATTGGCGCCGTGCATCAGCGCTTGAGCGCTATCCCGGCGGCGAAACCGATTCCAGTGGGGCAGCACCGCTACCAACAGCAGTATCCCGGGCAGGAATATCATGACTAGCGCAAGGGCAGCACCGAGCAGGCTGCTGCCGTGCGGCGCTATCATCGCGCCCAAATAGGCGGCAAAGGTGAACAGTGGCCCAGGTACGGCCTGGGCGGCGCCATAGCCTGTCAGGAACGCGTCCGCACTGACCCAGCCGGATTGCACTACCTCGGCTTCGAGCAGTGGCAGCACGACATGCCCACCGCCGAACACCAGGGCGCCGGCGTGATAGAAGGCCTCCATAATCGCCAGAGTGGCGGAGGGGCTGGCCCAGACCAGTAGCGGCAGGCCGGCCAGCAAGATGACGAAGGCGAGCCCCGCCCAGCGTCCGGCGCGGACGGAGACGAGCAGCGGCAGCTCGGGCGCGCTGGCCTTGGTGTGGGCCCGACACAGCGCCATACCAGCCAGGGCACCGACCACGATGGCCGCCACTTGGCCCGATGGGCCGCTGACCAGCACCACGGTGAACACCGCGGCCAGAGCGATGCCGGCGCGTCGAGGATCGGGGCAAAGGCTGCGGGCCATGCCCCACACGGCGTGGGCAACAATGGCTACCGCCATGATCTTGAGGCCGTGGATGATGCCCTGGCTGATAGGGCCATCAAGCACGGCAGCGCCCAGGGCGAACAGTACCAGCGCGATAGCCGAGGGCAGGGTGAAGGCCGTCCAGGCCGCCGCTGCGCCCCAGGGGCCGGCGCGCATCAGCCCCAGGGCGAAGCCCATCTGACTACTGGCTGGGCCGGGCATGAATTGGCACAGCGCCACCAGATCGGCATAGGCAGCTTCGGAGAGCCAGCGGCGCCGCTCCACAAACTCGGTGCGAAAGTAGCCGAGGTGGGCAATGGGGCCGCCGAAGGAGGTCAGGCCCAGCAGCAGAAAGGCGCTGAACACGTCTCTGACGCGCCCCGAAGGATGTGGCGTATGGCGCATTGCCCGGACTCCTTGTCATCGTGCTTCAGCTGCGTGGTGCAGCACGTATCATCTTACTAAATCGGCGAGTCATGATGCTCCATGGTATTGACACCTGCATGACAAGCCGGCGTTCGTCGCTCATGCGTGAGGCGCAAGTGTCACTGGCATTTCGATCTGCTCCTTACGTGCAGGGCGCCGGCGCGCTTATTGATAACGCCGCTTCACGTCCACGCTTAGCCAACCCTCCCCTAAGCGCAGCTTGAGCCGCTGGCCGGGGGTGGTATCTGCGGCGCGGCGAACCACTTGGCCCTGCGCGTCCTGGGCAATGGCGTAGCCGCGCCCCAGCACCGCCAGAGGACTGACCGCGTTAAGCTCCCGGGCGGCTGACGTCAGGCGCGCCTGACGCGTCTGCAGCTGCTGGCGCATGGCGTTTTCCAGCCGGCCGGTAAGCGCGGTCACACGCTCGCTTTCCTGTCGGTGGCGGCGGTCAAGGTGATGGTTCTGCAGGCGTTTTTCCAGCTGCGAAAGGGCGCTTTGCCGCGCGGCGAGGCTTTTGTGCGCGGCGCGCTCAAGCCGCACGTTCAGGGCGTTTAGCTGCTGGCGCTTTTGATTAAGCGCTTCGCCGGGGTGGCGCAGCCGTGCCCGCAGCGCGTCCAGGCGTTGGCCGTCGCGCTCAAGGCGCGCCCGCATGGCGTGTTTCAGCCGCCGCTGCTGCTCGGCAATATCGTTGCGCAGGGTGGGTTGGTCGGGCACCAGCTGTTCGGCGGCAGCAGACGGCGTCGGCGCGCGGCGGTCGGCGGCAAAATCGGCCAGGGTAAAATCGACTTCGTGACCCACGGCCGACATCACCGGCAGCCGCGAGTGATATACCGCCCGGGCCAGATGTTCATTATTGAACGCCCACAAATCTTCCAGACTGCCGCCGCCCCGCGTCATCAGGATCACGTCTTTATCCGCCTCAAGGCGCGACTGGCGATTCAACAGCCCGAGCGCGGCAATCATCGCCGGCGCGGCTTTTTCGCCCTGTACCGCCACCGGAATCACCGTCACCTCCACCAGCGGCCAGCGCTTTTCCAGCACCGCGAGCACGTCACGCACCGCCGCGCCGCTGGTTGAGGTAATGACCAACAGCCGCCGCGGCGGATAGGAAAGCGGGCGCGCGTTGGCGAATATACCTTCGCCGTCGAGGCGCTTTTTCAACCGCTCGAAAGTGGCCAGCAGCTCGCCCAGCCCCGCGGCCTGCACCGCTTCCACGATCAGCTGGTAGTCGCCGCGGGGTTCAAACAGCGAGACCCGCGCGCGCACCCTGACCTGGTTGCCGTCCTGCAGCGGGGCGGCAACAAAGCGTGCCTGGGTACGAAACAGCGCGCAGCGAACCTGAGCGCTGTCATCCTTGAGGCTGAAATAGACGTGCCCCGACGCGGGCCGGGCGACGTTGGAAAGCTCGCCTTCTACCCAGACCTCGCCCACGCCGCGCTCAAGGGAGCGGCGCGCCTGCTGGTTGAGCTGGCTGACGGAAAGGGGCGATTTATTGTCAGTGGGCATAGGCGTTGGCTGCGTCAGTCGTGGGTAGATTGGGTGCCGGGCTGTTGCTGGAACAGGCCATGTGCACAGCATAAAAGCTGCCTGAACGGACAGAAAATGCGGCGGTGGAAAAGGCCGTCGAGCTTAGCCCAAATGCGCTGGCAACAGTAGTGGCGGCACGGTGACGTATGCGCATTTGCATTGCTGAAAAGCCGTGCAAAACGTTACAATAGGGGACTAACCTTTCACGCCCCCTCTTCCCACTTCAACCTGGGTGTTGCCGCTATGCTACGTATGGCCCAAGAAGCGCTTACGTTTGACGACGTACTCCTCGTTCCCGGTTTTTCTGACGTGCTGCCCAATGACGTTATCCTGAAGACCCGCCTGACGCGTGACCTCGCACTCAATATCCCGCTCGTGTCGGCGGCGATGGATACCGTGACGGAAGGGCGTCTGGCGATTGCCATGGCGCAGGAAGGCGGCATCGGCATTATCCACAAGAACATGACGGTGGCGCAGCAGGCGCTGGAAGTGCGCAAGGTTAAAAAGCACGAAAGCGTTATCGTCAAGGATCCGGTCACGGTGGGGCCGCAGGCCAAGCAGGCCGACTTGCTGGCCATGGCGCGGGAAAACGGTTTTTCCGGCTTTCCGGTGATCGAAGGGCAGACGCTGGTGGGCATGGTAACCGAGCGCGATATGCGCTTTCAGCCCAACCACGGCGACAGCGTGGCCGATATCATGACCCCGCGCGAGCGGCTGATTACCGTGCCGGAAGGGACCGGGCTCGACGTGATCAAAGCGCAGATGCAGGAACATCGCATCGAGAAAATGCTGGTCGTCGATGACGACTTCCGGCTGCGTGGCCTGGTGACGTTTAAAGACATCGAAAAGGCCCGCACCTACCCGATGGCCGCCAAAGATGGCGACGGCCGCCTGCTGGTAGGCGCTGCCGTGGGCACCGGCCCGGAAACGCCGGACCGCGTGGCCGCGTTGGCCGAAGCCGGCGTTGACGCGATAATTGTGGATACCGCCCACGGCCATTCGCAGGGCGTGATCGAACGCGTGCGCTGGGTCAAGCAAACCTTCCCGCAGATTCAGGTGATCGGCGGTAACATTGCGACCGGCGATGCCGCCCGAGCGCTGGCCGAAGCCGGCGCCGACGGCGTGAAGGTCGGCATCGGCCCCGGCTCCATCTGCACCACGCGTATTGTGGCCGGCGTGGGCGTACCGCAGATTACCGCCGTGTCCAACGTTGCGGCAGCGCTTGAACCCTACGATATTCCGCTGATTGCCGACGGCGGCGTGCGTTTCTCCGGCGATTTGGCCAAGGCGATCGCGGCCGGCGCCAGCACGGTGATGGTCGGCGGGCTTTTGGCCGGCACCGAAGAGGCGCCCGGCGAGGTCGAGCTGTATCAGGGGCGTACCTACAAGGCGTACCGTGGCATGGGCTCCATGGGCGCTATGTCGCAGAGCCAGGGCAGCGCCGACCGCTACTTCCAGGATGCCAGCGCCAGCGCCGAGAAGCTCGTGCCCGAGGGCATCGAAGGCCGCGTGCCTTACAAAGGCATGATGGGTGCGATCGTCCACCAAATGATGGGCGGGCTGCGTGCCTCCATGGGCTACACCGGCTGTCGCGACGTGCAGCAGATGCGCACCCTGCCCGAATTTGTCAAAATTACCGGCGCCGGTTTCAACGAATCTCACGTCCACGACGTGCAGATTACCAAGGAAGCACCCAACTACCGCGCCGGCTAGACGGCAAACGCGACACACGGCGGCGAGGGCAAACCTCGCCGCTCGCTTTCAAGAGACACCGCGATGACTGATATTCACGCCCATAAAATCCTGATTCTTGATTTTGGCTCCCAGTACACCCAGCTGATTGCCCGCCGCGTGCGCGAGCTCGGCGTGTATTCGGCAGTGCGCGCCTTCGATATGACCGAAGCTGAAATCCGCGACTATCAACCCAACGGCATTATTCTTGCCGGCGGGCCGGAATCGGTCGCCGAGCTTGGCTCGCCCCGCGCGCCGGAGTGCGTGTTTAGCATGGGGCTGCCGGTATTTGGCATCTGCTACGGCATGCAGACCATGGCCGAACAGCTGGGCGGCAAGGTAGAAGGCTCCAACAAGCGCGAATTTGGCTACGCGCAGGTCGGCGTTGATGCCGACACCGCGCTGTTCGAGGGCATCGCCGACCACTTGGATAAAGATTCCGGCAAGCGCCTGCTCGACGTGTGGATGAGCCACGGCGATAAGGTCGCTGAAGTGCCGGCAGAGTTTACCGTGACCGCCTCCACGCCCAGCTGTGCGAACGCGGCCATGAGCTGGGAAGAAAAGCAGTTTTACGGCGTGCAGTTCCACCCTGAAGTGACGCACACCCTGCAGGGGCAGCGCATTCTTGAGAATTTTGTGGTGAACATCTGCCGGGCCGAAAAACTCTGGACGCCGGCGCAGATCATCGAGGATCAGGTCGCCCGCGTGCGCGAGCAGGTAGGCGATAGCCACGTGCTGCTGGGGCTTTCCGGCGGTGTGGACTCGTCCGTGGTGGCCGCGCTTCTGCACCGTGCGATTGGCGACCAGCTGACCTGCGTATTCGTCGACAACGGCCTGCTGCGCAAGAACGAAGGCGATCAGGTGATGGAGACGTTTGCCAGCCATATGGGCGTCAAGGTGATCCGCGTGGAGGCCGAAGAGCGCTTTCTGGGCAAGCTTGCAGGCGAGGCCGACCCGGAAACCAAGCGTAAGATCATCGGCAACACCTTTATCGAGGTGTTTGACGAAGAAGCCGGCAAGATCGACGGCGTGGACTTCCTCGCGCAGGGCACCATCTACCCCGACGTCATCGAGTCCGCCGCCGAGAAGACCGGCAAGGCGCAGGTGATCAAATCGCACCACAACGTCGGCGGGCTGCCCGAGACCATGAAGCTCAAGCTGGTCGAGCCGCTGCGCGAGCTGTTCAAGGACGAAGTGCGCAAGCTTGGCGTCGAGCTCGGCCTGCCGGCCGATATGGTGTATCGCCACCCGTTCCCCGGCCCCGGCCTTGGCGTGCGTATTCTCGGCGAAGTGAAAAAAGAATACGCCGATATCCTGCGCGACGCCGATGCCGTGTTCATCGAAGAGCTGCGTAAAGCCGGCTGGTACGACAAGACCAGCCAGGCGTTTGCGGTGTTTTTGCCGGTGAAATCGGTCGGCGTGGTCGGTGATAACCGCCGCTACGAGTGGGTGATTGCGCTGCGCGCGGTAGAAACGGTCGATTTCATGACCGCACGCTGGGCGCATCTGCCCTACGAGCTTTTGGAAACCGTCTCCAACCGCATCATCAACGAGATGGCAGGCGTCTCCCGCGTTACCTACGACGTCTCATCCAAGCCGCCTGCAACCATTGAGTGGGAGTAGTTAGGCGTGTCTAACTAACTGAAAAATAACTAAAATAAAGTTACACAAAAGTTTCTCATAAAAAATTTAGCCATTGTTTTAATTGCGTTTTCCGCTTACAGTTACACGTAAAGCTACACAAAATTGCGACTACTGCGAGCAGTAGTTACGTGAGGCGGGAACGTGGTATTGAAAAAACAGCAGTTTGCAGAAGAAGAAATTGCCATATTTGATGAAGCCGTCATCTACAAACGCGGTGAATACTGGCAGTTTCGAATGTGGCTTGGGAAAGAAAAAAAGTATGCCCGAAAAAGTTTACGCACGCGGAACCAGAATACTGCTGTAGAACGCGGCAAAGCTGCTTATTTAGAAATCTACTCTAACTTACAGCAAGGCAAAGCCTACTTCAGTATTACAACGAAGGAGGGCGTTGAACTTTATCTGAACTTTCGGAAATGTGACGTTGAGTTAGGGCATATTGTTAGTGGACGTTTGGCAACAATAGCTACGCACTTGCAGCACTTTTTAGGATTTATTGGTAAGGATACTAAGCTTAAAGAGTTGGAGCGTACTGATTGCGAAAGCTATTATTACCATCGCCACAAATCATCTAATGGCAACGTCAAACAAGTCACTGTGCAAAACGAACAAAGCACAATCAATGCGTGTATAAAGTGGCTGAATAAAAATGGCGAAACGCATATAGATGGCTTTGAGTTTAAGAAATTACCGCGCTTGGACAGAGGTAATGAAGCGATACGCAGGGCAACACTGACTAACAACGAGTACGAAAAATTATACCGTGCGATGCGCACTTACTGTGCAAAGCAGAGCAAGTTAGATAGTGATGAACTTAGAACGCGAAAAATCGTGCAGCACTATGTGTTGATAGCTGCGAACAGTGGTTTGCGTGTTGGTGAGCAACGACAACTGCGTTGGAGTGATGTGCAAATAGAGCGTCACAAAGTGAGTGGCACTGAACAAAAATTGGCACGAATAGGCGTACGAGCAGAGACTAGTAAAGTGCGCACAAGCCGAACATTCCTATGCCGAAACGGACAATATTTTGAACGGTTACGGAAAATAACGCAGCCAGGTAGTGAAGATGAGCTTGTGTTTACAGTAGATGGAGAGAACGGGTTAAGCAAACGCACTCTGCTGTATCACTTTCACAAGATGATTGACTTGGCTGATATAGCAGACAGAGCAACACGCGACTTAGTGCCCTACAGTTTGCGTCACTTTATGATTACGCAGCGTATTATGAGTGGACTTAATTTTCGGCAGATAGCTGATATGTGTGGAACGAGCGTAGCGCAGATTGAACGGACATATTATCATTTGAACGATGAAATCCGGCTAACAAACGCAATTGCAGACTATCGTCGTAATGCAGATGGCACAATTGAGCCTATCTAAAGCGCGTTAACACTCTTAGATTAGTTCTACAGCGTTACGGAGCATATGTGGCTGGATGTCGATGTAGCGCTGCGTTGTAGCAATGCTCTGGTGTCCGGCAAGCTCTGCCAACACACGCACGCTAGTGCCTTTCGCTGCTAGTTCCGTAATAAACGTTCTACGTCCGCTGTGACTAGTTGCTCCAGTAATCCCCGCTCGTGCGTACAAGCGCTGTAGAAGCTGTGTAGCAGTGTTAGAGCTGAAGCGCTGGCTCTTTTGCGTCGTAAACAAAAATCCGCTGCATACGCCGTCTAGCGCTTGCTGTGTGTAGCGTTGCAGCTCCCTCTGCATACGAGCCGGAACGTATACAGTGCGCGCTTTTTTGTTTTTTGTTCGTTTTGCCTCCAACGTAAACTCTGCTCTTGCAGCGCCATTACTCTCAAGTACGTCTTCAACGCGCAGCGCTGCCACTTCACCAACCCTCATTCCGCACCAGTGTGTGAGCAGCAGCATCGCGCAATCGCGCTCAGCATATTTACTGCACGATTTTGTGACGTCTAACACGCGCTTCAGTTCTGCTTTGTTTAATCCCGCCTTATTCACCGGGCTGAGACAGAAAAGAAGATGGCGAGCAGTTTCTCTTGTAGAATCAATATGTTCCTAACCGAACTTGACTCAAGAGGACCACTCGCCATGGGTGAAAGCCTATCCCCCTGGACCCCGTCATGCAACGGGTCCATCCGCGTCGAGCTCAGCGGCCATCGCACCACCAGCGACAGCGGTGCTTTGCTGTTGCGTGAAGCCCTCGACAACAGCGGCATGATCGATGCGCTGGACGACCATCTGGTCGATCATCGCGACCCGGATCGCGTCCGCCACTCGTTAGCCAGCCAGCTGCGTACCCTGGTGCTGCAGCGTTCGATGGGCTGGATCGACCTCAGCGATACCGACACGCTCCGCCGTGACCCGCTCTGGCAGCTAGCCTGCAGTGATGCCCGCGGGACAACGCCGTTGGCTCAGGACCGGCCATCTCAAGCGACGCTGTCGCGGCTGCTGACGTGCCTGGGCCGCGACGACAATATCGATACCGTGCATGAGGGCCTGCTGCGGCTGGCGGTCTGGCGACTGACCTCGCTGGACGGCGGCGAACGCCCCGAGCATCTGACGCTGGACATCGACGGCTTGCCGATCGACGTCCACGGCCACCAGGGCGGTTCGGCGTTTCATGGACTTTACGGGGCCAGAATCTACTCGCCTTTGGTGGCCTCGCTGGCAGAGACCGGCGACATGGTGGGCGGTCTGCTGCGTGAAGGTAACGCCGGCCCAGCCGAGAATGCCGATACCTGGATCCCACATCTGGTGCGGCGACTCAACGAGAGCACCGGGGCCAAGGTCAAGGTACGCATCGACGCGGGTTTCACCGACAACGACACGCTTGAGGCGCTGGAAGATCGCGACATCGAGTATCTGGGCCGGTTGCGCAGTCATACGGGCCTGCAGACACTGGCAGCGCCACATCTGAAGCGGCCACGCGGCCGGCCCCCCGAGCAACCTCGGGAATGGTGCCATGACCTGGCGTACCAAGCCGGTACCTGGCCGGCGCCGCGGCGCGTGGTGCTGGTGGTACAAGAGCGGCCCGATGATCTGCTGCTGCATGCCTTCTTTTTGGTCACCAACCTCGGCAAGTTCAACTGGCCGCCGGAAAAGGTCCTGGCGCTTTATCGCAAGCGCGGCAGCGCCGAAGCCCACATGGGCGAGGTGAAGTCGGCGCTCGACCTGCATCTCTCCTCGACTGATCGCGGTGTCTCCACCGTCCAGGACGTCATGGCCCGCAACGAGGTAAACCTGCTGCTGACTCTCTGCGCTTATCAGGTGCTACACGGGCTGCGTTGCCTGTTGGAACGACAGACCCGGCAGGGCTGGAGCCTGAAGCGGATGCGCGAGCAGGTGCTTAAGGTGGCCGCCACGCTGACAGTGCACGCCCGGCGCATCACCGTGCACCTCGGCGATGCCGCCGATAAATGGTGGCCATCTTTACTGAAAGGGTTGCCGCGGCTGACGGCATTGACCTGACACGTCGCATTACTCAGCCTTTTCCAGCAGACAAAACGGCCACTATGGAGGCCGACGACCACGGCTGCGCCGTCACTCGAAACCAATGAACTTCAGTTATAAATATCACGGCATTGATACGATAAAGCTATGTGCTAATCGGCTACTCAGCGACCGTATGACATAAAAGCCGGTCGGTCCCGGTCACCACGGGACGTAAAACGCTCGTTCGGCGTCCTGATGAATAAGGCGGGTTAATGTCTTTGCCTGCGCCATTATCTGCTCCAAATATAATGTTTTCGTGCTTACAGTATATTTTCTGATGTTTGTTTTGAGCAATCGAAGCAGTAATGGAAAAGTGACTAACTAAATCATACAGTTATGTCTGAATGTAAGAGTTTAACTATTTTATTATATATTCCTTGTGTATTGCGTAAGTGCTTTGCACTTCCTCAAACGCTTTCTGTGTCTCACTCCGCTGTCGCTTCAATCGAGCACATCAGCGTAGCTTTTGTCAGTTGCTTTTGGTGATTTATGTAGATTCTGAAGTCAAAGTGAGGCTTTACGCCTCAAATTAACAGTTCTACATTTTATGTGAGTTCCTCTGTCAGTGTTTGCGCACAACCAGGCAGGTGCTGGTGTAAGCGGGGTTACGCTGTTGCTTTTACGTGCGTTGAGTTAATCGTAACGCAATGCTGGAGCAGCCAAACACTGCCGCTACAACACATACAAGGTACTGATTTTATCAGCCTCAAGTCTTGTTCCTCTTCTACTAAAATTGCCTCTGCTAGAGCAACTGCGCGGACGAATTTCTGTTGGCATCAACTTGCGTTGGCAAACTCGACGTCATTTTTTAGGCGCTGTAAACAGATAAATACGTGCAGTGGTTAATTGCAGTATACCTACAGTTATTTATCAACAGAGAGCAAACTTATGCAGAAAACGGTTCTAAACGATGTATTTTTACTTTTACAGCAGATAGGTGCTGTTGGCAGTGAAGTCGAATTTAGCAGAGATTGGTTGTGCAGAAGCGAGTGCTATATGCGCACGCTGCGCTTTAAGTGCGCACAGCCCAGTGTTGGTACGTTGGCTATATGTGCTAGCAAGCTACAGCACTACGGGCGCTGTATGACGGCGACAGATAAGCATAAAAAAATGGGTGCGCAGTTTATTGAGTTGAGCGAGCTATGCCATCAGCAGATAAATTCCAACGCGGAATCGACGTGGATGGATGAGATAAATATTTAGAGATTTTTAAACGACACCGCCAGGCTCGTTACTAAAAAAAGCTATTGCGTAAATTCAAAAATTACCGCGCAATTTCAAGCGGTGGAGTACTTACAGATTTGAGGTGGTGATTTTGCACTCACTCACTAAACTTTGGGAGCTAAAAGGAAATGAGCAATACAGCACTACAGGACATACAGCGAGCACTAAAAATCATTCGCGCTAACATCGACAAATCGAACTATGACACGAAGCTAGCTGCACTTGAGCTAATTATAGACAGCAGTAAGGACGTAGTGAATCAAGCTCGAAAAGCTCGTGCGCCGGATGTGAAAAAGAAAACGGTAGTGGTGCCGAAAGAGAAAAAGGTAAAACGTATCGTACCCCAGTTTCAGAAAACGCCTCAGCCATCAAAGTCAGAGCCCAAATCAAAATCGACGCAGCCCGTCCGTCCGCGTTCGCCGTTATCCAATCAACGCGACAGCTAACCGATAGTGCAAAAACAGTATCAAATTGCACGGTTTTCTGCTATCTCCATTATCAATTTCTCAAGCGCTAGACTGGCATAGCGAGGCGTGATTCAAATAGTATGAGCCGAATCCCTCTGTCCGAATTTGTAGACAGCAGAAAAACGTGCTGGACGTTTGCTTGGCTGTACTTTAGTGTGCACTCTGAGAATTCAATTAGGTACAAGGAGTCGATGTAATGAAGGCATATTTAGAGTTGAAGGCAGAGAAAGAAGCTATTGAAAAGCAGATGGAAGATGCGAGGAAAAATGAGCGTAAGGCTGTCATCAAACAAGTACGTGAACTTTGCAAAGAATTTAAGATTACTGCAGGACATCTGAAAGGAACACTAGCCGAAGGGCGCAAGCCTAAAGCCAAATAAACACTGCTCAATTACCTTTCTTTATTTTTAGGGGTTCTATTTTTGAAATATCGTGCCGAAATTGACGGCTTGCGAGCGCTTGCTGTTGTCCCAGTAATTTTATTTCACGCTGGGTTTGAGTCTTTTAGTGGCGGGTTTGTCGGTGTTGATATATTTTTTGTGATTAGTGGTTATTTGATTACAACAATACTTATTGAAGATATTGAAAAAAAACGATTCAGTCTCGTTAATTTTTATGAGCGACGGGCTAGGAGAATATTACCCGCTTTAGCTGTTGTCTCTCTGTTTTCTATTATTTGTGCTTGGGTGCTACTAAATCCAATAGAGTTGAATAAATTTGGATTCTCGTTGCTTGGTGTAGCAACATTTACTTCTAATATTGTCTTTTGGCGAAGTGAAGGCTATTTTACAGACTCAGCCGAATTAAATCCGTTACTACACACGTGGAGCTTGGCTGTAGAAGAGCAGTATTACGTTCTGTTCCCAATCTTTATGTTTTTTGCTTGGCGATTCGGAAAGAGTAAAGTTTTTTGGATGATAGTCCTTTTCTCGCTATTAAGTTTAGCCTTGAGTGAGTGGGGATGGAGAAATAAACCGACGGCTAATTTTTACTTGGCACCAACACGTGCTTGGGAATTGTTTGCTGGCTCAATCGCAGCATTTTCTGTTCAGAAGCGTGGGGTAAAAGCTAATAATTATTTTTCGATACTTGGCTTAATTGCCATTATATTTTCTATCTTCGCTTATGATGAAAGCACACCCTTTCCAAGTGTTTATGCATTGGTTCCAGTCTTAGGCGTTGTATTACTCATTTTGTATGGCGCCAAAGAAACATATGCTGCGCAAATATTAGGCTCGAGAGCTTTTGTTAGCATTGGATTAATAAGCTACTCGGCATACTTGTGGCATCAACCAGTATTAGTTTATACGCGCATTACAATAGGCAATATCGAGCTAGGGCTTGGTTTGGCGCTATTATTAATTTTGGTAACTTTTATTTTGGCATACCTTAGTTGGCGTTATGTTGAAAACCCGTTTCGTAAAAGAGAAATTTTTTCACCTAAATCAGTTTTTTCGTTAAGTGCTGTGTCTCTGATTTTTCTATTGAGCTTTGGGTTATTATCAAGCGAAGTGTCAAAGAACGTCGAAGAGCAGTTGGCGCTTGATTTATCGACTTCTGAATTTGTCTATTTCTCTAACATTGATGAACGAAGCTTTGTCTCATCGCGACTAAATCTGCCATTAAACAATGTTGAAACCTTAGTTATGGGTTCGAGCCGAATGATGCAAGTAGGTACGGCTACATTAAATGAGTCAGTGCTCAATCTTTCTGTTAGCTCAGCATCTATTGAAGATAATGTTGCGTTTGTTGGAGAGGCGGTAATGCAAGTCTCCCCAAATAGAGTTTTAATTGGAGCTGACCCCTGGTTACTAAATCGCTTTAACGCAAAAGATAGATGGAAATCTGTAGCTTCATTATACGAACATTGGGCGAAATTAATTGCAAAAAAAGAGTCTAATACACTGAATAGTAAAGCTTTCTTTAGTCCATCAGAAAGAGACTTGCCCGGTAAGCGTTCTGATTTCAGTTTTTTCAAAAAAGCCTATAATGCAATAAATTTTAACTCCGGCTCTCTTGTGGCAAGAGGCGGTGATGTTGAAGGTATTGCAAAGAAAGCTTACGACGGTTTTCACATCTATAACGACGAATATCAATCTACTACTCAAAACGAAATGAAGAAAGGGTTTGATAATTTGTTGAAGTATAATATGCAAGATTTTGAAATTGATGTTAAGGCAAAAACTAATCTTACTAATTTGGTTTCGTGGCTTAAAAGGAGTGGTGTCGAGGTTTACTTTGTGTTCTCGCCTTATCATCCAAACTTGTATTCAAAAATGTTGTCCAACAACTCGGTTCATATTGAAATCGAAAGATATCTTAAAGATATAGCGTCGGATTTGGGTGTGAACATCGTTGGCTCATATAATCCGAAAGTTAATGGATGTATGTCAGCCGATTTTTACGATGGAATGCATCCGCAAGAGTTGTGTATGAAAAAAGTCTTAAATGGAATTAGTCGATGATGAGTGAGCGCTGCTAAAATCAATAAAAAACTTTAGTCAAGTGAATAGCATATACTCTGCTGAGTTGGATGGAAGTTAGATGTGTTCTAAATTAGAAACATATGAGAAACGAATACTTAAAAAACTTGAAGGAATAGTAGGCACACTCAAGCGCGGAGAAAACGTGCAAAATCGCCAGCTACAGCATTGGCTTACAGAAGAACAGTATGCACAAATTGAGCTTGAATGGAATGAACAGAAGGACTTGAGGATAGAGTTAAGAGATAAGCCAGACGAGTTGAAGCGTTACGAAGTTAAGCTGAAGGAAGCGATTATGATGGATAATCGTGCAAGCGCTTATCATCGCAAGGGCAAGAAATCTGCTGCATATAAATGCGATTCGAAACGAGAAAGCTTGTGTGAAGACGCGTTAGAAATACTGCAAGAAACCGTTTTTGAGGATGCAACCTTGCAGATGTGGTTCGATAGAACTTTGGACTTCGGACACGGTAGCTTGATTGATTCTTCGCTTGGTAACTTACCGCGTTTAGTGACATCGCGCAGCATTGATAAACAACGTGATGATAGCCGCATATTGAAGAAAATTGATGTAAAAATAAGTGTTGTTGAGCGTGCTATTGATGAGTTAAAAAATTGCGATACTGTTGTAGATAACGATAAAGAAGAAGCGACGTGGAAGAAACTTGAGGGATTTCTCAAGCTGGACGACTAAATTTCGAATGACAGTAAGTTTGCTCTGAAAGCACAATGCAGTTGTGCTTAAAAGGAGACTGTTATGAAAGTACTAGATAGTTTGAACTTCGTTGCTTATACGCCATTTTCGGATAAAAATCCTGTTGCTGTTCGCCGTCGCAAGCTAATAGCTAAAATCGAGGAACAGTCACTGCTCGCAGCTGACACTGACTATACACCTACAAAAACGAAGTGGGTTACAGATAGCGAAGGCAATCAGAAAAAGGTTGAAGTTCCCAAGCGAGTTAAGCGGTGGTGGGCAAAAACTGCGGACGGCAAAGTGAATCTAGTAGTGCGCTATGGCAGCAAGTCTTTAGAATTTGCGAAGGGAAAAAATGCTATCGAGCTGAACAGTGAAGCCGAGGTAGAAAGCACGCTGACTAAATTGAAAGAAGCTGTCGAGACTGGCGAGTTAGATACGCTGATAGAGCAACAGGCGCAGTTTGGCAGACGTGTGACACAAAAGAACAAGTGAGCAGAAGGAATAGAAGAACGCACTTGCGTTTTAGTGTGTTCTTCGTCGTACAATGTGCAAGTGGTTAGCGCGTAGGTTATTGAAATCGAATATAAACTTACGCGTATAAAAAGCGTGCAGGGTGATGCGGGAGTTACACAATACTTGCACACGCACTATGAGATAGAAATAAAATACTGATAATAAATAAGAAAAAAACTACGTCACTATTGAATGGGAGTAAGCGCTCGCTGCTGGTCATGAGCCACGACGGTGAACTGCAGGATGGATGCGGTTCATCGTCTGCTCGTAGGTGAGGATTGATAATGAAGAATCGCTTCGCGAAATCGACTCCCCTGACCCATTTTGCGCGCAATGCGACGGCGGAGCAGAAGCAAGCGTTGCGCAACAAGGTGATCAGCAACGCTATCGCCCGCCAGAAACGCGTGCTTGAACAGGCCAATGAGCAACACTGACGAGCGGCCGCGGTGTGTAACCGCTGGTTTGCTGCTGGTCGTTGCCCCCGGTACCCGCCAAACGGCGGGTTTTTGTTGTTATGTGTTTAGTCGATCACGAATTCGACTGACCAGGCGCCAGTGAGCGAATCGGTGTCGATAATGGTCGCCGTACAGTTCGAAGCCGGCGTTGCGTCTACGTTCCAATTCGGAAACGTCGAGCTGCCCGGCCCTGGCAACGCGACGTAGGACGTGAAGAAATTGCACGTTGTGCCATTAGCCGAGTAGTACACGCGCGCGTAATTGACATCCGGGCTGAGCGGGCTTTGTACGCCATAGTTATCTTCATCGAAGGATTCGATGACGTCATCGGGTTTTGGTGAGGCATTCTGATATGTTTCTTCGGCCTGATCGCCAATTCGGTAATATTCCGCAGCATCAGGTGACTGGTTTTTGACGGTAATAGCGACTGGTGGGCCGGCGAGGGCGGCACTAGCGAACCCCATCATGGCGACAAACGCTGAAATTCCGATTACTCTGGCTTTCATCTCCATTCCCCCTTTCTTGGTATTGTCACCGTCGTTAATTCGACGATTTTGATTAACCCCACGATGCAATTAGCGGTCGATAGCGTTAATCGTTGGTGCCCCAGAATAAGGCTTATTGTTCTCGATCCAGTGTTGCCGGCGTTCGACGTAATCGACTGGATACTGCGCCTGCTCAATCGGCGGCAATCCTTCGTAGTAATCAATACAATTCTGGAAGAATTTGTCGTTCTGGCCGGTCGCTTTATATTCCGCCATGCCCGCTGCCACGACACTTTTTTTCCAGTCTTGACGGCGGTCGGTTTGTTCTAAATACGCGGCACGCCGCTCGTTCGTGGTGTAGCTGCCGCTGTCGTCATACATCACGAGCGTAAGTTGATCGTCCGATAGATTCGCAAACGGGTTCGTGCCACGCTGGCCGTGGCTTTGCGTGAAATCCGTGGCCTGTTTGGCGCGCTCCAAAAGCGCCGGGTCGTCGGTATCCGGCACCTCGCGAACGGCGGCGGCCTCGTTGTATGTGTTCCCGCTAAATTGATCGCGCAGCCGCGATGCTTCGTCGGCTAGCTGTGATCGCGTCAGCGATGCATCGCGTTGTTCGGCTTGAATGGCGCTCTGGGCGAGTTGGCGACTGGTGGTGCTCAGTGATACGCCGTCTTGAACGATGGTGCCGGATGAAGTTGACGCTGCAGCACGGGCGTCGCTCGTGGCGGCTGCGCGCTCGGCAGGCCTGGTTCCCGTCGCGCTGGGAGAAAAAGCGTTGGGGTTGATGTTAATGGCCACGGGGGCTCCTATCTTGAGCAGGTCTACCTAGCACTATCGGCGGCTGGATCAAGAACTTGAATGGTTTGTTCGGTGCCCCCCCCCGCATGCTCGAAAGCTACAGAGGATTTGCTTGATTTAGTGTACGATTTATTCCGTTTCGTGAGCTGGCCCCATGACACTCTCGGGACTAGACACCTACTGCCAAAAACATCAATTCTGCCTCTCGGTATACGGTAAAACACCATACAGGAAGCACAATGATCATCATCTACGGCATCAAGGAACACCTCAACCCGCTCAAGGCGCGGCTTTCCGAGGTCATTCACGGCTGCATGCAATCGGTTTTGGGCATGCCGGAAGACAAGCGGGCGCATCGTTTTATCCCGCTGGACGCCGAGGATTTTTACTACCCGGGCGGGCGTTCGCCGGCCTACACGGTGATCGAGATCAACATGATGCAGGGCCGCACGGCGGCCACGCAAAAGGCGTTGATAAAGGAGTTGTTCAGCCGAATCGAATCGGAAGTGGGCATTGCCCCGGTAGACGTGGAAATTACGCTCAAGGAGCAGCCGGCTCACTGCTGGGGATTTCGTGGCATGACCGGCGATGAAGCACGTGATCTGAAGTATGCGGTCAAGGTGTGAGGGGCACTGACATGAACCCCGTCATTCAGCAAGAACCCACCGGCTGCGGCATTGCCGCCAGTGCCGCGCTTGCGGGTATCAGCTACGCCGAGGCGAAGCGCTGCGCCAATGCGATGGGCATTTACGCCGGGGATACCGCGCTGTGGTCCGAGACGGCGCACGTTCGCCGCCTTTTGCGCGAGCTGGGCGTTGCGGTTGCCGCTGATGAAACGCCTTTTACGTCCTGGGAGTGCCTGCCGGATAAAGCGCTGCTGGCGATCAAGTGGCGTGTTGAGCAGGGCAGGCCATTCTGGCACTGGGTGGTGTTTGCCCGAGAACATGGTGAAGCCCGAGTGCTGGATTCCAAAAAGGCGCTGCGCTCGAACCTGCGCCGGGATTTCGGGCGCATCAAGCCCCGATGATACATCGAAATATCCAATTAACAAGTTGCTGTGGTGCGCGACCGATGGACGGCGGACGTCTTTTTCATTGCGGCTTCGTCTTCATTACAAGGTCGCCGCTAAACTAAGCATTATACGTCATATCATATGGAGAAAAGCATGAGGTTTTTATCAATTATATCTGTGGGTGTCGCTCTTTTAGTCGGCGGTTGTACTTCTATCCAAGTTCAGCCATTGGATGCCTCAACGACTCTTGAGAATGTCTGTATCGAGAAGAACGAGAAGGTAATCGTCCCTAATTTTCTTAATGTTGTGAGGCAAGGCTTCACTAGGCATGGGATTATAACGAAGGTGTATGAGAGTGACCTGCCTGCCAACTGTGAATTTATGCTCACCTATACTGCCCTACGTTCTTGGGATTTCGCAACGTACTTGTCTCACGCTGAGCTTTGGTTACACACTAAAAATAGTAGGCAAGTTGCTTATGCGGAATATCACCTGAATGGAGGCGGCGGTTTAGCTCTCAATAAATGGGCGAGTACCGAGAGCAAAATGAATCCAGTCCTTGATAAACTCTTGGTTAATTACAAGTGACATATAAAGAATTGCTCACATCCGCTGCGGCTCTTTCGGGCCTCCGCTGGACGTGCGAAAAGACTGCACGCCGCTTATTTCGGCATTAGACCGACTAGCATGGAGTCTCGGGCTTGAAGTGCCGCTGTCTCCCCAGCCGCACAATGCCTGTCGCAGCTATAAGCTCGAATGCTTACCCACCCCAGAAAGAACTCTCCACTACACAAAGCCCGTTAATCAGCGGGCTATCGTCTCCATGCGTAATACAAAGCCCTGAATTACGCACACAAATCGACAGCGTCCAGCCGTCCATTTGCCATTGCCAGGCGTGAATGGGGCCGTGGGGAGCAAGACTTGCCAGCCGTGTATCCAGCGCTGCGGCGGGCGGGGTGCCTTCGATGCAGGCGAGTTTGTAAAGCGCTTCGTGCAGGGTCCAGGCGCGGTAGAACGCGGCTAGCGGGTCATCGCTTTCAAGAATCGCCTGCCTCACGCGGGGTTCGGGCAGCCATTCCAGCAGTTCGCCAAGGCGCTCTCTGTGGCGGGGGCGGGCGTGTTCCAGGTCGATCCCTACCGGGCAGTTGGCGAGCCCGGCGACGACCTTGTCATCGCGGTGGCTCAGGCAGGCGATGTCGCTGCTTGCCAACGCCGGATGCACGGGCGGGCCTTTTCTCCCCCGCGGGGTCCAGCCTTCCACGGCGCACTCAACGCCTTGGTCCGCGGCGAGCCGCGAGAGTAGCTCGCGGCCTCGGTGAGACTGCTGATGGCCGCTGTTGCCGCAATGGGCCATCAACAGTGACAGGCGATATGTCATTCCAGTGCCGCCCTTAGCGCAGGGTCACGACATCACCGCGCAGTGCGACGCCCGCCATCAGCATGCCGGCATGGCACTCGTATTCATCGTTGGATGACATCGGCTCGCGGTCGTAAAAGCTCTCGATGTTGATCACCGCATTGCCGCCTTCTGTCCGCACGCGGTCTTGCAGGCTGAGCAGGGCTGAGAGCATGACCCAGCGGCAGGCTTCTTCATCGCTTTTGTTGAAGGCGTTGGTCTTTTTATTGGTGACGAAATTGCCGTGCTGTTCGGCAACGTCTGCGTGAGGTGTGTTGCCAAAGACAAAGCGGATGTTGGAATCCAGCTGGGTCTTTGCCTCGGGAAGGTTCATGGCTTGTTCAACGGGCAGCATCAGTACGGTGTCCCGGGCTTCTGCCGTGGAGGTCAGGGCGAGCCCGCCCAGTAGTGTAGCGGCCAGCACCAGCAGGCCTTTTTTGCCCAGCAGTCCTTTTGTTCCCTGTGTTGTTTTCATCATCTTCCATGTTCCTTATTGGTTTTTTGGGGTGGTGTGTGGACGCTGGCAGCGCGGGACGGCCAGCCATCCGTGGGGTTGGTGCCTCAATGCCTTTGGCAAAAACTTAACGCCAGCGGCGAAATATCAACGACGTATTGATGCCGCCGAAGGCAAAGTTGTTGCTCATGATGTAGTCGCAGTCGAGGCGGCGCCCGTCGCCGGTGAGGTAGTCCAGCTGGGCGCACTCGGGGTCGACGTTTTCAAGATTGGCCGTGGCGTGAAACCAGCCTTCGCGCATCATTTCGATAGCGGTCCAGGCTTCCAGCGCGCCGCAGGCGCCAAGCGTATGGCCGGTGAAGCTCTTGAACGCACTGATCGGGATGTCTTCGCCAAACACCGCTCGGGTAGCCAGGCTTTCGGCGATGTCGCCGCGGCTGGTGGCCGTGCCGTGGGCGCTGACGTAGCCGATATCCTCGGGCGTGATGTTGGCATCGTCGAGCGCGAGACGGATGGCTTGCTCCATCATCGCGGCGTCGGGCTGGGTGACGTGGCGGCCGTCGCTGTTGGTGCCAAAACCGACCAATTCGGCGTAAATCGGTGCGCCGCGCGCCTCGGCATGGGCCATATCTTCCAGAATCAGGCTGCCCGCGCCTTCGCCGATGACCAGCCCGTCGCGGTCGGCATCGAAGGGGCGGGGCGTGGCTTCCGGGGTGTCGTTGAGCGTACTGGTGGCGAACAGGGTGTCGAACACCGCGGCTTCCGAGGCCGAAAGTTCTTCGCAACCGCCGGCAATCATCGCCGTCTGGCGCGCAAAGCGGATGGCTTCGTAGGCGTAGCCGATACCCTGACTGCCCGAGGTGCAGGCGCTGGAAGTGGTGTGAATGCGCCCGCGTACGCCGAGAAAAACGCCGATGTTGACCGGGGCGGTGTGCGACATCATGCGGATATAGGAGTTGGCGTTGAGGCCGTCGGTGGACTTGTTGATCAGCATGTTGCCGAAATCGGCCACCGCGTCGGGTTCGCCCGCCGAGGCGCCGTAGGCGATGCCCATGCGCCCGCTCGAGACCAGCGGGTCGTCGAGCAGGCCGGCATCGATCAGCGCCAGTTCGCTGGCACGGGTGGCCATGCGCGCGCCGCGCCCCATGCTGCGTATCGCCCGGCGGTGGTAATGCTTGGGTAGGGAGAAGTCTTCCACCGGCGCGCCAAGGCGGGTATTGAGGCCGTCGTAGACGTCCCAGGCTTCCATGTGGCGCACGCCGTTGTCATGCGCGGCCAGGCGCGCGCGAATGCTCGGCCAGTCATTGCCGATGGGCGAAAAGCCGGCAACGCCGGTGACGACCACGCGGCGGCCAAGGCCGTCTTCGCGGTTGGCGCGGTGAGTTTTTGTTTCAGCTTTCATCAGCACATGCCTCCGTTGACGGCGATAACCTGACGGGTAATGTAGGCGGCATCCGTTGAGCACAAGAAGCTCACCGTGGCGGCGACTTCGTCGGTGGTGCCGGTGCGCTGCATGGGAATGGCCTTGAGCGCGTCGGTCTGGCTCAGCTCGGCGGTCATGTCCGTCTCGATCAGCCCAGGGGCTACGCTGTTGACGGTAATCCGGCGCTTGGCCAGTTCTACCGCCAGCGCCTTGGTAGCACCGATCAGCCCGGCCTTGGCGGCGCTGTAATTGACCTGGCCGCGGTTGCCCATCAGCCCCGATACCGACGACATGACGACGATGCGCCCGGGGGCGCGGCGCCGGATCATCGGCATGGTCAAGGGCTTAAGCACGTTGTAAAAGCCGTCCAGCCCGGTGTGCACGACGCTGTCCCAATCGCTGTCGGAAAGCGCCGGAAAAGCGCCATCGGCGGTGATGCCGGCATTGCAGACCACCCCGTAATAGGCGCCGTGGGTTTCCACGTCGTCTTCGAGGGCCTGGCGGGCGGCGTCACGATCGGCGACGTCAAAACACAAGATGCGTACGTTCCGGCCCAGCGCGCGGATTTCTTTGGCCACCGCTTCGGCGGCGTCGCGGCGCGTGCGGCAGTGCAGCACGATATCAAAGCCATCCCGCGCCAGGCGCAGGGCGATGGCGCGGCCGATGCCGCGGCTGGAACCCGTGACGAGCAGAGTATCGGTCATGAAGGGTCATCCTGTTGCGGGCCGGCAAGCGCCTGCAGATCATCCGGCTCAAAGACGTTGAGGATGGCGCTGGCACATTCGGTGCCGGTGTCATCCAGCAGTCGGCCGGTGAAAGCGCCAAGCCCGTTGCCGGCCTGGTAATCGAGGGTAATCTCCACGCGTATCGGGCGGGAGAAAGCGAAATGCTCTACCTGACAGCGGTAGCGCCGTGTGCCGAGCAAAAAGCCGAGGCGCGGAGAGCCGCCCGCGCTGATGGCGCGCTGGCCGGACCATGCAGCGATGGCCTGCGCCAGCCATTCGATGCCCACCCAGCCGGGAATGCCCTCGGCAGCGGCGAAAAGGTCATCGTCGCGCGGGGTGACTTCGGCCACCAGATGCTCGGCGTCGGCCTCGAGCACGTCGTCGAGCAGGCACATGGCGCCCTTGTGGGGAACCAGCCCGGCGGCCGGGCGGCGTGAGTTGATACGCCAAGGGGTAGGTGTCATGGGGTGCGCTCCAGCAGCAGGGCAATATTGTTGCCACCAAAGGCGAAGGCATTGCTGAGCGCGTAGCGCAGCCGGGCCTTGCCGCCAGCGGTGAGCGCCAGCGCCGGCAGCGCGGGGTCGGTTGCCCCGTCATTCACCTGTGGTGGCAGGCGGCCGGCCTCCAGTGCCATCCAGCAGAATGCCGCTTCAAGCGCGCCGCAGGCGCCAAGGGTATGGCCGGTCAGCGCCTTGGTTGAGCTACAGGGAATGCCGGTGCCGCCGGGCAGCGCGGCCACGCCCCGAGCCTCCATGCTGTCGTTCAAGGCAGTGGCGGTGCCGTGCAGATTGAGATAATCCACCTCGGCCGGTGATACGCCGGCCATGGCCAGCGCGCCCTGCATGGCTTGGCGCGCGCCTTCGCCGTCGGGGCGTGGCGCGGAAACATGATGGGCGTCGCTGGTTTCTGCATAGCCGCTGAGCTGAATCCCGCCGGGCTCGGCGGTGACCAGAAATAGCGCCGCGGCCTCGCCTAAATTGAGGCCGCGACGGTTGGCGGAAAAGGGCACACAAGGCGTGTCGCTGATCGCTTCCAGCGCGGAGAACCCGTTGACGGTAAGGCCGCAAAGGCTGTCGGCGCCGCCGGCAATCACCGCGTCGCAGGTGCCGTTCGCCAGCAGCCGGCGGGCACTGGTCAGCGCTTTGGCGCTGGAGGTGCAGGCGGTCGACAGGGTGTACGCGGGCCCTTCCAGCGCCAGCCGTTCGGCAATAAAACGCGCCGACGCGCCGATCTCGTGGCGTTGGTAGCGGAAATCCGCCGGCAGCTCGCCGGTGTCCTGCTGCGTGGCGATAGCCGCTTCGCTTTCACCGATGCCCGATGTGCTGGTGCCCAGCACCACGCCGATACGTGCCTGCGGGCAGCGCTGCCGGAAGGCCTCAATGGTTGGTGCGAGGTGCTCCAGCGCGGCGGCCAGCAGGCGGTTATTGCGCGAACGGTGCTCTGCCGGCCAGTCGGCATCATCCGGCAGCCGCGTTGTGACCTGGCCGAGGGGCAGCGGCCGGCCGGGCGTGAACGCGTCACTCGTGGTCAGGCCGCGCCGCCCCGCAAACAGGTTGGCGCCGATGCCGGCCAGCTCATCGCCCAGCGGGCAGACCAGCGCCGGCGGGTGCAAACGGCAGGAAGAGGGCGTTACGGGGTTGGGCATGTGTCAGTCGCTCGCGCGTTGTCGTCGAGAGTGGCGATATACAGGCGATAGTCGCTTTCCAGATCATGGATGATACGGCAATCACGGTCACCTGACAGGCGTGCGACCAGCACCGGCCCCCGATATATCCGCCTTTCGGCGCTGCTGTCGGCCAGCCGCCAGTCCGAACCGGCAAAGGCTTGTCGCAGCGCTTGGGCCGGCCACAGGCTCCAGCTGAGCCGGCTGGCCAGCCAGTCGGCGCTGAAAGGCGGCTCGATGTTGGCATCGGGTAGAAAACGAGTCCCCTGGTCGTCCTGCACCAGCGTCAGCAGGCGCTGGCCTTGAGGGCTTAAAAGCGCCAGCCGCAGGGTCTGATCCTGATGACGCAAAACGCCAAGCAGCACCTGCTGGCGCTCGCCGGTGACGAACGTCAGCCGTTGCACTTGGGAGTCGATATCGGGCAGCTGCGCCAGCGCCGGCTGCGGCGCACCGGGCGGCGTCAAGGCGCAGCCGGCCAACAGCACCGTCGTTAACGCTGCCATCAAAACAGGTCTCAGCAAGACGGCCGCGTACCGCGTGAGGGCAAGGCGTGGGGTCATGGGCTTACTGCGGCCTCCTGGGTGCAGGCTTCGGCCAGGCTATCAAGGCGGCGCTGGCTGGCGGTGACGAAAGGGTTGTTCTTGTCCCAGGCGTAGCCGGCGAGTATGGCGCTGAGCATGTCGCGTATGCGGGGCGTCTGATGCTCATGGAAGATGATGCGCGGCAGGCGGCCATCGTACCAGGCGTCGATAAAGGCGCGGAACGTGGCGATGCCTTCGCGTAGCGGAATCTCGAAATCGCCGTCCCAGTCCACGTCCTCGCCGTCGAGTTGACGCGTAACCAGCGGTGCGGCGCGGACGGCCGAATCCAGCGCAATGGTGATCCCCGACGAGAACACCGGGTCGAGGAACTCGCCGGCGTTGCCGAGCACGGCAAATCCCGGCCCGTGCAGGCGTTTGATG
This sequence comes from Vreelandella subglaciescola, assembly GCF_900142895.1. NCBI lineage: Bacteria > Pseudomonadati > Pseudomonadota > Gammaproteobacteria > Oceanospirillales > Halomonadaceae > Vreelandella > Vreelandella subglaciescola. The sequence goes on from NZ_LT670847.1 coordinate 2,709,468, forward strand.
TTGGCGGAATACCCCGCCAGCCGGGTCACATCGCGGACCGGCGTTACGCCGGTGAGCAGCTCGTTGAAGCGCGGCTCGGCGTTGATCAAGGCCCAGTAGCGCGCGGTATCGTTATCGCCGGCGGCATCGAGGGTGTCGATATCGGCGACCACGCCCACCGAGGCGCGGCCATCCGGGAAGGGGATCAGCCAGTACCAGATGTCTTTCTGTTCGGGGTGGACGCCGATCAGGATCTTGTTGCGGTCATGGTCGGCATCGCCAAAGAGCCCCTCGACGTGGGTGAACAGGGCGCCCCGCGTGGCCAGCGATGACGGGCAGTCAAGCCCCGTCAGCCGTGCCAGTACGCGGCCATAGCCGCTGGCATCGAGCACGAAGCGGGCTTCTAGCTGGCGGGTTTTGCCGGCGTCGTCGCGCATGGTCAGCTGCGGCCGGTGCGGGTCAGGGGTGAAGCCGATAACGCTCACTCCGTGCTCAACGTCAGCGCCGGCGTCCCGGGCGCCGTCGAGCAGGCGCTGGTCGAAATCAGCCCGCTCGATCTGCCAGGTAGTGCCCGGGCCGGGGGTGAGCTTTTCGCGGAAATCGATGGCAGCATACTGGCCTTTCCAGCAGAAGGCGGCGCCGTTTTTGGGCTGAAAATGGCCGGCCTGGGCCGCCTCGAGCAGGCCGCAGGTTTCAAGGTGCGCCATGCACTGGGGCAGCAGGCTCTCGCCGATCGAGAAACGCGGGAAGTGCTGGCGCTCGAGAACGCGTACCGCGAGCCCGTGACGCGCCAGCCAAGCTGCCGCCGCGGCGCCGGAAGGGCCACCGCCAATAATGGCGACATCGGTATACTCAAGGGTGTCGGAGTGCTCAGGCGTGTCCATGTAAAACGTGCTCCTTGTGGGCGAGTTGGGGGCGGCCGGGCCCGCGGGAAAAGGGCACCAGCAGCCAGCTGGCGGTCAGGCCGATCAGGCAGGTGGTGCCGAGGAAATGCAGCGCCGGCGTGGCGCTGAACGCGAGCAGCCCGAAGGCCAGCAGGCTGGAGGCGCAGGACAGGCTGATGGCCAGCCAGGCCGCCGGGTCGTCGGGGTGTTCGGTGCTGAAAATGCCGGCATCCAGACCGATGCCCAGCACCAGCAGCAGCCCCAGCAGGTGAAAGAGCGTCAGGCTGATGCCAACGGCCGCGAAGACGCCGAGGGTAATGAGAAAGGCACCGACCGGCGGCAACAGCACGCGCCAGGCGCGTTGCCGATAGCGCCAGACGAAAATGCCCAGCAGGCCGAGCAGAGCCAGCCCCAGCCACAGGCTGATTTGCTCGCGCAGGTGGGTGAGCTGGGCCGAGATGGCTGCGACCCGGTCATGGTAATGCAGGCCTTGTGCGTCGGCGGCAAGCGCTTTGAGCGCCTGCACGGCCTGAGGCTGAGCGTCGCCCAGCAGCACAAGGGCTGCTGGCGGGGCGTTATCATTCAGCCATAGGGCGGCATCGGCGGCGCCGGTGGACGAGGCCAGCCATGCGTCGGGTGTCAGGTAGGGCACGCTATCCAGCGGGGCTGCAATCTTCTGATTCAGCCCGGCGGGCAGGCCGGCCGTGTCGAGCAACCCGGGCAGCGCCTGACGATACGCTGTGCGCACGCGCGCAAGGTTGGCGTCCTGAGTGGCGCGGGATGGCACGCTCTGGGCGATATGCTGATACGTGCTCAGTTGGCCCTGATTGACGAGCGCCGTCAGGTGTTGATCGAGTGTTTCGAGCCGCTCAAGCACGGCGGCCGGCGTTTTGGCAGTGGCAATCAGGTAGCGCTGGCTGCCGGGACGCTCAAGCAGCGCCTGCACCTGACGCTGCTGGTCGATCAGCGCCGCCGGTGACGGGTTGAAAGAGCGCAGGTCGTCGCTGGTTGTCAGCCGCGTGGCAATTAATAGTACCGCGACGGCACCGACCAGCCCCAGCACGGCCCAGTAAGGGCGCGAACGGCGGGGCAGGCGGCAGCGGTCAAGGCGCGCGGCGATGCGCGCCGTGGCGGGGTGCGGGCGCTGGGGCAACAGCGGAAGCCACAGGCGGGTGGTCAGCCAGGCGCCGAGCAGCCCCAGCGCGGCGAAGGTCGCCATTTGGTGCAGGCCGGGCAGCGGCGTGGCCAGCTGCATCAGGTAAGCGAGCAGGCTGGAGATCAGCCCCAGCCGCAGGCCGGGCCAGAGGCGCGCCAGCGAGCGCTTGGGGTGCAGCTGGCGGGCGCATTGCAGGTGCAGGGCGTAGTCGATGGCAATGCCGATCAGGCTGGCGCCGAAGGCCAGCGTCAACAGGCTGAGGGTGCCGAACAGCCACCAGGTCAGCGGCAGCGCAAACAGCGTGCCGGCGCTGATGGTCAGCAGCAGGCTTGCCAGAATGCCCGGGCGACGAAACACCCAGCCGAGTAATAGCAGAATGCCGATGAGCGACCCGAGCCCAATGGTGGTGATTTCACGCTTGCCCTGCTGGGCGCCGGCAGCGGCGTGGAAGACCAGCCCGGCGCGCAGCACCTGTAACTCGGGGTGCGCGGTTTCAAACGTGCTCAGGGTGTCGGTCAGCGTTTGCTGTAACGCCATATCGTAGGGGCTGCCGGCAAGCTCGGCGCTGAGCAGCTGCCAGCGTGTACCGCCAGCGCTCACGCCGGGGGCGCCATCCTGCCACGTCAGGGGGCCGCTGAGGCGCGCAGCAAGCCAGCCGTCGAGCAGACCAAAAGGATCATCGCGCAGGTCGGCATCAATGCCGGGAGAGAACAGCCGCGAGAGGCCGCGCTGGCGCCAGGCGGAGGCGTCCAGATCTGCCAGCGAGTCAGGCAGCAGGCGGTAACGATAAGGCGCCAGCGTCTGATCGGGGCGCGGCGGCTGGTCGGTGGCAAAGGCTTCGATGCTGCCGGAGGCGCGCAGGGTTTGCTTTAACTCTGCAAGCCGGTGCGCGGCATCCGGCCCCGCGATCAGCACCAGCAGCTGCGACTCGAAAGCCGTGCTCAGGCGCCGGTCGGCGCGCTCGATCAACGGCGTGGCCGGGGTGTCGGGAAGTAGCGTGGTAATGCGGGTGTCCAGCGGCGCCTGGCCTAGCCATTGGCTGGCCAGCAAAATGACGCAGCCGCACAGCGCCAGCCCCCAGATCAGGGCCGCCAGCCGCTCGCCAGACGACACTTTCATTGGGCGGATGACGCGTCGAGTGCGGCGCAGTCGGCGGGCGTCAGCTGGATGTCGACGCGGTCGTCGTTGACGAACGCCAGCTCAAGGCGCTCGATCTGTTCGCCGCCGCTTACGCGGATACTTTCCAGCCGCGTCGCCACGGCGTCGTCCAGCGGCGTCATTCTCGCCTGCCAGGCGTCCGGCTCGCCGCTTTGGTCAATGGCGAAATGCTGGCGCAGGGCCTGCCAATCGCCGGCCAGCAGGCCGGTCAACACCGGCAGCATGACTTCAAGGCTCATGGGCAGGTCGGGATCGCCGGGCGTCAGCTGTACCCGATCCGCGACCGGTGATGTGGTCTGCCAGATCAGCCCGTCACCCTGACGCAGGAAATAGCCGGTGCTGGTCAGCTGGGTGTCGAGGTCGGCCATCCAGCGGCGCTGCTCAAAGTTGGCGCAGCTGGCCAGACTATTAGCCACGTTATCGGCAAGATTGTTGGCAACGTTATCGGTCACGCTGTCGGCGGCCTGAGCGGACGTCGAGGCGGCCAGCACCAGCAGTAATCCGGCCAGTCGGATGAGGCGTGTCAGTCGCTGCGTTACGCACAGAGACGTTATCAATAGTGAGTTCATGCGTTGGCCTCCTGCCAGGCGAGCAGCCGTTCGACGAGCGCGGGCGGTGAGGCCAGACGCATATCCTGATCATCGATTCCCACCGCGACCTGTACGCTCGAGGCGCGGGTGAGGCGCTGGCCGGTGGCGGCGTCGCGGATGGTGTACGCCACCTTGAGGCGGTGTTCCCACTCGGTGAGCCGGGCTTCAATACGGATGCGTTGGGCAAAAAGCGCCGGTGCGGCGTAGCGCAGGCGCAGGTCGATCACCGGCCAGGCGAAGCCGGAGTCGCGCATCTGCGGGTAGTTGTAGTCGATGGCGTCGAGCAGCTTGCAGCGCGCGATCTCGAGATAGCGCACGTAGTGGCCATGCCAGGCGACCTGCATCATGTCGACGTCGTGGAAGGGGATCTCGATCTCGACGTCTGCCCGGGGCAGCGGGCGGTCATCAGGCGTCATAGAGGCTCCAGCGGCGTTGGCGGATCAGGGTGCAAAGGCGACGCAGGTCGGCCTCCATGGCGCGGTCTTCACCGAGCGGGGCAATCTCCTGGCGAAACTCGTCAACAAAGGCCGTCAGGCGTGCCGGAGTGGGCTCGGCGTCACTTTGCTGCTGGCGCAGCTCCACGCCCTGGCAAGCCGCGTGCAGCGTGGCGGCGGCGACCTGCTCAACCAGCGTCAGCACGCGCAGCGCATCGCGGGCGGCAATGGTGCCCATGCTGACCTTGTCCTGATTGTGGCATTCGGTGGAACGCGAAAACACGCTGGCGGGCATGGTCAGCTTGAGGGCTTCGGCGGTCCAGGCCGAGGCGCCGATCTGCACGGCCTTGTAGCCGTGGTTGAGCGGCAGACGTTCGGCGCTGGCGCCGCTCAGGTTGCTGGGCAGCCCGTGGTTGAAGCGGGTATCCACCAGCAGTGCCAGCTGGCGATCGAGCAGGTCGGCGAGGTTGGCCGTGGCCTGCTTGAGGCTGTCCATGGCGAAGGCGACGTGGCCACCGTAGAAATGCCCGCCGTGCATCACCTTGCCGTGCTCGGCGTCAATCAGCGGATTGTCGTTGGCGCTGTTGAGTTCGTTTTCCAGAAACTGGCGCCACCAGGGCAGCGAATCCTCGACGACGCCGATGACGTGCGGCGCGCAGCGGGTCGAGTAGCGATCCTGCAGGCGCGGCGAGTTGCGCGGCGTGGTCGGCGCGTGGAGGTCTTCGCGCAGGCGGGCGGCGACGTCGACCTGGCCGGGGTGCGGCTTGGCGGCAAACAGGTCGGCGTCAAAGTGGTAGGGGTTGCCGGCCAGCGCGTTCACGGAAAGCGCGGTGATACGCGTGGCAAGCTGCGTGAGATAGGCGCAGCGGGCGTAGGCGAGCGCGCCGAGGGCGGTCATGACGGCGGTGCCGTTCATCAGCGCGAGGCCTTCCTTGGGCTTCAGCCGGTAGGGCGTCAGGCCGCGTTCGGCCAGCGCTTCACTGGCGGGGCGCCGGTGGCCGTTGTCGATCACCTCGCGCTCGCCGCAGAGCACCGCCGCGAGGTACGACAGCGGCGTCAGGTCGCCGCTGGCGCCTACCGAGCCTTCTTCGGGAATCACCGGCAGCACGTCGTGTTCAAGCAGCCATACCAGCCGTTCGAGCAGCTCGACGCTGACGCCGGACACCCCACGACACAGCGACACCAGCCGCACCAGCACCACCGCCCGGGTGGCGTCTACCGGCAAGGTCGCGCCCATGCCGCAGCCGTGAAAGGTGTAGAGGTGCTGGGGTAGGCTGTCGATATCCTCGGGCGGCACGGCGCGGGTGCAGGCATCGCCATAGCCGGTGGTAACGCCGTAAACCACGCCGTCTTCTTCCAGCAGCTGACTCAGAAAAGCGCTGCCCCGGGCGATGCGCGCGCGAAAGGTCGTGTCGGCAGAGAGCTCGACGGCGCGGCGGCCTTCGGCGACGTCGACGACATTTTCGAGGGTAATGAGGCTGCCATCCAGCGTCAGCGGAGCAGGTGTTTCAGCGGGTGGGGTCATGGTGTGAATCCGTGTCGTCGTGCCAGAACGAAAAAAAGTTGAACCACTGCAGCGGATGACGGCGTACACGCGCCGCCAGATGGTCGGCATGGCGCTGCATGGCGTCGGTTATCCAGTCTTCCCGCGCCCGGCGTGGCAGATTGGTGGTGTCGTCGAACGGCTCAAAATCGACCTGAAAGGCATCGTCATCGCGCACGCAGGAGAGCGTATACAGCGGGCAACGCAGCAGCGTCGCCAGGCGAAAAGGGCCTTCGGGGAAGGGCGCCGGTGCGCCGAGAAACTCGAGCGTGCGGGTGCGGCCCACGCCCAGCGGTACGCGGTCGGCGGCAATGACCACGAACCCGCCGTCGCGTATGCGGGCATCAAGGTGCTGAGCGGTCGCGGGGGTGATGTCGGTGACTTCGAGCACTTCGGGACGCGGCCGGCCGGTGGCGCGCTCGAGCAGCTGGTTGAACTTTTGGGCATTGTGCAGGTGCATCAGCACGGTGAGCTGGAAGCCGGCGTGCTGGCTGCCCAGCGCGTTGACGATATCCAGATTGCCGTGGTGGGCGACCAGAATCAGGCCGCCGCGGCGCTGGCGCACGGCGTGCTCCATGTTGGCCATGCCCTGGCCGCGCAGCGGTTCGCGCCGTGGCTCGCCGCTCCAGGCGGTGACCTTGTCCATCAGCGTCTGGCCGAAGGACATGAAATGTTGGTAGCTGCGGCGCCATTCGGTCAGCGCGTGCCGGGGCCGTGTCGGGTCAAGGCGGCGGAGGTAGTCGCGTGAGGCGCGCCGGGCGACGCCGTGGCTGAGAAAATACCAGACGATCACCGGGCGCAGCACCAGCCGGAATGGCCAGTGGCCGAGCAGGCGGCGAATGCGCACCATGGCCAGCATGCCGATCAGGGTGCCGCGCTCACCGATACTTGCCCAGTGCAGCCGCCTCATGAGGTGCGCTTCCGGCCCAGCAGGCGTGGCAAGCGCCAGAGCATGCCGAAGAACAGGCGCGTGTGCATGGAGCTGATCTGCAGGTTGTCGCGCCAGGGCGCAAAATGGCTGACGCCGTCGTCGGGGTAATGCACCCGTACCGGCAGGTTGCGCAGCGGCTGGCCGGCCCAGTGCCAGCGGACCAGTACTTCGGTATCGAAGGTCATGCGGTCGCCGCAGGCATGGCGGGTAAGCAAGGCGTTAAGCGGCGCCAGCGGGTAGAGGCGCACGCCGCACATGGTGTCGCGGATGGTCAGCGACAGGGTGTTGATCCACACCCAGACATGGTTGGCGTAACGGCCGTAAAGCCGCACTCGAGGCACGCTTTGATCGTAGCGTGGGTAGCCGACCAGCAGGGTACCTGGTGCATCAACCATGGCGTCAAGAAAGGCGGGCAGGTCATCTGGGTGGTGCTGGCCGTCGGCATCGACCTGCAGGGCGTGCGTGTAGCCGAGGCGCTGGGCCTCGCGCAGCCCGGCGCGTACCGCCGCGCCCTTGCCCTGATTTTCGCTCAGGCGCAGCAGGTGATGCCCCTCAGCGGCGAGGCGGTCGAGCTCGCGCCGGCAGTCGACGTCGCTGCCGTCATCGACCAGCAGCACCGGCAGGCTCAGCGCGCTGAGCGAGGCGCACACGTCGGCAATGGTCGTCGGGTGGTTGTAAACGGGCACCAAAGCGCAGAGGCGAGGCTCACTCATTGGCGTTCTCCGTCTCCAGACCCACGGGGCTGGCGAAACGCAGGCGCCCGGCGGCATGCTGGGCCTGTCGGGATTCAAGGCGGAACATGATCGTGCCGTGTTTATATTCGAGCTGCAGGGTGCAGCGCGTGCCGGGCCACAGGGGGCGCTGGAACTTCAGCCGCTCGACGCCGCGAAAGCCGTGACAAGGGCCGAAGCAGGCACGGGCCTGCTCGATGGCCCACTGCACCATCACCACGCCGGGCACGAGGGGGAAATCGTCAAAATGGCCTTCAAGAAAGACCAGCCGTTCGGGGACTTCCAAACTGATATGGCGCTTGTGTGGCCCGTCGTGGCGTTCGCCCAGCCAGCGCGGCAGGCGGTTATCGTTGAGGTCGGCGAACAGCCGGTCGAGCCGGGTGCGGTCGAGCTTGCCCTGAGCATTGGTCGGCAGCTCGGCGACAAAGCGCCAGTAGCGCGGCAGGGCAATGGATTCCTGTGAGGCAGCAAGGTGCTGGCGCAAGCGCTCGATCAGCGCACGGCGTTCGGCGTGGGTCTGGGGCAGCGCGTCTTCGGCCAGCACCACCACGGCGCCCAGCCGCTCGGCGTGTTGCTGAGCGACGCGGGTGCAGTGCGCCTGCTTGACGTCGGGCAGGGCCGCCAGGTCGCGTTCGATCGCGGTCAGGGAGACGCGCTTGCCGGCGAGCTTGATCAGCCGGTCGGCGCGCCCCAGCAGGCGAAAGCCTTGGGCCGTGGCTTCGGCCCGGTCAGCTTGTTGCCACCACTGCCGGGGGGCTTGTAGAAACGCCGAGCGAACCTGCAGCTGTGCATCTTCCAGCCGAATCTCGACCCCGGGCAGGGGCTGCCAGTCGTCGGCACGGGTTTGGCGCCGGTGCGCAATGCCGCCGGTTTCGGTGCTGCCGTAGATTTCAATTACCGGTGCCGCGAGCAGGGTTTCGGCGTGTTGAGCATGCTCTGCGGCCAGCGGCGCGCCGGACGAGAATATCCGCTGGGGCGCACCCGCCTGTTCCCAGTTCAGGTGATCGGGCAGCCGCGAGAGCTGGGCCGGCGAGCTGATCAGCGTCGCTTTAAGGCCGGCGTGGCGAACCTCGGCGAGGCGCCGTGCCATCACTTCGGGGTAGTGACAGTTGCCGCCGCACAGGGGAATGCCGTGGCAGAGCGGGCGCAGTACGCCGGTCAGCAGGCCGTAAATGTGCTGATGGCTGACCTGCGAAATAACTGCGCCGCCGTCCAGCGGCCAGAGCTCGGCCTGAACCGCCAGCTCCGCTTCAAGCTGGCCGAAGCGTTTGACCTGCATGAGCGGCTCGCCGGTGGAGCCCGAGGTATAAAGCACCAGCGCTTCGGCGTCGGCGGCCAGCGGCTCGGGCGGCGGCAGGTCGGAAGCGTTCGGCGCGGGCGCCGCTGCCGGGATCACACCGTCGAGCTGTTTACTGAGCCGCGTTAGCGTCGCGGTGCGGTCATCGCCGGGGAGTACGGCGCTGCGCCCGCTTTCCCACAGCGCCAGTAGGGCGGCGCAGAAAGACGCAGGGTCGCGCTCAAACAGCAGCCAGCGCCCGCCGGGCTTATCCGCCAGCCAGTGTCGCCAGGCGTTGATGGCCGCTACCAGCGCATCGGGCCGGCACCAGTCCTTGGGCAACGTGGCCGCGGGCGCCAGCGTTCTGCGCCAGGGGAGTCGGGAAAGGGCAACATGCGTCACGGGGAAGTTCTCCGCAGCCGGTAACGGCAGCACCATTCACCGGTGAACATCAGGGCGATCAGGCCATAGCTGATGACGCCGTTATATAGCGTCCAGAGCGACAGGCTGGCATAGCAGGCCGTCCACGCGGCCACGCTGCCGTTGATCAGGAAAAACAGGCACCAGACTTGCGTCACGCGGCGGGTATAGCGAACCCCTGACGCGGGCAAATCCGGCTCGCGAAGCCGGGCCAGCCGTTCAATGACCGGCGGCCCCTGCCACAGGCTGAAGGCAAATAGCGCCAGCATCACGGCATTGATGGCCACCGGGTAGGCACGCACGCCCCATTCCGCTTCGCCGAGCAGGCCCAGCAGAATCAGCCCGCCACCGGCGGTTATGGCCAGCCAGCGCGCCTCGGGGAAGCGCCAGGCCAGCAGCAGAGCGCCGGTCACCAGCAGCGGCCAGCTGCCCACATGGTCATGCAGCGACCCTATCAGCAGTGGCCAGGCCATCATCAGCGGAGCCAGGCTCCACTTGAGGGCACGCATTGGGCTCAACGCTGCATCAGGCGTTCGACGGCCGTGACCACATCGTTGATGCTGCGCACGGACTTGAAGTCTTCCGGATTGACCCGACGCCCGGTGAACTGCTTCAGTTCGACGACCAGATCCACGGCATCGATGCTGTCGATGTCGAGGTCTTCGTACAGGCGGGCTTCCGGGTGGATGTCGCCGGCGTCGATCTCGAACAGTTCCACCAGAATCTTGCGTACCTGGGCAAAGATGGCCTCACGGCTGACGGGCGTGTCGGTCGACGTACCTGTTGAAGTGCTTGCAGACATGGCGGTATCAGTTGACACGGCGAGTCTCCACGAGCGCGCGCAGCGCTTCCAGACTAGCGAAATGTTTGCGCGTTTCTTCGGCTTCGGCATCCAGCTTGATGCCGTAACGTTTTTGCAGTTCCAGCCCCAGTTCCAGCGCGTCGATGGAGTCCAGCCCCAGCCCCTCGCCGAACAGCGGCGCCTGCTCGTCAATATCGCTGGGCGTCACGTCCTCGAGCTCCAGCGCTTCGATAATCATGCGCTTGAGATCAAGCGTCAGTTGTTGTGTTTCAGGCATGTTGGATTCGGTCTAGTTCGTGGTTGAAATGGTCGCTTAGCTGGCGCGTGAGATGCCGGGCGCGCAGGCTTGTCGGCTGCTGCGTCTCCCGGGGCACGGACAGGTCGTCCAGCACGTGCAGGTCGAGCTGCACCTTGCGCGGCGGAATGCGATACCAGGGCGTGCCTTTGGTCAGCGTAGTAGGCTGGCAACGGATCAGCACGGGGGTGATGTTGGCGCCGGTGCGCAGCGCGATATTGGCGCCCCCGCGGCGAAACTTGACCGGCCTGTCAGGGCGGGTGCGGGTGCCCTCGGGAAAGAGGATCAGCGAGTTGCCCGCGGCCAGACTCTGGCGTGCCGCTTCAAGCACGGCCTCCGGGTCGCGGTTGGTGATGTAGCCGGCCGCGCGGATCGGGCCACGGGTGAACGGGTTGCTGGCCAGCTTGCCCTTGACGATGCAGTCGGCCTGGGGCACGTGGCCCAGCAGAAACACGACATCAATCAGGGAAGGGTGGTTGGCAAGAATCAGCAGCCCCGGGCGCTGCAGGCGTGACAATCCCTCAAAGCGGTAGTCGAGCACGCCCAGCGTGCGCATCAGGCCGCCAAAGGCGCGGAAGGCGTATTGGATCAACACCCGTGCATGAGTGCGGCGCCGAGAGGCATCGCGGATGGTGAGCTTCAGCACAGGCGCAATGAGCAGGCCGATCAGCAAGCCGCCGATCCCGAAAAGGGCAAAGGATAGCGCCGTGCCCAGGCCGCGCCGGCATTGATCGAGGGTCATTCGGCCACCTGCGTAAAGCGCTGCAGCCCGTCAAGCCAGGGCGCATCCCCGGTAAGCCAGGCGATGATGTCTTGTGGCGTGGGTTCACCCGGTGTTGCCGTGCGTGTGGCGGTCAGCCGTGGCCCGGCATCGGGCCGGCGGGACAGGCGCAGGCCAACGGCGCAGGCATGGCCCGGGTGCGGCGTATGCCCCTGATAGGTAGCGGGTAGTTCGCCTTCCGAGAACACCACGACGACGCTTTCATAGCCGGCGTCAAGATAGCCGCCGGCTTCGGTTAACAGGGCGTCAAACTCATGGCCACAAGCGCCCAGTGCCTGAAGGGGCAAGCGGTGGTTATGGGCGATGGAGTACACGCCCAGTACGGCGTTGTGCACCGACATGGAAAAGCGGGTGGGCGACAGCGGCGCTTGCTGTGCCAGCGCTTCCAGCATGGAAAGGGTATGAACGACATCGCCATGACGCGACGCGTGAATCAGCGGGCATCCTTCGGCAGGCGTCAGGCCGTGCAGAATGTCGCAGGTGGCCCGGCCCGTAGCATCAAGCCGACGACGAAGCATCCCCGGCAGGGAGCTGCCGACAGGAGAGGGAATACTATGCTGCGGGTCCGCCAAGCGCTGGGTCCCGCTGGCGCACCATGCGCGCCAGTCGCTAATGTGGAGTCGATCCATGACGAAGTGTACTTTGAAGAGACAGGGTTTGAAAAAGTATTTGAGATAGCGTTTGAGACAGTATTTGAGCTAGCGTTTAAGGCGGCGAACTATAACGTAAAGCTGAGCTTAGCCCAAGTTTCAGTTCCTTGACGTTTGCGAACACAGTTAACACGCTATTTGCGTAATCAAGGACAGCTTCAACCTGTTCTTTACCCTTACGTGCCGATTAACCGCTAGCGTGTCGTTAATTATCACGCTAACAGACGTTGATCGGTAACATGGTAACGGCAGTGCTTTATCCGCCAGGCGGCCAAGTATGCTTGCAGAGCTTTAATGTATTCTTAAAAAGAATAAGAAAGCAAAAGATTAGCCTGCTTGGCTATAACAGGGGTTGTATTATATGCTGCCGCCCTCAAATAGCCGCCACGCTCGCTTACCCACGGTGATTGATATGCACTGGATCTGGAAAAAATACGCTGATACCTCGCTTATTCTGCGCGTCACGATTGCGCTGGTCGCGGGCGTTGCCGTGGGGCTTGTGGGCAGCGAGGCCGTGGTCGGCTGGCTGTCACCATTGGGCGATCTGCTGTTGCGGCTGCTGACATTTCTGATCGTGCCTATCGTGTTGTTTACGCTGATGGTGGGCATCAACCAGTCGCGGGAGGGCAGCGTTGGCCGCGTAGGGCGCAAGGTGTTTGTTTATTATCTGGCAAGCTCGGCGCTGGCGATTATGGTCGGCCTGGCGGTGGCCACGCTGTTCAACCCCGGCAGCGGCATGACGCTGGACGACAGCGCGAGCTTCTCGGTGCCGGAAAACCCGGGGTTGGTGGATGTGCTGCTTAACATTGTGCCGGGCAATATTCTGCAGGCGTTTGTCGATCTCAACATGCTGGGCATCATCTTCACCGCGCTGGTGTTCGGCGTTGCGCTGCTGAAGCTGCGCGAGTCCGGCAGCGAGCGTCAGGCCGCGATCGGCGAGCGGCTGTACGAGGTGCTTGAAGCGCTCAATGAAGTAACGCTCAAGGTTATGGCCGGGGTGCTGCACTATGTGCCCATCGGCGTGTTTGCCATTGTCGCGAGTACCGTCAGCCGTCAGGGCATGGGCACGCTGTTATCGCTGGGCGATATGGTGCTGGTGCTGTATGTCGCGCTGGGTATGCAGCTGCTGCTTTACTGCGGCGCCATGCGGCTGTTTGGCGTCAGGCTTGGCGCGTTCTTCCGCGAGGCGCGCACGCCCATGGCGACGGCGTTTGCCACTCAAAGCAGTTCCGGCACGCTGCCGCTGACCATCAACGCTGCGCACCGGTTGGGCATTCCCAAGACGATTTACGGCTTCAGCCTGCCGCTGGGCGCGACGCTCAATATGGACGGCGCGGCCATCCGTATCGCCATTTCTGCGGTGTTTGCCGCCAACGTCATCGGCGCGCCGCTGGACTTCATGAGCATGGTGCAGATCGTGCTGATCGGTACGCTGGTCTCGGTGGGTACCGCCGGGGTGCCCGGCGCGGGTATTATCATGATCGCCACGGTGTTTGCCCAGGTGGGGTTGCCGATTGAAACCGTGGCGCTGCTCACCGCGATTGATGCGCTGGTGGGCATGGGCTGCACCGCGCTGAACGTCACCGGTGATCTGGTCGGTACCTCGATCATTGCCCGCAGCGAAGGCCGCAAGCTGGCCGAGCAGCCTGCGCAGGAAACGACCTGCGGGGCAGAAAGCTGATAACGGCTGTGAGCCGGTTTTATCCACGCAAGGAGAGACACCCATGATTGCGGATCACGAGCGGACGTATCTTGAACGTAGCGTGGCGCTTGCCAGAGAGGCATTGGCGGCCGGCGATGAGCCGTTTGGCAGCGTGCTGGTCAGTGCGGATGGAAAAGTGCTGATGGAAGATCGCAATCGCATTGCCGGGGGAAACGCCACGCGCCATCCGGAAATTGCGCTGGCCTACTGGGCGGTGGAGAACCTGACGCCCGAAGAGCGGGCTGCTGCCACCGTTTATACCTCCGGCGAGCACTGCCCGATGTGCGCGGCGGCTCACGGCTGGGTGGGGCTCGGGCGTATTGTTTACGTCAGTTCATCCCGTCAGCTGGGCGAGTGGCTAAGCGCCATGAATGTGTCGCCCGCGCCGGTAGCGACGCTGCCCATCGAGCAGATTGTACCCGGCCTTGCAGTAGACGGCCCCGTGCCTGACATGGCCGCTACCATGCAGGCCTTGCACCGTGAGTACCATCACAAGGCTTGAAAGCAGGGCGGCGTTAGCGCCGTCCTGCCGCCTACTCGATCACCGTTACCATTACCGAGGCGACGCCGCGTTTGATAATACCCAGCTTGCGCGCGGCGCGTTTGGACAGGTCGATAATGCGCCCGCGTATGTAAGGGCCGCGGTCGTTAATCACTACCTTGACGGTTTGTCCGGTCGCCGGGCGCGTAACCAGCACTTCGGTGCCCATCGGCAGGCTGGGGTGCGCGGCGGTCAGCGCCTGCTGGTCAAAGGGCGTGCCGCTGGCCGTTAGCGCGCCCTGAAAGCGGTCGCTGTAATAAGACGCCTCGCCTTGTTGCCCCTGAGGCGTGGCGTCGGCCAGTGCAGGGCCTGGTGCTAGCACGCTGGCAGCGACTACCGCGCAGGCCAGCAGGCCGGCGTAAAGCAGTGCGGCGAAACGCGGGCGATAATCAAGTCGCGACGCGGCGGGGCGTGGCAACGTAAAAGAGCAAGCGGCCATCGGCATACCTCCTGGTTATCACCTTGTTGGCTTTTGGGGTGCGCAGGCGCTCAAGGATAAATGGCCCTCCAGATTATCGCCTCGCGTGCGGGCAGGCAACCTCAGGCGCGGCCGGGTTGCCGGTCAAAACCACGAGGTTTGGCGGCATACATCCCCCCGTCGGCTTCTTTCAGCAGGTCTTCCAGGTCGACGTTGTCATGGTCTGATACGCGATAAACGCTGGTGCCAATGCTGGCGCCAACGCTGACTTGCTGGCCATTCGGCAGTTTGATGGGCTGGCGGACGGCCTGGCCGATCCGCGTGCGCATCTCGTTGAGTGATGCCGGTGGCTCGCCCATGTTTTCCAGCAGCATGATGAATTCATCGCCGCCAAAGCGGGCGCAATGGTCGCCCGGCCGGGTTAGGTGCTGCAGCCGGTTGGCAATTTGTCTGAGTACAAAATCTCCCGCCGCGTGGCCGTGTTCATCGTTGATCGGTTTGAAGCGATCCAGATCCAGCATAAACAGCGCCAGCGGGCGATGTGTCTTGGCACTGCGTGCCAGGGCTTCACGCGCACACTTTTCCAGCCCGTTGCGGTTCAAAAGCCTCGTCAGCATATCGTGATGAGCCATGCGCTCAAGCGCGGCAGTGCGCACGGCGACCTGACGCTCAAGCACCGCCTCCTGAGTTTTCAGCGTGGTCATGACGTCGGCCTGGGCCTTTTCGGTTTGCCGCTTGAGCTGGTAAAAGCGCGACGCCAGTGCCAGCGCAAACAGCAGCATCTCAAGCGCCGAGCCGATCTGAATGCCGTGCAGCGTGACAAAGTTGGCAGGCAGCACCCCCTGATTGCGCAGTGCGAAGACGCAGGCACCTATCAGCAGCAGGGACCAGCCCAGCATGAAAACGCGTGCGCCGGGAAAGCACCGCAGGCTGCCGTAAGCCGCGCAGGCCAGCAGCAGCAGGCAGGTGGTCAGCCCGGTGGCCTCCATCAGCCGCAGCGCGGGTTGAGTCGGCAGCACAAGGGTCGCGACGAGGGCCACCCAGCAAACGCTGCGCCAACGTGCCAGCATTCGGTGCCAGCGCGGGGAGTAAAGGCAGGTATTAAGAAAGCTCTGGGCAAAGCGTGTGGCCATGGCGGAGGCCAGCACAAAGCCGGCGGCCACCAGCCGGGCGGCCTCGTCGGCAAGGGCATTCCAGAAGATCAGCGTGCCCATGCCGTTAAAGGCCAGAATGGCCAGGGTAAAACTGAACAAAAACAGCGAGTAGTGTAAAAAAACCTGTTCTTTCAGGCCGATAAACAGCATCAAATGATAGATGCCCAGCGCTATCAGTACGCCGAAGTAGGACGCAAGCCAGAAGGTAGCGCGATCGTTACGGGTATAAAATGCCTCGGGCGTCATCAGCCGGTAGCTGAGCACCTTGCTGCCCGCAGTCTCTACGCGGGTATACAGCGTCACCTGTTCCTGCGCGGCAAGCGTCAAGGGAAACGCCGCCTGACGGCGCCCCAGCGCACGGTTTTCAACCGGCATGGTGCTGCCGCTTTCAAACCGCTGACTGGCCGTTTTGCCCACGCGATACAGCGTGACGTGATCCAGAAACGGAAACTCGAACATCACCATCCATTGCTGGGTGCGGCCCGTGGTGTTGGTCAGTTCGGTACGCAGCCACGTTGGTGCAGTCGTGTAGCCGAAGTTGAGATCGTCAGACCGGCGAACGGCGGTGAACGCCGAGCCATTCTGGCGGATGTCGGCGAGTGTCAGCTCCCCGCTGGTGTCGTGGTAATAAGCGGTATACGTATCCAGCACGTAGTCCGGCGTGGCAACGCTTGGCTGCAGTGCCTCGGCGTGGGCTGAAAGCACCAGAAAGCACTGGCACAAGGCAATCAGGCAAAGTGCCAGATGCCTGACCCGTTTAAATGCCATGGCCTGGAGGAATCAGTAGCAAGCGGGAAATGACACACGAGCGCAGCATGGGAGTGCTCCCTTATTGTTATTATAACCGGGAGCTTTTACGCCCCCTTAGTTGTTGTGAATCTGTTGTTGTGAAGCTGTTGTTGTGAAGCTGTTGTTGTGAAGCTGTTGTTGTGAAGCTGTTGTTGTGATCCCTTTTCGTACTTTCTGCCTTTTGGGCTAACGGCAATGCCCTGATCCCCAGCATAGCGGCGATATCAGGGTTGTACCCATTAGCTTTGACTATAGTACGGCGCTTTTCGTGCAGGGCGAGCGGCCGCGCTAAGCCTTATACACTAGCCGTGGCGGTTTTAGTCGTGATGATTAAAGTACGCCTGCATCACGGCAATCACCTTGTCGATATCCGCATCGCGAATGTCGCGGTGGGTGACCAGCCGGGCGCTGTGGAGTAAATCAATCAGGATGTCGTGCTCGCCAAGCCAGGCGGCCAGCGGCGCTGCGTGGCGCTGTGGGAAGTCGGCAAAGACCATGTTGGTGGCTTGCGATGTCACCGTGACGCCGGGCAGGTTGGCAAGGCCGCGAGCCAGCGTCTTGGCGCGGCGGTGGTCGTCGGCCAGGCTGGGCAGGTGGTGTTCCAACGCGTGCCAGCAGGCGGCCGCAATAATGCCTGACTGGCGCATGCCGCCGCCGGTTACCTTGCGCCAGCGGCGCGCGCGCTCGATCAGTTCCCGTGACCCCACCAGCACCGAGCCGATGGGCGCGCCGAGGCCCTTGGAGAAGCACAGCGACACGCTGTCAAAAGGCTGGCACAGCGCGCGCAGCGGCGTGTCGGTGGCGGCCGCGGCGTTGAACAGCCGCGCACCGTCAAGGTGGGTGGCAAGGCCGTATTCACGGGCCAGCGCGGTGGCTTCCTGGGTATAAGCGTGAGGCAGCACCTTGCCGCCGATGGTGTTTTCCAGCGCGAGTAGCCGGGTGCGGGCAAAGTGGAAATCATCGGCCTTGACCGCCGCGCGGATCTTCTCCAGCGGCAAACTGCCATCGGCGGCGTTTTCCACCGGCTGGGGCTGAATGCTGCCCAGCACTGCGGCGCCGCCGCCCTCATAGCAGTAGGTATGCGCCTGCTGACCCACGATATATTCGTCGCCGCGCTGGCAGTGCGCCATCAGCGCCACCAGATTGCTCTGGGTGCCGCTGGGAAACAGCAGTGCAGCCTGCTTGCCGGTTTGTTCGGCGACTGCCTGTTCAAAGGCATTGACCGTCGGGTCATCCCCCCAGACGTCGTCGCCCACCGGGGCTGCGCACATGGCTTCATACATGGCCGGCGTGGGGCGGGTAACGGTGTCGCTGCGCAGATCAATCATGGTGGTGCTCCGGGATGAGGGATGGCGTGCCGCATAGGGGTAAAACAAACGCGGAGAAAAAACAGTCGGGGTAAGGCGGCAGGCTTCCATGGTGTTCGTCTGTGATGGCGGGATCAACAAGAATAATTGTGAAAGAAAGTGCTAACGATTATCATCTCGTTTTGCCAGGCGGTCATCCCGCCCGAATGGCCCATTGTTGCCTGCCAGCCGCTCTTCCCATTCCGAGATTTGCCCATGTTTTATCTGTCTTCAATCATTTTTCCCTGTGTGCCACAGGCGTCTGCCTTGCGCACCACGTTTGGATGGCCGCTGGGTGCTGTCTTGCTGAGCATGCCGCTGACCGCGCTTGCCCAGAACGACGCGACCGGCACCGATACGCTGGTGGTAGTCGGCACGGCACTGAAAGTTGCCACGCCGCTGGTGGAAACCCCGCGTCCGGTCTCCATTGTGGCGCATGAAGAACTGGAAGAGCGCAATGTCCAGCGCCTGGACGAGACGTTCCGCTACCGTGCCGGCGTGCTCTCGGGCCATTATGGCGCCGACAACGATACCGACTGGTTCAAGGTGCGCGGCTTTGATCAGTCGACCTATCAGGATGGTCTGCGGCTGTATCGCGCCGGCTACTATCAGTGGCTGCCTGAACCGTACGGGCTGGACCGCGTTGAGGTGTTCAAGGGGCCGGCGTCGATTCTCTATGGAGAGGCGCCGTCGGGCGGATTGATCAACGCCGTGAGCAAGCGGCCGACGGCAGAGCCGCGGGGCGAGGTGACCCTTCAGGCCGGCAACCGGCAGCATCGCCAACTCGGCGTTGATACCTCCGGGCCGCTGACCGAGAGCGGTGACGTGCGTTACCGCATGGTGGGCATGGCCAAGGAGCGCGACGGCGATCTCGATAACACCAAAAACGAGCGTTACTACTTCGCCCCCAGTCTGGCGGTAGACGTCAGCGATGACACCAGCGTCACGTTTCTGGCCAGCATCCAGAAGGATGACGGCGTGCCGACCAATCCCTTCAAGCTGACGTACGGCACGGTGGAAGATACGCCGTTTGGCAAGGTCGACCCGCAGACCAGCTATGGGGAGCCGGGCTACGACACCAACGAACGCACCCAGGCGTCGATCGGTTATGAACTCGGCCACCAGATCAATGACACCTGGCGCTTTGAGCAGAGCCTGCGCTATAGCCATCTGGATCTTGAGCTGCGTAGCACCTATGTGCTGGCGCAGCTGGATGAGCGCACGGCCGGCCGGGGGCTGGTGTATCGCGATGGTGAGATCGATAGCTGGACAATGGATAATCGCCTGATCGGCAAGTGGTACACCGAGCGCACCGAGAACACCCTGTTGCTCGGCGTTGGCTATCAGGATCTCGGTCTCGAAGGCCAGGAGGCCGACCCCTATCCTTTTGGCGCGCCGATCGACATCTTTGATCCCGAATACGGCCACTACACGCCGGTGACGGCGGAACGTAAGCGCGCCATGAACCCCACCTGTCCCGTCCCGAATCAGGCTGGTAGGGTTTCTTCCCAGCACCAGGGTAGTAGCGCGTCGACATCGTCATCTTCGCCAAGCGTCGGCAACGTCTCGAACACGAATTGCAGGTAGTCGTAGGGCGATAAGCCGTTGGCCTTGGCCGTCTCGATCAGGCTGTAGATCGCCGCACTGGCCTGGGCACCGCTGGGTGTATGACTGAACAGCCAGTTTTTGCGGCCCACCACGAAGGGGCGGATGGCATTTTCAGCCGGGTTATTGTCCAGCGGGATCAGGCCGTCATCGAGGAAGCGCGTCAGGCGATTCCACTGGCCAGCCAGGTAGTGCAAGGCTTTGCCCAGCGCACTCTTGGGCAGGACCTGGGTCAGCGACTTGTCGAGCCAGGTGCGTAACTGGGCGATCAGCGGTCGGCTCTTCTGGTCGCGCAGCGTTTGGCGCGCATCAGGTTCCAGCGTCCTGGCCTGTGTTTCCACCGCGTAGAGCTTGCGGATCTGGTTGAGCGCCCAGCCGGCCTTGCCGGTCTTGCCTTTGGGCTGCACCTTTTGGGCGTCGACGAACTTGCGTCGCGCATGCGCCCAGCAGCCGGCGTGGGTGAGGCCATTGCGGCGCACCACTTCGGCGTAGCCTTCGTAGCCATCGGTGACCAGGCGACCGGCGTAGTCACCCAGCAGGCGCACGGGCACCCGACCCGCGCGGCTGGCGTCATAGTCGAACAGCACCACCTGCTGGCCCGGTGGTCCACCACGTTGGAGCCACATGTAAGACGTGGCGCTCGCCGGCCGGTCAGCCTCAACGTTGACCTGCAGCGTGGTCTCGTCCATGTGGATCAGCGGCGCCTGCAACAGCTGCCGGCGCAGCGCTTCGATCAGAGGCGTCAGCCGCTCACCGGCCTGAACCATCCAACGCGCCAGAGTGTTGCGCGGAATCTCGGCACCGTGGCGGGCAAAGATCTGGCTCTGCCGATAAAGCGGTAAGGCATCCTGGTACTTGGCGGTGGCCACATAGGCGAGCAACGTGGCGCTGGCATTGCTCTTGGGCAGGAGTTTGGCCGGCAGCCGGGCCACCTGTACCCCGTTTTCGCAGCGCGGGCAGGCGTACTTGTGCCGCACATGGCGGATGACCTCGACCCGTGCCGGGACCACGTGCAGCTCTTCGCTGACGTCTTCGCCGATGACCTTGAGCGCGTTACCATCGTCGGCGCAGTGACGCTCTGCCGCGTCCAGCTCATGAACGACCTCGACACGCGGAAGCGTTGACGGCAAGGCCACGCGACCACCACGGGTGCGGCGCCTGGCTGGCGGGAGAGCCTCGGGAGCCGACTCGTCAGCGGCCAGCTCGTCGGTAGCAACGGCATTGTCTTCATCCACGGCCGCTTCGGCTTCGTTGATGAGGAGATCGCCTTGCTCGACACGATACTTTTCGGTGGAGGGACCAAACTGGCGCTCGATAGCCAGCCGGAATTTCTCGAATAACGTGGCCTTGGTGGCCTCCCACGCCGCTTCCTTCTTGGCCATCAAGGCCAACAGGCGCTCATTTTCTGCCTCAGAAGTGGCCAGCTTGCGCTGCAGCTGGCCGACCGTATTAGCGGTGTGGGAAGCGGTAGACATCATGCGGATATTTTATCAAATCCCGCCTCGCAATGGGAGCGAAATCACTACCCAACTGATTGAAAATCAAGTGCCTTATGCGGCTGCATGGCGCTGAGGTCGTAGCCATCGAGAAGCCAGTTGAGTTCCTGGCCCGAGAGCGTGACAGTATCGCCCTTCAGTCGGTCGGGCCACTTGAAGCGCTCGCGCTCCAGGCGCTTGTACCAGACCACGAACCCGTTGCACTCCCAGAACAGCAGCTTCACCTTGTCGCGCTTGCGGTTGCCGAACACGAACACTGCCTTGTCGAAGGGGTTGAGCTCCATGGCCTCCTGGACGAGCAAGGCCAGGCCATCGATCTGCTTGCGCATGTCGACCGGCTCGCGGCACAGATAGACTCGCAGTCCAGTATCCGGCCGGATCATTGCATCACCTTCACGGCGACAAAGCGCGCTGGCCGATGGCGCGGTGGCACCGATATCCCCTGCACAATGATCCGCTTCTCCCAGGCGAGTAGTGAGGCCAGGTCAAGTTGTTGCTGGGTGGCGTATTCACTTAGCGGCTGCTGCCGGGATGACGCATGAAACAGATGGCCCAGCCAGTAGGCCTGTGTCGATGTCAGCTCATTCATGGTGTCCTCCTTGCTATTGGATGGCACCAGTCTGATCGACGTTATTCAACAGCAAAAGATGGAGTTCGTGGATCGCTTACGGCGGAACAGCTCACCGACCGCAAGATCGACAAGCGCCAGACCGGCCTGTATGTGCAGGATCAGCTGCGTCTCGATGATCGCTGGGTGCTGTTGGGTGGCGTGCGTTACGACCAGGCCAGCACCGATAATCACAACCGCACCGCCGGTACCACGCAACGTGCGGACGATAATCAGCTTTCCTGGTCGGGTGGGGTGATGTACCTCGGCCGGCAGGGCATCAACCCTTACCTCAGCTATACCCAATCCTTTGAACCCCAGACCAGCGTGAATGATGACGGACGGCTTTACGACCCGCTTGAAGGCGAGCAGTGGGAAGCCGGCGTCAAGTTTGCACCGCCCGGCTGGGATGGCTACGTCACGGCGGCGGCGTTTGACCTTGAGCAGCGCAACAGCCTTGTGACCTCGCCCGATGGCGGGCGGCAAGAGCAAAGCGGCAAGCAGACGTCACGCGGGGTGGAGCTTGAGGGCGTGGGTTATCTGACCGATGAGCTCCAGCTAACAGCAGCCTATACGTATACCGACGCGACCAACGAGCAGGGTCAGCGCAAGAGCCTGATTCCCCGGCATCAGGCATCGGTCTGGATGGACTACGGCTTTCATGAGGGGGCACTGCAAGGGCTCAAGCTTGGCGGCGGGGTGCGTCATGTCGGCGAGAGCGTGTATGGCGACATGACGGTGCCGGACTACACGCTGTTCGATGCCATGGCCCGCTATGCGTTTGCCGACCACTGGCGCGTACAGCTCAACGTCAACAATCTGACGGACAAAGAATACGTGGCCAGCTGCGATTACTGGTGCTATTACGGCGAATCGCGCAGCGTGATCGGCAGCGTGCGCTATCAGTGGTAGGCAAACAAATGGTAGGCACACGGCCATGCCGTGGCGTGTCGGCGCAGATCAGCACGCCACGGCAATGCGGTGCTCGCTTTGAGGGTGAGGAATCACCTGCATGGGCAGCCCGTAGATGGCCTCCAGCGTGGCGCCGGTCATGATCTCGCCGGGGCTTCCGTGAGCCAGCTTTTTGCCGCTGTGCAGTGCCAGCAGTTCATCGCAGAAGCGGGCGGCCATGTTGATATCGTGCAGCACGATGATGACGCACAGGTTGAGCTCGTCGCACAGCCGGCGGACAAGCGAGAGCACCTCAACCTGATGGGCAATATCCAGCGCGGCCAACGGTTCGTCCAGCAGCAGAAAGCGGCTTTGCTGGGCGAGCAGCATGGCGAGCCACACCCGCTGGCGCTCGCCGCCCGAGAGGGTATCTACCAAACGGTCGGCAAAGGCGCCGGTGTGACTCAGCGCGATGGCGCGGTCCACGGCGGCCTTGTCGCTTTGGCCATGGCGCCCCAGCAGGCCGTGCCAGGGGTAGCGGCCAAAGCCGATGAGCTCGCGGCAGGTCAGGTTTTCGGCGCTGGGCAAATGCTGGGGCAGGTAGGCCACACGGCGGGCGAACTCGCGTTTTCCCCAGCTGTGCAACGGCCGCCCGTCGAGGCGGATGTCGCCGCGGCTGACCGGCTGCTGCTGGGCGAGCAGCTTGATCAACGTCGATTTCCCCGACCCGTTATGCCCGATCAGGCCGTACATCCTGCCTTCTTCAAAGGTGTGGGTAACCGGCTGCAAAAGCGTTTTTCCGGCAACGTCAAAGGCGGCCTGGTTGACCTCGAACATGGCGGTTTCCTTGGGTTGGCTGTCAGAGTGTTATCGTAAACGAGAATTGTTTGCTTTATCTACCCCGGCGTTGCCAATGACTCTGACGTCGAATCCTTCCTGCGCTGGAATAATGATTTTGTTGAGAATGGTTTTTAGTTAGAATCGTATCCGGCTGGCCGGACCCGGCGCGGCAGCGTTTATTTTCCAAGGATTTAGTGCATGACAAGCCGAGCCGAGGAGCAAAAGTCCCGTTTGCCGAAAGGTAGCGCATGAGTGCCTCAACGCTGCGCCGTGGTTCCCCCGCATGGGCAGGCGGGTCGGCTGTGCTGTTGCTGGCGGCACTGTTCTGGCTCTCTCTTGAGTATCAGGGCGGCGTGGTGCTGGGCATCAAGGCGCTGGTGGCGCCCTCGTTTGAGCAAACCTCAGAGCTGCTGCTGTATTACACCTGGTGGCCACGGCTCGCCGTGGCCCTGTTGGCTGGTGCCGGCTTGTCTCTTGCCGGGGTGCTGATGCAGCAGGTGCTGCGCAATCCGCTGGCTTCACCAACTACGCTGGGCGTGGCGTCGGGTGCCAATCTGGCGCTAATGGCAGCCACGCTGCTGGCGCCGGGGCTTTTGACCCTGGGGCGCGAATGGGTCGCGCTGGCCGGCGGCGGGCTGGCCGTGGGGCTGGTGTTGGCGCTGGCCTGGCGGCGCGGGCTGGCACCGATTGTCGTGGTGCTGGCGGGGCTGGTGGTCAATTTGTATCTGGGGGCGCTGGCGACCGTACTGCTGCTGTTCAATCACGAGGCGCTATCGGGGCTTTTGGTCTGGGGGGCGGGCTCGCTGGCCCAGAACGGCTGGGAAGGCGCGGCGAGCCTGGCGCCGCGTATCGCGCTGGGCGGCGCGGCGGCGTGGCTATTACTGCGCCCCTTGAACGTGCTGGAGCTGGACGATGCCAGCGCCAAAAGCCTTGGCGTATCACTTGCCTATTTGCGTCTGGCCGGTCTGGCACTGGCGGTGTTCATCACCGGCAGCATTGTCAGCGTGGTGGGCATTATCGGCTTTATCGGCCTGGCCGCGCCCAATATCGTGCGGCTGGCCGGGGCGCGTCGGCTGGGTGAACGTCTGTTATGGGGCAGCCTGTTGGGCGCGGTATTGCTGGCCAGCACCGATCTGGTGTTGCAGTGGGCGAGCGATGCGCTGGCGTTGCCGATACTGCTGCCGACCGGTGCGATAACCGGCGCGCTTGGCGCACCGCTGCTGCTGTGGCTGATTCCGCGGCTGAACCTGCGTGCCAGCCAGGCGCCGCAGCCGGCGATGGGTGTAACCGCACGCCATCATGCGCCTGGGCGGTTACTGCGCCGGCTGGGCTGGGCGCTACTCGCGGCGGCGGTGGTCGGGTTGCTGTGGGGGCAGGGCGTTGACGGCTGGTACGGAATTTGGCCGAACGACTGGGACGTGATGCAGTGGCGGCTGCCCCGGGTAGCCGC
Organism: Vreelandella subglaciescola; assembly: GCF_900142895.1. NCBI lineage: Bacteria > Pseudomonadati > Pseudomonadota > Gammaproteobacteria > Oceanospirillales > Halomonadaceae > Vreelandella > Vreelandella subglaciescola. The sequence continues at coordinate 2,733,937 of NZ_LT670847.1, forward strand.
TGCGGCGGCCAGCGGACTGATGCTGGCGGTGGCGGGCACGCTGCTGCAGCGGCTCTCGGCCAACCCCATGGCCAGCCCCGAGGTGCTGGGCATCAGCGGCGGCTGCGCCATTGCCCTGATGCTGGGGATTCTGCTGCTGCCTGACCCCAGCCGCAGCCTGCTGGTCGGCGTGGGCACGGCGGGTGCGCTGGTGACCCTTGGGGTGCTGGTGGGGCTTAACCGTCGCTCGGGGTTTGTGCCGGAGCGGTTGCTGTTGACCGGCGTGGCCGTGACCGCGCTGTTTGAAGCGGTACGCAGCGTGATTCTGGCCGGCGGCGACCCGCGCGGTCAGCAGATCATTGCCTGGCTGGCCGGCTCCACCTACTACGTTGACGTCCAAAGCGCGGTCATGGTGGGCGTGCTAGCGGCTTTTCTGGCGCTGGCCACGCTGCCGTTTACCCGCTGGCTTGATGTGCTTCCGCTGGGAGAGGCGGCCGCGCGGGCGCTGGGTATCCGGCTTAATCTGGCACGGCTGGTGTTGCTGGTACTGGTCGCGCTGCTGACCGCCTGCGCCACGCTGGTCGTGGGGCCGCTATCGTTTGTGGGGCTTCTGGCGCCGCATATGGCGCGGCTGCTGGGACTTTCTCGGGCGCGCCAGCATCTGTGGGGCGCCGCTCTGCTGGGCATGTTGCTGATGGTGCTGGCCGACTGGCTGGGGCGTCAGCTGATCTTTCCCTACGAAATTCCGGCGGGGCTGGTGGCCTCGCTGCTGGGCGGCGCCTACTTCATGTGGGGGCTGCGCCGGCTGTGAGACAGGTGAGACAGGCAACAGGAGATGAGTCATGAGCCATGCCGCCGCGCTGGATAGCTGCCCGGCAGACCCGCAGCAGGCGCTGTTGGCGCTGTACCGTGCGCCGCCGCTGGACGCGCTCAAGACCCCAGCGTTTGGCCGCCCGCCGGTGCCCACCGTCAGCGCTGCGGCGCTGGCTGACCGCGAGGTGCTGGCCGGCTACCTTCAGCGCTTTGCCGCCGGCTTTGGCGATTCTGTCGACGACAAGGCGGCGGTGTCGATCTGGTCGAAATTTTATCTCGCGGCGGTATCTCTGCCGGCGCTGGTGGCCAATCTGCTGCTGGATGTGTCGCTGCCCGTCAGGCCGGAAGATGCGTGTCTTGAGTTTGACGAGCGCGGGAAAACAGCGCGCCTCTGGCTGGTAGACGGCGGCCGTCCGCTGGATTCGTTGGCGCCGGAAACACGTTTTTCGGCGCTGTTTGACCAGCACTGCGCGCCGCTGATCGAGGCGCTGGCGTCGCTATCCGGCCTGTCGCCCAGAGTGTTCTGGAGCAACCTTGGCCACTATGTGGAATATGCCGCACGTCTCTGTTCGCGCCATCCGGCGTTCACCGGCACCGGCGATGCGCTGCTGGCGTATCTGGATACGCGAGTGCTGCCGGACGGGCAGCGTAATCCGCTCTACCAGCCGGTGCGCTATCTAGAGGTGGGGGCTGATCAGCCGGCCCGGGTGCGCCGGGTCTGCTGCGTCAAATATCGCCAAACCGGCGAGGCATTGTGTGGCAATTGCCCGCTGAAACCCGACAACCGCGCGCTCAGGCATCGCGCCTGAAGTGATGACCGGGCGGCCCTGCCTGTGTTTGTTTTTTGCCCGCTGGGAGGCAAGGTGAAAGAACTGTTTCGTATTATCTGGCGCGATTATCGCGCTGCGTTTATTGGCGTGATAGCGCTCAGTCTGGCCAGCGCTGCGCTGGGCATCGGGGTGATCGCCTTTATCAACCAACGCCTGCTGACACCGCTGGCCGACCCGTGGCAAGTGCTGCCGAAGTTTCTGGCACTGATTGCGCTGCTGCTGGGCATTACCCTGGCCTCACAGTTGGCGCTGACTACGCTGGGCCACCGGTTTGTGTATCAGCTGCGTGGCCGGCTGATCAAACGCATTCTGGATACCGACATCGACCATCTGGAGCAGCTGGGCGGACCGCGGCTGCTGGCGAGTCTGGCGACCGATGTGCGCTACATCACCGTGGCCTTTGTGCGTTTGCCCGAGCTGGTTCAGGGCGGCGTGCTGACCGTGGGGGCCTCGGCGTATCTGGCCTGGCTTTCGCCGCCCCTGCTGGGCGTGATGGTGCTGTGGGTGGCGTTTACCATCGCCGTGGGACTGCGTCTGGTCGCGCAGGTTTACCACCAGATCAGCCGGGTGCGCGATATTGAAGACCGGCTCTACGAGAGCTATCAGGCCGTGATTGACGGGAGCAAGGAGCTGGCGCTCAACCGCGACCGTGCCGAGTGGCTGTACCGTGAGCAGTACTCACCCAACGCGAAAGCGTACCGCCACCACATCACGTTAAGCGATACCTTCCACTTAAGCGCGATCAACTGGTTCAACATCATGATGCTCGGCGCTATCGGGGTGGTGTTTTTTCTGGCCAACGGCATGGGCTGGGCGTCAATTCAGGTGGCCACGACGTTTTCGCTGACGCTGCTGTTTCTGCGTGCACCCTTGATTCAGGCCGTGGGGGCTTTTCCTACCCTGCTCAACGCCCGGGTTGCGTTTGAAAAACTGGAAGCGCTGGCGCTGGCCGACCACACGCCGAAGTTTTCCCCCGTTCAGGCGGCTGACCGGCGCGAGGCGATGGCAGGCTGGCAAACGCTGGCCCTGCAGGCGGTGAGCTACCGTTATCCGGCACAGGAGTCCGGAGCCGGATTTGCCATCGGCCCGTTGAACGTGACCCTTGAGCGCGGCGAAGTAGTGTTCGTGATCGGCGGCAACGGCAGCGGCAAATCTACGCTGGCCAGGCTGTTGACCGGGCTTTATTACCCCGATGCCGGCGTGCTGGCGCTGGATGGCAAGCCGTTGACCGGCGATGACTGGGCGGCCTACCGCCGGCAGGTGTCGGCGGTGTATACCGACTTTTATCTGTTTGATCAGCTGATGGGGCCACAAGGTGAAGCGCCGGACACGCCGCTGGTGCGCGAGTGGCTGTGTTCGCTGGGCATGGAGGAAAAGCTGGCGTTTGACGGCGACCGCGTGACCAGCGTGCGGCTCTCCCAAGGGCAGCGCAAACGTCTGGCGTTGCTGCTGGCGGTGGCCGAGCAGCGCGATGTGCTGCTGCTTGATGAGTGGGCAGCTGATCAGGATCCGCTGTTTCGGCGCGTGTTTTATCACGAACTGTTGCCGCGCCTGCGCGCGCTGGGCAAGACCGTGGTGGTGATCAGCCACGACGATCACTACTTCGGTGCGGCTGACCGCCTGCTGGAAATGCGCCATGGTAAACTTTACGAGCTTGAAGGGCAGGCGCGCGAGGCCGCCAGCCGTGACGCCGTGGCACGCCTTGATGCCGCAGCCCGTGAAACCGATAACGCCTGATTCGGGAGGCGTCAAAGGCCGGTGCCGCTACTGGTAGCCTTTGGCCTGCAGGCGGAACAGGAAGGCGTAGCGGCCATTCTGCTCAAGCAATTCCGCGTGGGTGCCGCGCTCGATAATACGCCCGCGATCGACCACGAAAATTTGCTCGGCGCTTCTCACCGTCGAGAAGCGATGCGAGATAAGAATCGTCATCTTGTCGCGGCTGTGCTCGCGAAAGCGCGCAAACACATCGGCCTCGGCGGCGGGATCCATCGCCGCGGTGGGTTCGTCGAGCACCAGAATATCGGCGTTCTGGCGCATATACGCCCGGGATAGCGCAATTTTCTGCCACTGCCCGCCGGAAAGCTCCTGACCGTTTTTGAACCAGCGCCCCAGCTGGGTGTGATAGCCCTCGGGCATCTGTTGAATAAAGTCGTCGGCCATGCCGTGGCGCGCGGCGTCTTGCCAGCGTGTTTCATCGTTGAACGCGTGGGTATCGCCGACGCCCAGGTTTTCGCCCACCGGCAGCTGGTAACGCACGAAATCTTGAAAAATAACCCCGATACGCTCGCGCAGCGCGATGGCGTCCCAGTCGCGAAGATCGGTGCCGTCGAGCAGAATGCGCCCGCGCGTGGGCGCATAAAGCCGCGTGAGAAGTTTGATCAGCGTGGTCTTTCCCGAGCCGTTTTCACCCACCAGCGCCAGGCTCTGGCCCGGCGCGATATGCAGCGAAATCTCGTGCAGGACTTCTTTGCCGCCGGGGTAGGCGAAGCTGACGTCTTCAAAGCGCAGGCCGTCGCCGGGCGCCATACCCTGGGTTTGTGTGCCGGATTCCGCCTCGACGGGATGCTCCAGATATTCGTACAGATTGGACAGGTAAAGGTTGTCTTCGTACATCCCGCTGATCGCCGTGAGACTCGCCGACAGCGCGCCTTGCCCCTGCTTGAACACCATCAGGTACATGGTCATCTGGCCCAAAGACAGCGTGCCCATGATGGTTTCGACCACCACCCAGCCGTAGGCGGCGTAAAACGTCAGCGTGCCCAAAAGCCCCAGCGCAAAGCCCCAGCTCTCGCGGCGCAGCGTCAGCCGGCGCTCTTCGGTGAACAGGCGGGTGAAAATCGCGCGGTAGCGCTGGAGAAACAGCCCCTCAAGGCCAAACAGTTTCACTTCCTTGATGCTGTCTTCCCGGGCGAGCACGGTTTCCAGATACATCTGCATGCGCGACTGGGGCGAGCGCCAGCGGAACAGGCGGAAGGCATCGCCGGAGAACTTGGCCTCGGAGATAAACACCGGCAGCGCACCGATTATCAGCACCAGCAGCGCCCAGGGCGAAAACTGCACCAGCAGCACGCCAAAGCTGGCCAGCGAGATCGCGTTTTGCAGCAGCGCAAACGTCTTGTTGACCAGCCCCAGCGGGCGGGTTGAGGCTTCGCGGCGGGCGCGGGTGAGCTTGTCGTAAAGCTCGGAATCTTCGAACTGGCCAAGCGACAGGGTACCGGCTTTCTCCAGTATCATCACGTTGACGCGGTGCCCCAACCGCGCGCGCAAAAGCGACTGCTGGGCGGCAAGCCCGCGCTGGGCAAGCGCAATCAGCGCGATAATCGCGCCCTCAAACGCCACCAGCCACAGCACCGGAGTCAGGCTCTGGTGAAGCGGCACAGGTGCGTCGGCCTGCTGTGCCTCCATCGCCGCGACCACGCCGTCAACAATCAGCTGGCCCACCCAGGCCGCTACCGCCGGCAGCACGCCGGCTACCAGCGTGCACAGCGCTAAGCCCAACATCATGGCGCGCGAGGTTTGCCAGACCAGCAAAAGCGCCCGGCGGCTGTAACGAAACACGCCGAGAAAGCCGCTTACGGGAGCGGCAGCAGTGGGGCGATGGCGTGAAGCATGAGAAGAAGACATTCGTCGGTACCCGCCGGATTAACGCTGAGCCAGCTGCTGGCCCGCCGCGCCGTTGCAGCTTAGCTGCGCCGAGCTTGCCAGCCATTCCGCATCGGGATAGTAGGCAAACACGTACTGCTCGTCTTTCAGGCTGTCGATCAGCGGGTAGGTGACCTCCGTGCGTACTGCCGGGCAGCCGTGGCTGCGCCCCAGCCGGCCGGTCTTGTCGATAAACGCCTCGCTCACGTAGTCGGCGCCGTGAATCACGATGGCGCGTTCAAACGCCTGATCGTTGACGTCGGGCTCAAGGCCGTCCAGACGCAGGGAATAGCCATTGCGTCCATAATAACTGTTCATGGTACGAAATAGCCCCAGGCTTGATTGGTGGCTGTCCGGCGTGTTGGAAAACGCCGTGGCCAGCGCGTTGCCCGAGCCCTGCCCGTGGGAGACCAGCTCCTTGAACAGCAGCTGGTGGTGCTCGAGATCGAACACCCACAGGCGCGGCTTGGACGACGGGCGCGAAAAATCGATCAGTGCCAGCCGCTCGGCGTCAGGGTCGGCACAGCCCAGCGCCTGAGCGGCCATACGTAGCGCCTGAGGCGTTGCCTCGGGGGCGAGCTGCTTGAGCTGATGGTGGAGCGGCGTGGTGCCGGCGGACGGCAGCGCCGTAACGCTTGAAAAGAAATTGGCGGCTTGCAGTGGTAACGTAACAACACAAAGGGGCAAGCTCAGCAACAGTGCCGAGGCTTTTAAACGTAACGCCATGGACATCATCCTGATGGTGATCAATAAACGGTAAAAGCAGATTAAAAAATACGCGGCGCGCCTGCCATGATCCGCATCATGACAACGGCAGGACGTCATCGTAACGCAAGGGGAAGGCGATGAATAAGACTCGGCCAGGAAAAAGGCAGACGCCGTGGGTGAAAACCGGGGGCCTTGCCGCGTTGGCGCTCAGCGCAGCGCTTGCCGCCTTGCCGGTGGCCGCGCAGACGCTGCCGGAAAATGCGCTGGAACACTACATCGCCACGGCCGAGGCACGGAGTGACGCGCTGCCGGTCGCGGCGTTTTACCAGCGTTTGCAACAACGGCCGGCGTGGCAGACGCCCGAGCGGGTAGAGGCGCTGGTGAGTGCGCTGGAAACGCTAAACGAGGATGGTCTGGATCCCGCCGACTATCTGGAGGAAGCAGGTTCCGGGGCAACGCTGATGCAGGCGTTTGAACGCAGCCAGTCGGGCGATGCGGTGGCCCAAGCCGCGTTCGACGTGCGCGCCACCCGGGCGCTGCTGTTGGCGCTTGAGCACCTTCAGCGCGGCCGGTTAACGCCCAATGAGGTGGAGCCGGGCTGGGAGACACCACCGCCGAGGCGGTCGTATTCGATGGCCCGCGTGGCCAATGCAGTGACCGACGGCAAGGTGAAGGAAGCGCTGGCGTTGGCCCGCCCGGATACCGCCGCTTACCGGCAGCTGCGCGAAGCGTTGGCGGACTATCGCGCGCTGGCGAGCCTGGCGCGCCAGAGTAATGTGCCGCTGGTGCCTGCGACTGACGACGGCCTACGCCGCGGCGACGAGCAGGCTGACGTGGCAACGTTGCGCCGCCGCCTGGCGTATTGGGGGATGCGCGACGTGCTGTTCGGCGACCCTGAAGCCTACGCCCGCATTGACGTCGAAGCGCCGCCGCTACAGCGCTTTGACGCCGCGCTCGAGGCCGCGGTCAAGCGCTTTCAGCGCCGTCACCTGCTCAGCGCTGACGGCGTGGTAGGGGGCAAGACGCGCCGTGCGCTCAATGCCACATTGTCTTCTCATGTGGATGCGCTGCGCGCCAACCTGGAGCGCGCCCGCTGGATGCAGCCCATCATGGCGCGTCGTCCGGGCGTGTGGGTAGATATCGCCGGCTACCGCATGCACTACACGCGGCCCGACGGCGAGCGCTGGTCGTCGAAAGTGATCGTGGGTTCCGCGCGGCGCAAAACGCCGGTGATCCATTCGGCCATTACGCATATCACCGTGAACCCGACCTGGACGGTGCCGCCCACCATATGGCGCGAAGACGTGCTGCCTAAGCTCAAACGCGACACGGGTTATCTGGCCCGGCGCAACATGCAGGTGCTGAGCCTCGACGGCGCGCGGCTCGATCCCGACGCGATTGACTGGCAGGCGCCGGGCAGCGTGATGCTGCGCCAGTCGTCGGGGCCGCGTAATCCGCTGGGGCGTGTGGTGGTGCGTTTTCCCAATAACCAGCTGATTTATTTACACGATACCCCCGCCCGTGGGCTTTTTTCCCGTGACCGGCGAGCCCTGAGCTCCGGCTGCGTGCGTGTCGAGGGCGTGCACGAGCTGGTACGTATGCTGCTGGCAGACACCCATAGCCGCTACCGGCTTGATGAGTTGTTACGGCGCGGCAAGAGTGATTTAAACGTGCGCCTACCCGAGCGCGTCCCCGTAGCGCTGGTGTATCTAACCGCTTGGCCCGATGCGACGGGCGAGGTGACGTTCCGTCCGGATATCTATCGGCGCGACGGTGCGCTACTCAACGCGCTTTAGCCACCGCGCTTGACGCCCTTCTTACGTCCACGCAATAAAAAGCGCCGCTCCTTGACGGAGGCGGCGCTTTGCTAGCAGGAAAGAACTAGTAGCCGAAAGGTCGCACCGAAACACGTGTTAGCCGTCGTCGCTGCCGTTATCTGAATGGCGGGAGGTGGCGACGCTGACCGTGCCGGTATCGCCGCTTTCAAGCGCTGCAATCATCGGTTTGGCATGCTGCTGGAAAGCCACCAACGAATCGCCGTGCAGGCGCGTGTTCTCCGGCAGTTTGACCTTCATGGCGTTGGTTGGGGCGTTGTTGACGTGAACTTCGTAGTGCAGGTGCGGCCCGGTACTGCGCCCGGTGTTGCCGGAAAGAGCGATACGGTCGCCCATTTCTACCCGATCGCCCTTTTTTACCAGCGCTTTGGAAAGATGCAGATAGCGGGTGCGGTAGCCGTTATCGTGGCGGATGACCACGTAGCGGCCGGCGGCGTAGTGCTTGACCGAGCGTTCCACCCGGCCACCGGCAGGAGCGGTGACCGGCGTGCCGATAGGCATGGCAAAGTCAGTGCCGTTATGCGGGCTGGTACGACCGGTGATGGGATGCTTGCGGTTGGGGTTGAAGTTGGAGCTTAGCCGATAGCTGCCGTCGAACGGGTAGCGCGAAAAAGCGGGATCGAGGCTGTGGCCATCCGGCGTGTAGAAGGTGTCGTTCATGGCACTGCGCACCAGCGTCAGATCCAGGCGCTGGCCGCGGTATTTCACCGCTAACACCCGGGAGTCCAACGTCTCGTCGTCGATCATGTCGGACTCGACAAGCACCTGAAAGTCATCGCCGCGGCGGCTGTCGCGACGAAAATCAAACTTCTTTTTCAGCAGGTGGGTCAGCTCGGTGACGGCACCGCTGCTCAGGCCGGTGGCCTCGGCCGAACGGGCAAAGCTACCGCTAACGCTACCGGCATAAAGGCGCTGAACGGGCTCACCTTTGCGTTCGATGGCCTTGACCTCAAGATCGCCCCCTTCCTGGCGATTGATGAGCACGCCGGCACGGATGTTTTTCATCATCTTCAGCGTCAGTAACTTGCCGTTTTTGTCGACCTGGTAGTCAAAGCTCTGGCCGGCTCGCCAGCGGGTGAACATATGCGGGTCAGGCAGTTCGTCAAGCAGGCCCAGCACTTCGCTGTAGCCCATGCCCAGCTCGTTCTTCGCCATGATCGCGAAGGTTTCGCCGGTGTTGACGATGTGCGTTTTCCACTGGGGCACATAGGTTTTTTGCGCGGCAATCTCCAGGGGTAAAAAGGACACCTCATCAAAATTGTCGATGCCGTAATCTTCATAGGAAGTGGCATCGGCGACGGGCGCTTGTGCGTCAGTGGCGCTGACGCTGTCGGCCGCGAGCATACCGCTGCCAAGCGTGCCGATGACGATGGCGATATGACGCGCACCGTCATCCAGGCGTGCCCCTGTGTTGGCGGCCAGGCGGTCGGCCGGTAGCGGCCGAGGAGCCTCAAAGGTGCTGGCCGTGGCGCTGTCGATAACGTCCAGATCAATGATTTCGGAGGCCTGAAGCTCGCTCAGGGGGATTTTGTCGCGGGTGGCGTCAAGCAGGCGTGAGGCGTGGTCGATCGCCGTGGCGACAGGCGTTTTTGCCTGGGCCAGTGACGGCACGCCTGGAGCAGCGTCGTCTGCCAGCGGCACGAACACGCTTTCTACCGACGCTCCTGATTGACTGTGATCGTGATAGGTCGTGAGTAACTTTTGTGCGCCCAGCACGGTGACCATCGTGGCCACCGGTAACAGTAAAAATTTATGCGTGCGGGGCAGCGAATGAAGGATTCGCAACATGAGTAAAAGGGCCGCCAAGTCTTGTAAAAAAAGAAAACATATACGAAATAAGCCTCAGAACCTTACCCCATGCGGGAAGGGGTGCATAGACTGTACGTTCATACACAAAGGCGGCATTTGATACAAGAGTAGAACTGGCGTTGGATATAGCTATTTTGGAACACTGTTTGTTAACGCTGAAAATGAAAGATAGCGCGATGTATGGCGTTTTATTGACCGGCACCAACGCGGCGCATTGACTTTTTTGGCATGCTGGTCGCGGTTTTGTCAGTCAGTCTTTTTTGAAAGAAGGCTTTTTTGTGTAAAAACGCAGCGTCGCGCTTTGGCGCCAAGGAAAGTGAAATGTCGCGTGTCACTCTTGCTCAGTGGCAAATGCTTGCCGCGGTGGTGGACCACGGCGGGTTTGCCCGGGCAGCTGAAGCCGTACACAAAAGCCCCTCTACGCTTAATCACGCGGTGCACAAGCTGGAAGAGCAGCTTGGCGTGCAGGTGCTGGAGCCGGCCGGCCGGCAGGTGCGCCTGACCGACGCTGGCGAACTGCTGTTGCGGCGCGCACGCCAGCTGGTAGAAGGCGCCGCCGCGCTGGAAGACGTTGCCTCGCGTCTGGCATCGGGGCTGGAGGCTGAAGTGGTCGTTTCCATCGACCAGATTTTCCCCGAAGCGGCTCAGGCCAGCGCTCTGGAGCAGTTTTCCCGGCTTTATCCGCAGGTGCGCGTCCAGCTCCATGAAAACGTGCTGAACGGCGGCATCGAAATGCTTCAGGCGGGGCGCGCTGATCTGGTCGTGACCGGCCTGCAGGCGCAGGGGTTTCTGGGCGAGCCGCTGGGCAGCGTGCGCTTTGTGGCTGTGGCGCATCCCCGGCACTCGCTGCACCGTCTGGGGCGGCGGCTGGACCTGCGCGATCTGGCCCAGTATCGCCAGCTGGTGGTGCGCGATTCGGCCTTGAGTCAGCCGGCCAGTGCGGGTTGGCTCAAGGCCGAGCAGCGCTGGACGGTCGGGCACCTGAGCACCTCGCTGGATATGGTCAAGCGCGGGCTGGGGTTTGCCTGGCTGCCCGAAACGCGTATTACCGGAGCGCTTGAAAGCGGCGCGTTAAAGGCGCTACCGCTGACCGCCGGCGGCGTGCGCCACGTGCCGGTGCAGCTTTTTTACAGTGATCGTGACCGTGCCGGCCCCGCTACTCAGGCCGTGGCGCAGGCGCTGCGTCAGGCGGTAGGAAAGCCCGTCGGCGCGCGCTCGAAGCGGTCTCACGCGAGCGGCTGACAACGGCGAATTTTGTGAAGGAGGCAGCATGGGATTATTGATCAACGGCGAGTGGCACGATCAGGGTTACGAGACCCACAAGCACGGCGGCGAATTTGTACGCGAGTCGGCCAAACTGCGTGATTGGATCGGCCACGACGCGCCCCCGGGGAGCCAGGCGCTTGAGCCCGAGGCCGGGCGCTATCATCTGTATGTGTCGCTGGCCTGCCCGTGGGCGCACCGCGTTTTGATTATGCGCCAATTGAAGGGGCTGGCGCCGCTGATCGGCGTATCGCATACCAGCCCGCTGATGGGGGAGAAAGGCTGGACCTACCGTGAAGACGAAGGCTCAAGCGGCGATGCGGTTAACGGCGCGGCGTATCACCACGCGCTGTATACGCTGCACGACGGCCATTACACTGGCCGCGTCACCGTGCCCATGCTCTGGGATAAAAAGCGCGGCGCCATCGTCAATAACGAATCCGCCGATCTGGTGCGGATGCTGAATACCGCCTTTGACGACCTGACCGGCGATACCCGTGATTTCTATCCGGCAGCGCTGCGCGAGACGATTGACGCGGTCAATGCCGACGTCTACGAGCACATCAATAACGGCGTCTATAAAGCCGGTTTTGCCACTCAGCAGCAGGTGTATGAAAAGCACGTTCAGGCGCTTTTCGCGGCGCTGGAACGGATGGACGCGCGGCTGGGCGAGCAGCGCTATCTGGCCGGGGAATGGCTGACCGAGGCGGACATCCGCCTGTTTACCACGCTGATACGCTTTGACGCCGTGTATCACGGCCACTTCAAATGCAATCTCAAGCGTATTGAAGATTACCCCAACCTGTCGCACTACCTGCGCGAGCTTTATCAGTGGCCAGGCGTTAGCGAGACGATCAACATGGCGCACATACAGCGGCACTATTATTTAAGCCATGTTTCGATTAACCCCAACGGCATTGTGCCGGCGGGACCGCTGCTGGGGCTTGAGCGCGCCCACGACCGCGCGCGCCTGCCCGGGCGGGGTGTTTTCCAGCGCGCCTGACGGCCATCAAGACAGCAAAAAGGGCACCCCTCGGGGTGCCCTCCATTTTACTGCTGTCTAACGAGAGTCTTAGCCATTAATAGATGCTGGCTCTCAGGCCTTACTCGGTTGCGTCAGACGCAGCGTCCTGGGTTTCTTCGCTCATGTCAGACGCAGCGTTCTGGGTTTTCTGCCAGGCGTTTTTGGCGCCTTCACGGGTAGACTGCCAAGCGCTTTCAGCGCCGGCCTGGGTGGTCTGCCAGGCATCCTGTGCGTTGGATTGTGCCTGTTCCCACCAGTCGTGGTTATACGCCGGGAACTGTGCGACTTCGTCGGAGGTGGCGTCGATCATCACGCGATGCTCGGTATCGCGATCACCGTCGTCATCTTTCTCGGTGTAAGTTTCAAGAGCGAAATAGTCGGTGCCGACTACCATCTCGCGGCCGCCAAGGCCGAGCACTTGACCACTTTCCACCACGAGGGCAGAGACTTTCATCTGCTCGTCGAACAGGATGTCTTCGACTTCGCCGATCGGCTCGCCTGAACCGTTAACAATGTAGGCGTTGGCATCAAGAATGTCGTCAGCGGCATACATGCCCTGCGGCCCGGTTTGCGCGTTTTGCTGCTCGGTTTGCGCCTGTGCGCCCAGCGAGAAGCTCAATACGGAAACGCCCAGTGCTGTCATCAGTGTATTCTTGCGCATAGCTCAACTCCTTTTTACGTGATCTGTCAGAAACGTGTTACGTGATCTGTCAGAACCGTTTATCAGAACGGTTTATCAGAACCGTTAAAAACGCTACAGCACCCAAGCTAGCAGTCTGTCGGACTTGATGTTGATAAAGGCATTGAGACGTAGGTCTTTCAACCATCCCTTATGTTGGTGATGGTATATGACCCTTAACCTGCCCCTCGGCTTCTACTCTGCGAGGTGATTATCCGTCGTTACCGGCTGAGCGCTACGCGCCTCAGCCCGCTGCCAACCGGTGCATCCGTTTAATGTTCCATGCCATGGTGACCAGCCGCCACTCACCGCTGACATTCTCCAGCCCTCGCAGCGAGACCTGCCGGAACCCCATCACGTGTTTAATGATCCCGAAGACCGGTTCCACGGTATGTTTACGCAACGCGTAAAGCGCTCGCCCCGCCTGTGTCTTCAAGTGGTGTGCCATTTGCTCAACAGGCTCCTTGCTCGCTGGAGTAGGCGGGTCAGCGGCAAAGCGCTCAAGGACCGGGGGATGGTGGACATCGCGCTTCATTGCTATCAGAGGCTTGATACGGTGGTCGTGGCAGGCTTGAACATTGGCAGCACTGAAGTAGCCGGTATCGGCCAGTAAGTGGTCTGGTTTTGCTAACGGTGCGGGGAGTCTCGCCAACGCCGTCAGTAGCGGCATGACCTGCTGTTTGTCGTTGGTCGCTTGGGTGACATGGGTATGAGTCACCAGCATGCTGTCAGTATCGACTGCGGCCTGGGCGTTATAGCATTGATCGAAGCCCTTGCCTGTGACCGGCATGATGCGTGACTGCGGATCAGTAAGGTTAACCTGATCTTTGTCACGCGGGCCACCTGTTGGCGGTTCAGGGTCACGTCCGCGAGGTTTCTTTCCCGTCTTCCGCTGCGCATCACGCCGTGCCACCTTTTCCTGGTAGGCCGCTTTTTCAGCGGCCTCACGCTCCTTGGCCCGAGCCTCGATCTTGGTCTTCGCTACGGCGATCGCTTCCAAGCGTGCTTCACGCCGGGCTATCTCGGCAGGAATATCCATGCCGTCGGCCGCGTCATCCTTGTCCGCCGATGCAGCCCGCTGGGTCAGCGCCTTCACCTCAGCCTTGAACTGCGCCTCCAGTTTCTTGGCATGACCATATGACAATGCCTTGTGCTTGCTGGCATTGGCGTTGAGTTTGGTGCCGTCCAAGGCGATGGTGCCGAGCGTGAGTAGCTTCATTTCTCGGGCCAGCAGCAGAACTTGAACGAACAGCTGCTCCAGTTCCGGCAGAAAACGCCGACGAAAGGTAGCCAGGGTGTCGTGATCGGGGTGGGTGTTGGCGGCCAAATAGCGAAACGCCACCGAGTCATAGGTGGCACGCTCAATCTTGCGACTGGAGACCACGCCGGTAGCGTAGCCGTAGACCAACAGGTTCAGCAGTACCGCGGGATGATGGGCCTTGGAGCCCCGGCCCGCGTAACGCCGAGTCAGGGCTGAGAGGTCCAGTTGCTCGACGACATCGACGACGAACCGCGCCAAGTGGCCATCCGGCAACCACTCGTCTACCGAAGGCGGCAGTAAGTAATCGGTCTGACGGTCCACAGGGATAAAGCGGCTCATGGCGATGTTCTCAGTTCGGGGTGACAGCGGTTAGTATCTCACGGTGCGGCGGAAAGTCCGACAGACTGCTAGACTAACCTTGGGCTGATGCAAACCCTTGAATACGCAAAAAAGATGAAAGCGTCGCGCGCCCGACAGGGGAATGCTCACAAGAAAGCAGATGAAAAAAGCTGGCGCACCGGCCGCGGCGGTGATAGGATGCGCGTTCCTCGCATGTGTTGACCCCTCCATCACGACGTAGCGCCGGCTTGTTTATGCCAGGCGTGTGAAGAACATCGGCCAATAGCGGATGTTTACTGATGTGAAGATGGCGCGCTTTTTAAATTTCACCACACGGGTGAAATTAGCGCAGAAGGTCGCCACAGCGGTTGGTTTGTTTTAGTGATGCCAACCGTATGCCTGGTGCGACCGGCGTCCCCGACTCCTTGTTTTCGACTCTTATTGATCTGTTGACTGCCTGCGCCCTATGCCGCGGCAGCGCTTGAACGCTTTGTCTGGCCCTTTTGGGTCGGCGTTCAAGGCCAGAGTCAGGGACGCTTTTGATGATTTTTTGCCGGTATTGCCGGCCTACCAAGGTGTGATTAATGACCTCGACTTCCGTCGCTTCGCCGAGTTTTGGCGATCTTGCTCTGTTGCCTGCCGTTTTGTCTGCCGTTGAAAGCCAGGGCTACAAAGAGCCTTCGCCGATTCAGGCGAAAACCATTCCCGCGCTGCTTGAAGGCCGGGACATGCTGGGTCAGGCCCAGACCGGCACGGGTAAAACCGCTGCGTTTGCGCTGCCGCTGCTGACACGTCTGGATATGACGCGTCGCGAACCGCAGGTGCTGGTGCTTGCCCCAACCCGCGAGCTGGCTCAGCAGGTTGCCGTTTCCTTCAGCAAGTACGGCCAGAACATCAAGGGACTGGAAGTTGCCACGCTGTGCGGCGGTCAGGAATACCGCGAACAGCTGGGCGCCCTCAAGCGCGGCGCACAGGTCATTGTGGGTACGCCGGGCCGGGTGATTGATCACCTTAACCGTGGCAGCCTGAAGCTTACCGGCCTGTCTGCGCTGGTTCTGGATGAAGCCGACGAAATGCTGCGCATGGGCTTTATCGACGACGTCAAGCGCGTTGTCGCCGATACGCCGAAAGACGCACAGCGCGTATTCTTCTCGGCAACGCTGCCCAGCGAAATCGAGCGTATCGTCAACCGTTACCTGGTTGATCCGGTTAAAGTGGTGATCGAATCGCGCACCACTACCGGCGAGAACATCGAGCAGCGCGTCGTCCGTGTGGACGGCGGCGCCAAGCTGGAAGCGCTGTCGCGGATTCTGGAAGTCGAGCCGGTTGATGCCGCTATCGTGTTTGTGCGCACCCGTGCGGCCTGTACCACGCTGGTTGAGCAGCTGACCGCGCGTGGCGTCAACGCCGCCGGCCTGTCCGGCGATCTCGACCAGAGCCTGCGTGAGCGCACCATCACGCGCCTCAAGCGCAGCAAGGTTGATGTATTGATCGCCACTGATGTGGCCGCACGTGGCCTTGACGTGCCGCGTATTACCCACATCATCAACTATGACCTGCCTCAGGACAGCGAAGCCTACACCCACCGCATTGGCCGTACCGGCCGTGCCGGACGTAGCGGCATCGCGATCACCTTTGCGGGCTTCCGCGAAGGCCGCAAGATCGGCTGGCTGGAGCAGGGCACCGGTCAGAAAATGACCGACATGCCGCTGCCCGACGAAGCCGTGATTCGCGCTCACCGCGATAACGTTTTCCATCAGCGCGTAGTGGCCTCGCTGACCCAGGGTGCCGACGAGCAGCGCGCCCTGATTGAGCGGCTGGTCGAGGAAGGTCACGATCCCATCGCACTGGCCTGTGCCTTTGCCCAGATGGCCCGAGCCGACGAAGCACCGATTGGTCGTCTGCAGGCGCCGCGCAAAGAGCGCAACCCGCGTGAAAGCCGTAACAGCAGCGGCCCGCGCCGCGACAGCACCCCGAGCGAAGGCATGATCCGCTATCGTGTTTCGGTCGGCCACAAGGACGGCGTGAAACCCGGCCAGCTGGTTGGTGCACTGGCCAACGAAGGCGGTATCGAGGGCGCACGCATTGGCCGTATCGATATCCGCAACGCTTTCTCCGTGGTTGAACTGCCCAAGGGCCTGCCGGCGTCGATTCTGTCCAAGATGTCGCGCGCCAAGGTATCGGGCCGTCCGCTTGAGATCAGCGAAGACAGCGGTTCGGATCGTGCTCCGCGTCGCCGTAACGACGGTGATGCTCCGGTTCGCCGCCGCGAACGCGCCTGAGGCACTCGTTGCCCGATGACACACCCGGCGTAAACGCCGGCGTGTGACAGGCTATCGCCAACACCCCCGCGCCGTTTCGGCGCGGGGGTGTTTGTTTTTGCAGGCCCTGTTGTCAGGGGACGCTGCTGCCAGGAGACGTTATGCCCGTGCTGCCCCCCAAAATGCTGCATGACTGGAACCTTTCGCCCAAAGACGCCATTGCCCTGCAAAAGCAGCTCGCGCCGCGGGTAGAGCCTGGCGACCGCATTGCGCCGGTGCGCCATATTGCCGGCGTGGATATCGGCTTTGAAGACGGCGGTGCCACCACGCGGGCGGCGGTGGTGGTGCTCAGGTGGGAGCCGACCAGCGCTCCGGTGCTTGAGGTCGTTGAGCAGGTGGTCTACCGCGAGCCAACGCGCATGCCCTACGTGCCGGGGCTGCTGTCGTTTCGTGAAACGCCGGCGGCGCTGGGCGCGTTCGCAAGGCTTGCCACCGTGCCCGAGCTGGTGATGGTCGACGGGCAGGGGATTGCCCACCCGCGCCGGTTGGGCGTGGCCTCGCTGCTGGGGCTGTGGCTGGATGTGCCGACCATCGGCGTGGCCAAGTCGCGTCTGTGCGGCCGCCACGCCGATGTGGGCGAGGCGCGCGGCGACTCGACGCCGCTTGAGGATAAAGGCGAGACCATCGGTACGGTGCTGCGCTCGCGCACCCGGGTGAAACCGCTCTACGTCTCTACGGGGCATCGTGTCAGTCAGGCCACGGCGCTTGAGTGGGTGGTGCGTTGCCTGCACCGCACCAAGCTACCCGAGCCCACGCGGCTTGCCGACCGGCTGGCTAGCCGGCGCGATGCGCCCGGGCGGCGTTGACCAGCGCGCGCACCAGACGCTGCTGAGGGCGGTTGAAGATCAGCCACTCTGGGTGCCACTGCACGCCGAGTAAAAAGTCATGGTGGCGGGATTCAATGCCCTGTACCAGGCCGTTGCGGTCGCGAGCGACGATGTCCACACCGTCACCCGCGCGGTTGACGGCCTGATGGTGCAGGCTGTTGACGCGGCACCAGCGTGCGCCGAGAAGCTCATGCAGGCGGCTGTTTTCGGCGATATCCACGGTTTTGCGCGGCAGTACGGTACGCCGGCGCTTCAAGCCCTCGTGCGTGGTGTAAATATCCGGGTCCAGCGTGCCGCCCAGGTGTACGTTGATCAGCTGGGCGCCGCGGCAAATGCCCAGTACCGGCGTGCCCCGGGGAATAAAATGCTTGAGCAGCGCCAGCTCGAGTTCGTCGCGCTGGGGATCAACGCGCACGTCGAGCTGTAGCTCGGCGTCGTAAAGGTTGGCCTGAATATCATCGCCGCCGCCGATGATCAGCCCGTCGAGCGCGGCGGGGCGCGGGCGTTCGGGCGACAAACGTAGCGGCCGACCGCCGTGACGCCAGACGGCAAACCAGTCAAACCACCAGGCAAGGCGGCTTTTGCGGTCGGACGTGGTGATGCCGATGAGCGGTCGTGACATGCGAGTGGGTTTTCCTGATCAGGTGGCAAGGTAAAGCGTGGCCGGTGCGGGTTATCGCGAGCAAAAAGGTCGCAGGAGCTTGTCCGCCCAGCGGCGATAAAACGGTCGGCCGTGGTCGGCAATGTACGCCGCACAGCGTTCGGCCAGCGCGTCGCGGTCGGCGGCGAGCTTTTCTACCTCGACCCAGCGATTCCATTCGGTCACAGCGCCCCAGCCGGGCTGGGACAGCTGGGCGTTGGGTAGCCGATAATGAAAGGTGGGGCGCGCTTGGGTCAGCCGGCTGCGCAGCAGCGCGTGCGGGTGTTCCGGGCACAGGTGGGCAAACAGCGGCAGCATATCCAGCTCGCGATTGCGCGTCGGGTTGTCGCGAAGGTAGTCGTCGATGAGCGTGGGCAGGTCGGGTCGATAGCGCGCGTCGAGCACTTTCAGCGCATACTCCCGGGGAAACGGGTTGGCGTGGGGCAGCACCTCACGGGTGATGTCCACCTTGATCTCGTCGCGCAGCCAGGGCGCCAGCAGTAGGTAAGCCTGAAGCATGGCGCGAATGTCAGCGCTATCCGCCGAGGCGATTTCGGGATTCAAGTGCAGGCCAAAACCGTAGAGCAAGCTGGCATCGGTGCCTTTGGCGCCGTGTTCGCGCAGGGCATCGAACAGGCGATCCAGCGAGTCGAGCTCGTTCCAGGGCACCGGCGGGCAGACGATTTCGGTGGGCACCAGCCCGGTGACCATGTCGCCGATCAACTCGCGGGTTTTCTGGTGAAACTCCACGTGCAGCTGGTGCTGGTGGCGCGCCCATTCGCTGTCTAGCGCAACGTGGTCGTCAAGTACCTTGTGGTCAGGGTGGGCATACTGGGTGTCCAGCTCGATCACGAATTCGCCCCAGCGGGTGCCTTCTACCAGTAGCCGATGAGGGCTGACCACGTTAAGCTCTCCGCCAAACAGCTTGCGCACGATCAGCGCGGTATCCTTGGGCGGCAGGCCGGCAAACTCGATTTCCACGCCGACGCGGCGCGGTTTGCCGTTGGCATTGTGGGGGGCTGGGGGCGCTTGCAGCGTCATCTCGCTTCCTGTGAGGTGAACAAACGGGACGGTCAGATTATCACACTCATGATGACGTGCGGCATGAGCCGGTCCAACACCACTACGTCCAACAACGACGCTCAACAACTACGTCCAGCATCATTATCTTCAGGAGAGGCATGTGCGACAGCACACCACTGCGCTTAGCGCGCTGATTTTCGCGCTATTCATCAGCATTTTAACGGCAACTCTGATGGCCGCTCCGGCGCACGCGCAGGGGGTATCGCTGCCGGGGCTAAGCGGCGATACCGCCAAGGCGGAAAAAGCCGATAACGCGTCGTTTCAACAATCGCTCGACGATGTGATCGCCACGCTGGAAGACGGTCAGCAGCGCGAGCAGCTGCTGGAGTCGCTACGCGAGCTGAAAACGGCCGCCGACGCGTCGTCAGAAGGCGGCAGTCGCCAGGGGCTGCTGGGCGCGCTGGCCGATACCCTGACCGACATCAACGAGCAGGCCCAGGCCGGCGACTCCCCCGCCGAACAGTGGTCGCAGCAGCTGCATCAGGGCTTTGACGAGCTGCGTGAGCTGGTCAACCGGCCCGGCCGCGCCGGCATTATCCGCACCACCGCCGACGGCGCCGTGTTGGGGATTATCTGGACGGTACTGCTGGTGGTGATGATTGCCGCGGGCCGATTGCTGGCCACGCGCGAAGGCTGGCCGCACGACTTGCCCCGCGATCCGCGCGGCGGATTGATGGCCATCCACTTTTTCCGTCGCATGCTGCCCTGGGCGTTGGCCTTTGCCGTGGTGCTGGGGCTGGGTCAGGTCATGTCGGCAAGCGCCGGGCGTACGATGGTGCTGGTGCTGGCCTATGTGTGCTTATGTGGCCGGGCGCTGTCGGTGGTGTTTGAAACCGTGATTGCCTTTTTCAGCCGCGGGCACCGCTTTATTGCCGTGCGTCTGTTGCAGCAGCGTGCGCTGCGCGGGCTGTTCGTGATTGGCGCGCTGATCGCGCTGGGCGATGCGGTGAATTCCAGCCGGCTAGTGGGCATGCTGGGTGAAGACTTTTCCGGCCTGGTGTCAGTACTCGCCAATATGCTTGCGGCGTTGCTGTCGGCGCGCTTTATCATCAAGTTCAAGCGCCCGATACGCCATTTGATCTGCAACCGGCCTTATCGCCAGCGGCGTGATTCGGGCACCGCCATCGAGCTTAGCCGCGCCCTCGGCGGGCTTTGGCACATTCCCGCGCTGCTGCTGGTGGGCGGCTCGCTGCTGGCGATTTTCATTACCGTGGGCGATGTCGGTACCGCTCTGGCACGCTCGATTGTGTCGGCCAGCCTGCTGGTGTTGACGCTGGTGATTACCGGCCTGCTGCGCCGCCACGCCGAGCGGCGCAGGAAGCGCCGCCGTCCGCCGCGCTACCGTGAGTACCGTCGCCGGCTGGAGCGCTTTGGCTTTGTGCTGGCGCATATCTGCTCGTGGGTGGTGTTTGCCGAACTGTTCATGCAGGTCTGGGGCAACTCGCTGTTTGGCCTGGGCCAGCAGGGCGTGGCCAGTGCGCGCATCGGTGAAGCGCTGCTAAGCCTGGGTGCCACCGTACTGCTGGCATGGCTGGTGTGGATTTTTGCCGATACTGCGATTCAGCGGGGGCTGGTGTCGTCGACGCGCTCCCGCGGGCGGCGGGTGAATCAGGCCCGCGCGCAGACCATCACGCCGATGATCCGCAACGTGATCTTCGTCACTATCCTGATCATTGCCGGGATCGCCGGGCTGGCCAACCTGGGGGTGAACGTGACGCCGCTGCTGGCCGGTGCCGGGGTGATCGGTCTGGCGATCGGTTTTGGCGCCCAGACGCTGGTGCAGGATCTGATCACCGGTATCTTCATTCTGATCGAAGATTCGCTGGCGGTGGATGACTTTGTCCAGATCAACAGCCACATGGGCACCGTCGAGGGGCTGACGCTGCGCACCGTGCGTCTGCGCGATCTGGACGGCATCGTGCATATCATTACCTTCAGCCGGATCGATTCGATCCATAACATGTCGCGCCAGTTCGGCATTGCGCTGCTGAAAATCCGCATTCCCTACGCGATGCGGATCGACGACGCCATTACGCTGATGCAGGAAACCGCTCAGGAGCTGCGCAACGACCCGATGATGCGCCACTACATCTGGTCGCCGCTGGAAATGCAGGGGATCCACGCCTTTGAAGACGGCTGCCCGATTTTACGGATGCGCTTTCGTACCGCGCCGGAAATGCAGTGGGATGTTTCCCGGGCGTTTAACCTGATGCTCAAGCAGCGTATGGAAAATCAGGAAATCGACCTTGGCGTGCCGCGTATCAGCCTGAGCATGGAGGCCCGCTCGGAGCGTCAGCAGAATGATGACGACATCACCACGCTGGAAGAAGCACCGGCGCAGGGCGAAGCCGCCGACGCTGATGCCGGGGGCGGCGATGACGACCCCGAGGTAACGCACCGGCCGACGCCGCCCAAGCCAGCGCCGATGCCGACCAAACAAGAGAAATCCAGGGAGCAGGCGTTAACTCGCACCAAGCCGCAGGCACAGGGCAAGCCCAGCGGCGAAACCCGCACAGACGGCAGCAATGATGGCGACGGTGACTAACCAGGGGCCGCGCAGACGCTGCCAGCGGTTGTAATGCGCGGCGGCGTGGCCGACCCGGCCAATCAGCGCCTCGTGCTGGCCAACGGCGCTATCCGGCGGATAGGCAAAATCGTTGGCCACGCTGCCTTGCCAGTGGGCGCCGTGGCTAAGCCCCAGCCGCGCGCGCAGCTGGCCGATGTCGCTGACCGTGGCGTGCAGGGTGTCATAGTCATCGCGGTGCTCGGTTACGCTGAGTACCGCATCGGCATCCTGCTTTAACGCGCGGTTGGGGCAGGCCTCGACCGCGCGCTGAATATCCTCCGACGATGCGTCGGGGGGAAGCGATAAACGCTGGTATAAATCTCGCATGGCGATGCTCTATCCGTGTCTGGCAAGCGATATCTAGAGAATGTCAGTGCCGCTGCATCAGATAATCATAGGCTTTTTTGATGCGTTGGAAACGCTGTGATGCCAGCGCGACCTGCCGCTCGCTTTGCGAAAACACACGGTCGGGGTGGTGCAGCTGCGCCATGCGCCGGTAGGCCAGGCGAATGTCGCTGCGGCTCGCCCCCCGGGAGAGCCCGAGTACCGCCAGCGCCCGCAGGGTACGATCCGGCGGCGGCGTTGATGCCTGGGGGCGGTGCCGATGGTGCTGACGCTGCCTTTCCTGCTGCTGTTGGCGGTGCTCGCGTTCGCGCTGCTGGCGCTCGCGGTGAGCCCGCGCCTGTTCGCGCTCGTGTTCCTGCTGGCGCCGCTGCTGTTCGGCGGCGCGCCGGGCCTCGGCCTGCTGTGCCTCGGCTCGCGCGCGGGCCTGCTCGGCTTCCTGTTCGGCCTGGCGGCGATAGTGCGCCGGGTTGTGCTCGCGCCAGTAGGCGTCCCGGCTAAGGTCTTGTGGCGGCGCCAGGGGCGTGCCGGCCAATTCCTGAAACAGCGTATCCAGCGTGGCCGGGGCGATGCCCAGCAGATCGGCCAGAAAACGCAGAATATAATGATTGGCCAGCGACAGGCTGCCGTCGTCGGTGGCCACCGCAATGGCCTTGTGCATGACGGCAAGCCCCTGGCCGGCGGTGCATTCGCGGCGCAGCACTTCGGCGGCCAATTGAATAGCCTGCATGTCGCGCTGCCCGGCGATGCGCATGAGCGGCCCAAGGTCGTGCCCGTGGCCGAAGCTCGCCGCTTCCTGCGCCAGCCGGCGGTAGCGCTGGCTTTCGCTGACGTTGTCGCGGTGGGTCAGTAGCCAGGCCTGCAGCAAAAGCGTTGCCGTATCCACTTGGCTGTGGCTTTGTAACAGCACCAGCTCAAAAGGTGAAAAGCGGGCAATCGGCATTTCCATGCTCCCGGCGGTAAGGTTAATAGCCGGCAATGGTGGCGTGACCGGCCGCGGATGGCAAGCCCGGGCGGGTGGATTCATGGCGCCACCGTCAGCCGGCCTCAACAGCAACAACCGATAACGGCAAGGAGCGAAGTTCAAGTGGTTCACGTGGAGCGTAAAAACAGCTTTCAGCTGCGCCTCTCAAGGCAGCTGAAAGAGGAAACGTCGCATACTCTCGACGTGTATTTGTTCGTGCCCGGCGAGCTGGGGCTCAGCACCCGGCTGATTGCCGAAGACGTGTTCTACCACAGCTCGATACAGGTCGCGCGCACCTACTACAGCGACGAATACCACCTGCCGCTGGTGCACAGCCGGCTGGCCAGCCGTAACCGGATGGGCAGCGAATCCTACCGTTTAAGCCTGAGCCTTTACGCTTATCAGTACGTGGAGGCCATGGAGCGCACTACCCGTTCGCTGCTGGAAAGCGCGCGCAAGCTGCGTCGGAAGTCGGCGGCGTCAGGCGACGATGAAAGCCCCGAAAGCGACGCGGCCCTTGAGGATTCGCTACGCGAAATGATGGCGCTGAGCGACGGCATCCTGAAACGGCTGCGGCGCCACAAGCCAAGCGACGAGCGGCTGTATAAATACTTTGCCAACATCGACAACTATCTGTCGTGGTTTACCGAACAGCAGCTGCTGGCGCTGGTGGCGCACATGCCCCGGGGCAGCGGGATGACGCCGCTAAAGCGCCGGCTGATAGATGTCTGCGAGCGCGAAAGCGACTATCGCCGCGACAAGCAGTACAACGCCGAGCGGGTGATGCAGGACCCCACGCGGATGTCGAACAAGATGCGCCTGCTGCGCCGGCTGATCGAATATCCGATTACCCTCCAGCAGCGCTCCCAGGAGCTGGGCGAGGGCGAGCAAAAGGCGGTCAAGGCGTTGGCGACGGCGGTGGTGATGGCGTTTGTGTCGTTTGGCGTGCTGCGCGCGCGCGCCCAGCTGGGCGATATTACTGCGCTGTTTATTCTCGCGATGGCGGTGATGTACGCCGTGCGCGAGGTGTTCAAGGACGATTTGCGCAATACGCTGTGGCACTGGCTGCGCAAGGGGCGGCCCAAATGGCGCCGCCAGTATCGCGATGCCACGCGCAACGTGCCGGTCGGGCGCCAGCTTGAGTGGTTTGATTACAAGCGCTACGCGGCGCTGGATGAATCCGTCCGCGAGATGCGCAAGCGCAAGATGGCCCAGCGCGAAGAGGTGGTGCTGCACTACCGTTCCAGTTCGCGGATGTCACCCACGCGCTTTCTGAGCGGCTATCAGCATACCCGGGAAACCCTGACGCTGGATCTGTCCATGCTGACTCGGCTGATGAGCCGCAGCACCCACCATATTTATCGGCTGAAAGACGGTCAGGCGGTGCGCGAAAGCGTCGAACGCCGCCACCTGTTCAACCTCGTGGTGCGCGATACCGAAAATCAGACGGGGGAGCATCTGGCACGCTGGAAAGTGGTGGTCAGCCGCTCAGGCATCGTCGCCGTGGAGAAAGTCGACGACAGCGACGATGCCTGAGGAAAAGTCTGATGCCTGGCGTTAGTCTTTCAGCGAATCGAGGGCGCGCTCAAGGTTGTCCACGCTGCGCTGGGGGTAGTGCAGCTTGTCGAGGCCGAAAAGGCCGATGCGGAAGGTCTGGAAGTTATCGCCTTCGTCGCACTTGAGCGCCACGCCGCCGGCCACCTGAACGCCGGCCTCGGCGAGCTTGGCGGGCAGTTTGGGGTCGGCGGTGTAGCACACCACCACGCCCGGTGCCTCAAAGCCTTCGGCGGCCACGCTGATAAAGCCGTGGCGCTTGAGCATGTCGCGCACGGCCTGGCCTACCGCCAGCTGCTCGTTTTTGACCTGATCAAAGCCGTAATCCCGGGTTTCCTGCATGATGTCGCGCAGGGTTTGCAGCGCATCGGTGGGCAGGGTGGCGTAGTAGGCATGGCCGCCGTTTTCGTAGGCCTGCATGACGCCGTGCCATTTGCCCAGATCGCAGGCGAAGCTGTTGCTCTGGGTTTGCTCAAGGCGTTGAGTCGCGCGCTCGGAGAACATCACCATGGCGCAGCAGGGCGAGCCGCTCCAGCCTTTCTGCGGCGCGGTCACCACTACGTCAACGCCCAGATCCTGCATATCGACCCACAGCGTACCGGCGGCGATGGCATCGAGCACTAGAATGCCGCCGGCGTCGTGAGTCGCCTCGGCAATGGTGCGCAGGTAGTCATCGGGCAGCAGCATGCCGGCGGCCGTTTCAACCTGAGGGGCAAACACCACGGCGGGCTTTTCGGCGCGAATGCGCTCGGCCGCATCTTCGGCCGGCACCGGGATGAACGGCGACTGGGCGTCGTCAGGATTCAGGCGACGCGCCTTGAGCACGGTATGCTGCTCGGTCAGCCGACCCTGTTCGATGATCTGGGTCCAGCGGTAGCTGAACCAGCCGTTGCGAATCACCATCACCTGCTGATCGGTGGCGAACTGGCGCGCCACGGCTTCCATGCCGAAGGTGCCGCTGCCGGGAATGATCGCCGTCGAGTGGGCGTTGTAGACGTCCTTGAGCGTGGCGGAAATGTCGCGCATCACGCCCTGAAAACGCTGGGACATATGGTTGAGCGCGCGATCGGTATAGACCACGGAGTATTCCAAAAGCCCTTCAGGGTCGATGTTGGGCAGCAGGCCAGCCATGGTGTTCTCCTAATGAGTGACGCGCCGGCGCACCGGGCGGCGGCCACGTCAGGATTGTGCTTGAGGGTGTTGCTCAGAGGCGCACAGCGCCTCAAGAATACGAGCAATGATACGTCAAGAAAAGCGCCATTGCCCCCGCCGCTAGGACGCGGGCAGGTTTTCCGGGCCGAACGCGTCGGGTAGCAGCGCTTCCATACGGTAGCTTTTCAACACCGCGCCTTGCCGGCTGAGCACGTGAATACGCGTGTCGGGCGTGGCAAATTCGCGGATTCGCTGGCGGCAGTCGCCGCAGGGCGTGCACAGATGCTCGCCCGGCCCCATGACGTAAACCGCGGTCAGATGGCGCTGGCCGGCGGTGACCATGGCGGCAAGCGCCGAGGCCTCGGCGCACAAGCCCTTGTAATGCGCGACCTCCACATTGGCGCCGGCAAAGCGCGCGCCGTCTTCGCTTTCGGCCACCGCGGCGACCGGGTGGCGGGAGTAGGGCGCGTAGGCATTCTCGCTGGCGCTGGCTAACTGGGCGACAAGCTGTGCATTAGGCGCGGTCATGCGTTTTCCCCACGGGCGCTTTCGTCACCGGCCTGGTCGGCGTCATCGCGCAGTACGGTATCCAGGGCGATGGTCATCATCTCGTGGAAGGTGGTCTGGCGCGCTTCGCTGGAGAGCGATTCGCCCCTGAGGATGTGGTCCGACACCGTGCAGACGGTCAGCGCGCGGGCGTTAAACTCCGCGGCCACGCCGTAAATGCCAGCGGCTTCCATCTCTACGCCCAGAATACCGTAGCGCGTGAGCCGCTCGGCCATGTCGGTCTGCGGGTTGTAGAACAGATCGGCCGAAAACAGGTTGCCCACCTTGACCGGCACGTTCTGGTTGCCCGCGGCCGCCACGGCGTGGCGCGTCAGGTCGAAGTCGGCGATGGCGGCAAAGTCGTGGTCGTTGAAGCGCATGCGGTTGACCTTGGAATCGGTGCACGCGCCCATGCCGATGACCACGTCGCGCAGCTTGACGTCGTCGCGCACCGCGCCGCAGGAACCCACGCGAATCAGCGTCTTGACGCCGTAATCGGTGATCAGCTCCTTGGCGTAGATCGACACCGACGGAATCCCCATGCCGTGCCCCATGACCGAGATTTTGCGCCCCTGATAGAAGCCGGTATAGCCGAGCATGTTGCGCACGGTGTTCACTTCGCGGACGTCGTCCAGATAGGTCTCGGCGATGTAGCGGGCGCGCAGCGGATCGCCGGGCATCAGCACGGTATCGGCGAAATCATCCGGGGCGGCGTTAATGTGCGGCGTGGCCATAAAATTTCCTCATACAAACGGCTGGTAAAGGCGCCTGACTGGCGGTGGATTCAGCGCGATGCGCGGGGCAAAAAGCTTTCGCCGTCGTCGAAGGCGGCAAGCTCGAAAAAGCCGGCAAGGGACTGGCCGATGTCGGCAAAGGTGGCGCGCTCGCCCAGATTGACTGGCGCTACGCCCGCGCCACGCACCAGCACGGGCACGTATTCGCGGGTGTGTTCGGTGCCGTGCCAACTGGGGTCGCAGCCGTGATCGGCGGTGAGCAGCAGCAGATCGTCGTCGCCGAGGGCGGCGACAAGCTCGGGCAGGCGGGCATCAAAGTGCTCAAGCGCGGCGGCGTAGCCGGCAATGTCCCGACGGTGGCCATAGACCGAATCGAAATCGACGAAATTGGTCATGATCAGCGTCGGCGTGGCCTGATGGCTGGCCGCGGTACGCGCGACTTCTTCAAGGGTGGCGTCCATCAGCGCATCGTGGCCGTTGGCCTTGCGCTTGTGGGTAATGCCGCAATGGGCGTAGATGTCGGCAATTTTACCGATCGACACCACCTCGCCGCCGGCATCAGCCAGCTTTTGCAGCACGGTCGGCGCGGGCGGCTCGATGCTGTAGTCGCGCCGGTTGCCGGTGCGGGCAAAGTCATCGGCGGAGTCGCCGGCGAAGGGGCGGGCAATCACTCGGCCGATGTTGTAGGGCGCCAGCAGCTCGCGCACGGTTTCGCACAGCGCGTAAAGCCGCTCAAGGCCAAAGTGCGTCTCGTGGGCGGCGATCTGAAACACGGAATCCGCCGAGGTGTAGACGATGGGTTTGCCGCTGGCAACGTGCTCGTCGCCCAGCCGCGCAATGATCTCGGTGCCGGAGGCGTGGCAGTTGCCGAGCACGCCGGGCAGCCCGGCGTCGCGGATGATCGCCTCAAGCAGCGCCGGGGGGAAGCTTTCCGCCTTGGGGGTAAAGTAGCCCCAGTCAAAACGCACCGGCACGCCGGCGATTTCCCAGTGGCCGGACGGCGTATCCTTGCCCGACGAAATTTCCTGAGCGTGAGCATGGGCGCCGTTGAGTGTCTCGGGCAGGGTGACGCCGGCGGCCACGCTGCCGGTGCTGTTGCGGTGGGCGTGAAACAGCCCCAGCCGCGCCATGTTGGGCAGCGTCAGTGGCCCCGAACGCTTGGCCGTGTCGGCGTTGCCGGCGGCGCAGGCCTCGGCGATGTGGCCCAGAGTGTCGGCGCCGGTATCGCCGAAGGCGTCGGCATCCGGCGCGCTGCCGATGCCGAACGAGTCGAGTACCAGTACGATAGCGCGGGTCATAGGGCGTCTCCCCGGAAGGTTTCCTGAATCAGCGTGTCGGCGTGAGCGGCGTCATCGCCCAGCGTGACGGCGGCGCGTAGCTGCCCGGCGGCGCGCTCGGCGGCGGCGGTATCCCGGGCGTGCACAAAGGCCAGCGGGCGGCTGTTATCAAGTGAATCGCCCACGGCGGCAATCTGGCTGAAGCCCACGCGGTGGTCGACGGCGGCGTCGTTGCGCAGCCGGCCACCGCCCAGCTCGACCGTGCTCATGCCCACGGCGCGGGTGTCGATGCGTGCCACGATTCCCGCGCGCTCGGCATACACAGGGACGATCACCGGGGCTTTTTCCAGATAGTCGTCCGGGCGTTCGATAAAGTCTGACGGCCCGCCCAGGGCGTGCACCATGCGCGAAAACACCTCGGCCGCCGCGCCGGAATCAAGCGCCCGGTCGAGCTTTTCAATGGCCGCCGTGCGGCTGTCGGCAAGCTTGCCGGCGATAAGCATTTCGACCGCCAGCTCGCGGGTCACGCCCATCACGCGGCCGTCCTGACGCTCGCCGCGCAGCAGCGCCAGCGTTTCGGTGATTTCCACGGCGTTGCCCGCGCAGGGCGCCAGCGGCTGGCTCATGTCGGTCAGCAGCGCGGTGGTCGGCGTGCCGGCCTGAGTAGCCACGCGGGCAATGCTTTGGGCAAGCTCACGGGAGGCTTCGGGCGTGGGCATGAACGCGCCGCTGCCCACCTTGACGTCCATCACCAGCGCATCGAGGCCCGAGGCGAGTTTCTTGCCCAGAATCGAGGCGGTGATCAGCGGGATGGATTCCACCGTGGCGGTAACGTCGCGCACGCCGTAGATGCGCTTGTCCGCCGGGGCGAGCTGGCCGGTCTGGCCGATGATCGCCACGCCTTCCTGCTTGACGATCTGGCGAAAGCGCTCGGGCGCGGGGTAGGGATCATAGCCGGGGATGGACTCCAGCTTGTCCAGCGTGCCGCCGGTATGGCCCAGCCCGCGCCCCGAAATCATGGGTACAAAGGCGCCGCAGGCCGCGACCCAGGGGCCCAGCACCAGCGAGACCAGATCACCTACGCCGCCGGTGGAGTGCTTGTCGACCACGGGGCCGGGCAGGTTCAAGTCGTCCCAGCGCATGACGTGGCCGGAATCCCGCGTGGCGCGGGTCAGCGCGACTACCTCGGCGGGGCTCATGCCGTTCAGGTAGGTGGCCATGGTGAACGCGCCGATCTGGGCGTCGCTGATGCGTTCATCGGCGATACCCTGAATAAAGGCGGCCAGCTCGTGGTCCGGCAGCGGCTGGCCGTCGCGCTTTAACCGAATCAGCTCCTGGGGCAGCAGCGACGCGGACGCTTGCGCGGCCATCAGTAGTCTCCTTGTGCGGTGCCAACGTTGCCGGTCAGCGTGGCAGCAAGGTTGGCCAGCAGGCCGGAAGCGCCAAAGCGGAAGTGTTTGGGGCTAATCCACGCCGGGCCCATGATGTCGGCCGCGAGCGCGAGGTATTCGGCAGCGTCTTCGGTGGTGCGCACGCCGCCGGACGCCTTGAAGCCCACGTCCTGACCGCTGTCCTTGATCGCGTTGAGCATGATCTCGGCGGCTTCAAGAGTGGCGCTGACCTCGACTTTGCCGGTCGAGGTCTTGATGAAGTCGGCGCCGCCTTCGATGGCGATTTCGCTGGCGCGCTTGATCAGCGCCGGCTCCTTGAGCTCGCCGGTTTCGAGGATGATTTTCAACAGCGCCTGGCCGCCGCAGGCCGCCTGACACATTTCGACAAACTCCAGGCAGGTGTCTTCATCGCCGTCGATCAGCGTGCGGTAGGGCAGCACCACGTCGACTTCATCGGCGCCGGAGGCCACGGCTTCGCGGGTTTCACGCGCGGCCGCCATCACATCGGCGCCGCCATCGGGAAAGTTGGTCACCGAGGCGATCTTGACCTGGCCGTTGAGCGTGTGGGCGGTGAGTGCGCGCCGCGCAGTAACGATGAACTGGGGGTACACGCACACTGCGGCCGGGTGGCCGAAAGGAGTTTTCGCCTGCTGGCACAGCGACTCGATGTCGGCGTCGGTATCCGTGGCGTTGAGGCTGGTCAAGTCCACCAGCGGTAGCGCCTGGCGAGCGGCTTGGGTCAGGTTGATCGAAGCAGGCATAACACTCTCACAGGTTAATCAAAACGGGATAAAGCGGCGCGTTCAGGCGCCGACGGTGCGCAAGGTAATGAAGAGGCCGGCAATGGTGGCCGACATCCGATGGAACAGTGTACCGGCCAGCACCGCCTTGACGCCAAGGCGGGCGGTGGGCCGAGGAGCCGACGCCATTATGGGGTGCGCTCAATCGGCGCGATCAAGCCCCATCTGCCAGAAGTCGATTTCCAGCCGCGTGGCGTCGTTAAAGATTTTCTTGAGCTCGGCAAAGCGCGCGGGCGACACCTCGGCCAGACGCGCGTCGAGCCACGCGATTTCGGCCTGCATGGCCTGCTGGAACTCCTCGCCTTCGTACATCGCAATCCAGGCGTCGAAAGGGTTGTCGGCGCCGCGCCGGGTGAAGGGCTGGGCGTTCAGCCAGCGGGCAATTTCACCGTAGCCGACGAGGCAGGGCGACAGCGCCACGTGGAGGTCGAGCAGGTCGCCGCGGCTGCCGGTGTCGAGCACGTAACGGGTGTAGGCCAGCGTTGCCCGGGCTTCGGGCAGCGCCGCCAGGTCGTCCTCGCTGATGCCCCACTGGCGGCAGAATTCGATATGCAGGTCGAGTTCGATATCGATAATCGCCTTCATGCCCTCAAGCGCCTGACGCAGGTCGGCAAGGCTGGCGCTTTTATACGCCGCCAGCGCGTAGGCGCGGCCAAAGTGGATCAGAAACAGGTAGTCCTGCTTCAGGTAGTGGCGAAACGCGCCGTCTTCCAACGTGCCGGCGCCCAGCTGACGGACAAAATCGTGCTTGATGTAGGCGTGCCAATCTTGCTCGCAGGCGCTGGTCAGATCGCTGAACTGATAACCCATAAAACCGATATCTCCCTATGTCGGTGAGAACGTGTGTCAGTGAGAACGTATGTCGATGAAAACGTATGTCGATGTACGTTATATGCGGGTAAAGCGTGCGTTTTACCAGAGCCAGCTGCCGGGGCGGGCCGGCGGCTGGTCGCGGCGCACGGCGATAAAGCCCAGCACGCAGCGCACGCCGAGCCAGACGGCCAGCAGCGGCCACAGGATGGCACCCAGCACGAATACGCTCAAGGCGAAAACGGCGCAAAAATACAGCGCACCGATCCAGAACGTACGGATCAGGTAGCGGTAGTGTTGCTGTAGCCAGGGGGCGGCGTCCTTGCGGTAGACGTAGGCGATGATCACGCCGATCAGCAGCGTGATGTTGGCGGTCACGATGCCGCCCAGAAACAGCGCGTAAACGATTTGGGGCGTGCGCGTATCAGCGCGGGAAACGTCAGAGTCAGTCATGGCAGTCATGTCGGATATCCGCTCGGGTCAGTCAGTAGAGACGCGTCAGTAGAGACGAAAATCGCGGTAGTTGGGCAGCCCCTGCTGCTCTTCCACCACCTTGCGATAGCGTTTGTATTCCCACTGATATTGCGCGGGATCAAGGGCAATGGCCGCCTCGACGCAGGCGTTCACGCCGGTGGCCGAGGTGACGTCGTCGGCGCTGTAGACGCGCTCGTCGGCGTCAAGGAAGTGGATCTCGAACCCTCGACCGGGCACGCGCAGGGCAACGCCGGTCACCACCCGGGCCTGAGTACGGGCCACCAGTTTGGGCAGCAGCGTGGCGGTGTAGGCGTCGCGATTGAAAAACGGTGCAAACACGCCGCTGCCCCAGCTGGGCTCCTGATCGGGCAGAATGCCGATGGCTTCGTGGCGCTTGAGCGCCTTCAGCAGCGCCGCTACGCCCCGGGCGTTGGTCGGCACCAGAGCAGCCCCCTGACGCTCGCGGCCGTGGCGGATGACCGGATCCAGCCCGGCCATTTTTGGGGGCTCGTACATGGCGGTAAACGGGAAGTGGCTGGAGAGCCAGAAGTTGAGCACTTCCCAGTTGCCAAAGTGCGGCGCCAGCACGATCACACCGCGCCCGTCGCGCCGTGCGTCGTCGAGCTTGTCGCGGCCGTGGACGGCCAGAATGCCGGCGTTAACGCGCTCGGGTGGCGCCATCCAGGCGTGGCCCAGCTCGAGCATGGTAGCGGCGGAGTGGCGCAGGCTCTGGCGCGTCAGGGTCTGGCGCTCGGCGGTGCTGTCTGCGGGGTAGACATCCGCCAGATTGCGCCGGGTAATGTCGCGCTCGCGCGCGCTCAGCCGGTACACCAGCGTGCCGGCCACCCGGGCAAAGCGCCACAGGCGAGCCAGCGGCCAGCGTGCCAGCCGGCGCCAGAGCCAGGCAATGGCGCCGGCTCTGGCGTTGTGGCGGGAGGGAGGCGTGGGAGCCATGGGGTTAAATCAACCAGCTATCAACATTGTGGGGTGCACGTTTTTCCTGCAGCCCTTTAAAGCCTTTGACGCAGCGCACGATAAACCAGACGGCGAGTACCAGCATCAGCGGTAAGCCGATGAGCACGAAGGCCAAAAAGATCGTTACGGTGGCGTAAAGCAGGCCGATCCAGAACGTACGAATCTGGTAACGATAGTGCTCATCCAGCCAGGCCGGGCCGTTGCCGCGGTACATGTAGGCAATAACAACGCCGATAATCGACGTGAAACCGACGACAAAACTCGCCAGATAGAGCGCGTAGACCACGATTGCCATGGTGGTGTCCGGCGCCTGGGACGTGTCGTTGACGACGTCGCCGGCCAGTGGGGATGGCTGATTGTTGTCCTCGTTCATGCGCGTTACTGCTCCTTGTGCCAGTCGATGGTGGTCCTTCCAGAGGCCGGCATTATACCCGGGTGTGTCGCGTGGTTCATCCAGTGCCGTGTTTTCAGGCGCTGTGTTTTCAAATGCCAGGTTGGTTACTCGGTGGCGGGTTGGCGTACCGGGCGGGCGATTTCCAGCAGGTTGCCGTCGGGGTCGCGCAGGTAGATCGACTCGATCGCGCCGCTGGCGCCCTGGCGGGGCACCGGCCCCAGCTCGATCTCGATGGACAGCGCGTCCAGGTGCTGCTTGAATTCGTCGAGCGGCAGCTGGCAGCGCATGCACAGGTCAAGGCTGCCCGGCGTCGGCGTGGCCGAGATGGGCGCGATGTCGGTGTCGGTCTGGTGCAGGCGCAGGGCGGTATCGCCAAGCATCAGGTCAACCCGCTGGGCGTCGCGGTAGCGCACATCAAGCCCCAGCACGCGGGAATAGAAGTCTACGGCGCGAGTCATGTCCGTTACCGTCACCACCAGATGATCCAGTCCTGAGAGCATGGCACTTTCCTTACGTCAAAAGTCTTAAAGATAAACGGGTGGGTTCCAGAATACGCTGATGGGGCATTTCGACGCAAAGCCGGCACGCTGAATCCACGCTTGCGGCCGGGCGTTATTGCACGGCAGGGACGTGTGCGTTAACTATTATGCTTACGTTCGTGTAGGTATATATTCAAGCATACGTTTGTTTTTTCGCTAGACCGTTTTTACATTTGTCCGTTAACACCAGCGTCGCCTTGCGCGCGATAGGTGTCTGACTCCTGAGGATCGCTATGAATCACTACGCCGCACCGCTGCGCGACATGCGCTTTGTACTGGAAGAGCAGCAGCGCCATCGCGCGCTGGAACTGCCTGGCTTTGAAGATGTTTCCGGTGAGCTGGTCGAGGCGGTGCTGGAAGAAGCCGCCCGGCTTGCCGGCGACGTCTGGGCACCGCTCAACGCCGTGGGAGATCGAGAGGGCGCCACCCGCCATGCCGACGGCAGCGTGACCACGGCAGACGGCTTTGCCAGCGCCTATCAGGCCTATGTCGACGGCGGCTGGAATGGCATCGGCGTGGAGGAAGCGCTGGGCGGACAAAATCTGCCGGAAGTCGTGGCCAGTGCGGCACAGGAAATGTTCCAGAGCGCCAATATGGCGCTGGGGCTTTGCCCGATGCTCACCGCCGGGGCGATCGAGGCGCTGTCGCAGCACGGCAGCGAGGCGCTGAAAACCGC
The DNA here is from genome assembly GCF_900142895.1 of Vreelandella subglaciescola. Classification (NCBI taxonomy): domain Bacteria; kingdom Pseudomonadati; phylum Pseudomonadota; class Gammaproteobacteria; order Oceanospirillales; family Halomonadaceae; genus Vreelandella; species Vreelandella subglaciescola. The sequence goes on from NZ_LT670847.1 coordinate 2,768,184, forward strand.
CTACCTGCCGGGGCTGGTGGAAGGACGCTTTACCGGCACCATGAACCTGACCGAGCCCCAGGCCGGCTCGGATTTATCCCAGGTGCGCACCCGCGCCGTGCCGGACGGCGAGCATTACCGTCTGAGCGGGCAGAAGATCTACATTACCTGGGGCGAACACGACGTCGCGGAAAATATCGTCCATCTGGTGCTGGCGCGCACGCCCGATGCGCCCGAGGGTAACCGGGGGATTTCGCTGTTTGTGGTACCCAAGTTTCTGCTCAACGACGACGGCACGCCGGGGGAGCGCAACGACGTAATCTGCGCCTCGCTTGAGCACAAGGTCGGTATTCATGGCTCGCCGACCTGTACGCTGAGTTTCGGGGAAAACGGCGGCGCCGTGGGCTATTTGGTGGGTGAACCGGGGCGCGGGCTTAATCACATGTTCACCATGATGAACGCCGCACGGCACAAGGTGGGCGTGCAGGGCATCGGCGTGGCCGAACGCGCCTGCCAGCATGCTTTGGCCTATGCCCGCGAGCGCACACAAGGGCGGCGAACGTCAGCGCAGGGCAGCGGCGAGTGCGCGATTAGCGAGCACTTTGACGTGCGCCGCATGCTGCTGTCGATGCGCGCGCGTACCGATGCCCTGCGCGCGCTGGCGCTTTACTGCGCGGCGGAGATGGATCACGCCCGCCACGCAGCTTCGACCAGCGAGCGGGAGGCGGCACAGGCCCGGGTGGACGTGCTGATTCCCGTCGTCAAGGCGTTTGCCACCGATCAGGCGGTGGCCATCGCCTCGACGGGGATTCAGGTGCACGGCGGCATGGGCTATATCGAGGAAACCGGCGCGGCGCAGCTGTGGCGCGACGCACGCATCGCACCCATCTACGAAGGCACCAACGGCATTCAGGCGCTGGATCTGGCCGGGCGCAAACTGCAGCGTGACGGCGGCCATGCGCTGGCAACGCTACTGGACGAGCTGGATGACACTGCCCGCGCGCTTGATGCCCACCCGCAGCTTGCCGGTTGGGGCGCCGCCCTTGCCGCCGGCGGTGAGGATGCCCGGGCGGCCATGCACCGCGTGCTGGAACAAGGGCAGGACGCCACCCGGGGCGCGGATGCCGTGCAGGCTTTTGCCACGCCGTTTCTGTCCCTGCTTGGCCATGTGCTGTGCGCCTGGCAGATGGGCGACGCGGCGCTTGCGGCGCAGGCGGCCATTGACGCCGGAGACAGCGATCCGTTCTACGTGCAAAAGCGCACTAGCGCTGATTTTGTGATCAACCAGTGGCTGCCCGAAGGCCTTGCCCAGCGCGCCGTGATTGACGCCGGCATGCAGTGCCTTGACGACTTTGACCCGCATCTGGGATAAACGTTATTCAATAAAAGAAGGAAGTGCCATGAGTGAAAACGTGATTGATCTGCAGGAAAGCAACGGTATCGCACGGCTGACCGTTAATCGCCCCAAGGCGCTTAACGCGCTGAACGACGAGGTGATAACGGCGCTGGGCAAGGCGCTGGATAGCCTTGAAGCCAATGCCCGGCTGCGCGCGGTACTGCTGACCGGCGCCGGTGAGAAGGCCTTTATTGCCGGTGCCGACATTACCCGGATGCGCGAGCAGACGCCGCGCGAGGCGCAGGCCTTTGCCCGCCGCGCGCTTGAGACTATCAAGCGGCTGGAGCGCCTGCCGGTGCCGGTAGTGGCGCTAGTCAACGGGTTTTGTCTGGGCGGCGGCTGCGAGCTGGCGCTGGCCTGCGACTGGGCGGTGGCCAGCGACAACGCGGTCTTCGGCCAGCCCGAAGTGCAGCTGGGCATTATTCCCGGCTTTGGCGGTACCCAGCGCCTGCCGCGCCGCGTGGGGCCGGCCATGGCGCTGGACCTGATTACCACCGGGCGCAAGATTGACGCCGCTGAAGCGCTGCGTATCGGGCTGGTCAATCGCGTGATGCCCCAGGCAGCGCTTGACGATTATGCCGATGAGCTGGCCGGTCAGCTTGCGGGTAACGGCCCGCAGGCCGTGGGGGCGGCCAAGCGCGCGGTGTACGACGGCATGGAGCAGGACGTTGACAGCGCGCTGGCGCTGGAAACCAACCTTTTTGCGCTGTGTTTTGCCGGTGACGAACAGGCCGAAGGCATGGCGGCTTTTGTCGAGAAGCGTCCGGCTATTTTTTAAGCAGGCTAACGACTTTTTCGCCCGCTCATGGTCTACTGGAGCGTTTTCACCTTCAAGGAATAAGGCATGCCCCGACTCAGCCCTCGACCCTGTCGCCGCCCCTATGGTGTGTGGCGCGTTTTCCCTTTGGTGATGGCGGCGGGGCTGGTGCCGTTCGCCGCGCATGCCGCTGACGAAGCGCTCAGTCTGGACGTGGCTAACGACGGCATGATCAGCAATGACGATGGCCACTACACCAGCGGCGTCACCTTCGAGCTGGCCTTTACGCCCGGGCAAACCCACTGGACGCAGCGGCTGGCCCGGGCGCTGCCTGACGCGCTGATCGAGCACGCCGACGGTGCGCAATACCGGCTGGTGCATCAGATTTATACGCCTAAAAACATTGAGGCGACCGAGCTGATCGAAGATGACCGCCCCTATGCGGGGCTGGTGTACGGCGGGGTGTCGCTGTACGGCGCAAAGTCGAATGCAAAAGGACATACCACCACCGATTTGCACCTGGACGTGGGCATGGTCGGGACGTCGTCGCTGGCCGACAGCATTCAGCAGGAAGTCCACCGCGTTACCCATAGCGAAAGTCCTCAGGGCTGGGATAACCAGCTCCATGACGAAGCCATCGTCAATCTGGGCGTGCGCCGCCAGTGGTGGCACGATATTTCGCTTTCCGGCAAGCAGCTGGCGTTTGGCCCCAGCGCCAGCGCGGCACTGGGCAACCTTTACACCTATGCCAGCACCGGCTATAGCGTGCGTTTTGGCGACGCGGCCAGAAGCGTACCCAGCCTGACGCCAGGTGCTGCCAGCAGCGCAGGCTTTACCGCCGAGGATGGCTTTCGCTGGTACGTGTTTGCCAGCGTCGAAGGGTATTACATGGCGCAAAACCTGCTGCTGGACGGCAATACCTTTAATAGCAGCCATTCGGTTGATCGGCGCGAGTGGGTCGGCGATGTATCCGCCGGCTTTGCACTGGCGTGGGAAGACTGGCAAGTGCGCTTTGCCGCTCTGCAGCGCAGCGACGAGTTTCGTGGCCAGCAGGATCCCGACAAGTTTGCCGCGCTCAAGCTGACCAAAAGGCTCTAGCCGATCTTGTCCTGGGTCTTGAACTCGAAGTCGCTGGCGTCGTGGCGCTCCAGCAGCTGCTCGTGGGGTTCGCCGTTGGGTTTATTGACCATGCAGCCCCGCTTGACCGCAGGACGCTCGGCAATCTCGCGGGCCCAGCGCATGACGTGCTGGTATTCGTGCGTCTGTAAAAACTCGGCCGCGTTATAAGTGCGCCCTAGTGCGAGCTGGCCGAACCACGCCCAGTTGGCGATATCGGCGATGCTGTAATCGTCGCCGTTGAGGTAGCGCGTTTCGGCCAGGCGCCGGTTGAGCACGTCCAGCAGGCGCTTGGTTTCCATGGCGTAGCGGTCGATGGGATACTTGAACGCTTCCGGCGCGTAGGCGTAAAAATGCCCGAAGCCGCCGCCGACAAAAGGCGCGCTGCCCATCTGCCAGAACAGCCAGTTCAGCGTTTCGGTGCGTGCTACGTGCGCTTTGGGCAGCAGTGCATCAAACCGTTCGGCTAAATAGAGCAAAATCGCGCCGGACTCAAACACGCGCACCGGCGGGGTCTGGCCGTGGTCAAACAGGGCGGGGATCTTGGAGTTGGGGTTGGCCTCGACAAAGCCGCTGCCAAACTGCTCGCCCTCGCCAATATCCACCAGCCAGGCGTCGTATTCGGCGTCGTGACCCAGCGCCAGCAGCTCTTCAAACATGATGCCGGCCTTGACCCCGTTGGGTGTGGCCAGCGAATAAAGCTGAAAACGATGCTTGCCCACCGGCAGCGCCTTGTCGTGGGTGGCGCCGGCGACCGGGCGGTTGGTGCCGGCAAACTTGCCGCCGTTGCCGGCTTCCCATTGCCATACGCGGGGCAGCGTGTAGGACGTATCGCTCATCGTCTTCTCCTGTTGAAGGTGTCGGGGCAGCGTTAAAGACATATCATACGCCGGCAACAGCCACAAAAAAGGGTAAAGCGATGCGTATTGACCAGCTGTACTGTTATCCGGTGAAGTCGCTTCAGGGCATTGCCTTGAACGAGGCGCGCGTGACTCGCCGTGGCCTGGCAATGGATCGGCGCTGGATGCTGGTGGATACACAGCAGCGCTTTGTCACCCAGCGTCAACGGCCGGCGCTGGCGACGGTGGGCGTAGCGCTGACGGCGGAATCGCTGGTGCTTTCCCACGCCGGCATGGCGCCGCTTCACGTGCCGCTTGATCCGTCCGCGGGCAAACTGCGCATGGTCAGCGTCTGGCAGGATTACTGCAAGGCGTATCCGGAAAGCGCTGATGCCTCGCGCTGGTTTGAGGCGGCGCTTGGCGAGCAGGGCAGAGGGCTGACACTGGTGCGCTTTGCGCAGGAGTTTCCCCGCGCGGTAGAGCCGGATTTTCTCGACGGCGAGGCGGCGTACACGCAGTTTGCCGACGGCTATCCGTTTCTGCTGGCGACCACCGGTTCGCTTGAAACGCTCAACGTAGCGCTCGAGGAGAGCGGGCAGTCGCCGGTGCCGATGAACCGCTTTCGCCCCAATATCGTCGTCAGCACGGAGTCTGCCTGGGCCGAAGACGGCTGGCGCACGCTGACAACGGCAGATAACACTCTGGCCTGGACGCTGCGCAAACCCAGCCAGCGCTGCAAAATCACCACGATCGACCAGCGTACCGCCGCCATCGCCGCGCCGGGCGAGCCGCTGAAAACGCTGCTGGCGCTCAATTCCCAGCCGCAGCTGAAAGGCGCGCACTTTGGTCAGAATGCCACGCTTACCCGCGGCGATGGCGAATGGCTGCGCGTGGGCGAGCCCCTGCACGCGGTGGCCGCAGAAAAGTGAGCGGCATTTCAAACGGCTATCTCGAGCGGTCTATCTTGATAAAGCCGCGGCTTGGCTTCAGGATGGCTATCCTTGACGACGTTCGTTCAAGAGCGTCATCGCTTTAATAAGGCTAACAGGAGTATTCGGTATGGATCGCAACGCAAGCGCACATTGGGAAGGCGGCATCAAGGACGGCCAGGGCACCGTATCAAGCGAGAGCGGTGTACTTGACGCCCGCCCGTACAACTTCAGCCAGCGTTTTGAAGATGCCAAGGGTACCAACCCGGAAGAGCTAATCGGCGCGGCCCACGCCAGCTGTTTCTCCATGGCGCTGTCGCTGGTACTCGGCGAAGCGGGCTTCACGGCTGATGCCATTGATACCCAAGCGAAAGTCACCATTCAGGAATGCGACGGCGGCTTTGAAATTCCGTCCATTCATCTGGACGTAACGGCCAGCGTACCGGGTGCCGACGACGCGGCGTTCCAGCAAGCCGCGGAAGGCGCCAAAGAAGGCTGCCCCGTTTCCAAACTGTTTAACGCCAAGATCACCCTGAGCGCGACGCTGAAAAACGCGTAAGCGCTGCGTGATGCCGCACATGAGCGGCGTTGACAGAGAAAAGCCCTGATCGTTATCAGGGCTTTTTTGTGTGTCAAAACTCACTCTTTTGGATGATGCCGGTTTTCAGCATAATGTTGTATGCATGATCTGTGCTAAGGTTTTACACATTTCGTCATGCCAGTGTGGCGCAGACACGCTGAAGCCATGATGACATCGCCTTGTTGTCTGCCCAGGCAGATGTTTTAAACGCTTACAATCCGGGAGTGGCCGTGGATCTCGCAACGCTAATTGGACTGGTAGGGGCAGCCGTGCTGGTCGGCGCGTCGGTGATTATGGGTACCTCTTCCGAGGTCTTTCTCAACCCGACAGGGCTGTTGCTGGTGGTCGGCGGCAGCCTGTTTGTGGTGCTGGCCAAGTTCAGTATTACCCAGTTCAAGTTTGCGTTTAAAGCCGCCGCCCGGGCGTTCAAGTTTCAGCTGCCGAGCACCCAAGCCAGCATCGACGAGCTGATCGAGTTGTCCAAGCTCTCGCGCAAGCAGGGGCTGCTGGTGCTTGAAAGTCAGGAGGTCAACTCGCCGTTTTTGTCGAAGGGGCTGCAGATGCTGGCGGACGGCTTCAGCGCCGAGATGATTCAGGAGATGATGGCCAAGGAGCGCCTGTTGACCCTTGAGCGCAACGAAGCCGGCGGGCGCGTGTTTTCGGCACTGGCCGAGGTGGCGCCCGCCATGGGGATGATCGGCACGCTGGTGGGGCTGGTACAGATGCTGGCCAACATGGATGACCCGGCCAAAATCGGCCCGGCCATGGCGGTCGCCCTGTTGACGACACTTTACGGCGCGATGATCGCCAACATGTTTGCCAGCCCGATTGCCGACAAGCTGTGGCTGCGCATGAATCAGGAAGCCAAGATGCAGCAGCTGTGGATCGACGCGGTGCTGGCGATCAAAGGCGATAAAAATCCTCGCGTGCTGGAGCAGATGCTGACGCTTTACCTGCCGCCGGAAAGTCGCGGCCGCGGTGATGACGCCGAGGCGGAATCCAAGCCGGCCGGCGAGCAGGCCTAGGGGGCGTTAACAATTAGGCCAGCCATATAACCGCTGACACGAGACAGAGTAGTGACTGGTAGTTTCTTGCCAGTCGCTCATAGCGTGTAGCCAATCGCCTGAACTGCTTGATTTTCTGAAAGAACCTCTCTACCAGATTGCGATCTTTGTAGCAGTGCCAGTCTACTTCGATGTGCGCCAAGCGATTCTTTTTCGGAGGAATCACCGGCTCTGCACCCACGGCCTGAATAAGGTCCCGCAAAGCAGTGGAATCGTATCCCTTGTCGCCCAGCACCGCTTGCGGGGAAAAACCGTCTAGTAACGCGGGAGCGGCACCATACTCCGATGCCTGGCCCGGTGTAAGAACCAACCGTACCGGGTTACCCAGCGCATCGACCGCGGCATGGATCTTGGTGCTCAAGCCCCCTCGAGACGTGCCCATGGCTTCCGCGTTCTGAGCGGTTTTTTTGCCGCTCCCTGTTGATGGACCCTGACAATACTGCCATCGATCATCAGCTGTTCCAGGTCGGGATCATCGGCTAGCGTGTCGAAAATCTGCTGCCATACCCCCTTCTTACACCAGCGGTTATAGCGCATATAGGCAGTATGCCAACGACCAAAGGCGTCGGGTAGATCGCGCCAAGGAGCGCCTGTCCGGGCAATCCAGAGAATGGCTTCTACGAATAGCCGATTGTCCTTGGCTGTCACCCCGCGGTCCGAGGCCTTGCCGTGAAGGAGGGGCTCAATTCGACGCCATTGATCATCACGCAGGAGTAGCCGAGCCATAGTCTATCCTCAAATCTTTCCATGCTAAATCAGTTCAACGCTCATCATCAATTGTTAACGCCCCCTAGGCCATGAGCAATAAACCTTCTACGGTGATTCCGCAGTGGATGATTACCTATGCGGATCTCATGTCGCTGTTGCTGTGCTTTTTTGTGCTGCTGCTGTCGTTTGCCGAAATTGACGCAGACAAGTTCCGCCGCATCGCCGGCGAGCTTTCCAAGGCGTTTGGTGTACAGCGCGACATCGAAGCCATGCAGATTCCCAAGGGCACCAGCGCGGCGCTGGACAAGTTCTCCCCGGCGGTGCCGGATCACACGCTGCTGGAGGAAATCCGCCAGCGCTCCATGGAAGAGCGGCCCCAGCTTGAAGCGATGCGCCAGATGCTGGACGCCCGGCGGCGTCAGCAAACCATGGACGTAGCCAGTCAGGTTGAGGCACTGCTGGAAGAGTCGGGTAATAACGATGTCACCCAGGTGGAAGTCGACGGTTTTCGCGTGGTGATCCGGATTGAAGAGAAGGGCACATTCATGTCCGGCTCCGACCGGGTGACGGGGTCTTTCGAAGCCCTGCTTGCGGATATGTCCGACGTGTTCGCTGGCCTGCCCGGCACGGTCTCTATCGATGGCCACACCGATAACGTGCCCATCCATACCTCGCGCTTTCACAGCAACTGGGATTTATCCGCGCTGCGCGCTGCCTCGGTGGCCAATATTCTTCAAGAAAACCAAGAGCTTGAGCCTGAGCGACTGGTTGTTCAGGGCTTTGCCGATACCAACCCGCGTGCCACCAACGACACTACCGCCGGCCGGGCGAAAAACCGCCGGGTGGAAATCACCATTGATTTAAGCGAAGCCACCGAAGAGCGCGGCAGCCGCAACCTGGAAACCCTGCGCCCGCCGCCGGCGTCTGAGGCAACGCTGGTTGAAGACACTCCGCTTGAAGACACGGCCGGCGGCTAACGTGAGAGGCTGCGCGCGGGGTGTTGGCGCAGCACGCCACCGGGGCGGCGGGAAAGGTCAATGTCCATGCCGAATCCTTCGGCGAGCAGCTCGACCAGCATCATGGCCGATAGCCCCCAGATAACGTAATCATCCACACGATAGCTGGGCACGTACCAGGTGCGGCCGTCGGCGTTAATCACGTCGGTGTGGGTGCGCCGGTCGTCGAGAAAATACGCCAGCGGTACCTCAAAAATGGCGTCGAGTTCGTCGGGTGCGGCTCTGAGCGGCAAATCCGGTGGAATCACGCCTACCCAGGGCGTGACCTGCAGGCCGTGCAGCGACAGCACATCAGACAGTCGCCCCAGTGGCTGCACCTGAGCGGGTGACAGCGCAATCTCTTCCTCGGCCTCGCGCAGCGCAGTGGCGTACAGATCATGATCACCGGGATCGCGCTTACCGCCGGGAAAGGCCACCTGGCCGCGGTGGGTCGTCAGGTGGCGTGCCCGGCGCGTAAACAGCAGCGTCGGCGTTGCGCGGTCGACGATGGGCAAAAGCACGGCCGCCTGAGGCAGCGCCAGATGAGCCAGGGTGTGCGGGCGGAGTGTTTGCAGCCGTTGGTGCAGCGTGTCCAGCATGGGTGACGGGGTGCCTCGCATGGTGCTTATATCTCGGCCAGCTGCCAGACATCGTAGGCCGGCTCTTCATACGGGTGGGCGAGCTTTAACGCGGCAACGGCGGCGTGAATCAGGTCGTCGTGGCAGATAAGCTCCACTTTCAGTTCATCCACAGAGGCCAGCGCATCGACGCGGCCAATATGCGGCTCGGCGCCTGCCAACGGGCGAAACTGCCCGGTGCCACGGGTTTGAAAACAACACGCCTCGTAGTTGCCCTGGCGCCCGGCGCCGGTGGCAAACAGGGCTTCCTTGACGCTTTCTGCGGCATCAAATGGAACAAAAAATGCAAGCTTGTACATAAAATCTCCAACGCATAATGATGATTCACGCTATCTTGCCAAATGATACAGGCTAAAGGCGCAATGCTCGGCCAGCACTCGGCGCCATGCGCAAAGAAGGCGTAAAACGCTGTGCTTCAGGCCATAACATGCGACAATGTATGTAAAATGCCGCCCTGTAAATCATAGCTATATGCACGATAGTGGCATGTATAGTCTTTTATGACCGATTTGTAACGAGGAACACGCCATGCTGCGACAGCCCCTTTCTTCTGCCCTGATCTCGGCGCGCCGTGCGCTTTTGCCATCGCTGGTGGCGGCGGCGTGGGCGATGCCCGCGTGGTCGGCAGATCTGTTGACGATTACCCAGGACGCGCTGGAAAACAACGCCGCGCTGGGATCCGCGCAGGCGGTGACGCGCAGTACCAAGGCCGCGCGCGACGCCGAGCAGGGTAACCTGCTGCCCCAGATTAACGCCAAGGGCAACGTGGCGCATAGCGAGCAGTTCGAGCGTCAGACCCGTCAGGGGCCGGTGGGTGCTGCGGCCGGTACGCAGGATGACAGCGTCAACGGCGTAAGCTTCACCCTTGAAGCAACTCAGGCGCTGTTTGATGCCATCAACAGCCGTCAGGTGACCAAAGCCGAGCGTCAGATTGACCAGCAGCTGTATCAGCTGGCGGCGACCGAGCAGGATGTGCTGATCAACGTGGCCTCGGCCTACTTTGAAATACTGCGCGCCCACGAGATCTTAGAAGCGCGCCGCGCGCAAGAACGCGCCATTGGCCGCCAGCTGGAACAAGCCCAAGAACAGTTTGACGTGGGGCTAATCGCGATTACCGAGGTAGAAGAAGCCCAAGCGCGGTTTGACCAGTCGCGGGCAGAACGCATTGCCGCACAAAGCGACCTTCAGGTCAGCTTTGAGGCCCTTGAGCGCTTGACCGGCACGCGCTACTTAAGCATCGATGCGCTAGGCGAGGACGTGCCCGTTGAGCCGCCGATGCCTAACGATCGCCATCGCTGGGTAGAGCTGGCGGTAGAAAAAAACCCCACGGTGCTGGCAAGCCAGGCCGGCGTTGACGTCAGCCAGAGCAACGTCGATATTGCCCGCGCTAACCGATTGCCGACGGTCAACGCCTTCGCCAATTACAACTACGATGACAACGACGCCGACGGCGTGGATGACTATAACTCTGATGGCCAAGTAGGCGTTCAGGTGAGCCTGCCCCTTTATACCGGCGGCACGACGACGGCAGTGATTCGTCAGAACACCTATCTGCTGGAATCCAGCCAGTACGACTTTGAAGATCAGCGCCGTGAAACCGTACAACAAGTGCGTTCGCGCTATACCCAGGTCAGCAACAACGTGTCCACCGTTGAAGCTCGCCGCCAGGCGATTGTGTCCAACCAAAGCGCGTTGGACGCTACCCGCGCCGGCTATGAGGTGGGCACGCGTAATATCGTTGACGTGCTGGATGCCGAGCAGAATCTCTACAATGCCATGGCCGACTATGCCAGCGCTCGCTACGACTACGTGATCAACCTGCTTGCGTTGCGCCAGCAGGCGGGCGTGCTCGACGTGGCCGCGTTGGAAAAGGTCAACGGCTGGCTGGGACAAGACAGCGTCAGCTTCACCCTGCCCGAAGAAGACGCCGACAGCGTCACCCGGATTGGCAAACGCCCCACGCGGGAACAGTAAATCGGGTAATAGCCGCCGTCTGGCGTAAGCAGCGGCAGGTTCGGTATGAAAACGCCTCCATGTTTACATTCATGCGTGTATGGTTGTAGGCTGCGCACATTCTGCCAGGGCGTTAACGGATAAAGGACACCATGAAAACGATGTTAAGTAGAGTCAGCCGATTGGCGCTGGCCATGGGGGTCAGCGTGATGCTGGTAGCCTGTGGTGACGACCAGCCGGCGCAGAGCGAGAAGACCGCCGGTGAACAGAAAAGCAAGCCTCGCCCCGTTGAGGTCACCACCATTGAGCGCCAAGACATCGCGTTGGATAAATCCTATCCGGCGTTTCTGCGCAGCGACGATGAAGTGACCCTGGTGGCGCGGGTTACCGGCCTGTTAGAGAAAAGACTGTTTGAGCCGGGTGAAACGGTCGAGAAGGGCGATACGCTTTATAACATCGAGCCCGATCGCTATCAGACCGCAGTGAATCAACGTAAGGCAGACCTGCAAAGCGCGCAAGCCCAACTGTCGCGTGCCCAGCGCGATTCCCAGCGCTTTGAGCGTTTGCTGAGCCAGAACTCGGTAAGCCGTCAGCAGTATGATCAGGCATTGGCCGACCGGCGCGTGGCCCAGGCAAGCGTTGCCCAGGCATCAGCCGCGCTTGAAAGTGCCAACATTGATCTGAACTACGCCGAGGTAACGGCGCCGGTGTCGGGCATGATCAGCCTGAGCATGGTCAACGTGGGTAATCTGGTGAATTCGGGCACCGAACTGGCCACTATCACGCCGATCGACCCGCTGGAAGTACGCTTTCAGTTGCCCCAGCGCGATGCCTTTGAGCTGCGCCGCCAGCTAAGCGACGGCACCAAGATTGAGAGTATTCGTACCTCGCTTGAACTGCCCGACGGCGCTGCTGATCTGACGGGCCATCTGGACTTTCTCGGCGCCAGAGTAGACGAGACCACCAGCACCGTGCAGGCCAACGCCAGCTTTAAAAATCCCGATGGCAGCGTGCTGCCCGGCCAGTACGTGCGCGTGCACATTGAAGGGCTGAAGCGCTATGACGTGCTTGCCGTGCCGGAGATTGCCCTGACCCAAGGGCTGATGGGGCCGCAGGTATTCGTGCTTGACGACGATAACGCCGCCCGGGCGCGCACTGTGGAGCTGGGCGAGCTGGCCGGCCCCTGGCAGGTGCTGCGCGACGGCATACAGGACGGTGATCGGGTGGTGGTAGGTGACCCTTCTGACCTCAAACCGGGTACGTCGGTCAAGCCGCAGCCGTTTGACGGCGATGCCGAAGCCTTGATGCAAGAGAAGCAAGAAGAACAGCAAGAGACAAAGAAAGAAGCACAGGAAGAGCAGCAACAGGCGCAGGGCGAAGGAGCCAATAAGGCATCCGGCACTGATGATGAGCCCTCAGCCGCGTCGGATGAAGAGGACGCGTCGTAATGAATTTTTCTAACTTCTTTATCAAAAGGCCGATTTTTGCCACGGTTATCGCGATTATTTTAACGATAATCGGGGTCATGAGCATGCGCGTGCTGCCGATCGAGCAGTACCCAAGCATTGTGCCGCCGACCGTCTCGGTTAGCGCGCAGTTCCCCGGTGCCGACGCTGAAACGGTAGCGCAAACGGTGGCCGCACCGCTTGCCGAGTCGATCAACGGCGTCGAGAACATGCTCTATATGACCTCGACCAGTGCCGATAACGGCTCAATGAGCTTAAGCATTGCGTTTGATATCGGTAGCGATGGTGATATCAATACCATCAACGTCAATAACCGGGTGCAAGGCGCGTTGTCGAGCCTGCCTGAGGCGGTGCAGTCTCAAGGTGTCAAGGTCGAGCTTAAGTCCAGCTCGATTCTGCTGCTGGTCTCGCTGATTTCGCCCGAAGACGACTACGATCGCGTCTACCTACAGAACTACGCCACGCTCAACATTCTTGGTGAGCTGCGCCAGGTGACGGGTGTGGGCGATGCCGAAGTGCTTGGCGGCGGCGAGTTTGCCATGCGCATCTGGATGGACCCGAACAAACTGTCGCAGTACGACCTGACGCCGGCCGAAGTGGCGTCGGCTATTCGCGCCCAGAATACCGAGGTGCCGGCGGGTAGTCTGGCGGCGACCCCGCAGAGCGAGCCGCGGGCGTTTACCTATACCATTACCGCGGGCGGTCGCCTCAACAACGTTGACGATTTCCGCGATATTGCCTTGCGCACCAACCCCGACGGCTCGTCGCTGAACCTGGATGATGTGGCGCGTATCGAGCTGGGTGCCTCGTTCTATGGCGTTGAGGCGCGGCTGAATGGCGGCACGATGGCGCCGATCATCATCAACCAGCAGCCGGGGGCCAATGCCCTTGAAACCGCAGCGGCGGTCAAGGAGACGATGAAGGAGTTGGAAGGCCGTTTTCCTGAAGGGATGGACTACGTGGTGCCCTACGACACCACGCTGTTTATCGATGCCTCGGTAGAAACGGTGCTGCACACTTTCATCGAAGCGTTTCTGATCGTCGGCGTGATTCTGTTTATCTTCCTGCAGAATTGGCGCTTTACGGTCATTGCCATGTCGGTGGTGCCGGTGTCGGTACTCGCGACCTTTGCCGGTTTTTACCTGTTCGGCTTTTCGATCAACCTGTTAACGCTGTTTGCGCTGGTGCTCTCCATAGGCATCGTGGTGGATGATGCCATTCTGGTGGTGGAAAACGTCGAACGGGTGTTAAGCGAAGAAGATCTCAGCGTCACGCAGGCGACCATTCGCGCTATGCAGGAAGTCGGCGGGCCGATTATGGCCACCTCGCTGATTATGGCGGCTATTTTTATCCCCGTGGCCTTTTTGGGTGGTTTTACCGGCCAGATTTATCAGCAGTTCGCCTTGACGGTAGCCCTTTCGGTGGGCTTCTCGGCGCTGATGGCGCTGACTTTTACCCCGGCGATGTCGGCGATTTTCATCAAGAACCAAAAAGACACCGAAGAAACCAAGCTGATGCGCGCGCTGCATACGCCATTTCGCCTGTTTGACCGCCTGTTTGCGGGCATTACCGCGGCGTATATGGCCGCCGTTAAAGTGTTGGTGCGCTTTTGGGGGCTTGCGCTGCTGCTTACGGTACTGGTTTGCGGGGCGACCTGGTGGCTGTATGAAACGACGCCGACCACGCTGGTGCCGGAAACCGACCAGGGCCTCGTGCTGGCCAGCATCTCGCTGCCCGATTCCGCGTCGCTGGCCCGTACACGGGACTATATGTCGCGACTTTCCGAGCGCATCGAGAATATTCCCGGCGTGTCGTACTCCTCAGCGATCGCCGGCTACGATATTCTGTCAGGCGCGGTTAATACCGCTCGCGGCATCATGTTTATCAGCATGGAGCTCTGGGCCGATCGCGACCTGACCGCCAGTGAGTTGGTCGGGCGTATTATGCAAATAGGCGGTGAGGTAGATGGTGGCTCGGCGATGGCGTTTAACGTCCCGCCGATTATCGGACTTTCCACCACCGGCGGCTTTACGGGCTATCTGCAGTCCTTTGACGGGGCGTCTTCCCAGGAGCTTTATCAGGCCTCGTTGAAGGTCATGCAGGCCGCTAATGAGGACCCCGGGTTAAATCAGGTCTTTACCACCTTTAACGTCAACGTGCCGGGGTATCGCGCGGAGATCGACAAGCAAAAGGCGCTTAGCTACGGCGTTTCGCTCCAATCGCTGTACTCGACGCTTTCCAACACCTTTGGTAACGGCTTTGTTAACTACTTCAGCTATCAAAACCGTAACTTCCAGGTGTATCTGCAAAACGAGGATGAATTCCGCAAAACGCCTGACGACGTCAGCAACGTTTACGTGCGCGGCGGCGACGGCAAGCGGATTCCGCTGTCGGAGTTCGTGACGCTTGAGCGCCAGACCAAACCCTCGGTCGTGTCGCGTTTCGGTGTTTATCTGGGTGCACAGTTCCAAGGCGGGCCGGCTGAAGGCTACAGTTCGACCCAGGCTATCGAAACCATGGAACAGATCGTTCAGGAAACGCTGGGCGATGAGTGGGGCATGGGCTGGACCGGCACGGCGTATCAGGAGTCCACCCAGGGCAGCGCGGCGACGCTTGCGATCGTCTTCGGCATGCTGATGGTGTTTTTGATTCTGGCGGCACAGTACGAAAGTTGGTCGCTGCCACTGGCCGTGTTAACAGCGACACCCTTTGCGCTGTTCGGCGGTATTGGCGGCGTGGCGCTACGTGGGCTGGAGATGAGTGCTTACGTAGAGATCGGCATGCTGGTGGTCGTGGGGCTAGCGGCGAAGAACGCGATTTTGATTGTCGAGTTCGCCGAGCTGCAGCGCAAGGAGTATGGCAAGAGTATTCACGAGGCGGCGATTATCGCCGCAGAGCTGCGGTTCCGGCCTATCGTGATGACGTCTCTCGCCTTTATCCTGGGTACGCTGCCGTTGGCGCTGGCTACCGGGGCGAGTGATACCAGTAGCCACCACATTGGCACCACCGTCTCGGTGGGCATGGCAACGGTGGCTCTGGTGTCCAGCTGCTTTGTGCCGAGCTTCTACTCCATGATTGCACGGTCGGCCGACTGGCTTAATCATAAGCGCGGCGCTAAGCAAAGCGAGCAGCCGGCTATTGATAACGATTCAGCATAACCTGCGCTTTTAGTCTGAGCTATGTCAGACACCTTCAAGCACCGGCCCTTTGGGTCGGTGCTTTTTTGTGCGCGCGTGCTCGATGCTAAAGCATTAGTGGCAGTATGACGTTGCCTTCTGGTCTACACTAAGAGGTGCCAAGTTGATTTGGCGAATGACGGAGAGGGGGCAATATGGAGCGCGTTTATACGCTGTTAATCAGCTTTCCTTTAGTGGTATTTAGCCTGTTGGTGCCGCTGGTGGTGCTTTATTGGTTACTGGTGACGCTACGTCTGGTGCCGCTAGAGCTTTTCGAGCGCGATAGTCTCAAGCACGACCATACGGCGAGCACGCTGGTGTCGCTGGGCTTTGTCGGCGTACCGGCGTCATTTGCGTTGAGCGTGCTGATTGTTTTCGCCGGCGTCATCACGCTTGCCGTCGAGCTTCTGGTGCTGCGTTGGCTGCCGCTGGGGCTTTTCCGCGTGCCGCTGGGCGTGGCCGTGCTGTGGGGAGCCTTTGCGCTGGCCTCGCCGGTAGCAAGCGGCGTGTGCCATGCAACCCACCGCTGGTTTTACGGCCAGCGCCGTACGCTGCTGGGGGAGGCCGTTGAGGTGATCGGCACGCCGGATGCCGACGGCTGGGCTGATGCCGTGCTGTTAAATGACCGTAACTGCCGCGTGCGCCTGCACGGCAAGCCGCAAAGCGGCAGCATGCCGAACGTGGGCGAACATCGCGTATTGGTCAAATTTATTGCCCGGGAAAACGCTTATCGCAGCGTGGAAAAAAATGCCTACTGCGATGCGCGGGCACACGCCAAGCGCTTAACACTCCAGCGCGGTGCATCATCCCATCGGGTGTAAAAGCATTGCTCTAGAGAGGAAAAGAAAGGCGTTGGGTTCTTTTCAAGTGATCGTTAAGGGGCATGCTGCATGAGGGCGAGCTGAGTCTCGACCAGGCGTGCTCCTTCACGGTAGATGGAATAATGCTCGTGATTGCGTAGCCAATCGTGGAACAGCCCGCCGAGCATGGCCTGCATGATTTGTGCGGCAATGTCCGGTGCCAGGCAAGGACGCAGCTGGTCGAGTTTGGCAGCCATGTTGAAATACTTCAGCAGTGCGCTGCAGGTATCTTCTGCCATCTCATTTTGCATACTGAGCGGATCAATATCGCCAAAGGTTTCGCAGTGGTGGAGGAGTATTGAGTGAACCCGGCGATAGCGCGGCTGCTCCAGGCGCAAAAATCCGCTCATGCAAGCCAGCCGTATCGCCTCAAGCGGCTTTTGGTCAAGCGTCGGGTCGTCGAGCTCTTCCACCAGATCTTCGAACGGCAGGCGTACGCGCTGCAGCATGGCATGGAACAGATCTGCCTTGTTTTTGAAGTGCCAGTAAACGGCGCCGCGCGTCATCCCGGCGTGGCGAGCAATTTGGTCAAGTGAGGTACGGGCGACACCGTGTTCGATGAACATGTTTTCTGCCGCGTCCAGCAGCGCTTCTCGCGTGGCGGCAGCTTCGGCTTTCGTTTTTCTGGCCATCATCAAGCAACCTAAGCAATAAAACAGCTTGGGTATTTTACCTCACCGCGGTTTTTTTTACATTCAAAAGTGTATGGATAACGTCAGGCGATGACAAAAAAAGTTTCCGCGGCGCGCGCGCCGTTCGTGTTGGCACAGGAAAGCGTGGCGCCCGGCTCGCGCCTGCAGATCGATGTACCGGTCGCGCGGCTCTATACTCACACGCCGCTGCATATTCCGGTGGAGGTCGTTCATGGGCGCAAGGAGGGCCCGGTGCTGCTGGTATGCGGTGGCATTCACGGGGATGAAATCAACGGCGTGGATATTGTGCGCCGGCTGCTACGTGCCAAGTCGATTGTGGGTCTGCGCGGTACGCTGATTGCGGTGCCGGTGGTCAACGTGTTCGGTTTTTTGCAGCAAACACGTTACTTACCTGACCGGCGTGATCTTAATCGCTGCTTTCCCGGTAGCGAGGTAGGGTCGCTTGGCGGTCGTATCGCCGCGCTATTCCGCGAGCAGATTGTGGATCACGCCACGCATATTATTGACCTGCACACCGGCGCCCTTCATCGCACCAATTTGCCGCAAATTCGTGCTCAGCTAACACCGGGCAGTGAAACCGAGCGCATGGCTGATGCCTTTGGCGCGCCGGTGGTGCTTAACGCCGAGCTGCGTGAAGGCAGCCTGCGCCACTATGCCCAAAATCGCGGTATTCCGGTGCTGACCTACGAAGCGGGAGAAGCGTTGCGCTTTGATGAATGGGCCATTGCGCCGGGCGTTAGCGGCGTTTTGCGGGTGATGCGCCGGCTGGGCATGCTCACCGGCGAGCACCGCCGCCGCCGCCCTGCGCCGGCGGAGCTTGCCAACGGCTCAGGCTGGGCCCGTGCGCCGATTGACGGCATTCTGCGTCCGCTGGTTAGCCTTGGGGCGCGGGTAGCCAAAGGCGAGCTGCTGGGCAAAGTGGCCGACCCGTTCGGCAATAATGAAGGCGAAGTGCGCGCGGTGGCGGACGGCATCGTGATTGGCATGAGCCGCCTGCCCCTGGCCAATGAAGGCGAGGCGCTGTTTCACATTGCCCGCTTTGACGCGATTGAAGAGGCCGAAACGGCGGTGGAGTCGTTTCAGTCGATGCTTACGCCGCCGTCGGTGTTTTAACGCGCCCCAGGGCGTCGTCGAATATGCTCAGCCCGGCGCCTTCTCGGTGGCTGTTTTCAGACAGGTGGCGGCGGAACTGACGCCCGCCCGGGCAGCCCTGAAAAAGCCCCAGGGTGTGCCGCGTAACGTGGTTAAGCCTGGCGCCCTCGGCTAGGCGCTGCTCAATATACGGGCGCAATGCCAGCGCCGCCTGCATGCGCTCGGCTACCGGATTGGCCACGCCGTAAAGCCGGCGGTCCACGTCGGCCAGTAGCCAGGGGTTCTGGTAGGCTTCGCGCCCGACCATCACGCTGTCGACCCGTTCAAGCTCGGCGGCGCAGTCGTCGAGGGTTTTCAGCCCGCCGTTGATGCCGATATGCAGCGCCGGATGGCGCGCTTTTAGCCGCTGCACCCGGGCGTAGTTGAGCGGCGGCACGTCACGGTTCTGTTTTGGCGAAAGCCCGGCCAGCCAGGCTTTGCGCGCGTGTACCGTGAATATCTCGCAGCCGGCGTCGGCCACGGTGGTAATAAAACGCTCTAGATCGGCGTCTTCGTCCTGATCGTCAATGCCGATACGACACTTCACCGTGACGGGGATCGACACCGCCGCCTGCATTGCTTTTACCGCCTCGGCCACCTTCTGCGGGTAGGCCATCAGGCAGGCGCCAATCAGGTTGTTCTGCACCCGGTCGCTGGGGCAGCCCACGTTCAGGTTGACCTCGTCATAGCCCCACGCCTCGGCAATCGCCGCGCACTCGGCCAGCTCACCGGCGTCGCTCCCCCCCAGCTGTAGCGCCAGCGGATGCTCCACCGCGTCGTAGCCCAGAAAACGCTCCCGGGGCGAGCCGTACAAAATCGCTCCCGTAGTCACCATCTCGGTATATAACAGCGCCCGTTTGGTTAGCGTCCGTGCGAACGCGCGGTAATCGCGTGTCGTCCAATCCATCATCGGCGCGACGGAGAAGGTTCTGTCCAACACCGGGCGTGCGGGGCTAGATGTCATGCGGATTGGCTGAGTTGCGTTATCATTCATGGCTGTTCGTATTTACAGTGGTTGAGCGGCGTTTTACATGAGTCGTTGGTACCTATGGGGTACGTGAGCCGCTCTTGATGGGGTGCATCTGAGGGGCAATGCTGGCAACGATTCGCAGGCGCCGAAAAGGGCGGTAGTTTCTCATATCTGGGGAAAATCCGCATCGCCCAGGCCTTGGGTAGGCCTGAATAGTTGGCCAGCGACGTAAGGGCGGCGGCTTTATGGCAAATATGCCGTGCCGGGTGTAGCAGCCAAAAACACTTGACCCCGCGCGGTAAGCGCTACGGCCCGAGAATGGTGTTAAGGCGTCTTTCTCGCACTCAAGCGTCGCTTGCTCCATCGTTTTGCCAGCCATTCGAACTCCTGGAAGGCGGTGGGGCTGTTCGTCTTCTCCCTGACGCCCTCCATGAATGGCTTTGCCCACTCATAAGTTCTTGTGATAATTGTAAATTGTGACTTTTTTAGCATGCCTTCGTGGTATATGCCCGCCTGAAGCCCCACGCTGAGCCTTTCGTAATGGTTCAGGATGTACCGAATATTCTGTATTTGTGCTTCCTGATTGTGGATTTTGCAATCATGCTCGGGATCCGCCCATAGACGGATGTTGTTATCCGAGTGATGGAGCTCCTTCAGTGCCCTTGACGCTTCGATGAGGCGGTCGTCGGATCGGACAGCAAACAACAGATCGGCTGTTTGTTTCTTTTTAGCGGTGTTTCTCGCGCTAACCACGGAAACCACGGCAACAAGAACAGCTAGGGCCATCACCGCGGTGCGAACGAGTTCTGGCATTGTCCAAACCACCTGCGCAGGCTCTGTCATTGGCGTGAACCTTTTGTCTGAATGCAGAAAAGGCGCCGGAAGCGCCTTTTCTGTGTTTGAGGGGGTTGGTCAATCGTGGGCATAATCGTTACCAGTTTTTAGTAACCATCGTTCTCATCCATGACTCGCTTGGTTGCATAATAAGTTATATTTGCAATCATTTTTTTCCCTCTCTCTGTGGGGCGTGTCGCTGATCGTCGTTGATGAGGCAAAAAATGGCGCCCCATCCGAGCTGACTGCACGTTGTACGGCTAACACTACATCAAATTGCGCCATATCGCCATATGCAAAAGGGGCTGGCGCCATGCCAAAAGCTTTTTTTGTACTTGCTTAGTCGAGAGCTTCGAAGCAGGTGGAGAGAAGAAATCCTCAGTCTTCCAGCGCAAATACCCAGCACTTGAGCGAGCGTCCGAGCAGGCGGCTGTGTACGGCGGTATAGGTCAAAAGCGCGGGTGTCTCGTTCATCCTGAAGCCCCGGCGAAGTGCGATGCGGGCGGCAGCTGAATGCCGTGCTGGCTGGCCAGCCGCTGAATCTCCGGCACGTTAACCGCCAGCTTGGCCGGGTCAGCAATGTGGTTGTAGGTCTCGTCGTTGGCCTGAAAGGCATCCTGACACTAGCCGCCACGTTACTCATCGGGTACCCGGCACATCATCGGGCCGGCGAGGATCAGCGCGATAAGGTCGGCTTGGCGGTTCGTGCCGGTTTTCTGAAACAAATTGCGCATGTGGAAGGAGATAGTCGTTTGCGACACGCCGAGCTCGGCGGCGACATCGGTGGCGCGGGCACTGCTGGCCAGCGCACCTGCGACTTTCGCTTCAGTTGGCGTCAGGCCGAAGAGCTCCATTAATAGCGCTTCGGGAACGCGTTTCAGGCGCCCCGACGCTGAGAGAAACAAGGCAACACAGGGGTGGCTGGAAGAGGGCGGGTCAGCGCGTGGAATCGCGCAGGCGAGTATCGAGGTGCCGCTCGTCTCATGGGCGTGCTGCAGCATGACGCCGGCGACCTTTTCTACACCGGCCCTTGCCGAGTCCAGGGTTTCGGCAATCGCGTGCTGCAAGGCTCGGTTCGAGAGTGGATCCACCGCCCAAACACCCTTCGTGCTGACATGAATAAAATCGGCATCGGCGGCCATCTCTTGGGCCGCACGGTTGATATGTACCTGCTTTCCCTGTTCATCCAACAGCACGATGCCTAGCGAAATCAGGTCTAGCGCATGCTCGGCACCGCCACCCGATAAGCCACTGATCGCACCCCGCAGCGTCGTCATTTCGTCGTCATGCCGGCGGCATATGCGCTTTACTTGGCGCAAATGGGCTTCAATCGTGGCCAGCATCAGGTCGTAGTCAACGGGCTTGATCAAGTAGTCATCGGCACCCGACAGCTTGCCGTCGATAACCTCGCGCGGCTCGGACAGGGCCGTCAAAAAGACGAAGGGAGTTGCTGCCAGCTCGGGGCGCTGCTGACGCAGGATGTTGAGCAGTTCATAGCCATCGAGACCAGGCATTGTAATGTCGCAGAGCAGCAGGTCGGGCGTGCTATCTGCCAGCAGATCAAGCGCCTGCTGACCATCGGCCGCCGCCAATACGTGGTATCCGGCTTCCTGCAGTTCTTCGACGATATCGTTGCGTAGCGCCTGTTCGTCCTCGACCACAAAAATCAATACGCTATCGGCTCCCTTCATGTCTTACTCTCTCCCAAAACGAGGCAGCGTCATGCGAAAGGTTACCCCTTCACTGAAGGGCTGCAAGGTCACCTCGCCACCCTGCATCCGCGCCAGCGTGCGCGCCATGAATAGCCCAATGCCGGTGCCGGCGATGCCGACGCTGCTCGCGCCGCGATAGTTGCGTTCGAATAGATGCTCGCGGTCTTCCTCGGCAATGGGGGCACCCGCATTGTGCACGTCGCAAGACGCATGCTGAGCGTTGCCGTGCAGGATCACTGATACCGGCGTATCGGGGGGTGCGTATTTGACGGCGTTGGACAGCAGGTTTTCCAGCACCTGTTCAGCATGGGTTGGGTCGCAGAGCACGGAATAGTGCTCTGTTATTGCGTATTGAATCATGATTTTGCGTTCCGGCGTGGCCTCACGCTGGCGCGCGCTAACTACCTCGGCGATGTCGCCTAAATCACACTTTACGCGGCGCGCCCCCAGCTGGCCGGCATCCAGTCTTGCCGCATCTAGCGTGCTTTCTACCAGCCGCGTTAGTCCAGCAATGGCGCTTCGCGCACGGCCTGCGCGTTCGGCGACTTCGTCCGGTGCGGCGCGCGTTCCTCGTCGAATGAGTCGCTGCAGGGCTGAGTCGGCGACGGCCAACGGCGTGCGGAACTGGTGCGAGACCATGGCCGCAAAGTTACGGTAGAGATCAGCCGCCGACTTTTCCCGCTGCAGGGCGCTGTCCAAATCACGCGTGCGCTCCACCACCAACTCTTCCAGGCGATCGCGGTCGGCGGCATCTTGCTGTTGTGCGGTATGTCGGTCAGAGGCATCGTAAATAAACACAATAGCGCCCAGGATGACGCCATCATCGCGCAGCGGAAAAAACCGCAGGTCTACGTGCAGAGGGGCGTCGCGACCTTGCTGAAACAGTGGCTGCAAGGTTTGCTGCGAGGTTTCGCCGTCAAGCGCCTGCGCCACGCCCCGGCGCACTGTGGAGATGTCGAAAAAGCCCGCTACTTCGGTAAGCGCACGGCCTACCGCTTGTTTGGCCGGTTTGCCCACCATCTCGGCCATGGCGCCATTCCAGAGTGTGCAGCGCCCCGCATGGTCTACCGCCAGGATGCCTTCACCGCTCGATGAAATCAGCAGCGCCGAAAAGTCCCGTTCGCGCCGCAGCATGTGATTGCGCTGGCGCGTCTGGCGCAGTGCCAGCACGAGCGTAAGCGCCAGAATGCCGCCTGCGACCATAATGCCGATCAAGAAGGCAATAATCTGGCGCAGCTGTGCGCGGTAGGTTTCCAGTCGTCCGCCTAGGTCATCCCACTCGGCGATCATGGCCGCATTGGCCGCCCGTCCGAAAAAACGCGAGAACGGGGCCAACGCAGCACGTAGGCGCGGGGCATCGCCGGGCGAGAAGTGGGCAGCCGTCGGCGCCATTTCGACCATCGCATCGCTTAGCCGATCGAGATCGTCGTCAAAGCCGATTTTTTCGATAAAGCGGCGCTGTGGTCCGTCGTTGAGCAGCGCAACTCGGCTGGCGAGAATGTCAAAACGCAGGGAAACATCGTCTGCTCCCGCCTTACCTAGCTCGGCCAGCATTGCCGTTGCAGACAACCTCAGCGCCGCCACCTCGCTTTGGTGCAGCACCCAGAGCATGTTCTTTTCCGCCTCGACGCGCATGGCGCTTTCGACCTCGAACATGCGCATCAGCGAAAACGTCAGCAGCACTGCAAAAACGAGCACGGCGACCAGCGGAAGGATGACGCCGAAGATCGTATTGCCAACCCGTCTCATTGCACGTCGAGCTGGTAAAGCTGCCAAACCCAGCGGTAGTCATAGCGAATGTCTTGCAGCGCTTCATGATCATCGCGGGGGTAGACGATCCACAGCGGGCCTTTATCATCACGACTCAAGGTTTGGTCATCCATGCGGTAGGCAACGATCACATCAAAATCGTAAAAATCCGCCATGGGAATATCTACCGCGTAGTCGTTTAACGCAACGGCGGTAACATGGTCGCCCTCCGCCGCCAGCTGCTCCAGCAGGTCGCGCATTAAAAAGCCGGTAAAGGTGTGCTGGCCGTCGGTTACGACCGTTGATGTCACAAGCGTAGTGGGTGGCAGCGCGTAAAGAGCCTCACGATCCAGATTAACCGTGCTGCCGGCGATCTGGCCTGTGATCTGCAGTAGCGTACTCTTGTCTATCGGCTCCTTTGGCGTTGTCCGGCCGTGTTTTACGTCTGCATGCCCTGGCAGAGCCGCTATGCTTATCAGCATCAGCCCTGTGAGTAAAACGCCTGCTTTTATCAGCATAGATCACTCCTTTTAGCGTTCTTGGGCAATTAATCAAGCCGCCCCGTCTGAACGAAGGGGGCGCGATCGACCTTAGTCCTGCCATCATCATGGCCAACGCCTGCAAAACAAGCGAACACAGCCATACATCGGAGTCAGCGTATGTCGGGCATCCCGAACACTGTCCTGTGCCTTTGCACGGTTGGGGTTATCGCCCTGACCGGCTGTGGAACGCCCCAGTACCGGGCCGAAAAGCAGCATTGTGAAGCGGAATGGATGCTCAAAATTCCACCGGTATACCGGCAGGAAATGGTCACCCAATATAAAAATGAAGAGCGTCCGACAGGTGAGTCGATATGTAAAACGAGCGGCTCGGTCACCCGCTGCAAGAAAATCAAGGAAACTGTTTCTGTCCCCTATCTTACGGTGGAGAGGGTGGATATCAAAAAGGCGCAGCGTAATCCGCAAATTGTCTCCTGTGCCGCGCGCGTGTGTACGAAAAAATATGGTAACCGGGACTGCAAACCATGATGTTTTTGGCCACCTATTTCTCGAGCCTGGACATTATCGGAATAAACGATAGCCCGTCGCGAAATACAACAATAATTTACTA
The DNA here is from genome assembly GCF_900142895.1 of Vreelandella subglaciescola. Taxonomy (NCBI): domain Bacteria; kingdom Pseudomonadati; phylum Pseudomonadota; class Gammaproteobacteria; order Oceanospirillales; family Halomonadaceae; genus Vreelandella; species Vreelandella subglaciescola. The sequence continues at coordinate 2,792,799 of NZ_LT670847.1, forward strand.
AACGGGAGATAACCATGTGGGATTTCAGCATTGGAAGTGCGTTGGGAATGATGGTTCGCACACTGCCTTTCCTTCTTTTGCGCTTGGCTGTCTATTTCGGGATCACGCTGGGCTACATCCTGATTACCGGGGCTGGTGCTGGGATCGGCTATGGCATTGGCGGATTTGGCGACGAAGAGTTTCGGGCTGCTACCACGACGTGGGGCGGAGTCGCAGGGTTCGTTCTGTTCGGTGCCATCATGTACTGGGTGCGTGAGTACATCCTGTACCTCGTCAAAGCCGGCCACATCGCCGTGTTAATTGAGCTTATTGACGGCAACCCGATGCCGCAGGGTCGCAGCCAGGTTGCGCATGCAACGGCCGTGATAAAACAGCGCTTTCCCCAGGCCAGCGTGCTGTTCGGCGTGGATCAATTGATCAAAGGGGTGGTGCGTACAATCACTGGCATGATGCGCGGTATCCTGACCGTTTTGCCTATCCCCGGGGTACAGCAGTTGGCCGGAATTCTGTCGGCTTTTCTGCGTGTCGCGGTGGGTTTTGTCGACGAAGTGATTCTTGCCTATGCGATTCGCACTCAGTCTGACAACGCATGGATGTCGGCAAAAGAGGCGCTGGTGCTTTATGGGCAGAACTACAAGGTGATGCTGAAAAACGCGGCCTGGCTGGCAGTCATCATCTACGTCCTCAGCTTTTTGGTGTTTTTGATCATGCTTGCCCCGGCGGCGCTGGTGGTCTACCTGATACCCGGTGCATGGTCGGCGGGGGGCGTTGTTTTTGCCTTGCTGTTTGCCTGGAGCGTCAAGGCAGCGCTGCTGGAGCCTTTTGCCATCACCTGCATGATGCAGGTTTATTTCAAGACCATCGAAGGTCAAGAGCCTAATCCCGAATGGGAGGCTAAGCTGGAGCAGATGTCAGGCAAATTCCGCAAACTGAAAGACCGTGCCTTTGGGGACGCCGAAGATGCGCCGACAGACTCGCGTCCGGCATAACGTGCGGTAACTTACTTGAGTCGCGTGGAGGAGTGGGATATGAAGCGGATCGTACCGACACTGGCAGCAATGATGATCGCAGGCGGTATCGCCTTGGCCGCGCCGGCTAACGCCGCGGATGACGTGGTGATTGTCTACGATGCGTCCGGCTCAATGTGGGGGCAGATCGACGGCACCAGCAAGATGGAAATTGCCCAGGACGTGATGGCCGATCTGGTGAACGAGTGGGACGAGGCGACCAATTTGGGCCTCGTTGCCTATGGCCACCGTCGTCAGGGCGACTGCGGCGATATCGCAACGCTGATCGAGCCTGGCCCACTGGACAAGGCAAGCTTTATCAACACCGTCAATGCGATAAAGCCAAAGGGCAAGACGCCGATATCCGCTTCGGTGCAGCATGCCGCCGACCTGTTGTCCTATCGCGATCGCCAGGCAACCATCGTGTTGATTTCGGACGGTTTGGAAACCTGTAATGCCGACCCCTGCGCGCTCTCACAACAGCTTGCCCAAGAGGGCGTGAAATTCACCGCTCACGTGGTGGGGTTTGATCTTGAGGATGATGCTCACGCCAGCTTGGCCTGCATCGCCGATAACACCGGCGGCATCTTTGTTCCCGCCAACAGCGCCGCCGAACTGCACGATGCGCTGGATCAGGTGCAAAGCGCCATGGATCAGCCGCCGGCCCCGTCCGAGCCAGAACCGGCGCCTGAAGAATTCGCACCGCCTGAGGTGGAAATTTCTGGCCCCGCGCAGGCAACCACCGGCGCCCCGTTCACTGTCAGCTGGAGCGATATCGTCGCCACCAACGACTACTTCACCATCGTTCCAGCGGGTGCCGACGAGGGCAAAACCGGCAACCGGGGGCTGGTGCGGGACAAGAGCGAAGGCTCACTCACAGCGCCCGCCGAGCCGGGCCTGTACGAAGTGCGCTACGTACTGCGTGAAGGCATGAAAACCCTGGCCAGTGCTCCGGTGGAAGTGGTTGAGGCTGAGGTGGGCATCAGCGCACCCGAACAGGTCACCACCGGCGCCACGTTCAAGGTCAGCTGGAGCGATATCGTCGCCACCAACGACTACTTTACTATCGTTCCGGCGGGTACCGACGAGGGCAAGACCGGCAACCGGGGGCTGGTGCGGGACAAGAGCGAAGGCTCACTCACAGCGCCAGCCGAGCCGGGCCTGTATGAAGTGCGCTACGTACTGCGTGAAGGCATGAAAACCCTGGCCAGTGCACCGCTGGAAGTGGTTGAGGCCGAGGTGGGCATCAGCGCACCCGAACAGGTCACCACCGGCGCCCCGTTCACTGTCAGCTGGAGCGATACCGTCGCCACCAACGACTACTTCACCATCGTTCCGGCGGGTACCGACGAGGGCAAGACCGGCAACCGGGGGCTGGTACGAGACAAGAGCGAAGGCTCCCTCAAAGCGCCAGCCGAACCGGGCCTGTACGAAGTGCGCTACGTACTGCGCGAGGGTATGAAAACCCTAGCCAGTGCACCGCTTGAAGTGGTTGAGGCCGAGGTCAACATCAGCGCGCCTGACATAGTGCGTGCCGGCACACCGATCAAAATCAGCTGGAGCGATACCGTCGCCACCAACGACTACTACACCATCGTTCCGGCGGGTGCCGACGAGGGCAAGACGGGCGACCGGGACTTGGTACAAGACAAGGGCGAAGGCTCGCTCACAGCGCCAGCCGAACCGGGCCTGTACGAAGTGCGCTACGTACTGCGTGAAGGCATGAAAACCCTGGCCAGTGCACCGCTGGAAGTAGTAGGTGCCGACGCCCCGCTGGACGATGGCGCCGGGCTGTCTGTCCCGAAAACTGCCGCCCCGGGCGAGACCATCAGCATCTCCTGGAGTGGGGAAAGCGACAGCGCCGATCAGCGCATTTCGCTTGCCCGCAAGGACCAGCCGGATTTCAGCTGGATTGACGCCCAGCCTGTCGGCGAGGAAAAAACCATGGACCTGACAATGCCGGATGAAGCCGGCTTCTATGAAGTCAGGTTTCTGGATGTGACTGAACGCGAGCTGCTGGGCCGCTCGGTGGTAGAGGTGAAATAATGTGATTATGCGCCCAAGCAGCTGGAGCCTCTATTATTCCCGCTTGCATGGCTATCGCTGCAATAACGCCGCCCATTGGGCGGCGTTATTGCATTGCCGATCAGGTGATCAGCTATCCCAAGGCTAGGCGGCGGGATGATCAGATAATGCAGGGCTAATTCGAGCTTAATCGTCTGGCACTACTATAGCGTGCCTCGGCGCATTGCGTGCTTGGGTATAATGATTTTGTCTAAAGGAGCTTGGAGTGCTGTCATTGACGTTGGGGCCGCTGGCGATTTCCGTGGGGCAGGCGTTAATCGCGTTGGCCTTTCTCGTTGCCCTGGTGGTGGGCAAGCTAACGGCACGACGCCGTGAGGTAGCGATTGGCGATGCCCTCATCAACCTCGCGTTGGTGGGGGTCGTTACGGCGCGTATTGCCTTTGTCGGGCACTACTTTTCAAGCTATGGACTGGATCCACTGGCGTGGCTGGATATTCGTGACGGCGGGTTTGAGATCATCGCCGGCCTGCTGGCCATGGGCGTGTACGGTGGCTACCTCGCTTGGCGGAGTGCGGCACTGCGCCGGCCACTTTTTGTGGCAACGTTTGCAGGCCTTCTCACCTGGGGGCTTTCCGGCGGCGCCTTGAGTCTGATCGAAAATCAGGCAAGCCGGCCGCCACAGGCGACACTTTATACGCTAAACGACGAGGCCACCGATCTGGCTCGCCTGCAGCAAGAGACCGGCAATCGGCCGATGGTGGTCAATCTCTGGGCCACATGGTGCCCGCCGTGCCGTAAGGAAATGCCGCTATTGGAGGAGATGCAGAAAAAGCATACCGATGTGCTTTTTGTGCTGGTCAACCAGGGTGAAACCCGCCCCACGATTCATGATTTTCTTAACCACATGCAGTTGGATCTTGAGCACGTGCTGCTGGATCGTCAGGGGGAAATTGGCCAGCAGGCGGGCTCTGCCGCGCTGCCCACCACGCTGTTTTACGACGCCAGCGGCAAGCTGGTGGACAGCCACCTCGGTGAGCTCTCTCGGGCCACGTTACGCCGTGCGCTCAAACGCTTTGACCTGCCGGCCGAGTGATAAAAAAGCCGCGACGCTGATACACTGGTCTGCTTAGGCGGTGGCGCTGCGCTTTTATCGGCCGGCGCCTTGCCACACAACCGGGCCTTAACGACCTGTCCGCCATGTTCCAACATCACGGCAAGATCATGAAAACTATGCTTTCGATTTCTTTTTTCGCTGTTATCCGGCGTCATCGCGTGCTGGTGCTGTGCGGGGCGCTATGGAGTCTTCCCGCGCTTGCCGCAGAGGACCTGCCCGTGGGCCACTACGCGCTGCCGGAAACCGGCAATATAGTGGGCGAGGTCTATAGCGTCCGGATAGAAGAGGGCGAGACGCTGCTGGATCTTGCCGCAGCGCACGGCGTGGGCTATGAAGAAATCCGCCATGCTAACCCTGAAGTCAGCATCTGGGCGCCTGACGCCGGTACCGAAGTGACGATTCCGGCGCGCTATGTGCTGCCACCGGAACGCCGTGACGGCCTGGTGATCAACATGGCCGAGCTGCGTCTTTACTATTATCCGAAAACGGCGGAGGGAGAAACGCCGACGGTGGAAACGTACCCCATCGGTATTGGTCGGGACGGTTACGACACGCCGCTGGGCGTGACGAAAACCACCATGAAGCTGAAAAATCCGGCCTGGTATCCCCCCGATTCGATTCGTCAGGAGGCGGCTGAAAAGGGTGAGCCGCTGCCTTCGGTAGTGCCGGCCGGCCCGGAGAATCCGCTGGGAGACCGCGCCATTCTGCTCGATCTTCCGGGGTACCTGATTCATGGTACCAATCGGCCTGACGGTGTGGGCATGCGCGTCAGCCACGGATGTATCCGCATGCGGCCGGAAACGATCAGGGCGCTGTATACCCGCATTGGCGTGGGCGAGCGGGTGAACATCATTGATATGCCGGTGAAGATTGGCGGTGATGGCGAACGGCTGTATGTCCAGTCGTTTCCGCTGGACGGGCAGGAAGTCGGCATGAATGATCTGCTGAGTGCGCTGCAGAAAACGCCGGAAGCCGGCGGCATACCGCTGGATTACACGCGGCTGGGCGAAACGCTCAAGGCCAGTGGCTGGCAGCCTATAGCGCTTGCGCCGCTGCCGGAAGCGGTGATCACGATTGAACCGGAGCCGCTTCGCTGGTACGACGCGTTTCGTAGCTGGCAGCAGTCACTGGAAACGTCACGCGTGACGCCAGAACGCGAAGGCTCTTGAACGGAGGCCGACTATGTACAAGCTGCAAACGCGAAGACAGGGCTGGTTTTTGCCGCTGATGCTGATATCAGCCGGATTGGTGTCAGGCTGTAGTGGCAACGAGGAAGATGCGCGTACGCCGCCGTCCGGTGCTGCGGCTGAAGCGCGGGCCGAGCAGCCGGTGGCTCCGGTGCAAGATGTGGAACCGCTGGTGGTTTCCATTAGCGCCGGCGCTGCCATGCGCGATGACCGGCGGTTGAACATCACAGGGCGCACCAACCTGCCGGATAGCGCTCAGCTTTTAGTGGTAGTCGAGCGTGAAACTAGCGGTGCGCGCTGGCACGCGCGTACTCAGGTGAAAAGCGGACAATTCCAGGCGGGACCCATGGGGTTTGGCAGCGGCGTGCCCGAGGGCGACTACCGCATACGCGTGCAGCTTGCAGAGGCAAGCGTGCAGCCATCTGCAGTGCGTAAGCGCATTGGCGCTAAAGGCGAAGGGCTTGAAGGCGAGCTGGTGGCCCAAGCGCCGCACGGCTTGGGGCGTATCGCGGTGTATACCCGCGAGTTCTCGGTGGGTAGCGAAGCCAGACGCATGAATGAACAAGGTAACGAGATTCATTATCCGCAAGGTTAGTGATAACGTCAGCCAAGTTGCTAGCCACTAGAGCCAGTCAAAAAAGCGAGTAATAAAGCCAAACTACTGCTTTCGCCAGTGCGCCAGCAGCACCCCACAGAGCGGCGTTGTCGTTGATGGCGCCTGTAGCAAGTGGGTGATTTCGGTCATTTCATCACGCTGTATCAGGTAGTGGCCGGCGTGATGGAACCTGGTGGTGGGGCCCAACAGGGCTAAATCACCGGTCTTCAGCGGAGCAAAGCGAGTATTAGGTGCCGGCGTGGCCAGAAACGCTTCACCTTCCCAAGGCACGTCGAGCGGTAGCTTGCCGGGGTCCGTAGGCATAGCCTGACGTTGCTCCCAAGGCAGCGAGCCGGTATGTAATAGCACGGCCAGCGGGGTGCTGCCTTCACCTTCAAGCAGGGCGTTTAGCGGGCAGCTTAGCGCGTCGGCCAGCGCCACCAGGCGTTCGTGGCCGACCTGTTTGATCGCGCCGGATTCCCAGTAAGAAACCGTTACGTCCGAGACGCCAACGTGGCGGGCGAGGGCGGCTTTGCTGAGCCCGGCCTTGAGCCTGAAGTGCTTGATGCGTGCGCCTAGCGATTCCATACGTTGTCCTGTTGGTGAGCCTGGCGGCAGACTCCTTGTTGAGTGTCGGCGCTCTGCTGTGAGGTTAGCCAGGAAACGCTATGGTAGGTGATTGTGCCATAACGCGCATCCTGATAAAGCTCATCTTACGTTACCTTTTATGTCAATTTTTTGTACCAGGTGACACCGTCGCTCGTTGGTTGCAACAAGGGTGCGTATAATGACGCGACGTTTTTCTTTATGACGCTCATATTTTTGTGACGCCTATCTCTTGGTTACAGTAAGGATTTCACCATGACTGTACGTACTCGTATTGCCCCGTCTCCTACGGGCGATCCCCACGTTGGCACCGCCTATATTGCGCTGTTTAACCTTTGCTTTGCGCGTCAGCACGGCGGTGAGTTCGTGCTGCGCATCGAGGATACCGACCGCGCGCGTTCAACGCCGGAGTCGGAGCAGATGATTCTCGACTCGCTGCGCTGGCTGGGGATCGAATGGGACGAGGGGCCGGACGTGGGCGGGCCACACGGTCCTTATCGGCAAAGCGAGCGTGGCGACATCTATGCCAACTACGCGCAACAGCTGGTGGACGCCGGGCATGCCTTCAAGTGCTACCGCACGGCAGAAGAACTCGATGAGCTGCGCGAAGCGCGCAAGGCGGCGGGCATGCAGCTGGCCCTGAAGCCCGCTGATCTGGCGCTGGATGCCGATGAGCAGGCCCGCCGTGAAAGCGAGAGCTGGCCGTATGTGGTGCGCATGGACGTGCCCACAGAAGGCGTGTGCGTGCTGGAGGATATGCTGCGCGGGCGCATCGACGTCGACTGGGCTCAGGTTGATGCGCAGATTCTGCTGAAATCCGACGGTATGCCGACCTATCATCTGGCCAACGTGGTGGATGACCACCTGATGGGCATTACCCACGTGCTGCGCGGCGAAGAGTGGATCAACTCGGCGCCCAAGCACCAGCTGCTGTACGCGTATCTGGGTTGGGAAATGCCCACGCTTTGCCATATGCCGCTGCTGCGCAATCCCGACAAGTCCAAGCTCTCCAAGCGCAAAAACCCCACGTCGATCAACTATTATCGTCGCATGGGCTTTTTGCCCCAGGCGGTGACCAACTATCTGGGGCGCATGGGCTGGTCAATGCCCGACGAGCGTGAGAAGTTCAGTCTGGCGGAAATGACCGACGCGTTTGATATTCAACGGGTATCGCTGGGCGGGCCGGTCTTCGATCTGGAAAAGCTGACCTGGCTCAACGGCGTATATATCCGTGAAGATCTGGACGATGCGGCATTTTTACAAGCGCTGCGCGAATGGGCGTTCAATGAAGACTATGTGAAGCAGATATTGCCGCAGGTGCGCCCGCGGGTAGAAACGCTCTCTCAGGTGGCACCGCTGGCCGGGCATTTCTTCTCCGGACTGCCCGCGATTGACGAAGCCTCGTTTGAGACGGTCAAGCTGGAAAAGGACACGCTGGTCAAACTGCTGCAGTTTCTAGTATGGCGGCTTGAAGCAGTGCCCGCTTGGCATAAGGAAGCGCTACTTGAAGAAGTGAAAGCGCTTGCCGCTTATTTCGAGCTGAAAATGAAAGCGTTTCTGGCACCGGTCTTTATCGCAGTGACTGGCTCCAGCGCCAGCACGTCGGTGATGGACGCGATGGCGATCCTCGGCTCGGATGTAACGCGCGCTCGCCTTCGCCATGCTATCAGTGTGCTCGGTGGTGTATCCAAAAAGCAGGCCAAGCGTCTTGAAAAGGAGTTCCGCGAGCTTTCTTAAGAGACTGAATCAGCGTATTGATGAGCGCCGCAAAAAGCGGTGCTTTCTTCTTGACGCCGGCTACGTGGCTAGGTAACATACGCTCCGTCTTAACGACACGTGGGGCCTTAGCTCAGCTGGGAGAGCGCAACACTGGCAGTGTTGAGGTCAGCGGTTCGATCCCGCTAGGCTCCACCATTTTTCTGCTTTATCTTGCTTGCCGTCGTCATTTCTGACGCCGTATACGTCCCATTCGTCTAGTGGTCCAGGACACCGCCCTTTCACGGCGGTAACAGGGGTTCGAACCCCCTATGGGACGCCAATCTTGTGCTGCTGTGTCTGTGTAATGCGTCTTGGTAAGACGTACCTGCATACGGTTTTTCGTGCCGTACTGATGACTCTTTGCCTGCCTCTGACGGTCATTCCGTCGCCTTTGTGTGCCCGCTTTTTGCCCGCTTGACGGGGGCTGTGCCGTGGCCGTGAAAACAGCCTGTCTCGCGTCAAAAAAGCGCGCTTTCGGGCCATTTCACCCTTGACTTGTCCACTTCTCCGGTTCTCCGCAATGCTGCTGTGCACAACTGTCTGTTATTGCCCAAAAAAACGCTTGATATCTTTATTTTGTTTTAAAACAATATCTTACAGTAGATCAAAAATTGAACAATTTAAGGAGAGGCCGCTGTGCATGCCGACTGCGGAACGTTTTCTAACGGTTGTAAACAGGGTTATCCACAGTAAGTGTGGAAAACCCTTTTCATGGCCGTTTCAAGCAAAAGTCAAGGGCTATTCGGTGCTCTGCAGACGCTTTAAAAGCGCCGATGTGTCAAAGCGTCCACCGCCTTGGCGTTGCACCTCGGCATAAAACTGATCCACCAGCGCGGTGACCGGAAGCGCCGCATTTAATTGGCGTGCCTGGCTCAGGCAGATGTCGAGATCCTTGCGCATCCAGTCCACGGCAAAGCCGTGGTCATAATCGCCGGCGAGCATGGTCTGATGACGGTTTTCCATTTGCCAGGAGCCGGCTGCGCCCTTGGACAGCACGTCGATCACCCGGTGGGCGTCAAGCCCGGCCTGCTCGGCAAAGTGCAGCCCTTCGGACAAGCTTTGTACCAGCCCGGCCACGCAGATCTGGTTGACCATTTTGGTTAGCTGACCGCTGCCCACCGGGCCCATCAGCGTAAGCGCTTTGGCATAGTGGTTGAGTACCGGCTCAAGGTGAGCAAAGAGGGCGTCATTCCCACCGCACATAATCGTCAGCGCGCCGTTGATAGCGCCTTGTTGCCCGCCGGAGACAGGAGCGTCGAGAAAGCCGATGCCGTGTAGTTTGCAGGCTCCGGCGAGCTCTTGCGCCAAATCTGCCGAGGCGGTGGTGTGATCCACCAGAAAGGTGCCTTGGGACATGCCGGACAGAGCGCCGTGCTCGCCTGTGATGACGTCGCGCACGTCGTTATCATTGCCCACACAGCTAAGCACCAGATCGGCGCCTGCGGCGGCGTCCTTGGGGCTTGCGTGGGCGCTGCCACCATATTCGTTGACCCAGGCATCAGCCTTGGCGCGGGTGCGGTTGTAGACCCGCAGGGTAAGTCCCTGGCGTGCGAGGTGGCCGGCCATGGGGCCACCCATGACGCCGAGACCGATAAAAGCGACGGTTGAAACGGTGCGCATATTCCTCTCCCTTCTGTTGGTGCTGCTTTTAGGTTGATGTCGGTTTGAATGAATAGCGCCTAAGCGTAATGCGGCGTTCACGCAAAAGGCCACCCGTGGGTGGCCTTTTTGGCAGAGAAGACGCTGAGCCGCTATTTTAAGGACTCTTTTTTTGTCTACAGGTTATTTTTGCGGATACTCACGCTGGTCGTGGCCGGTGTAGAGTTGGCGCGGACGGCTGATCTTGTAGCTGTCGCTCAACATTTCGTGCCAGTGGGAAATCCAGCCGCTGGTGCGCGAAACAGCAAAGATCACGGTAAACATGTTGGTCGGAATGCCCATCGCCTTGAGGATGATGCCCGAGTAGAAATCCACGTTGGGGTAGAGCTTGCGCTCGATGAAGTAATCGTCTTCCAGCGCGATCTGTTCCAGCCGCTTGGCGATCTTGAGCTGTGCGTCGTCAGCCAGGCCCAGTTCTTCAAGTACTTCGTCGCAGGTTTCTTTCATCACCTTGGCGCGCGGGTCAAAGTTGCGGTACACCCGGTGACCAAAGCCCATCAGCTTGAACGGATCGTTCTTGTCTTTGGCCTTGTCGATAAAGCGCTGGATGTTTTCCTCGGAGTCGTCACCGATCTCGTCGAGCATCTTGAGCACTGCTTCGTTGGCACCACCGTGTGCCGGACCCCACAGGGCGGCAATGCCGGCGCTGATGCAGGCAAATGGATTGGCGCCGGTGGAGCCTGCCATGCGCACGGTTGAGGTCGAGGCGTTTTGCTCGTGATCGGCATGGAGCATGAAAATGCGGTCCATCGCATTGGCGTATACTGGGTTGACGGTATATTTCTCGCTGGGCGTGGCGAACATCATGTAGAGAAAGTTTTCGGCGTAGCTCAGGTCGTTGCGCGGTGTGTTGAACGGCTGGCCGACGCTGTACTTGTACGCCATGGCGGCAATGGTCGGTATCTTGGCGATCAGCCGCACGGCGCTGATGACGCGGTCTTCTTCTTTTTTGATGTTCATGTGGTCGTGATAGAAGGCCGCCAGCCCGCCGGTCACGCTGCACAGCATCGACATCGGGTGCGCGTCGCGGCGAAAGCCCTTGAAGAAGTTGTTGATCTGATCGTGAACCATGGTGTGGTTACGAATGCGCGCCTGAAAATCGGCGTATTCTTCATCGTTGGGCAAGTCGCCAAACAGCAGGGTGTAGCAGACTTCAACGAAATTGGAGTGCTTGGCCAGCTGATCGATGGGATAGCCACGGTGCAGCAGTACGCCCTGACCGCCATCAATATAGGTGATGGCCGACTGGCAGGAAGAGGTCGCCATGAAACCGGGGTCATAGGTAAACAGGCCGTCGCCACCCAGACCGCGAACGTCAAGAACGTCAGGCCCCAGGGTGCCGGAATACACAGGCAGATCAATCGCCTTGTCCAGACCGTCTACCGTCAATGTTGCTTTCCTGTCAGCCATGCTGGCCTCCTTTCGAATTCGGGTTGGGACGTACATGATTGTTTTGCATGCCGCGCCGGCGAAAAGGCTCGCCCACTATAAAAGGGCGCGGAAAATTGTCAATTAGCCGAACTGCTAGGCCTTGCTGTACATAAATTGTGATGTTGAATAATTATTGTCTATGCTTGTGGTTATGCTATCAGCGTTGCGCACCGCGCGCGAGCGCCGCGCCACGAGGCATCAGCGGCCGCCTGCAGCTGGCGGCTGGCAGCCCGGTACCTTGAGTTCCGGTATCTTCCACCGCGGTATCTTTCATCTCGGTACCTTCAACCTCGGTATCTTCAACCATAGTAGCGTAGGGCAGAGTTTGGTTTGTCAGCCAAGGCCAAGGTTCATATAATTTACCTTGTACGCTGTTGGTCACAAGACGGCGTGCCTGACTTGGCAACGGCCGAGCCTTCCAGCAACCACCGCCCGCTCGGGCTATGCCCGAACGCCGCAGAGCGGGCCAAGAGAGTGTGTATAGAGCCGTGAATAGCAAACGACCCGTAAATCTCAATCTTTCGACAATACACTTCCCTTTGCCGGCAATAACGTCGATCGTGCATCGCATCACCGGCGTTATCCTGTTTGTCGGCCTGATTTTCGCCTTCTGGGCGCTGAGTGAATCATTGGCATCGCCTGCCGGCTTTGATGCTGTCAGCGACGCGCTGGCAAACAATTTCCTCGCCAAGCTGATCGCTTGGGGGCTGGTATCGGCCCTGGCGTTTCACTTTGTGGCGGGCATCAAACACCTTTTCATGGATGCCGATTTCGGCGTTACCCTTGAGGGCGGCGTGCAAAAGGCGCAAATCACCGTGATCATAAGCGCTGTACTGATCATTCTGGCAGGAGTGTGGATATGGTAACCAGCATCACCAGTTTTAGCCGCAACGGCGTATCCGACTGGCTCCTGCAGCGGGTGTCCGCTGTTATTCTCGCCGTGTACACGGTGTTTATGGTGGCCTATCTGTTGTTCCATCCCGATTTGGATTACTACACGTGGAGCGGGCTTTTCGAGCAAACGTGGATGCGAATTTTCTCGCTTCTGGCGTTTATTTCCCTGGCGGCTCACGCTTGGGTCGGCCTGTGGACCGTAACCACCGATTACCTCAAGTCTACTTATCAGCGCGTAGGTGCCCAGATGTTGATTATTCTGGTCATCTTTGTCTACCTGGTATGGGGCATTCAACTTCTGTGGGGAGCCTGATTCATGTCTAACCTGCGTAGCCTGACATTTGACGCCATTATCATTGGCGGTGGTGGCTCCGGCCTGCGAGCGGCGCTGGAGCTTGCCAAGTCCGGCAAGCAAACCGCCGTGCTGTCCAAGGTGTTTCCCACGCGCTCGCATACGGTGTCTGCTCAGGGCGGAATTACCTGCGCGATTGGCGCGGCGGATCCCGACGACGACTGGCGCTGGCACATGTATGACACGGTCAAGGGCAGCGATTACATCGCCGACCAGGACGCGGCGGAGTACCTGTGCTCCGAAGGCCCGAAAGCGGTGTTCGAGCTCGAGCACATGGGACTGCCGTTTTCGCGCTTTGACAACGGCCGTATCTATCAGCGCCCGTTCGGTGGCCAATCGAAAAACTTTGGCGAAGGCGGCCAGGCGGCGCGCACCTGTGCGGCGGCCGACCGTACCGGGCACGCGCTGCTGCACACGCTCTATCAGAACAACCTCAAGAACAACACGACGTTTCTCAACGAGTGGTACGCGGTTGATCTGGTGAAGAACGCAAGCGGCGACGTGGTGGGCTGCATTGCCATGTGCATCGAAACCGGCGAAGTGGTGCACGTGAAATCCAAGGCCACGGTGCTGGCCACGGGCGGTGCCGGGCGTATCTATGCCTCGACCACCAACGCGTTGATTAATACCGGCGACGGTGTCGGCATGGCGCTGCGCGCCGGTTTCCCGATGCAGGATATGGAAATGTGGCAGTTCCATCCCACCGGTATTTATGGCGCCGGCACGCTGGTGACGGAAGGTTGCCGCGGGGAAGGTGGCTATCTGATCAACAAGGATGGCGAGCGCTTCATGGAGCGCTACGCGCCCAACGCCAAAGACCTTGCCAGCCGCGATGTTGTTTCACGCTCGATTGTGATGGAGCTACTCGACGGCCGTGGTGCCGGCGAGAACGGCGATCACGTCTTCCTCAAGCTCGATCACCTCGGCGAAGAGGTGCTCAACAAGCGCCTACCGGGAATCTGCGAGCTGGCCAAAACGTTTGCCCACGTCGACCCGATCACTGAGCCGATTCCGGTCGTGCCGACCTGCCACTACATGATGGGGGGGATTCCCACCAACATTCACGGCCAGGCGATCATGCAGGACGACAAGGGAAAAGATCAGATCGTCAACGGGCTGTTTGCCTGCGGCGAAGCGGCCTGCGTCTCGGTTCACGGGGCTAACCGCTTGGGCGGCAATTCGCTACTGGATCTGGTGGTCTTTGGCCGCTCGGCGGGCCAGTTCATTGAAAGCGCGCTGAACGAAGGCATCGACTATCTGGACGCCACCGACGCGGATATCCAGTCGGCAATGACGCGTCTGGAGCGCTGGAACGGCTCTGAAGACGGCGAGTCCGTGCCCGAGCTTAAGCGTGCGCTGCAGGACATCATGCAAAACGATTTCGGCGTATTCCGCGAAGAGCAAAAGATGCAGGAAGGCGTCAAGCGCCTGGCCGAACTTCGCGAGCGCATCAATAACGCCTATCTGCCGGATAAATCCAACGCCTTCAACACCGCCCGCGTAGAGGCGCTGGAACTTGATAACCTGATGGAAGTGGCCGAAGCCACGGCGATTTCCGCGCTTGAGCGCAAGGAAAGCCGCGGCGCCCATTCGCGCTACGACTACCCCGATCGTGATGACGTCAACTGGCTGAAACACTCGATTTACTTCCCCATCGAAAAGCGGTTGGGCAAGCGTGATGTGAACTTCAAGCCCAAGACCGTTGACACATTCGAACCCAAGATTCGCACCTACTGATACGCCGCAGACGAGAGGGAGTCACGATGTCTAATCTTCAGGTATCGATATATCGCTACAACCCTGAAACTGACGCTGCGCCGTACATGCAGGAGTTTCAGGTTGATACAAAAGGCCGCGACGTCATGGTGCTGGATGTTTTGCACTTGATGAAAGAGCAGGACTCAAGCCTGGCGTTCCGCCGTAGCTGCCGCGAAGGCGTGTGCGGCTCTGACGGCATGAACATGAACGGTCGCAACGGCTTGGGCTGTATCACCCCGCTTTCTGACGTGGTGAAAAACGGTAAGCTGGTCCTGCGACCGCTGCCGGGGCTGCCGGTGATCCGCGATCTGGTCGTGGATATGGCCATGTTCTACAAGCAGTACGAGCACATTCAGCCGTATCTGCAAAACGACGAACCCGCGCCCGCTATCGAGCGTCTGCAGTCGCCGGAAGACCGGGAAAAGCTTGACGGTCTTTACGAATGCATTCTGTGTGCCTGCTGTTCCACGGCGTGCCCGTCGTTCTGGTGGAATCCGGATAAGTTTGTCGGCCCGGCGGGGCTCTTGCAATCTTACCGATTTTTGGCCGACTCGCGGGACACGGCGACCCGCGAGCGCCTCTCGGATCTGCAGGATCCGTTCTCGGTGTTTCGTTGCCGCGGCATCATGAACTGCGTCGCGTTTTGCCCCAAAGGGCTCAATCCGACGCGCGCTATCGGCAAGATTCGTGAAATGCTGCTGGCGGATGCAACCTGAATCTATGCGACTTAAGTTGCGTGGTTTGCCGCGATAAGTTGCATGTTTGCCACTTAAACAGTGGCGCCTGGCTTGTTATCATGGCGCTCATAACGGTGCGACGCGAAGTCGCACCGTTATGAGCAAAAGCGATGTCGTCGCGCTTGTCGCAGCGATACCGATACCACCCCATCAGTGTAGGGTGACCGAGAGATGCAACAAGGCATAATGGAGTTGATGTGGCGTTCCTCTCACGTTAGTGGTGCCAATGCCCACTACGTAGAAGCGCTGTTTGAGCAGTACCTCGACGATCCCGGCGCCGTCCCCGACGAGTGGCGCAGTTACTTCGACGAGCTGCCGCGTCCTGAGGGCGGGGCCTCGGAAGATGTGCCGTTAAGTCCCGTCCGTGATCAGTTTTACCAGCTCGGCCAGGAAACGCGCCCCGGCGGTGCGGTGCCTGACAGCGACGCGGGTAAAAAACAGGTCAAGGTGCTGCAGCTGATCAACGCGTACCGCTTTCGTGGGCACCAGAAGGCCAATATTGATCCACTGGGGCTGCGCGACCCCACCCCGGTGCCCGACCTGGATCTGTCCTTTCATCAGCTATCCAAAGATGACCTGGACACGGAGTTTCAGACCGGCTCGTTTTTTCTGGGCATGGATAAAGCCCCCCTGCGCGATATCGTCGACGCGCTGGAGCGCACCTACTGCCGCTCCATCGGCTGCGAGGTCATGCATATTGTCGATACCGAAGAAAAACGCTGGCTACAGCGGCGTTTTGAATCGGTACGCAGCGCGCCCAAGTTCAGCGATGACGCGCGCCGGCATGTGCTGGAGCGTTTGTCCGCCGCCGAAGGGCTGGAAAACTACCTGGCCGCCAAGTATCCCGGCACCAAACGTTTTGGTCTGGAAGGCGGCGAGACGTTTATTCCCATGATGGATGAGCTCATCCAGCGAGCGGGTGGGTACGGTGCCAAAGAAATCGTTATTGGCATGGCGCACCGCGGGCGACTCAACCTGCTGATCAATATTCTGGGCAAGAATCCGACCGATCTGATCGACGAATTTGACGGTAAAAAAGTCTTTGATCGTGGCTCTGGCGACGTCAAGTATCACCAGGGTTTTAGCTCCAACGTCATGTCGCCGGGCGGTGAAGTACATCTGGCACTCTCGTTCAACCCGTCACACCTTGAAATTGTTGCGCCGGTCGTTGTGGGCTCGGTGCGCGCGCGCCAGGATCGTCGACAGGATCCGGGCGGCGAAAAAGTATTGCCGATCAACATACATGGCGATGCCTCTTTTGCCGGACAGGGCGTAGTGATGGAGACATTTCAGATGTCTCAGACCCGCGCTTACCGCACCGGCGGCACCGTGCATGTGGTGATCAATAACCAGATCGGGTTCACCATGTCACACCCGCTGGACGCGCGTTCAACCGAATACTGCACTGATATTGCCAAAATGGTGCAGGCACCGATTTTCCACGTCAACGGCGACGACCCCGACGCGGTCATTCACGCCACTCAAGTTGCGCTCGACTACCGCCAGCAGTTCAAGAAAGACGTGGTCATTGATCTGGTCTGCTACCGCCGTCGTGGCCACAACGAGGCCGACGAGCCGTCCGGCACTCAGCCGATGATGTATGCCAAGATCAAGGATCATCCATCGGCGCGAGCGCTGTACGTTGAGCGGCTGGTCAAGCAGGGCGTGGTTGACGAAGACGACATTAGCGCGATGGTGGAAAAATATCGTGAAGACCTGATGGCGGGTAATCATGTGGCTAACGCCCTGGTGCAAAAGCCCAACGAATCCCTGTTCGTCAACTGGCAGCCCTATATTGGCCACGAGTGGACGGGCTATGCCGACACCACGTTTGACATGCAGCGCTTACAGCTGCTGGCCGAGCGCATGTGCACCATCCCTGAGGGGCTCGTGGTGCAGCGTCAGGTAGAAAAAGTCTACGCTGACCGGCGCAAAATGCAGGCCGGCGAGCTGGCTATCAACTGGGGCTTCGGTGAAACGCTGGCCTATGCCACTTTGCTGGATCAGGGACATCCGGTACGTATTACCGGCCAGGATTCAGGCCGCGGCACCTTCTCGCACCGCCATGCCGTGGTGCATAACCAGGAAGACGGCAGCACCTGTGTGCCGCTGCAGAATATCAGCGATGGCCAGCCGAGCTTCACCATCCATGACTCCTTTTTGTCCGAAGAAGCCGTGCTCGCGTTTGAATACGGCTACGCCACCACCGCGCCCAACGATCTGGTGATCTGGGAAGCGCAGTTTGGCGATTTCTCCAACGGTGCCCAAGTGATGATCGATCAGTTCATCTCGTCGGGCGAAACCAAGTGGGGACGGCTGTGCGGCTTGACCATGCTACTGCCTCACGGTTACGAAGGTCAGGGCCCTGAGCACTCCTCGGCACGTCTTGAGCGGTTTTTGCAGCTGTGTGCGGAAAACAACATGCAGGTCTGCGTGCCCACCACGCCGGCACAGATTTTCCATTTGCTGCGCCGTCAGGTTATTCGCCCATTGCGCAAGCCGTTGGTGGTGATGACGCCCAAGTCGTTGCTGCGCCACAAAGAGGCCATTTCAAACCTTGACGACCTGGCCAATGGCGAATTCCACATGGTAATGCCCGACCAGGCAGAGCTCACGCCTAACGCAGTCACCCGCGTTGTGCTGTGTGCCGGCAAGGTGTACTACGACTTGGCGGCATGGCGCGTCGAAAACGAGCGCTACGACACGGCGATCATTCGCATAGAACAGCTTTATCCCTTCGCCAGGGAAGCGCTTCGCGACGTGTTGAACGTCTATCCGAACATCGAAGATATCGTTTGGTGTCAGGAGGAGCCGTTGAATCAAGGGGCCTGGTATTCGAGCCAGCACCACATGCGTGCCGTTGCCGACATGCTGCGAGACGGCCTGGGAGGCAAGCTGAAGTTTGCCGGTCGTCTCGCGTCTGCCGCGCCGGCAGCGGGCTATATGTCCGTTCATACTGAACAGCAGCGCCGGCTGGTGGAAGACGCCTTCAACCTGTAAGCGTCCGCCCGGTTTAGCGAACACACCGGTTTAGCGAACACATAAGGGAAACGACATGGCTACCGAAATCAAAGCGCCAACCTTTCCAGAATCCGTGGCTGAGGGCACGGTTGCCGCCTGGCACAAGAAGCCGGGCGACAGCGTCGAGCGTGACGAGCTGGTGGTTGAAATCGAAACCGACAAAGTGGTGCTTGAGGTCGTGGCACCGGAAGCGGGCACGTTAAACGACGTGCTGGCTGACGAGGGTGACACCGTCGAGTCCGACCAGGTGTTGGGCAATATTGGTGAGGCCAGCGCCAAGGCGTCTGACACGAGCGAGAAAAAACCGTCATCCAAGAAAGCCGCGTCAGACGACAAAGATTCAGACGATTCGGCTTCCGATAAGGCACCGAAGCAGAAAAAGGCAGCCGCCGGCGGCAAGCAGCACGAGGTCAAGGCACCCTCGTTCCCTGAATCCGTGCAGGAAGGCACTGTCGCGAGTTGGCACAAGAAAGTCGGTGAGGCGGTCAAGCGTGATGAGGTGTTGGCCGATATCGAAACCGATAAAGTGGTGCTTGAAGTGGTTGCGCCGGCTGACGGCGCGCTTGCCGAGATCAAGGTTGACGCTGATAGCCAGGTCGAGTCCGAAGAAGTGCTGGCCCTGTTTGCTGAAGGGGCAGGCGAGTCGGAGCAGGACTATGACGCATCGTCCGACGCCGATAGCGATAGCGATACCGATACGGACGGCGCAAGCGATGACAGCGCCGATGAAGACCATAACGGCAAGATTCTCGCACCCGCCGCGCGCAAGATGGTGGCCGAAAACGACCTTGACGCGGCGCGCATTGAAGGCACCGGAAAGGGCGGTCGCATTCTCAAGGAAGACGTGCAAAAAGCGCTAAAAGACGGCAGTGCCAAGAAAGCTAAAGACAAGACAGGTGATAAGGCGGAAAGCCCCAAAGCGAAACAGCCGCCAGCCTCTGCTTCGTCTGCGCCCACTGCCGTTGACGGCCAGCGTCCGGAAAAACGCGTACCCATGAGTCGGCTGCGCCAGACCATCGCCAAGCGCCTGGTTCAGGCACAGCAGACGGCCGCCATGCTCACGACGTATAACGAAGTGGACATGAGCGCGATCATGGCATTGCGCGCCGAGTACAAGGAAACCTTCCTCAAAGCCCACGATACCAAGCTGGGTTTCATGAGCTTTTTCGTCAAAGCGGCCTCCGAGGCGCTCAAGCGTTTCCCCGACGTGAACGCCTCCATCGACGGTACCGACATCGTCTACCACGGCTATCAGGATATTAGCGTGGCCGTTTCCACCGACCGCGGCCTGGTGGTGCCGGTGCTGCGCGATACGGACAGCATGAAATTTGCCGATGTGGAAAAAACCATCGTCGATTTTGGTAAACGCGCGCGTGACGGTAAACTGGGTATCGAAGAAATGCAGGGCGGTACCTTTACCATCACCAACGGCGGTATTTTTGGCTCGCTGCTGTCGACGCCGATCATCAACCCGCCGCAAACTGCGATTCTGGGCATGCATAAGATCCAAGAGCGCCCGATGGCGGTGAACGGCCAGGTAGAAATACGCCCCATGATGTATCTTGCGGTATCCTATGATCACCGCATGATCGACGGTAAAGACGCCGTGCAGTTTCTGGTCGTGCTCAAGGAGCTGCTGGAGGATCCTGCACGCCTGTTGCTCAACGTATAGCTCTGATGGCTGGGTCTTGATGACCTGGACTTTGTCACATGGCCGGGGCATGCGCGCAAGGGTCGTCCTTATGCGTCAAGAGAATTCCATTATATTGTCTCGCCCCCGCAGCGGTGAGGCAGCATGAACATAGGAGCCAAAATGGCTGACAAGTTTGATGTGATCGTTATTGGTGCCGGCCCCGGTGGTTACGTAGCTGCTATTCATGCCGCACAGTTGGGCCTGAAAACGGCCTGTGTAGAAAAGTGGCAGGACACGAAAGGCAACGTGGCACACGGCGGTACTTGTCTGAACGTGGGTTGCATTCCCTCCAAGGCACTGCTGGAAACCTCGCACAAATTCGTTGAAGCCCGTGACGACTTTGACGGCCTTGGCATTGGTACCGGCGACGTCACCATGGACGTCAAGAAAATGATGGCGCGCAAGGACAAGATCGTCAAAAACCTGACCGGCGGCATCTCCGGGCTGTTCAAGGCCAACGGCGTGACCGCGATTGACGGCACCGGCCAGGTGATCGGCGACAAACAGGTTGAAGTCACCGACTTTGACGGCAAGAAAGCCACCTACGAAGCCGACAGCATTGTCGTTGCCGCAGGTTCCGTGCCGGTGGAAATTCCGCCGACGCCGCTGACCGAAGGCCTGATCGTCGATTCCACCGGCGCGCTTGAATTTCAGGAAACGCCCAAGCGCCTGGGCGTTATCGGTGCCGGTGTTATCGGCCTTGAGCTGGGCAGCGTCTGGAACCGTCTGGGTTCCGAGGTTACCGTGCTGGAGGCGATGGACAGCTTTTTGCCGATGGTTGATGGCGATATTGCCAAAGAAACCCAGAAGCAGCTCAAAAAGCAGGGCATGGACATCAAACTTGGCGCCAAGGTCACGGGCTCTGAGGTGAAAGGCAAAGAAGTTGTGGTCACGTACGAAGACGCCGACGGCAAGCAAGAGATCACCTTCGACAAGCTGATTGTCTGTGTTGGCCGTCGCCCGTACACCAAAGGCGTGATTGCCGATGGCGTTGACGTGGAACTTGATCAGCGCGGCTTCATCACCGTGGACGACCAGTGCCGCACCAACGTGTCGGGCGTTTACGCCATTGGCGACTGCGTGCGCGGCCCGATGCTGGCGCACAAGGCGTCTGAAGAAGGCGTCATGGTGGCTGACATCATCGCCGGCCAGAAAGCCGAGATGAACTACGATGCCATTCCCAGCGTCATCTACACGGCGCCCGAAGTGGCGTTTGTCGGCATGACCGAGCAGGAAGCCAAGGAAAAAGGCATTGAGGTCAAGACCGGTTCCTTCCCGTTCGCGGCGAGCGGCCGTGCCATGGCCAATAACGCCACCGAAGGTAGCGCCAAGGTGATTGCCGATGCTGAAACCGATCGTATTCTCGGCATGCACATTGTCGGTCAGCACGCCGGCGAGATGATTGCCCAGGGTGTGATCGCCATGGAGTTTGGCTCCAGTGCGGAAGATCTGGCGCTGACCTGCTATGCCCACCCGACCATGTCCGAGGCGGTTCACGAAGCGGCACTCGCCGTTGACGGCCACGCCATCCACATAGCGAATCGTAAAAAGCGTAAGTGATCCAACCCATATCAATAAGCGCCACCTTCGGGTGGCGTGACGCTTTCGGCAGCGTATCGAAAGCGCGGGGATGGGGGGCGAGCGTCGCCCATCGTTCGAGTCACATGCAACCAATGGCATGAAGCGATGAACCTTCACGAGTATCAAGGCAAACAGCTGTTTGCCGACTATGGCCTGCCGGTGTCCAAGAACTTTGCCGTGGATACCCCGGAAGACACCGTAGACGCTTGCAAGAAAATCGGCGGCGACATGTGGGTCGTCAAGGCCCAGGTGCACGCCGGTGGCCGGGGTAAGGCCGGCGGCGTCAAGCTGGTGAAAAGCACGGACGAGGCCAAAGCCTTTGCCGAGCAGTGGCTGGGCAAAAACCTGGTGACCTTCCAGACCGATGCCGACGGCCAGCCGGTGTCCCGGATTCTGGTGGAAAGCTGCACCGATATCGCCTCCGAGCTGTATCTGGGCGCGGTAGTGGATCGCACCACGCGCCGAGTGGTATTCATGGCCTCGACCGAAGGCGGCGTAGAGATCGAGAAGGTCGCGGAAGAAACGCCGGAAAAGATCCTCAAGGCCGAGATTGATCCGCTGGTCGGCGCGCAGCCGTATCAGGCGCGCGAGCTGGCTTTCGGGCTGGGGCTTGAAGGGGCGCAGATCAAGCAGTTCACCAAGATTTTCCTGGGGCTGGCGAAACTGTTTCACGACAAGGATCTGGCGCTTTTAGAGATCAACCCGCTGGTGGTTACCGGTGAGGGCAATCTTCACTGCCTGGATGCCAAGATCAATCTGGATGGCAATGCCCTGTACCGCCATCCGGATCTGCAGGCCATGCGCGACCCGTCTCAGGAAGACGAGCGCGAAGCCGATGCGGCCAAGTGGGAGCTGAACTACGTCGCGCTTGACGGCAATATCGGCTGCATGGTCAACGGTGCTGGCCTCGCCATGGGTACCATGGATATCGTCAACCTGAACGGCGGCAAGCCGGCCAACTTCCTTGACGTCGGCGGCGGTGCCACCAAGGAGCGCGTGGCCGAGGCGTTCAAGATCATACTGTCTGACGATAACGTCAAGGCGGTACTGGTCAACATCTTTGGCGGTATCGTGCGCTGCGACATGATCGCCGAAGGCATTATCGGTGCGGTTGAGCAGGTCGGTGTCAACGTGCCGGTGGTGGTGCGTCTGGAAGGCAACAACGCCGAACTGGGCACCGAGAAGCTGGCGGCAAGCGGGCTGAACATTATCGCGGCTACCAGCCTGACCGACGCGGCAGAGCAGGTCGTCAACGCGGCGGAGGGCAAATAATGAGTATCCTGATCGACAAGAACACCAAGGTCATCTGCCAGGGGTTTACCGGCGGCCAGGGCACGTTTCATTCCGAGCAGGCGATTGCCTACGGCACGCAAATGGTCGGCGGCGTAACGCCGGGCAAAGGCGGCCAGGAGCACCTGGGACTGCCGGTGTTCAACACGGTGAAAGAAGCGGTACAAAAAACCGGCGCTGAAGCCAGCGTGATTTATGTGCCCGCACCGTTCTGCAAGGATTCGATCATTGAAGCGGCCAACGCCGGCCTCAAGCTGATCGTATGCATTACCGAAGGCATTCCGACGCTGGATATGCTCGACGCCAAGGTGGCGTGCGATACCTTGGGCGTGCGCCTGATTGGCCCCAACTGCCCGGGGGTGATTACCCCGGGTGAATGCAAGATCGGCATCATGCCGGGCCACATTCACCAGCCGGGCAAGGTCGGAATCATCTCGCGTTCGGGCACGCTGACCTACGAGGCGGTCAAACAGACCACCGACCACGGTTTCGGCCAGTCGACCTGCGTGGGTATTGGCGGCGATCCGATTCCGGGCTCCAGCTTTATCGATATGCTTGAGCTGTTTGAAAATGACCCGAAAACCGAAGCCATCGTCATGATCGGTGAAATCGGCGGCACGGCGGAAGAAGAAGCGGCGGCCTACATCAAGGCCAACGTCTCCAAGCCGGTGGTCTCGTATATTGCCGGCGTGACTGCTCCTCCGGGCAAGCGCATGGGCCATGCCGGGGCGATTATCGCCGGCGGCAAGGGCACCGCGGATGAAAAATTCGCGGCGCTGGAAGATGCCGGTGTCAAAACCGTGCGTTCGCTTGCCGAAATCGGCGACGCGCTGAAGGCCGTTACCGGCTGGTAAGCTCGACGACATCCGATTAGCTGCCGTACGCGGCGCATAAAAAAACGCCCAGGCCATTTCATGGTCTGGGCGTTTTCGTTGCGAATGAAGCCGTTAAGCGGTGGGGCGTGCCACCAGCGAGCGAGTTTCTTCGCGGGCTTCGACCAGATCAACGCGCACGGCATCGCCGAGCTTGAAGCGTTCTTCGCCTTCAATCTGGATACGGCCTTCCTTGTCGTCGATCACTACCTTGCTGCGGTCGCTGTGCATCAGCGGCGCGGGTACAAAGGCGGTGGCGCCGTTTTCGCTCAGGCGTACACGCATGCCGCCGCGGTTGACGGCGATGACGTCGGCGTCAAAGGCCTTCTGGCTTTCGGCCGCCGGGGTCAGGTAGCGCACGTAGAGCCAGTCCTTGACGTCGCGCTCGGCCATGCGGTTCAGGCGCCGGCGTTCGGTCAGCTGGTCGGTCAGCGCTTCGCTGGCCTCGGGCGGCGTCTGCTCGCCCTTGAGCACGTGCTTGATCAGGCGGTGGTTGACCATGTCGCCGTATTTACGGATGGGCGACGTCCAGGTGGCGTAAGCGGCAAGCCCCAGGCCAAAGTGCGGGCCGGGCAGCGCGGACATCCGGGTAAAGCCCTGGAAGCGGCGCAGGCGCACGTCAAGCCAGGCGTCGTCGCGGTCTTCAAGCTCGCGCTTGAGTTCCTTGTAGCGCGGCAGCTCGAGCAGCGCTTCGGCATCGACGTTGATGTCCTGAGTGGCCAGAAATTCCTGGGCGTCTTCGATTTTTTCCGGCTCAAAGGCGCGGTGCACGTTGAAGATGCCGTGGCCAACGTTCGCGGCCAGAAAATCCGCACAGCAGGCGTTGGAGGCAATCATCGACTCTTCGATCATGCGGTTGGCAATGCGCCGTTCCTCGACCTCGATAGCCAGCACGTTGCCGGCCGGGTCGAGCTTGAAGACGAAGTCGGGGCTGCCTTTGAACACCAGCGCATGGGCTTCGCGCCAGGCCGTGCGGGCCTCGGTCAGGTCGCGCAGAGCGGTCAGCTGCGGGGCGATGTCATCGGCCGGTGCCCAGTCGCCCTGATTCTCGATCCAGTCGGAAACCTTGTCGTAGGAAAGCCGCGCGTGGGAGACCGCCTCGGCGGCAAAGAAGCGGTAGTCGCCCAGGCTGCCGTCGGCGTTAACGTCCAGCGTGCACGCCAGCACCGGGCGGTTCTGGCCTTCAAGCAGCGAGCACAGGTCGTCAGCCAGCTGCTCGGGCAGCATGGTCACGTTCTGTCCCGGCAGATACACCGTAAAGGCGCGCACCCGCGCTTCCATGTCGGCGGCGTGGCTTTCATCGACATAGGCGGTGGGGTCGGCAATGGCGACGCTCATGCGCCAGCCGCCGTCTTCCCGCGCGGTGACGTGCAGGGCATCGTCCATGTCGCGGGTGGATTCGCCGTCGATGGTGAAGAAGGGCGTCGCGGTCAGGTCTTCGCGCTCAAGGCCTTCTTCGTGCAGCGGCCAGTCGCTGCCGGCGTCCGGGCATTCCTGCTCCAGCGCGTGACGCGCAAGCGTGACGCGCCACGGCACGGCCGGGTTATCGCTCTTGGCTACCAGCTCTTCGATCTGGGCGTAAAAGCTGCGATCGTCTTTTTTCAGCGGGTGGCGCACCAGCCGCGCGACGATCCAGTCGCCGTCGGCGATGCTGTCTTCGTCGATGCTGCGCTTGATGCGCGCCTTGATCACGTTACGGATCGAGGGGTGATCGGGCACCACGGCCAGACGACCTTCGCGCTTTTGTACGCGGGCGACAAAGCGGTCAAGCCCCTGCTCAATGAGCGTTTCCGGCTCGACGGACTGCTTGTCGCCGTTTTGGTGAATCACGGCCTCTACGCGATCGCCGTGAATCACCTGCTTCATCGCGGGCGGCGGAATGAAATAAGACTCGCCGTCGTCGGTTTCCAGAAAGCCGAAGCCGCGGTCGGTGCCTTTGACCAGTCCTTCGGCGCGCGGCGTGGTGTCATGCATATTCTGCTTGAGCTGGGCAAGCATGGAGTTGTTCTGCAACATGAGGCTCAATCGGTTGAAAGGTAGGCTGCCACTATACGGGTTCGGGGCAGTGGCGCCAATTGCGCCGCCAAAGATTGCTCAAACGGCGCCTGAATGGCGCGTCGGCTATTCGTCGCGATCCCGGGGTTTGGCGTCGAGCCGGCGCAACTGCTGCCATAAATCGCGGCGCAGGTCGCCCAGGGTGGGCTGCTCGTTGGGGGCAAAGGCCAACGGGCGGCACAGGCGCAGCGCGCGCAGCCCGAGTCTGGCGCTTAACAGGCCTACGGCGAGCCCCTGGCCGGCGCGGGCAGACATCCGGCCGGTCATGTCCAGCGAGAGCATGTCCATGCCGGCATCGGTGGCCAGCTCGCTGGCGCCGGCAAAGGCCATATTGTGCAGCACGGTTTTAAACAGGCGCAGGCGGCTGGCATAGCCCAGTTCCAGCCCGTAAAGCCGGCACAGGCGGTCAACCATGGCGATGTTGCGCCAGGCGACCAGCGCCATATCCACCAGCGTTAGCGGGCTGACGGCGACCATCACTGCGGTTTCACCGCACATGCGCGAGATCAGCCGCTGGGCCTCGCGGTCGCGGGGGCCAAGCAGATGGTGGTTTAGCAGCGTCAGCGTATCCTGCCCGCTGTGATGCGGCTCGCGGGCATGCTGAAAGGCCACCCAGTGCGGGTCGTCGTCGCTGAGTTTGAGCTGGGTTTGCAGCCGGTCGGCTAGCGTGCGCGCCTGTTTGGGTGAGCGGTGGGGCAGGTCCGCCAGCGCTTCGCGCAGCTTGTCGTGGCGTTTCAGCCGCTTTAACCGCGCCAGCTCACGGAGCATGGCGGCGCCGCCAAGGCCGATCAGGGTAAGACCAAATACCTGCCAGGCGGCGTCCAGCCAGCGGGCGCTGGCAAAGGCGTCGGGCAGGCCGGTGACAAACTCGGCGGTGCCCAGGGCAGCACTGCCGGCCAGCACAAACAAAAGTCCCCAGCGGCGCTTGCGCGGTGCGCCGAGGCTTTGCTCGGGTAGTGCCTGGCGGCTGGCGGCGTCGTCCACGGGCGTTTCTTCCCGCGCCGTGGCGTCAAAGCGGTGTGCGCGGCGCAGCGGTGTATCGTCGCCGATGAGCGGTTCTGCTACGGCATCGCCATTGAGATGAAAGTGCCGGCGCGGCTTGGGCGAGGTCATGTCAGTTTATCTCCGATCAGCCAGTCGATGGCGGCGTCCATGCGGATGTGCGGCAGCGCGCCTGACGCCGCAGGCATCGGGCGAAAGCCGGGAAAATCAAACCCCTGGCGCTGCCAGAAGGCATTGTCGGGCAGCGTGGCGGGCACGTCGCCGGGATACACCAGCACGTCTTCGCCTTCGAGCGTGGTGCCGCGCAGCGCAGGCAGACGCTCTTTGCCCTGGCTAACTTCGCGCGACTGGGTGGCGCGAATGGAAGCCAGCGACAGCGCTTTCACCGGCACGTTGGCAAAGCGCAGCTCCTTGAGCGGCTCCTTTAATAGCGCGTTCAGCAGCGCCACGACGTTGTCGTGCTGGTCGGGGGTGACGTGATCGGCCTTGGTGGCGGCAATCGCCAGCCGGTCGATGCGCGGGGCAAACAGGCGGTTGAGCAGGTTGCGGCTGCCGTAGCTAAAGCTTTGCATCAGCTCGCCCAGCGCCAGCGATAAATCCTCGAAGCGTTCGGGGCCGGCGTTCAGCGCGCCGAGCACGTCGACCAGCACAATCTGGCGGTCAAAACGGCGGAAGTGCTCGCGATAAAACGGCTGTACCACCTGCTTTTGATAGTAGCGAAAGCGCGCCACCAGGGTGGCGTAAACGCTGGTGTCGGGCAGCGCGTCGAGTTCTGCTTGCGTCTGGCTGAGATTGGGCAAGGGGAAAAACTGCAGCACCGGCGCGCCGTCAAGCTCGCCGGGCAGCAAAAAACGCCCCGGCTGCAGGTGCGAGAACCCCAGCTGTTTGGCGCGCCTAAGCCCCTTGGCGTAGGCCTCGGCAAGCTCGGCCAACACCGCCTCGTTGGCGTCTGCGGCCGGGTCCAGCCGCTCGGCGGCGGTCAACCACTCGGCAAATATTTCCTGACGCTTGGCGCCCTGAGCGTAGGGGCGGGTCTGGCACCAGCTGTAGTAATCGTGGCCGAGCAGGGGTAAATCCAGCAGCCACTCGCCGGGGTAGTCAAACAGATCCAGCGTCAGGTGCGAGGTGGGCGCGCGAAACCAGCCACTGCGCGCCGGCCGATAGCGCAGCTCAAGGCGCAGCTCGCTGATGCCGCGGGTGGGCGCGGGCCAGCGCGGCGGCGACTCGCCCAGCGCCTGCATGGCCGGGTCATAGGGAAAGCGCGGCACGCCCAGATCCGGCTGATTCAGGCGTTTGGCACCGAGCAGGCGGCCATCGCGGGCGGCGGGCAGCAGGTCGAGCCGGGCTTCTACGCCGGCATGGCGCAGCTGGTTGACCAGCGAGGTCAGAAACGCCGTTTTACCCGCCTGGGAAAGGCCGGTAACGGCGAGGCGCAGCTGGCGGTCGCGGCCGCGCTCGAGCAGGTTGCCAAGCTCGCGGCCAAGGGTTTCGTGAACGGGGGGCGTTGGCATGGGCAGGGTCTCTTAGCCGCTCTTGAGCAGCGTGGCAAACAGCTGATACGACACCGGCAACGTGGCAATCACAAAGCCCAGCGCGGTGATGCCGTAGCCCGGCCAGCGGCGGCCCGTACGCTGAGCCAGCAACAGCCCACCAATGCCCAGCACCATGCCGACGAGATTAAAAACCATGGAAAACGCTTCAATCACAAGCGAAAAATTCATGCAGTGTTCCTGACCGGTGAACCGTATGTTGGCAGGCAGCGCAATACGCTGCCGTGTACCGTTGTGAATGTAACAGGCGGCGCGTGTAGAAGCCTAGGCGCGGCTCAGCGTGGTGCCGAGCAGATGCTGGGCGCCGGGCACCAGCCACACCGGGTCAAGCCGGGTATTGGCCGCTTCCACGCAGAGAAAGCCGCGCGTAGCGGCCGCGCTGGTATCGCTCAGCGCCTCGCCCGGATGCCAGACCACGGTGGAATCGCTCTGATGCTTGGCCACACGCAGCTGGTGCTCCCCGTCGGTCAGGGTGACGGCGGCGTTGCTGTGGTAGATACGGTCGATCGGGCCGCGCACGGCAAGCGTGCCCTGCTGCTCGCCTTCGGCAAAGTCGCGGCGCTTATCCAGATAGCGTGCGCCGGTCAGGCCTTCAAGTCGGCATTGAAAGGCGTCGCCAACGGCCAGATAGCTGTGCAGGGCAGCGCTGGTCTTGACCGGTGCCTCGCCGGTGTTTTCGCTGATCAGCTCCACGTGCAGGCGCCGGGCGTTGGCCTGAATGACCACGCGGGCGTTCAGCTGGCTGTGTAGTGGCTCCTCCGGTGAGAGGTGCACCTCAATGCCTTCTTCGTGTTCGTCCACGCCGTCAAGCCGCCAGAGCGCCAGCCGTGCCGGGCCGTGAAAGGGGCCCTGGCGGTTGGGGCTTTCATCGGCGTAGCGCTCGTCGGCAAACCACGGCCAGCACAGCGGTATGCCGCCACGTAGTGCTGCCGGCGCGCTGGCCGGCGTGGGCGTCAACCATAGCCAGTCCTGATCGTCTGCCGGTTGGAAGTGCACCACCTGGGCGCCAGTGAGCGCGATGGCGAGCTGCCCCCAGGGCTGATTGAACAGCACCAGTTCGCGCCCCTCCCAGGTGACGGTCTGCTGGTCGTCGGTGGCGTCAAGCTGCTGGCGGAGCGAGTCGGGAATCATCAAGGCGTCCTGGTCTGTAAAGATTGTGGACGGCACCTTAATGCGGTCTGCTATGGTAAAACAAGCACGCTACGTGTTCATCTTGACCTTGATCCTTTCGACAATAGTAAAAGAGGTGCGCCCATGGGATTTATTGCGTGGTTGATTATTGGTGGTCTTGCCGGCTGGATTGCGGGCAACATCATGCGCGGCGGCGGTTTTGGCATCCTGGCCAACATCGGTATCGGGATCGTCGGTGCCGTTATCGGTGGCTTTTTGTTTGGCTTGCTCGGGCTTCATGCAGGTGGTTTTATCGGCTCGCTGGTCACCGCGGTGGTGGGGGCTGTCGCCTTGCTCTGGGTGGTCAGTAAAGTGCGATAACACAAAACGTTAGCCACAAGGCACTGATGAATGCGCCATACGCCTGAAGAAACCATCGCCCGGCCAATGGCCGGGCGATGGCGTTCAGATATAGGCCTCAATCGTGCTTTCCGTTATACCCTGCGCCCCGTTACACTATGTGCCTTTCGTGCCGGCCGCTCTGGCGGGCTCTTGGGTGTATTCGTGGGTGCAGTAAGGGGAATCTTTTGGTCGACGCGTTACATGCCTGGTGGG
Organism: Vreelandella subglaciescola; assembly: GCF_900142895.1. NCBI lineage: Bacteria > Pseudomonadati > Pseudomonadota > Gammaproteobacteria > Oceanospirillales > Halomonadaceae > Vreelandella > Vreelandella subglaciescola. Next base: position 2,822,711 of record NZ_LT670847.1, read on the forward strand.
AACAGCAGCTTGAACTTTGTGGCGGAGGTATCGGCTCTCATTTGCTATCAGCCGGGGCGAACGAACGCCTGGCACGGCTGGGTATTGCCAGCCCGCGCGAGGGCTGCTGGCCTGACGCCGGGCAGTGGCTCGCTCAGGCATGGCAGATTGAGTCCCGCGACACGCTGATTGACGCCATGCTGTGGCTTGCCGCGCAGGGCGAGCGCCAGCGCTGGGATATCGATGCCGCCGAGCTCAAGGCCATGACCGTGGCCCGGCGGCGCCAGTGGGAGCAGGAAACCCCAGTGGATGACGCCCCCTTCGCTGCACTGCTGCCCGGCTGGGTGGCCACCGGCGAGCCGCTTGAATGGGCGGCGTGGGACTGGCTACGGCTGGCGGAACTTGCCTGGGCGGGGGCGTGCGGTGGCTATCTCAGCGATACCGAAGCCGACCACTTCGCGGCTCACGCGGCCGAGCTGCTGCAAATCCGTTATGCCGGCTGGAGCGAGATGCTAAGCGCCTATCTGCGCGGATTCAGCCTGTTTAACGGCGTTGATTGCCGTGCTGAGTGTCCCGGTGAGGCGACCGAAAATCCGTGGCGGGACGCGAATACGTGGCAAGAACGGCTGGTGGCGCTATCTGAGCCGGCTATTCGCGAGGCGTCCCGGACCGCGCTACGGGCGTATCGCAGTACGCCGCAGCACTGGCTACAGGCGATTGCCGGTATCCGCGAGCCCGAGCTGATGCTGCGACAGCGCGAGCCGCTGGCGCCAGTGCCGGAAGCGCGTCGTATGGAAGCGGCACGTTATCTCGAAGACGTGCTGGACATGCACGCCGATGAAGGCGCCGAGGTGCTGGCCCGCTATTGGCTGCCGGCCGAAGCACACCATCTTAACCAGATGGCAGCTGACGCGGCGCACGGTATTCATGTTCCCTCGCAGACTGTCTTTGGCCGGCCCTCGCGGGAGGCGCTGGTGCAGCGCGGGTGGCTCAAGCAGGCCGGTCGTCACGCGGCCACCATTCATATGGCCGAAAAATTTGCCTTTTATTGGCAAACGGCCATGGACAGCCGGCTGTTCGATGAAGGTTCACTGCTAACCCAGGGCGAAGCGCTGAAAAGCTGCCTGTGCCATTTTTATGCCACTCCCACGCGGCTGCTGGAGGCCTGGCTGGCGTGGGAGCGCTGCCTGCCCGAGCCTGAGCAGGCCTCGCTCACGTCCGATATTGCCTGGCACCTGAAGGATCCCGGCAGCGTGTTTCACTGGCTTGACTGGCACCCCGGTGAGTGGCGCGAACCGGCCGAGCGGCCGTCGTTGCGTCACTTTACCGCCATGGCGCTGGTGGGCCCGCTGAACAGTGCCGCCTGGAGCCAACCACAGCCGGAAAGCGCGCGCGAACGCGAGGCCATCAGAGGGTGGGTGGAAGGCCATTACCAGCTGTTGGGCGCTGACGAATTGCGTAGTTTTATCGACTACATGCTGGAGGCCGGGGATCGGCAGGAATATCAGATCAACTACGCGCCCTATACGCTGAACCGCGAGCGCCTCGACGCTGAAATCGCCATTTTGCAAACCGGCGAAAGCGAGGCCGAGGAGCGTAACCATCTGCTGCGCCTTGAGCGGGTACGCGATAACGAAGACGACTGTAACGAGCTCGATATGGCCGCCTGGGACATTGCCCAGACGGTAGATCTCGCCATTGCCGGGCGCGAGCTGGGCTGGCTGGAACCGGCGCAGCTCGCGCGTATTCTGGAACGTGCCTATGCGCTGGCCGAAAAACACTACGCCGGTTGGCAGGCCTATGCGGAAGGCATGTACGCCGGGTTTTCGTTTTTCATGGGCGAAACCGACGAGCGCGAGAGCTTTCTCGCCGGGTTGCGCCACGCGCTGGTGGCCTGGCGCTGCGGCGCGCCGGTGCTGGCCGGCGCCTGGGCCAGCCTGGATTTTCCCGGCAGTAAGCCGCGCCACTTTGCACCGTTGCACATTGATACGCTCCCGGGAGATAGGCGAACTCTGCATTGAGCCTCGCAAGCCCCCGTGACTATCGCTTATAGTAAGAATGATCACAGCTGCCCTGGTTATATTGTCGGAGAAGTCTGCTACCGCTGCGGGGCGTTTTTTACTGTTTTACGAGGTCTATCGTATGGCTGCCGTGCCACCCAGTATTATCCAGGGCACCCGTGGAATCTGCGCGCTGGCGCTTATCATCCTGCTGGCCGGCTGCGCGGGTAACGCGCCGCGTGACAAGGCAGATCCGCCCGACGACTACTTCGCCATGACGCTGCCGGGCATGTCCAACAGCGGCGGTAGCATGATGTCGCCAGCGAATAATCCGGTCAACGATCTGTCACGGCTGAAAAATCCGGCGCCGCTGGTCATTCGTCGCGCGCTGCTTGAGCAGCATGAACGCTGGTCGGGCACGCCGTACCGGCTGGGCGGCACCACCCAGCGCGGCGTTGACTGTTCGGCGCTGGTGCAAAATGTCTATCTGGATACGTTTGACATTACCCTGCCGCGCACTACACGCGGGCTGGTCACCAAAGGCCATGCGATTGACCGCCAGGATCTGCGCGCCGGCGATCTGGTGTTCTTCCGCCCGCCGGGCAATCGGCATGTCGGCATTTACGTGGGGGAAGGCTATTTTCTGCATGCTTCTTCCTCAAAAGGGGTGACTATTTCGCAGCTGGATAATACCTACTGGCAGCGCTATTACTGGCAGTCGCGTCGTACCCTTGAAAGCCCGCAAATGGCGCAGCTAAGCCGTGTGCTCTAGCGCGCTCGCTAGCCGCCAAGCGGCATGATTACGCTCAAGACCCGCGCCTGGTGGCGCGCGACGCTGGCACTGTGCCTGGGCTCTTTTCTCGTCTTCATCAACCTTTACGTGCCCCAGCCGCTGCTGCCTGATCTGCAGCAGGCTTACGGCATATCGACCCTGGCGGTCAGTTTCGTGATGTCGGCCGCGACGCTTTCGCTGGCCGGATCACTGCTGGTGTTCGGGCCGCTGTCTGATGCTATCGGGCGCGAAAGCATCATGCGTTATAGCCTGCTGTTGGCCGGCAGCGTCTCTCTTGCACTGGCCTTTGCCCCCAACTTCGCCACCCTGTTGACGCTACGGCTGCTGCAGGGCTTTTTGCTGGGCGGGCTGCCCGCGGTGGCCATCGCCTGGATGGGCGACGAGTTTGATAAGACGGCGCTGCTGGGGGCGGTCGGGCTGTATATTGGCGCCAATTCGCTAGGCGGCATCAGCGGTCGGGTGGTCGGCGGCATCGCGGCTGACATTGGCGGCGCGCCGGCAGCGTTTTTAACCGTGGGCGCGATTACGCTGGCCGGTGTCGCCGTCTTCTGGCGCCTGCTGCCCCGCAGCCGATCTTTCACGCCCAAGCCGTTTCACGTATCGACCGCCGCGGCTGATTTGTACCGACACCTGTGTACGCCAGCGCTGCTGGGCGCCTATGTGCTGGGTGGCATCAACTTCATGGTGTTTATCAATCAGTACAGCTACATCACGTTTCGTTTGGCGAACGCGCCGTATAGCCTGGCGGCCAGTAGCCTGGGGCTGATTTTTCTGACCTATCTGAGCGGCACGCTGGGCTCGATGATGTCCGGGCGGCTGGCCGCGCGGTTTTCCGCAGCGCGCTGCATGATGCTGGGCGTGGTTATCCTGATGGTGGGCACAGCGATTACCCGTGCAGAATCGCTAGCGCTGATTATTCTGGGGTTGACCGTTAACGCCTTCGGCTTTTTTCTGGCGCATTCGCTGGCCTCGAGCTGGGTGGGGCGTAACGCCCAGCGGGCCCGGGGCAGCGCGTCGGCGCTTTATCTGGTGTTTTATTATACCGGCGCTAGCCTTGGCGGGTTCTGGCTGGAGCCGTTTTGGCTGTGGGACGGCTGGGCGGGCGTGACCTGTGGCTCGTGGCTGCTGTTTGGCATGACGCTGTGTATTGCGGTCTGGCTGCGCCGCGTGGAGCGCCGTCAGGAATAGTCCGTTGCCGCTAACAGGCCGGGGCTCAGGAAAAGTGCAGGCATAAAAAAAGCGACCCGCAGGCGGGTCGCTTCATGAGCCGGGCGTTTCGAGCTTAGTGCTCGACGCCGTCTTCGTGCTCAACACCACCTTCGCCGTGAACGTGGCCGTGCTCGATTTCGTCTTCGCTGGCTTCGCGTACGGTAGCGATTTCAACGTCAAACGCCAGCTGCTGACCGGCCAGCGGGTGGTTGCCGTCAACCACGACCGTGTCGGCTTCGACTTTCTTGACGGTAACCATCAGCGGGCCGCCTTCAGTCTGCGCCTGGAACTGCATGCCCGGCTCAACGCTTTCCACGCCCTGGAAAGATTCACGCGGCACTTCCTGCATCAGCTGTTCCTGAACTTCACCGTAGCCTTCTTCCGGCGATACGTTGACGTTGAGTTTTTCGCCAGCCGTGCGGCCTTCGAGTTCTTTTTCCAGGCCCGGGATAATGTTGCCGCCGCCGTGCAGATACGTGAGCGGCTCGCGGCCTTCGGAGCTGTCAAGCACTTCACCTGCATCGTTGGTCAGGGTGTAGTGAAACGCGACGACCGAGTTTTGCGCAATTTGCATGTAAAAAACCTTACGGTGAGTGCATGTACTTCAATGGTAACGTGGAAAAGGGGCGCTTGTCAGTGGCCGAGGAGCTTTTTCCTTGCCGCGATACCCCGGCGCTATTGCGCCGCCGCGGGACCGAGGATACCCTAACGCCACTCTATTTTTGACGTTCGGCTTTTGACGTCCGACTTACTACACTCTGGAGCCTTTCTATGACAATTTTTGTCATTTGGGTCATTGCGTTCGCTGTGATCTTCTACCTTGCCAATAAACGCTGGAATGATGGCGTCAGCCAGGGCGTGGATAAAATGCTCACCGCCATGCTGAAAAGCCACGGCAAAAACCGCTATATCTGGGTCGCGGCGATTGCCGTGCTGGGCGCGACAGCGCTGGTTCGCCCGGTAGACGTGCTGCTCGTGGTGATTCTGCTGGCGATTATTGCGCTGGTAGTGGCCAAGGTGGCAAGCGTCGTGACCAACAAGGTGTCGTAAGGTTTCCCCAGCGTATACCGGTACGACAATGCGCAGACAATAAAAAAACACCGATCCGTAAGGGTCGGTGTTTTTTTATGCTCTTCTTACACCGCTTATAGACAGCAGCGTATCAGTACGAGGCGATCAGTAGGGCGCAACGCTGACGTTGGAGCCGCTGCCAATCAGACGGACTTTCTGGCCGGGCTGGAACTGGCGATCGGCTTTTTGTACCACGACCACATCGCGGCCGGCATCGGTGCGGATCTCGAGCTCTACGGCGTTGATGCGGTTGGCGCGATCTTCAACTGACGTTCCCGCCATCGCACCGCCGATAGCGCCTGCAGCCGTGGCGATCTTGCGACCGCTACCGCCGCCGATCTGGTTGCCCAGCAGGCCGCCGATCAGCGCGCCGGAACCGCCGCCAAGCAAGCCGCCGGTGCGGCTGTCGGCCTGGATTTGCACCGGGCGTATGGCAACCACGGTGCCGTAGGTGACGTTCTGGCTGGCCTTGGCTTGATTGGCGCTGTACACATCGCCCGAGTAAGGGGCGGTATTGACGCAGCCGGCAAGCGTAAACAAGCTGATGGCGGCAACGGGAAGCAGCAGCAGACGTTTCATGGCACATCCTCCAAACAGTATTTATGTGCAGCGTAATCGGTTAAAGCCCGTCGCTCAAGACGGCTTCATTGACTAAAGCATATGACGAAACGCTGTTCATTAATACCCCCGATGGCAGCATGCCTGCGGGTAACTGCCTGACCTGCGAAAAACTCCGCCCTGAAAAGGGCGGAGAGGCGTGAGGAAAGGCATCAGCCAAACTGATTCATGGTGTTGTCTTTGCCGCCGGCCTTGAGCGCGGCATCGCCGTGGAAGAACTCCTTGTGATCGTCGCCGATGTTGGAGCCGGCCATGTCCTGGTGCCTGACCGTGGCGATACCTTGGCGGATTTCTTCGCGCTGTACGCCCGCCACGTAGGCCAACATGCCGTCTTTGCCGAAGTAGCCCTTGGCCAGGTTGTCGGTGGAAAGGGCGGCGGTGTGGTAGGTCGGCAGCGTGATCAGGTGGTGGAAGACGCCGGCGTCGCGCGCGGCATCGCGCTGGAAGTTGGCCGTCCATTCGTCGGCGAGTTGGCCAAGTTCGGTGGCGTCGTATTTTTCGTCCATCAGCGCGGAGCGCTCGTAGGCTGACATGTCCTTGCCGTCTTCCTGCCAGACGTCAAACACCTGCTGGCGGAAACTCAGCGTCCAGTTGAACGACGGCGAGTTGTTGTACACCAGCTTGGCGTCCGGGCATACCTCGCGGATGCGGTTGACCATGCCAGCAATCTGGCCGACGTGGGGTTTTTCGGTCTCGATCCACAGCAGGTCGGCGCCATTTTGCAGGCTGGTAATACAGTCGAGCACCACGCGGTCTTCACCGGTGCCGGGCTTGAACTGGTACAGGCCGGAGGCCAGACGTTTGGGCTTGATCAGCTCGCCGTTTTGCTTGATCACCACGTCGCCGTTGCTGATATCGGCAGCGTTGGTCACGGTATCGCCGTCGAGGTAGCTATTGTATTGATCGCCCAGATCGCCCGCTTCCTGGGTGACGGCGATTTTTTGCGTCAGGCCGGCGCCGAGCGAGTCGGTGCGCGCCACGATGACGCCGTCGTCAACGCCAAGTTCCAGAAAAGCGTAGCGCACGGCGTTGATTTTGGCGATAAAATCTTCGTGGGGCACGGTGACCTTGCCGTCCTGGTGGCCGCACTGCTTCTCGTCGGATACCTGGTTTTCCAGCTGAATGCAGCAGGCGCCGGCTTCAATAAACTTCTTGGCCAGCAGGTAAGTGGCCTCGGCGTTGCCAAAGCCGGCGTCGATATCGGCAATGATCGGTACCACGTGGGTCTCGAATTCGTCGACCTGGCGAATCAGCGTCTTTTCCTGCACGTCATTGCCCGCCTCGCGCGCGGCGTCAAGGTCGCGGAACAGGTGATTGAGCTCCCAGGCGTCGGCCTGTTTCAAAAAGGTGTAGAGCTCTTCGATCAGGTCGGCGACCGAGGTTTTTTCGTGCATCGACTGATCCGGCAGCGGGCCAAACTCGCTGCGCAGGGCGGCGACCATCCAGCCGGATAGATAGAGGTAGCTGCGTTGGGTGGTGTTGAAGTGCTTCTTGATCGAAATCATCTTCTGCTGGCCGATAAAGCCGTGCCAGCAGCCCAGCGACTGGGTGTATTTGGCGCTGTCGGCATCGTAGGCGGCCATGTCGTCACGCATGATGGCGGCAGTGTAGCGGGCAATATCCAGGCCGGTCTGGAAGCGGTTTTGCCGGCGCATGCGCGCGGCGTGTTCCGGGTTGATGTTGTCCCACTTGCCGTTCTGGGCATCGCGCTTGTGTTTCAGTGCCTGGATTTCTTCGAGCAGTCCCGTCATGAGCTGATTCCTTCTTGAGGTGAGCGTAATCCGGTGGTCAGCAAGCTGCGCTGACTGGCTGGCTTTACTATCGGTCAAGGCGGGGCGGGCGGCAATTGGCACTTGGGGGTAGGCCAGGTTGTAGCTTGACGACATGGGACGAGAAAACGCCGTTAAAGCGTAGCGGGGTTTCGTCGGTGGGCATAAAAAAAGCCGGGCACGAAAGAGGGTGCCCGGCGGAGAAAATATCAGTCGGCGTCGTCCAGCGGGAAGTTCAGGCTGCCGACATTAACCAGCTGGGTGAGTAGTGCTGCAGCATCGGGGAAATCCTGCAGCACGTCCGCGTAGATCAGCGTGCCTTGGCACAACCGCTTGGCAAGTTCGGGCGTGCACGGATAGCCGTCGCCGTCGGCAAACAGCGTGATGGCGTCACCGTCGCGGCGCCAGGCAAAGCGCGACCCGGGAGCCGAGTGCAGCGGGGTGTGCTCAAGCTGTGTGGTGAGTGCGGCTTCATCGAGCGGCGGATCATAGGGCAGCAGCTGGTCGACGTACTTGGGCTGGGTCATTACGCGGCCAAACCACTGGCTCATCTGCTGGGGGTTATCCAGCGTCTCCAGCATCAGCCGGCGCATGCGCTCAAGTGCGGCGTCATCGATCTCGCCGGGCACGTCTGCTGGCGCCATATCGGCGTCGCTGTAGCGCAGCGAGGCCGGCAGCTGTTCGCCGAGATAGTCGGCATACGAGGTGACGGCTTCATCGGCGGAGGGCGCGCGAAAGCCGACCGACACGGTCATGCATTCGTCGGTTTCACTCACGCCGTGGTGCGCCCAGCCCGGCGGCAGGTAGAGCATGTCGCCGGGTTCCAGCACCCAGTCGGAATCCGCTTCAACCTCGAAGGTCTCAAGGATGCGCAGGTCAACGCCGTCGATGATGGGCGCGCCGTCGGCAATTTTGCCGCCCAGCTGCCAGCGGCGGCGCCCGGCAGCCTGCAGCAGGAAGACATCGTACTGGTCCACATGCGGGCCGACGCTGCCGCCGGGCGGCGCATAGCTGAGCATGATGTCGTCCAGCCGCCAGCGCGGCAGAAAGTCAAACTCGTCGAGCAGCGCCGCAACGGAGGGCACGTAGTGATCCACGGCCTGCACCAGCAGCGACCAGTTGCGCTCGGGCAGGCGCTCGAAGGTGGCCTCGTCAAAGGGGCCGTGGGACACCTGCCAGGGGCCGTCGGGGCCGTTTTCTTCGACCAGACGCGCTTCAACGCCTTCTTCGCAGGCGAGGCCGGCAAGCTCGTCGGCCTCGATCGGGGATAAAAACTCCGGCATGGCGCCGCGAATCAACAGGGGCTTTTGCTGCCAGTATTCGGCCATAAACTCGGCCGGGGTCAGATCGCCCAGCAGGGTTAGCGGCGTGTCACGATGGCTCATGGCGGTATCCTTTGGCGATGTCGCCGGTTTTATAGCGTGTTCAGCTGATCGAGAAGCGCGTTGGCCTGAGCCTCGGCGTTGCCGGTGTAGTGCGCCGGGGTCAGCGCTTTTAGCTGCTGTTTAACATCGTCGGGCAGCGCCAGAGTGTCAATAAAGGCGGCAAAACCGGCCTGATCGATGCGCTTGCCTCGGGTCAGCTCCTTGAGTTTTTCGTAGGGCTTTTCAATGCCGTAGCGGCGCATGACGGTCTGGATCGGCTCGGCGAGCACTTCCCAGCTAGCGTCAAGGTCGCCGTTCAGCCGCTCGGGATTGGCTTCGAGCTTGCTGATGCCCTTGAGCGAGGCCTGGTAGGCAATCATGGCGTAACCCAGCCCTACGCCCAGGTTTCTGAGCACGGTGGAGTCGGTCAGGTCGCGCTGCCAGCGCGACAGCGGCAGCTTCTGTGCCAGGTGGCCGAGCACGGCGTTGGCCAGCCCCAGATTGCCTTCGGAGTTCTCGAAGTCAATCGGGTTGACCTTGTGCGGCATGGTCGACGAGCCGATTTCACCGGCCACGGTGCTCTGCTTGAAGTAGCCCAGCGAGATATACCCCCAGACGTCGCGGTCAAAGTCGAGCAGCACGGTGTTGAAACGGCAGATCGCGTCGAACAGCTCAGCGATGTAGTCGTGGGGCTCGATCTGAGTGGTATAGGGATTGAACGTCAGCCCCAGCCCTTCGACAAAGGTCTGCGCGTTGGCCTGCCAGTCGATGTCCGGATAGGTGGTGAAGTGCGCGTTGTAGTTGCCTACGGCACCGTTGATCTTGCCCAGAATGTTAACGCGCTCAATTTGTTTGAGCTGGCGCCTCAGGCGGTAGGCCACGTTGGCCATTTCCTTGCCCAGCGTGGTGGGGCTGGCGGTTTGGCCGTGGGTGCGCGCCAGCATCGGCTGGCCGGCGTGCTCGGCGGCCAGCTGGGCGACGTTGTCGACCACTTCGTGCAGGGTGGGCAGCAGCGCCTTGAGGCCGTCGGCCAGCATCACGCCGTAGGCGAGGTTGTTGATGTCTTCGGAGGTGCAGGCAAAGTGGATAAATTCGCTGACCGCGTTGAGCTCGGGCTGGTCGGCGATTTTTTCCTTGAGGAAGTATTCCACCGCTTTGACGTCGTGGTTGGTCGTGCGCTCGATGGTCTTGACACGATCGGCATCGTCGATTGAGAAATCGCGAATCAGCGCTTCGAGAAAGGCGACGGCGTCGGCCGACAGCGGCGGCACTTCAACGATCTGCCCCTGGCCTGCCAGACGCTGCAGCCAGCGGACCTCGACGATGACGCGGGCGCGAATCAGGCCAAACTCGCTAAAGTGCTCGCGCAGCGCGGCGGTCTTGGCGCCGTAGCGGCCATCAACGGGAGAAAGGGCAGTCAGAGCAGAAAGTTGCATGGTCTCATTCCAGGTCGGTCGTCATGACAGGCGCAAGCACGGGGCTTGCGGGCTAACGCAAATCGTCCAGAGCGCGGCGCAGGGCGTTGCGTTGAAAAATCAGCTTCCAGCGGCGCCCGCCTTGCTGGTGCCACAGCAGCGCGAAACGCACGCCGGCAAGCAGGCAGGCGCGTACGCGCTCGGGCATCATGGGGCTTTGCAGCATGGTGGGGTCGCCCTGCACCACAATGCGGTGTTTGAACGTGGAGAGGGTTTGCTGGTAGGTGTCACCCAAGCCACCCACGACGTTTTCGTGGGTGGCGCCGAAGTGCCCGGCCTGGCGCTGTATGCGCTCCAGTGATTGGCCCAGCGAGTCGAGCATGGCGGTGTCGCGGCGCAGCTTGCTCATCAGCAGTACCAGCGAAAACCCGTAGCGCATCACCACCGGATTGGCTTGCTTGCGCCCCACTAGCGCCTCAAGCATGTCGAGCCCTTGGCGCAGGTTGTTGGGGTGGCCGCCGTAAATGGCTTCAAAGCTTTCCGGATTAGTGTTGACGGTGGCTTGAATCAGCGTTTCCCAGGCGCGCGGGTCGGTCTGGCCGTTGCGCGCCAGCTCGTCGACCAGGCTTGCCGCCTGAAAGACGCCGGCAAGCGCCAGCGCTTGGCGGCAGGCCGGATCATCCGGGGCGCGGTGAATCGGCGTGGCGTTATTCATGCGGCCACCTCTTGGGCATTCCAGGTATCGCGAATGACACCGCCGCCCAGGCAAATGTCGCCATCGTAGATCACCAACGATTGGCCAGGGGTGACGGAGCGCTGGGGTTGATCAAACTGCACTACAACGCTGCCGTCGGCCTGGGTGGCCAGCGTGCACGGGCGGTCGTCCTGGCGGTAGCGGGTCTTGGCGCGAAAGCGCCCCTGATGCGTGGGCGCGTGACCGGAGACCCATTCCATCGGCTCGGTGGCCAGCGCGTCGCTATACAACAGCGAGTGATGCTTGCCCTGAACGGCCACCAGTACGTTGCGCTCAAGATCTTTGTGCGCCACGTACCAAGGGTCTTCCGGGTAATTGACCAGCCCGCCGATGCCCAACCCCTGACGTTGGCCCAGGGTGTAATACATTAGCCCCATGTGCTCGCCGATAACGTCGCCGTCGGGCGTTTCGATGGTGCCGGGCTGGGCGGGTAGGTACTGTTGTAAAAAATCGCTGAAGCGTCGCTCGCCGATAAAGCAGATGCCGGTGGAATCCTTTTTGCGCGCGGTGACCAGTCCGTGTTTTTCGGCCAGCTCGCGTACCGCGGGCTTTTCCAGCTCGCCCACGGGAAACAGCGTGCGGGCAATCGCCGCCTCGGGCACGGCGTGCAGAAAGTAGCTTTGATCCTTGTTGGCATCCAAGCCCTTCAACAGCCGCGGGCGGGAGACGTCTTCGCCCTGGGCCTGAGTGGCCTGGCGTACATAGTGCCCGGTGGCGATCTTGTCGGCGCCGAGCATCTCGGCGTAGTCGATAAAGACTTTGAACTTGATTTCGCGGTTACACAGGATGTCCGGATTCGGCGTGCGTCCGGCCTTGTATTCGGCGAGGAAATGCTCGAAAACGTTGTCCCAGTATTCCGCGGCAAAGTTGGCCGTATGCAGCTTGATGCCGATTTTCTGACACACGGCTTCGGCATCCGCCAGGTCGTCTTTGGCGGTGCAGTATTCGGTACCGTCGTCTTCGTCCCAGTTCTTCATGAACAGGCCCTCGACGTCGTACCCCTGTTCGAGCAGGAGCACAGCCGAGACGGAAGAATCGACGCCGCCGGACATGCCGACGATCACTTTGCCTTGGGTGGATGTCATGGGCATCCTCAATTGAAATAGCGACAGATAGGCCGCGAGTATACACCAAGCGCTGGCGGTGCTTCGAGTCAAACCTGAACGCTGCCGCGCGGGCTAGCGTTCGTGAATTACGTCCAGCGAAAACACGCGCCCGGCGCGGGCATCATCAATGCGTGGCAGTACCAGTGGGCTGCGCATCCGCCCGGCGGCGTCAAGCGCTTTGATCTCGTCAAGCGTCAGCCAGTGGGCAGCCTGGATGTCGTCATCCAGTGGCGTGTCAAGAAAGTGCGCCGGTGCGGCGATAAAGCCGTGGCTGTGAAAGGTCAGCCCGTTGAGCTTGAAAACGTAAAGCCCCAAGTAGCCGTCAAGGGACACCTCCCAGGCGGTTTCTTCGGCGACTTCGCGCCGGATGGCAGCGATAGGGCCTTCGCCGGCCTCGATGTGGCCGGCCGGCTGGTTAAACAGCGTTCTCGGGCCGCCGCGGTCTTCTTCGACCATCAGGTAGCGGCCACCCCGCTGGATAACGCAGGCCACGGTAGCCCGTATGTGCGGTTGTTGAGACGGTTGAGCGCGCGAGGTCATCGGGGTTTTCTCCGGCGGCCGCGCCCGGGCGATTTTGCGGGCCGGCTTGGCGGGCGCGGGGCGTGCAGGGTTTCGCTGCGCCATTCGCCGGGGGCTAACGGATCAAGCCACCAGGGGCCCACGGCAGCGCGAATCAAGCGCAGGGTAGGAAGGCCGACATGGGCGGTCATGCGCCGTACCTGGCGGTTGCGGCCTTCGCTGATAATAAGCTCAAGCCAGCTGGTACGTGGATGGCGTTTGGGGTCAATCGGCGGTGTGCGCTGGGCAATAGCGGGCGGCGCTATGCGCTGGGCCTTGGCCGGCCGCGTGGGACCGTCGGTTAACGTAATGCCTTGGCGCAGCGCCTGAAGAGCGGCGTCGTTGATGTGGCCTTCCACCTGTGCCCAGTAGGTTTTGGGCTGCTTGTGGCGCGGGTGCGCAATGCGATGAATCAGTGCGCCGTCGTCGGTCAGCAGCAGCAGGCCTTCGGAGTCGTAGTCCAGCCGGCCTGCGGGGTAAATATCCTTGACGTGCAGGTAGTCGCCCAGCGTCGCGCGCCCCTGGTCGTCCCGAAACTGGCTGAGCACGCGGTAAGGTTTGTGTAACAGGTAGAGTCGGCTCATGGCAGCGTTAGCATCACTTGCGGTGGGTGATAGGTAAAACGTCGCGGTCATAAAAGTAAAATAACAGCATACTCGACTTTAGGCCGGTTCGCGCCGTCAAGGCTACTCGGCTGGAGAACGACGGTGCTACACTCGGCGTCTCATCGAACAGACCTGTTCGCTCCATCGAGCAGACCAGACAAGGGAGTTCTTCATGGGTTCTACCAACGCGGATTTTCAGCATATCGTTATCCCAGAAGGCGGCAGCCAAATCACCGTTAACGCCGACGACACGCTGAACGTTCCCAACGAGCCGATTATTCCGTTCATCGAAGGCGACGGCATCGGCGCAGATGTGACCCCGGCGATGAAAATTGCCATTGATGCGGCGGTGGCCAAAGCTTACGGCGGCAAGCGCAAGATCCACTGGATGGAAGTGTACGCCGGCGAAAAAGCCACGCACGTTTACGATGCCGATACCTGGCTGCCCGAGGAAACCCTCAGGGCGGTCACAGATTACGTGGTCTCGATCAAAGGCCCGCTAACTACGCCGGTGGGCGGCGGCATTCGTTCGCTCAACGTGGCGCTGCGCCAGAAGCTTGACCTGTACGTGTGCCAGCGCCCGGTGCGCTGGTTTGAAGGCGTACCCAGCCCGGTGAAACAGCCCGCCGACGTGGACATGGTCATTTTCCGTGAGAACTCCGAAGACATTTATGCCGGCATCGAGTGGCAGGCCGGCTCGCCAGATGCCGATAAAGTCATCAAGTTTCTGCGCGAGGAAATGGGCGTCACCAATATCCGCTTCCCGGAAAACTGCGGTATCGGCGTCAAGCCGGTATCCATCGAGGGTACCAAACGGCTGGTGCGCCAGGCGTTGCAGTACACTATCGACAACGATCGCGAGTCGCTGACGCTGGTGCATAAGGGCAACATCATGAAGTTCACCGAAGGCGCCTTTAAAGACTGGGGCTATGAGCTTGCCCGCGATGAGTTTGGCGCTGAGCTGCTCGACGGCGGCCCGTGGATGACCATGAAAAACCCCAACACCGGCAAAGACATCGTCATCAAGGACGTGATTGCCGACGCTATGCTGCAGCAGATTCTGCTGCGTCCGGCGGAGTACGACGTCATCGCCACGCTCAACCTCAACGGTGACTATATCTCCGATGCGCTGGCGGCTGAGGTTGGCGGTATCGGCATTGCGCCGGGGGCCAACATTTCCGATGCGGTTGCCATGTTCGAAGCCACCCACGGCACAGCACCCAAGTACGCCGGACAGGATAAGGTCAACCCGGGCTCGCTGATTCTTTCCGCCGAGATGATGCTGCGTTATATGGGCTGGGTTGAGGCCGCTGATCTGGTGCTCAAAGGCATGGAAAAAGCCATTGCCAAAGGCGAGGTGACGTACGACTTCCATCGCCAGATGGAAAACGCGGTGCTGCTCAAGTGCTCTGAGTTTGGACAGGCCGTTGCTGACAACATGTAAGTGTCGTGCCTGAAAAGCCCCGTCCGCGCCGCCGCGGGCGGGGCTTTTTTATGCCGGCATGCCCGCCCGGCGCGGGCGCTGTGCTATTTTAGAGGTGTTTTTAAACGCCGAGCCTCAAGGCTCTGAACCCTTGCGGAACCAGGGCGTCCAATGTTTGGCATAACACGTCAGGCATGACACCTTGGTCTAGCGTAAATGATTCCACTTGTTGCCTATGCTGAAACAACACACGGTCAGCCCGCCGCAAGCGGGGATGACACACCCGGCATCGCCGGACACCGATGAAGATCTGGCGGTCGCACCCGCCGACCCTGAGCTTGCCAAGCCACCCATGTACAAGGTGGTCTTACATAACGACGACTACACGCCGATGGATTTTGTCGTGGAAGTGCTGCAGGAGTTTTTCCATCTGGAGAGTGAAGCCGCCGTACAGGTGATGCTAGCCGTTCACACCCAGGGCAAAGCGACCTGCGGCGTGTTTACTCGGGATATCGCCGAAACCAAGAGCTATCAGGTCAGCGAATATGCCCGGGAATGCGAGCATCCGTTGTTGTGCGATATCGAAGCGGCCGATTAGACGACACGAGCCGGCAGTAAACATTGAGAAGAAACTTGGCAGCAAGGCTTGCAAGTGCGTGTTTTGTGCCCGATGTTGAGAGTGCCGGTTGATGAAATTGATCTGACGCCAGCCCTAAGTGGCGATACGCCCTGGGTGGGAGTAGCGAAGAAGGGGACTGCCATGCTGAGCAAAGAACTTGAAATGACCCTGAACACGGCTTTTACCGTGGCACGTTCCAAGCGCCACGAGTTCATGACCGTTGAGCACCTGCTGTTGGCGCTTCTGGATAACGCCGCCGCAGTCGACGTGCTCAAAGCGTGTGGGGCTAACCTGGACAAGCTGCGGGCTGACCTGCAGGATTTCATCAACTCGACTACGCCGCTGATCCCTGAAGGGCAAGGCGAGCGTGAAACCCAGCCGACGCTGGGCTTTCAGCGCGTATTGCAGCGTGCCGTATTCCACGTGCAGTCGTCGGGCAAGAATGAAGTCACCGGGGCTAACGTGCTGGTGGCCATTTTTTCCGAGCAGGAGAGCCAGGCGGTCTACTTCCTCAAGCAGCAGAATGTCGCCCGGGTCGATGCGGTCAACTACATCGCCCACGGCATTTCCAAGGTGGCGGGGCACGGCACATCGCCGTCACCGTCGACCCATGAAGCGGAAGACGCCGAAGAAAGTCCCGGCGATGGCGCAGCGCACCCGCTGACCGGCTACGCCACCAACCTCAACGAGCAGGCGCGGCTGGGTAAAATTGATCCGCTGATCGGGCGTGACCACGAGCTTGAACGAGTGGTGCAGATTCTGGCACGCCGGCGCAAGAACAACCCGCTGCTGGTGGGTGAAGCCGGCGTAGGTAAAACGGCGGTTGCCGAGGGGCTGGCCAAGCGCATCGTGGAAGAAGACGTGCCCGACGTGATTGCCGATGCGGTGGTTTATTCGCTGGATATGGGCGCACTGCTGGCCGGTACCAAGTACCGCGGCGACTTTGAAAAGCGGCTCAAGGGGCTGTTGGCCGAGCTTAAAAAGCAGCCCAAAGCAATTTTGTTCATCGACGAAATTCATACCGTCATCGGCGCCGGTGCGGCGTCGGGCGGGGTGATGGACGCCTCCAACCTGCTCAAGCCGCTGTTGTCCTCGGGTGAGCTGCGCTGTATTGGCTCGACGACGTTTCAGGAGTTTCGCGGTATTTTCGAAAAAGACCGCGCGCTGGCCCGGCGCTTTCAAAAAGTCGACGTGCTGGCCCCCTCGGTGGACGACACCATCAAGATTCTCAAGGGGCTGCGTTCGCGCTTTGAAGAGCACCACGAGCTGACCTACACCGACGCCGCCATGGAAACCGCAGCAAGGCTGGCAGATCGCTACATCAATGACCGCTATCTGCCGGACAAGGCGATTGACGTGATCGACGAAGCCGGCGCGCACCAGCGCTTGCTGCCGCCGGAAGTGCGCCTGGATACCATCGACGTGGAACAAGTCGAGGCCGTGGTGGCCTCTATCGCGCGGATTCCGCCGAAGAGCGTTTCAAGCTCCGACCGCAAGCTGTTGGCCAATCTGGACCGCGACCTGAAAATGCTGGTCTTCGGCCAGGATGACGCCATTGATAGCCTGTCGGCGGCCATCAAACTTTCCCGTGCGGGGCTGAAGTCGCCGGATAAGCCCGTGGGCAGCTTTCTGTTTGCCGGCCCCACCGGGGTAGGTAAAACCGAAGTGGCGCGCCAACTCTCGCATGTCATGGGTATCGAGCTGGTGCGCTTTGACATGTCCGAGTACATGGAGCGCCACACGGTGTCGCGGCTGATCGGTGCGCCTCCGGGCTACGTCGGCTACGAGCAGGGTGGGCTTATGACCGAAGCCATCACCAAGCAGCCGCACTGCGTGCTGCTGCTCGATGAAATCGAAAAGGCGCACCCGGAAGTCTTCAACCTGCTGCTGCAGGTGATGGATCACGGCCGGCTGACCGACAACAACGGCCGCGAAGCGGATTTCCGCCACGTCATCGTGATCATGACCTCCAACGCCGGTGCCGAGCTTGCCTCGCGCCGCTCGATCGGTTTTCAGTCCCAGGATCACACGACCGACGCCATGGAAGTAATTCGCCGCACGTTCTCGCCGGAGTTTCGTAACCGTCTGGACGGCATCATTCAGTTCAGCTCGCTGCCCACTGAAGTGGTACGCAACGTGGTGGACAAGTTCCTCATCGAACTTCAGGCACAGCTGGATGAAAAGCGGGTGCAGCTGGATGTGGAAGACGACGCACGCAACTGGCTGGCCGAAGAGGGCTACGACCCGGACATGGGCGCCCGCCCGATGGCGCGCCTGATTCAGGAAAAACTCAAAAAGCCGCTGGCCGAGATGATTCTTTTCGGCGAGCTGGCCGAGCAGGGCGGCACGGTTCACGTGAGCCTGGAAAACGGAGAGCTGAACCTGGCGATGGAGGCAGAGATGGCGGATGCGCCCTGACGGGGCGCGATGCCGGCTTTTACCTTAACCCACGCAGCATGCAAAGCGCCCTGTCATCGACGGGGCGTTGCTGTATCTGATGCCTGCTGGTTTAGCGCGAGCGATACACGATACGGCCTTTGGACAGGTCGTACGGGGTCAGCTCAACCTTGACCTTGTCGCCGGTCAGGATGCGGATGTAGTTCTTGCGCATTTTGCCCGAGATGTGGGCGGTGACCACGTGGCCGTTTTCGAGCTCCACACGGAACATGGTGTTGGGAAGGGTGTCAACAATGACGCCTTCCATTTCAATATGATCTTCACGTGCCATATAGGCCGTTCCTCACTGAGTCATGATAATGGGTGTCACGCATAATCCCCATGATAGGGGATAACCCGCCCGAGTGTTGCGTCGCCCGGGCGATGAAATCGCGCTATATTGTGCCGCAAGGCTGGCGTCAAGGCAAAAAAGCCGGCGTCAGGGCGAGATAAGCCGCCGCCAGCGCCGTCCATCCAGCACCTCAAGTGGCGAAAACGCCTTTTTGTAGCGCATTTTTCGACACTGCTCAATCCAATAACCTAAATAAACATGGGGCAGGCCTCGCTGTTGCGCCAACTCCACGAGCTTCAAGATAGCAAAAGTACCCAGCGAGCGCCTGTCCAGCTGCGGATCAACGTCAAAAAAGGTATAAATGGCCGACAGCCCGTGGTCCAGCTGGTCGAAGACCGCCACGCCGACCAGCCGCTCGTCCAGCGTCATTTCCAGCAGCTGTGCGTAGGGCTGGTCAAGGGTGAGAAACGTCTGGTATTGCTCGCGACTGGGCGGGTACATTTCGCCGTCGGCGTGGCGAGCGCGGATATACGCCGCATATAGCGCGTAGTGTTGCGGCACCCAACGGGCGGACAGCAGGCGCGTTTGAATATCAGCATTACGCCGGAGAATTTTGCGTTGGGTGCGGCCGGGATGAAAATCTTCCACCGGAATACGCGCCGAGCGGCAGGCGCTGCAGTTTTCGCAGTGCGGGCGATACAGGTGACGACCGCTGCGCCGGAACCCCTGTAACGTCAGCGCATCGTAAACGCCTGCAGCCGGCGTTTCTTCAGGATCAAGAAACAGCGTCGTGGCTTCACGGCCGGGCAGATAACTGCAGGCGTGGGGCACCGTCAGAAAAAAACGTAAATCCTTTGCCGGGTGATGGGACGCATTGCTGCTCACGGCTGGCCTCCTTGGATGCATCTCCGGGCACGGACAAGCGGGGCACGGCGCATGGCGTTAACGCACAAGACGGGCGTTATCGTCATCGGCCAGGGCGTCAAGCCACTCGGCCTTTGGCACATGCGGCGTAGCTGTGTTGTCGTCAGGAGCGCTAAAACCGACGTCGGGTAGCCATGTTTCAAGATAGTCGAGGAACGTTGAGCGGGCTATGGTCGTTGCACCGAGGTTTTCCAGGTGCGGCGTGTGCATTTGACAGTCGATGAGCTTGCCGCCGTGGGTACGCATGGCGGCGGTCAGGTAGGCAAGCGCGACCTTGGAGCCGTCGGGTCTGAGCGAGAACATGGACTCGCCAAAAAAGACCGGCCCCATGGCCACGCCGTAAAGCCCGCCGACAAGCGCATCGTCCTGATATACCGCCAGGCTGTGGGCAATGCCCAGCCGGTGTAGCCGACAATACGCGGCGTGCATTTCAGCAGTGATCCAGGTGCCGTCTTCAGCGTCACGCGGCGCGGCGCAGGCACGCATGATGCCGGGGAAATCCTGATTGAGCGTGACGCGAAAACCGCCGTGGCGCAGCCGCTTGGTCAGGCTGCGGCGCTGTTTAAAGGCCTCAGGCTTGAGCACCATGCGTGGGCTGGGACTCCACCACAGAATCGGGTCGCCGTTGCTGTACCACGGAAAAATGCCGTGGCGGTAAGCGCTGACCAGCCAGTGGGGCGTCAGCTCGCCCCCGGCGGCCAGCAGGCCGTTGGGCGCATCAAGCGCCGAATCCGGCGGTGGAAAGACGGGCGTTGGCGACGATAGCCAAGGTAGCATGGTGCGCTCCGGTGACGGGCAGGTGGCGTGAAGCCCTGTGACGGCAGAAGGATGCTCGGTATGATGCCATCTCGACGGCCGTTCGAGAATGCTGCAGGGCAGCGCCGGCCGTGTCAGGTAACGTTGTGGTTATATATGGTTTAGGTGTAAAGGGAGAGTCGCTTGACAGTAAATAAAGCGGGAGACAAGCGAAAGTCGCACGCGTCCAGAACGACGCCGCAGGGGCGCGTCAAGGCCGCCACGAATAAAGCGCGGCGGATGGGCGTGCGCCTGCAGGGAGCCGCGCGTGAAGGCGTGGTGGTTGCGCTGCTGGCGCTGTGCGTTTTCTTGCTACTGGCGCTTCTAAGCTACCAGCCGGGCGATCCGGGGTGGTCGTATCGCGGCCCGGAAAACGGCGTCGCCAACTGGATGGGCGCGGTGGGCGCGTGGCTTGCCGATGTGCTGTATTCCCTGCTGGGTGCCAGCGCGCTGTGGTGGCCGGGAATATGCGGCTTTGCCGCCTGGTGGCTGATGCGTTCGCGTCAGGTGCGCTTCGTACTGGATCCGGTATCGCTTGCGGTACACGCCGGCGGGTTTTTGCTGATGCTGCTGGGCACCACCATGCTGGGGTCGCTGCATTTTTACCACCCGGAAAGCGTGCTGCCGTATGGTTCCGGCGGCATCCTGGGGGAAGGGTTGGTCGGCGCACTGCGGTTGCTGGTCGGCAGCGCCGGCGTGGGGCTGATCGCCGCTGCGCTGATGCTTAGCGGCTTCCCGCTGTTTAGCGGCGTTTCCTGGCTACAGGTGGCTGATGAGGCGGGACGCCGCGCGTGTCGCCTGAGCGGTTGGTTCAAGACGCGCAAAGCGGCGCGCGCCAAGGCCAGGCCACCCAAGCGGGATAACCGGAAGAGCGAGCCCCGCCCCGAGCCGGCGGTAGCCCGCCCATCACCGGCGCCGAAGGCGGCCGACACCGCCCAGGCAGCGCAGCCCACGGGTAAGCGCGAGCCAAGCTTTTCCACTGCCGCGATGGCGCCCGCCACCGCTGAGGCCTCCGTGGAGGCTGACGATACCGATATTCCCTGGAACGCCGCGGCGCACTTTACCGGCAAAGCCGCCGAGCAGGCTGAGGATCAGCCGGTCACCGAAGCAGCGACTCCATCTGAAGCCCATGCGCCTGAACCGCCTTTACCCGAGCCGTATGCGCATGACGCTGAGGCCGAAGGCGCCGCAGCCGAAGAAGACGCTGCGACAGCACCTGAGCCAGAAAAAGTCCCGGAGCGCCCGGACGTTGCAGACACGGCCGATAACGGCAGCGTGCTGTACGGGCGCCGTGAGCCCACTCTTGCTGCGCAGCCGGCTTCGGCACCCGAGCCTGAGACTGAGCCTGAATTTTGGCGCGACCCCGAACCTGAACCCGCACCCGAGCCCGAGTTTCAGCGCGAACCGGCGGTATACGCCTCGGCTCCGGAACCGGAAGAGGCGCCTGAGCCGGTAGCACCGTTTAAGCCGGCAACGTCGTTCGAGCCGGAAGAGCGAGGAGCAGAAACGCCAGAACCGCAAACGCTAGCGGCATATGCTTATGTCGAGCCCGAGCCCGAGCCCGAGCCCGAGCCCGAGCCCGAGCCCGAGCCCGAGCCCGAGCCCGAGCCCGAGCCCGAGCCCGAGCCCGAGCCCGAGCCTGTTCTGGCGTCGCCGCGCAGCCCCGAGGTGGTGCCCGAGCCCGTATGGGACGACGACGATGTACCCCTGCCGGCTGTGCCCGACCCCGAACCCCAGCCAGGCACCGCCGCGCCGGCACTATGGACGGTGGAGCACCTGCAAAGCCAGCGTCCGGTGCTTGATGATATGCCCGAACCCGAAGGCGATCTGCCCAGCCTGCGCCTGCTCACGCCGCCCGAGCCGCACCAGCCCAACTACACCGACCAAGAGCTTACCGATATGGCCGAGCTGCTGGAAGTGCGCCTGAGCGAATACGGCGTCAAGGCCGAGGTGGTGGAAACCTGGCCGGGGCCGGTCATTACGCGCTTTGAAATCAGACCGGCGGCAGGCGTCAAAGCCTCCAAAATCACCAACCTGTCGAAGGATCTGGCGCGCTCACTGATGGTCAAGAGCGTGCGTGTGGTGGAGGTGATTCCCGGCCGGCCGACGGTGGGTATCGAAATTCCCAACCCGCGCCGCGCGATGATCCGCCTGCGCGAGGTGATCGATTCCGACCGCTATCAGCAGGAAACGTCACCGCTCACCATGGCGCTGGGTCAGGATATCGGCGGCGGCGCGGTGGTCGCCAACCTCGGCAAGATGCCTCATCTGCTGGTGGCCGGTACCACCGGCTCGGGGAAGTCGGTTGGCGTCAATGCGATGCTGATTTCCATGCTGTTAAAAGCCAAACCCGATGAACTCAAGATGATCATGGTTGACCCCAAGATGCTTGAGCTTTCGGTGTACGACGGCATTCCGCACCTGCTGGCGCCGGTGGTCACCGACATGAAGGAAGCGGCTAACAGCCTGCGTTGGTGCGTCGCCGAAATGGAGCGGCGCTACAAGCTGATGGCGGCCATGGGCGTGCGCAACATTGCCGGCTTTAATGCCCGGCTGGACGAGGCCGAACGCGCCGGTGCCCAGGTGGCTGATCCGCTGTGGGAACCCCAGCCGTGGGAAATGCACCAGACGCCGCCGGTGTTGAAAAAGCTGCCGTATATCGTGGTGGTGATCGACGAATTTGCCGACATGTTCATGATCGTGGGCAAAAAGGTCGAAGAGCTGATCGCCCGGCTGGCGCAAAAGGCACGCGCCGCGGGTATCCACCTGATTCTTGCGACCCAGCGTCCCTCGGTCGATGTGGTCACCGGCTTGATCAAGGCCAATATCCCCTCGCGGATGGCGTTTCAGGTGTCGTCGCGTATTGACTCGCGCACCATTCTTGATCAGGGCGGCGCCGAAAGTCTGCTCGGCCACGGCGACATGCTCTATCTGCCCGCCGGTTCAGGCCCACCTAACCGCGTACACGGCGCTTTTGTCGACGATGATGAAGTCCACCGCGTGGTGGACGACCTGAGACGCCGCGGTGAGCCTGAATATATCGAGGAGATTCTCTCCGGCGGCGTATCGGCCGACGCACTAGCCGGCCTTGAAGCAGAAGGGGCCGACGATGACGCCGAGAAAGATGCGCTCTACGATGAAGTGGTGCAGTTTGTAACCCAGACGCAAAAGGCCTCAATTTCGTCGGTACAGCGGCGCTTCAAGATCGGTTATAACCGCGCAGCGCGTCTAGTAGATGCCATGGAGAGCGCCGGCGTGGTTAGCCGGATGGGCAACAACGGCGCCCGTGAGGTGCTGGCGCCGCCGCCGATTGGCGACTAAGACGTACCAGAAGGTGCAAAGCTCAAGGAGAAACGCCGGCGGGGGAAACCCGGCGGCGCTTTTTGCGTCTTATTTGTCAGATGATGTATTCATACGAAGCCGCTATATCATGCTAGTGTCGTCCGAATTCCGAATACGCCGCTAACCGACAGGGTTTTAAGGAGAAACATATGCGCCACACCAAGACACAGCGATCGTTTTCATTCGCGCTTGCGGCCAGTGCGCTGGGCTTTATAGCCGCCCCTCAGGCGTGGGCGAACGAAGCCGCCGAGCGGTTGACTGAACGGCTCGACCCGCTGGAAACCTATGAGGCTGAGTTCGATCAGCAGATTCTGGGCAGCGGCGGCGAGCGCTTACAGCAAGTGCAGGGCGAAATGTGGCTGTCGCGCCCGGGCATGCTGCGCTGGGAAGTTGACGCTCCCTATAGCCAGACCGTGGTGTCCAACGGCGAAGAGGTTTATCTGTTTGATCCGGATCTGGAGCAGGTCACGGTGCAGGGCCTGGATAACCGCGTGACTTATACGCCGGCGCTGTTACTTTCGGGTAGCGCCGGTGAGTTGACCGACAGCTTTGATGTGTTCTACGAGCAGGAAGAAGGCGATGACATCTTCACTCTGATTCCCGTCTCGCCGGATACGCTGTTTGAAGAGCTGAGCATGACGTTTAACGGTGAAACGCTCACCGAGCTGTGGATGACCGATAGCACCGGCCAGCGTACCGCGATCCGGTTTTCTGCGATTAGCCAAAACACACCGATTGATGACGAGCGCTTCCGCTTTGATATTCCCGATGGCGTTGACGTGATCCGCGAACAGGCGCCCTAAGCGCCTGTTTCATCTTTAGCGCTGCCCGTCGGCTTCGGCGTCGCGGGCGGCGCGCCAGGCCATAATCGCGGCAAAACGCTGTTCATGTCCCAGCTCGCTGGGCTGGTAAAACGCGGCGTGGGGAAGCGCTTCGGGCCAGCAGTCGTGCGCGCTGCCGGCGGGATAGCCGTCGGGTTCGCTGTGGGCGTAGCGGTAGCCGTCACCGTGCCCCAGGCTTTCCATCAACTTGGTCGGCGCATTGCGCAGGTAGGTGGGTACGTCGAGCTGCGGCTGTTCCCGCGCGAACGCCTGAGCGGCTTTCCACGCGCGGTCAATGCGGTTGCTTTTGGGTGCCACGGCCAGGTGGATGGCCGCATGGGCCATGGCCCGCTGCCCTTCATAATCGCCCAGCCGCAGGTAGGCATCCCAGGCGGCAACGGCCAGCGGCAGGGCGCGCGGGTCGGCGTTGCCCACGTCTTCCGAGGCAATCGCGGTGAGCCGGCGGATCACGTCCAGCGGGTCGCCGCCGCCCTGAATGAACCGGGCAATGTAGAGCAGCGCGGCGTCCGGCCGCGATGAGCGGATCGACTTGTGAATCGCCGAGAGCAGGTCGTAATAGCCGTCCCCCTGCTTATCAAACGCGCTGGCCTGATGCCCGATGACGTCGTCCAGCACAGCAAGCGCCAGCGTTTCGCCGCCGTGAGTTGTGGTGGTGAAGTCGCAGGCGGTTTCGAGTAGCCCCAGCGCGCGTCGCGCATCGCCGGCACTAGCGTGGGCCAGCGCATCCAGCACACCGTCTTCTGTGTGGATGCGTCGCTCCCCGAGGCCGTTGTGGGTATCGGCCAGCGCCTGATGCATCACCTGAACGAGCTCTGCGTGAGTGAGCGGCTTCAAGACATACACCCGGGCGCGGGATAACAGCGCCGAATTCACTTCAAACGAGGGATTCTCGGTGGTCGCGCCGATTAGTGTGAACAGCCCCGACTCAACGTGAGGCAGCAGGGCATCCTGCTGGCTCTTGTTCAGGCGGTGAATCTCATCCAGAAACAGCACCACCGGCGTGGGAGCAAACGCGTGGGCACGTTCGACCACGGTGCGGATGTCCTTGACGCCGGCCATGACCGCGCTGAGGGATTCCAGCCGTGCGCCCGAGGCGTTGGCGAGTATTTCTGCCAGGGTGGTCTTGCCCACGCCCGGCGGCCCCCATAAAATCATCGAGCGCACGGTAGCCGTGTCGGCCATGTGCCTGAGCGGCTTGCCTTCGCCGACCAGCGCTTGCTGGCCGATATAATCGGCCAGCTGACGCGGGCGCATGCGGTAAGCCAGCGGGGCCTGATCGGGTGAAGAAGAAAAAAGATCCATGCAAACTCCGTTGAACAACGCCGTGCCATGAGCTGTCGTT
This sequence comes from Vreelandella subglaciescola, assembly GCF_900142895.1. Classification (NCBI taxonomy): domain Bacteria; kingdom Pseudomonadati; phylum Pseudomonadota; class Gammaproteobacteria; order Oceanospirillales; family Halomonadaceae; genus Vreelandella; species Vreelandella subglaciescola. The sequence continues at coordinate 2,847,967 of NZ_LT670847.1, forward strand.
AATAACAGGTACCGTGGTTCTACGGTGGTAATCAAGTCGGCGCCAAGCTACTGTTAGCCATAATTGTTTCAGCCGGCGCGAAAAGAGTCGAGCTTAAAAGCCGAGAACAAAAAACACGCACACACGTCAAGCGCAAGACACCCGCCGTGCACCGGCTTCAGGCTTATTTATCAGGCACGTATCGCGCACCGTGGTACGTGCAAAGCCTTTGGGCATGCGCGGAACAAAGGAGGCGGCATCATGATTAATCAACTGAGCCTGGATCATGCCAACATGGAGCGAATGCTTCATGTGCTGGATTTGAAGTACAAGATTCTGCAGCAGGGAGAACGTCCCAACTTTCACCTGATGCGTGAGGTGGTGGACTATATCCTGTCGTATATGGAAGAGTTTGCCGTCTCGCTTGAGCAAGGTTTTGTCGAGCGGCTGAAGGCACACGTGCCCGAGCATGCCGACATGGCCGAGCAGCTGCTGGCCGACTACCGCAAGCTCAAGCCCCGCCTTGAGCACCTGTCAGACGATATCGACATGGTGCTAATGGATAACGTGCTGCCGATGGACCGCTTTGCCGAGGACCTGAAGCAGTATCTGGACGCGCACCGCGAATATCTGCGCCAAGAGCGTGAGGAGTTGTTTCCGCTGCTGGATAAACGCTTTGATGCCGAAGACACCGAGGCCTTTGTCAAAGCGATGCCGGTGAAGGCCGACCAGATAATCGAGCGTTTGCAGGAATCCTACCCCGAGCTTTACGCCGAGCTGCAGGAGGCCGACGTGCCACCGCTCGACTCGCAGGGCTCTTGATAGCAGCCCTGCCACTCACCGCGTTCAGGAGATAGCGTTCAAGCCATGGCCGGCTCCGTGCTGATTTTTGATTCCGGCGTTGGCGGACTCTCCGTGGCGGCCGCCCTGCGCCAGCACTATCCCGGCGCGGCGCTGAGCTATGCCTGCGATAACGCCTGGCTGCCTTACGGCCTGCGCCCCGACGAGGTGCTGACGCAGCGCATCGTCGCCGTGTGCCGTGCTGCGGTGGAAGCCTGCCGGCCGGCCGTGCTGGTGGTGGCGTGCAATACGGCCAGCACGCTGGCGCTGGAGCCGCTTCGCCGGGCGCTGGCGATTCCCGTGGTGGGCACCGTGCCCGCCATCAAGCCGGCAGCGGCGCTCAGCCAGACACGCCATCTCGGGCTTTTGGCCACCACGGCCACGGTCAGGCGGCCTTATACCCAGCGGCTGATCGAACACTTTGCCGCCGACTGCCGGGTGACCTTCGTCGCGGCGGATGCGCTGGTGACCGAGGCCGAAGCCTGGCTGGGCGGTGCTTCCCCCAATCCTGCACGCCTGAACGCGGCGTTAACCCCGTTGTGGAAAGCGGCCAGCGCCAGCTCGCCGCTGGATACGGTGGTGTTGGGTTGTACCCATTTTCCGCTGCTTACCCCCTGGCTTGCCGCGCTTTCACCGCTGCCGCTTGCCTGGGTGGATTCCGGTGACGCCATCGCTCGGCGCGTGGGCCAGCTGGTCGCGCCGCTGCTGAACGCCAGCGACGAAAGCGGTCAGGCGTTTGCCACAGCGCCCCGACCAGCGCTTGCGCACGCGCTGGCCGCCTACGGTTTTCAACGGCCCGAATATTTGCCGGTCGCCGCATGTTAGGCTCGCCGGCTTTTCAGGCAATATCCCCCTAAAACGTACCCAGACGAGGAGACGCCCTTGGCCATTCCCCAGGTGGAGCCGCAGCACTACGACGCCCAGCTTGCGGCCAAACGCGATGCCGTCACCCACCTTTTTGCCGCGTTTGACACGCCCGCGCTGGAGGTGCACGACTCGCCACCGAGCCACTACCGCCAGCGCTGCGAGTTTCGTCTGTGGCACGAAGGCGACGACGTGTTCTATGCCATGTTTGAAGTCGAGGCAGGCGAGGGCGACAACGGGCGTAAAAACAAGCGGACGGTGCGCCTTGACCAGTACGCCGTTGCCAGTGAAGCGATCAACGCGCTGATGCCCCCGCTGCGCGAGGCGTTTCTGGCCAGCGAGACGCTGCGCCGCAAGCTGTTTCAAATCGAGTTTCTGACCACGCTGTCCGGCGAGGCGCTGGTGACGCTGGTGTATCACCGCCCGCTGGATGACGTCTGGGAAGCCGAAGCGCGGGCGCTCGAACAATCACTGGGCATCATGATTATCGGCCGTTCGCGTAAGCAGCGTCTGGTGCTGACCCGTGATCACGTCTGGGAGCATTTGCACGTGGACGGTAAAGCGTTTGCCTACCAGCAGGTAGAAAACAGCTTCACCCAGCCCAACGCGCAGGTATGTCAAAAAATGCTGGCATGGGCGCGGGACGTAACGGCCGGCAGTCAAGCGCAGGATCTGGTCGAGCTGTACTGCGGCAACGGCAACTTCACTATCGCGCTGGCCGAGAATTTTCGCCGCGTGCTGGCGACCGAGATTTCGCGCACGTCGGTGGCCAGCGCCCAGGTCAACCTGCAGGCCAATAACGTGGACAACGTCCATGTCGCGCGGATGTCGGCCGAAGACTTTGCGCTGGCGCTAAAAGGGGAGAAGCACGGCCGCCGCGTGGCAGAGATGGCGCTGGACGGCTATGATTTTTCTACCGTACTGGTGGACCCGCCGCGGGCAGGGCTGGACGACGCCAGCTGTGCGCAGATCAGCGGCTATGAGCGCATCGTGTACATTTCCTGCAACCCCGAAACGCTGGCGCAAAACCTTGGCCTGTTGACGCGCACCCACCGCATTGAACGCTTTGCCCTGTTTGACCAGTTTCCGTTTACCGACCACTGCGAATGCGGGGTAATGCTGACGCGGCGTGAAAACGTATAGCCCGTGTGCCGAACGCAAACGCTCAGTGGCGTAAAATAAAGGCAGAAACAAACGCTTGGCTCTCGGCGTCATGCGCAAGCGGTATGCACCATGAGCAAGTGATTAAGGGCTTGGGTCACTTGCTCAGCTGGCGTAAGCTAGCCCAAAGACAGGCTTAAAAGCCTCTCTTCCTTCATTTTTTTGGCCGGATGCGGTCTTGGCAGTCGAGGTGATGGATGCATTACGTTGCGATTGAGGAAAGCCGGCAGGATCTGCTGAAACAGCTACAGGAGCGGCTGGAAGCGCGTCTGGAGCCTAAGCGTGCAGAGGCTATTGATGCCTTTGCGCAGCAGTTCTACGCCACGGTGCCCGTGGAAGATCTGGTTAACCGGCGTCTGGATGACTTTTATGGCGCCACGCTCTCGATCTGGCAGTTTTTGCAGCATCATGACCTTGCCAGTCCCAAGGTGCAGGTATTCAACCCCGATTTTGAAGAGCACGGCTGGCAGTCCACCCATACCTTTGTGGCCGTATTGCACAAGGACATGCCGTTTCTGGTGGACTCGGTACGCATTGCGCTTAATCGCCGTGGCCTCACCGTTCACGCCATCCAGAACGCCGTGCTTGCCGTAGAGCGTAGTGCCGGTCACGAGCTGGAAAACGTCGTGCCGGCCCAGGGCGATAACGCGCCTGAGATGCGCGAATCGCTGATCGTCATCGAAGTCGACCGCCACAGCGACCCCGATTCGCTGGCCGCCATCGAGCAGGAGCTGCACGACGTGCTGCGCGACGTGCGTACGGCGGTTAACGACTACGACAGCATGTGCACGCGCATTCGCGACGCGATTCAGGAGCTTGAAAAAGTCTGCCCGCCGCAGATTGATCCCGACGACCACGAAGAAGCCATCGCGTTTCTCGAATGGCTGCTCAATGACAACTTTACCTTTCTGGGCTACGACGAATACGTGCTCGAAAACGGCGCGCTCAAGCGCGACCCGGAAAGCGTACAGGGCGTGTTCCGCCTGGATCAGCCGCGCTACGGCGAGCGCATCCGCACGCAGGAAGGCATCGACGAAAAGAATGGCTACCTGCTGGTGCCGCAGCTGTTGTCGTTTGCCAAAAGCGCCCACCATTCGCGCGTGCACCGCCCGACCTACCCGGACTACATCACCGTTGACCGTTACGACGACGATGGCAACGTTATCGGTGAGCGACGCTTTTTCGGTCTGCTGGCCGCGACCGTGTATAACGAATCGCCGCGCCATATTCCGCTACTGCGGCGCAAGCTCAAGGCGGTAATGGACGTTGCCGGCTTCAGCTCCCAGGGGCATAACGGCAAGCAGCTGTTGCAGGTGCTGGAAGTGTACCCGCGCGATGACCTCTTCCACATCGATACCGATGCGCTGGCGAGCACGGCGCTGGGCATCCTTAACATCCGCGAGCGTCGTCAGGTGCGGTTGTTCGTGCGTGAAGATATCAGCGGCAAGTTTTACTCCTGCCTGATTTTTGTGCCGCGTGACGTGTTCTCGACCCAGCTGCGCCAGAATATCCAGCGGCTGTTGTGCGAAGAAATGGACGCCCACTTTGGCGACTTCAATACGTACCTGTCCGAGTCGGTGCTGGCGCGCATCCAGCTGATTCTGCGTTTCAACGGCGATAGCCCCGGCCAGTTTGACCTTGCGCGGCTGGAGAAGAAAATCGCGCAGCTGGCGCGCAGCTGGCGCGACGAGCTGCAGGCAGCAATGGTCGAAGGCTTTGGCGAAGAACGCGCCAATCACCTGATGGATGACTTTCACGAAGCGTTTTCCGCCAGCTACCGGGAAGATTTCAGCGCCCGCACCGCCGTGTACGACGTACAGCATCTGCTGGACCTGGATAACGAAGACGATCTGGCGCTGTCTCACTATCGCCCGCTGGAAGAGCAGAACGGCGGTGTCAAGCTCAAGCTATACCATCGCCACACCCAGATTCCGCTGTCTGACGTGCTACCGATGATGGAAAGCCTGGGGCTGCGCGTGGTCGGCGAGCGGCCTTATGAAATCAACGCGCCAGAGCAATACTACTGGATTCACGATTTCAACCTGGAGCACAGCGGCGCCGAGATCAGCCTGAGCGACATGCGTGAAGATTTCACTCAGGCGTTCAAGCGCATCTGGTCAGGCGAGGCCGACAACGACGCCTACAACCGGCTGATCATCAGCGCCGGGCTTGACTGGCGCGAAGTGGCGATGCTGCGCGGCTATGCCCGCTACCTCAAGCAGATCCGCTTTGGCATGTCGCAAGACTATATCGCCACGACGCTGAACAACTACGCGGATATTACCCGCGAGCTGGTGGAGCTGTTCAAGCAGCGGTTTGATCCTGACATTGAGTCACACGACGGCGAAGCCTGTTTGGCGCGCATCAACGACCATCTGGAAAACGTCGACAGCCTGAATGACGACCAGCTGCTGCGTCGCTTCATGGAGCTGATCCAGGCCACGCTGCGCACCAACTATTACCAGCGCGACGAAGACGGCGGGTACAAGGATTATATTGCCTACAAGCTTGCGCCCTCGAAAGTGACGGGTATGCCCAAGCCGCGCCCGGCCTACGAGATTTTTGTCTGCTCGCCCCGGGTGGAAGGCGTACATCTGCGCGGCGGCAAAGTGGCGCGCGGTGGGTTGCGCTGGTCTGACCGGTTGGAAGATTTCCGCACCGAAGTACTGGGGCTGGTCAAGGCGCAGCAGGTCAAGAACGCGGTCATCGTGCCGGTAGGCGCCAAAGGCGGCTTTGTGTGCAAACGCATGCCCGAAAACGCCGACCGTGAAACCCGGCAAAATGAAGGCATTGCCTGCTACCAGACCTTTATCCGCGCGCTGCTGGACGTCACCGACAACTTCGACGGCGGCGACGTCGTGCCGCCCGATAACGTAGTGCGCCACGATGATAACGATGCCTATATGGTGGTGGCAGCTGACAAGGGCACGGCAACGTTCTCCGATATTGCCAACGAAATTTCGCTGGAATACGGCCACTGGCTGGGCGACGCGTTCGCCTCCGGCGGTGCCAATGGCTATGACCACAAGAAAATGGGGATTACCGCCCGGGGTGCCTGGGAATCGGTCCAGCGCCACTTCCGCGGGCTTGGCGTCAATACCCAGAGCGACACTTTCAGCGTGGTCGGCGTCGGGGATATGGGCGGCGACGTGTTCGGCAACGGCATGCTGCTGTCTGATCAGATCGAGTTGGTCGGGGCGTTTAACCATCTGCATATTTTCGTTGACCCGACACCGGATGCCGGGCCCACCTTTACCGAGCGTCAGCGGCTGTTCGATATGCCGCGCTCCAGCTGGGAAGACTTCGACAAGTCTTTGATTTCCGAGGGTGGCGGCATCTTCAGCCGCAGCGCCAAATCAATCGCCATCACCCCGCAGATGCAGCAGACATTCGGCATCAGCGAGGAGCGGCTGGCGCCCAACGAGCTGATCCACGCCATGCTCACCGCCAAGGTGGATCTGGTATGGAACGGCGGCATTGGCACCTACGTGAAAGGCGCTGACGAAACCGACGCCGACGTGGGCGACAAGGCCAACGACGCGCTGCGCGTCAACGGCGCCGAGCTTAACTGCCGCGTGATCGGCGAAGGCGGCAACCTGGGCTGCACCCAGCGTGGCCGGATGGAAGCGGCGGCCAACGGTATTCGCGTGTACGCCGATTTCATCGACAACGCCGGCGGGGTCAACTGCTCTGACCATGAAGTCAACATCAAGATCCTGATCGACGAAGTGGTCAAGCGCGGCGACATGACCGACAAACAGCGCAATCAGCTGCTGGCGGAGATGACCGAAGAAGTGGCCGAGCTGGTGATCAAGGACAACTATCGCCAGACCCAGGCGCTGGACCTTTCCGAACTGTTGTCTCAGCAGAGCATCGCGCCCTATCGTCGGTTTATCAGCGAGCTTGAAGAGGCCGGTGAAATCGACCGCGAACTTGAGTTCCTACCCGAAGATGACGTGCTCAAAGAGCGCGCGGCCAATGCTCAGGGAATGCTCCTGCCCGAGCTTTCGGTGCTGATTTCGTACGCCAAGAGCACGCTCAAGGGTGACCTGATCGAATCCGATGTGCCGGACGACAGCTACGTGCATCAGCATATTGAGCGCCTCTTCCCGAAGGTGCTGGTCGAGCGCTATACCGAGGAAATGAACGATCACCGCCTGAATCGCGAAATCGTTGCCACTCAGGTGGCAAACGATCTGGTGGATCACATGGGCATGGTCTTTGTACGCCGCCTGATGGACTCCACCGGGCTGGGCCGTGCGGAGATCGCCCGCGCTTACATCGTCGCCCGGGAAAGCTTCAACCTGCCGGCGCTGTGGGCCGATATCGAAGCACTGGACAACAAGGTTCCCGGTCACGTGCAGTATTCGATGATGCTGGGGCTGATGCGCATGATCCGCCGCGCCACGCGCTGGTTCCTGCGTCAGCACACGGGGCTTTCCGTCGAAGACACCATTGAATACTTCGGCCCACGTCTGGCCACGCTGCAGGACAACATTGGCGAGCTGCTGAGCGGCGAAGAACGCGAGGCCTGGCAAGCGCGCCGCGATGAGCTGGTTGACGCGGGCGTGCCCGAGACGCTGGCCGACAACGTGGCCGCTGCGCCGAGCCTGTACGCCGGGCTGGGCATTATTCAGGCTGCGCGCCATACCGATGAAGCGCCGCAGCGCGTTGCCGAAGTGTTCTACGAGATCGGCAGCCGCCTGGAACTGCCGTGGATGATCCAGCAGGTGTCTCAGTTGGACGCGCGGGATGCCTGGCAGGCTCAGGCGCGGGAAACGTTCCGCGACGATATCGACCGCCAGCAGCTGGCGCTGACCACCAGCGTGCTCATGCTTGAAGCGGGCAGCGGCAGTGCCGGAGAACAGGTCGCTCAGTGGCTGGAGCAGAACCATGAGCTACACAGCCGCTGGTGTCGTTTGATTGACGAGGTGCGTAGCGGTAGCGAAAGCGGCTTTGCGCTGTTTGCCGTGGCCGTGCGTGCGCTGGTTGGTCTGGCGGAAAGCGGCAGCGAATGACGCCCGTAATGGGTATTGTGAACTAAGCGCAACCCTGCGCTGATACGCCGGATCCTGCCGGCACAAGCGCCCCGAGTGACGTGAACAACGCCGCTCGGGGCGCTTTTTTTGCGGTGCCTGCGCTTTGCGCTATACTCGCCGCCGCCCGTGCCCGCCAATCGCCTGGAGAGACGATGTACCATTTTGCCCGCCCGCTGTTTTTTCGCCTTGATCCCGAAGCCGCGCATACCGCGGCGCTCAAGTCCCTTGACTGGTTGCATCGCGTGGGCGGCGTGCGTCGGCTGGCGGGCACCGCAGTAGACGACCCGGTGGAGCTTTTGGGGCTGACCTTCCGCAATCGCGTGGGACTGGCCGCGGGGCTGGATAAAAATGCCGACCATCTGGATGCGCTGGGCGCGCTGGGCTTTGGCTTTGTTGAAGTGGGCACGGTAACGCCCAGGGCGCAGCCGGGTAATCCCAAACCCCGGCTGTTTCGTCTGGCCGGGCACGACGCCATCATCAACCGCTTCGGCTTTAATAACCACGGCGTGGCGCATCTGGTCGAGCAGGTCAAAAAGCGCCATTTTGGCGGCGTGGTCGGGATTAATATCGGCAAGAACCTGACCACGGCGGTGGAAAACGCCGTGGACGACTACCTGCTGTGCCTGGACGCGGTGCACCCCCATGCCGACTACGTTACCGTGAATATCTCGTCGCCCAATACGCCCGGGCTGCGTACCCTGCAGTTTGGGGAGCAGCTGGATGCGCTGCTGGCGCCGATCCGCACCCGAGGCAACGAGCTGAACACGACGCACGGCCGACGCGTGCCGCTGCTGGTAAAGATTGCCCCGGATATGCAGGACGATGAAGTCGAGCTGGTGGCGCAAAGTATCGCGCGCAACGGGTTTGACGGTGTGATTGCCACCAATACGACCATCTCACGCGAGGCGGTGCAGGGCGATCCTCAGGCGGAAGAAGCCGGCGGCCTTTCCGGCAAGCCCGTATTCGAGGCCTCCAACCGCGTGATCCGCCAGCTGCGCAAGCACCTGCCCGAGATCGTGATTATCGGCGTGGGGGGAATCGACAGCGGCGCTGCCGCGCGGGAAAAAATCGCTGCGGGAGCGGATTTGGTGCAGCTTTATTCAGGGCTGATATATCAAGGGCCGGCGCTGGTCGGTGAGTGTGCCAAGGCGCTTGCAGAACTCGCGCGCACAAAAAAGCCCGCCGAATAAGCGGGCTTCTCGTGCCTGAACGCTGCTTTGTCAACAATGACGGCCTTGGGTCAAAAATGACGGTCTCAAAAGAGACAGGGCCGGAAAAGGAGCATTCAGGCGGTAACCGTGGGGTTTCGGTGAATGCCGGAAACGCCGGTCATTCCATCCCACTGATCGCCGCGGCCTTCTCGCCAGCCGCTCATCCAGTATTCGCGTACGTTAACGTTGTCGCTGGGGCACTCATCGCGAGAGCGGCCGGTAACGCCGGCCTTGTAGCCGCGGACGTAGGCTCGCTGAAAGGGATCACGCTTTTGTCGTTTCATTGGCTAACCTCTTTTATGAAAGCCTTTGAGAAAAGCGGCGCGCTGTTGAAAAAAGGAGTCGAGTCAGGCACTGGTGATGCATCAATGCCTGCTTGTTATGCACTTGACGTTAACAGCGCGACCGCTTCGAAGATTCCGCCAGCGAATGCAGCCGCACGGAAGCTGATTTCAAACAAAGAGCGGTGGGAACCGGCCCGGCAAACAGTGCTGCGCACTCACGTGCGGAACATACCGCCGGTTGCCCTGTACAGATCACGCGCGCCAAATAATCCGGAAGGGCGGCGCATGATACTTAACGCATGCGTTATTGCGTAGCTACACTCTTATGATTAGCCCATGATGGGGACATTGTCGACCCTTGAATTGTCATCAGACGTAAATTTATTTGTCATCTACTCTTTCACCGACCAGGAATACCGCGCCGCCGGCGCCTGATTATCATGACCGAGCCGAGCCATAACGAACCGTTAGACAGCAGCGAACCTTTAGACCTGCTGGTTACCTGCCCCAAAGGCATCGAAGGCCTGCTGGCGGATGAGCTTACCCAGCTGGGTGCTGCGCCGGGGAAAACCACGGTGGCGGGCGTGTATGCCACGGCAAGCCACTCCACCGCCTACCGGCTGTGCCTGTGGTCGCGGCTGGCCAACCGCGTCATCGTACGGCTGTCCCATGACACCCTGATTGATACGCCCGAACAGCTGCGCGAGGCGACTTCTGGTGTGCGCTGGGCGCAGCATATCAACGAAGATGTCACTCTGGCGGTGGATTTTCACGGCCGAAGCGAGCATATCCGCCATACCCGCTTTGGCGCGCAAACCGTAAAAGACGGGATCGTCGAAGCGCTGAGTCGCGCCGGGCGCCTGCGTCCGGAAGTGGACACCAAAACGCCGGACGTGCGGATTTATGCCCACTTGCACCGCCAGGTGCTGACGCTGGGTATTGATCTGGCCGGTGAAAGCCTGCACCGCCGTGGCTATCGCCGGGATGTGGGCCACGCGCCGCTCAAGGAAAATCTGGCCGCCGCGCTTCTGGTGCGCGCCGGCTGGCCCGCACGCGCCAAGGCCGGCGAGCCGCTGGTCGACCCGCTGTGCGGCGCAGGTACGCTGTTGATCGAAGGCGCGTTAATGGCCGCCGATCAGGCGCCCAACCTGAATCGCAAACGCTTTGGCTTTCACGGCTGGGCCCGGTTTGAGGCCGCACAGTGGCAAGAGCTTAAGCGCGAGGCCGCGGCGCGCGCCTCGATTGGCCGCAAGCGGTGTAAAAACGCGTTTTACGGGTTTGACCAAAGCCCCGCTGCGCTAGCCGCGGCCAAGTCCAACGCCATGCGTGCAGGCATTCCCGCGTTGCTGACGCTGCAGGGCCAAGGGCTGGCCGCGCTGTCACGCGAAAGCCTGGGCGATGAGGCCGGCCCCGGCCTGGTGATTTCCAACCCGCCCTACGGCGAACGGCTGGGCGAGCTGCCCGAACTGGTCAGCCTTTACGGCACGTTGGGCGAAAAGGCCAAGGCGCTGTTTCCCGGCTGGACGCTGGCGGTGTTTACCGGTAACCCCGACCTTGGCCATCGGCTGGGGATGCGCGCGCACAAGCAGTACGCGCTGAAAAATGGCCCGCTGGACGCCAAGCTGCTGTTGATGGCGATAGATGCGCCCGCCGATCAGGCGGCGCCAGCTGTTGATAAAGTGGGTAAAAATGCCGACGTGCGTCACGACGAGCCGTCTCCCGCGCCGCACGTATCAGAAAACGCGCAGATGTTTGCCAACCGGCTGCTAAAGAATCGCAAGCGGCTGAAAAAATGGCTCAAACAGAGCGGCGAAAGTTGCTACCGGCTGTACGATGCGGACATGCCCGAATACGCGCTAGCGGTGGATGTTTACGGTGACCGCGTCCACGTTCAGGAGTATGCGCCGCCGCGCACAGTGAATCCGGCGCAGGCACAAAAGCGCCTGTTTGACGCGCTGGAAGTGCTGCCCCGAGCGCTGGACGTGGATCCGGGCCGGGTCTTCGTCAAACGTCGAGAACGCCAGACGGGCAAGACGCAGTACCAGAAACGCGCGGCCAGCGGCGAGCGCTTTGAGGTAACGGAAGGGCAGGCGCGGGTGTGGGTCAACCTGCGCGACTACCTCGATACCGGATTGTTTCTGGATCATCGTCCGGTGCGCCGGATGCTGGGCGAAATGGCGGCGGGCAAACGCTTTTTGAACCTGTTTTGCTACACCGCCACGGCCACGGTGCAGGCCGCACTGGGCGGCGCCAGCGATAGTGTGAGTGTGGATATGTCCAACACCTACCTGGAATGGGCGCGGGATAACTTTGCGTTGAACCAGCTCGACTCGTCGCGCCATCGCGTCATACGCGATGACTGCTTCGCGTGGCTGGAAACCGCGGGTACCGAGTTCGATTTGATCTTCATGGACCCGCCGACGTTTTCCAACTCCAAGAAAATGCGCGCCACGCTGGATGTTCAGCGCGATCACGCGCGTCTTATCGACCTGGCCATGGCGCGTTTGGCACCCGGCGGCACGCTGGTGTTTTCCAATAACCAGCGCCGCTTCACGCTGGATGACGCGGTGGGCGAACGCTACGCGGTCGAGGATATATCAGAGCGCAGCTTTGACCCGGATTTCCAGCGCCGCACTAATCTGCACCATGTGTTTTTGCTGCAGGCGCGGGCATGATCCGGCTAACGCTTTACACCACGCTGGGTTGCCACCTGTGTACCCAGCTTGAGGGGCTTTTGCATACGCTGGCCAACGAGCCGGTCGCGCTTGAGCACGTCGAGATCAGTGAGGATGAGGCGCTGGTGGCACGCTACGGCGTGCGCATTCCGGTGCTGGCGGATGCCAATGGCGCCGAGCTTGATCGCGGCCTTGACCCCGAGCGGCTGGGCGAGTGGCTGCGCCAGCGCGGCTGGCTGGATGAAGCGGCTTTGGCGGCATGGTTCGCCCCGCCGCCGGAGCCCACGCCAACGCCGGCGTATCAGCGCCATGGAAGGCGCTATTTAGGCTAGGTAGCGGTGTGGGTAGTTGGCTTAAAATGCATCGAGCAGCGACATCTGGCGCATGGCCTGCTGCCCTTCAGGGCTTTCGTCGTCCACGTCGAGCACCTTGCGAAAGCCGCGCGAGCGTTGGATGGTGGCTTCGTCATCCAGCCACATCTGCGCCTGCTCGCGGCTATCCGCCAGGCGGTGCTCCAGCCCGCCGAACTGCGTGCCGATCTGGCCCCAGGCGCGGCTGAAAATCCAGTCGCCAAACATATCCTGGTGGATATGAATCAGCACATAGTCATGGTCGGTTTCCCAGCGTACGATCACACAAAGTCCTCTTTAAATATCCACTGCCCGCTAAATCCGTATTCCCGCTAAACGTCGTGCATCGGCGCATTGGCCGTCGGTGCCAACGGCGGGGCTTATTGTAAAGAACGAGATGAAAAACGCTATGCACCTGATCGTGGATGCCAACATTCCTGCTGCTGAAGCCTGTTTTTCGGCTTTTGGTCGGGTCACCCGTCTGCCCGGGCGCGAGATCACTCAGGCGCACCTGCGTGAGGCGGATGCCCTGATTGTGCGTTCGGTCACGCCAGTGAATGAGGCGCTGCTGGCCGGTACGCCGGTACGCTTTGTGGGCACTTGCACCATCGGCACCGATCATATTGACCGCGACTACCTTGCCGCCCACGGCATCGGCTTCGCCAGCGCGCCGGGCTGTAACGCCGAGGCGGTGGCCGACTACGTGCTCTCAACGCTGCTGACCCTTGCCGAACGCGACGGTAAGCCGCTGCTTGAGCGCCGGGTCGGGGTGGTGGGGGCCGGCAACGTTGGCGCGCGGGTGCAGGCACGCCTGCAAGGGTTGGGGCTGGAGGTGTGGGTCTGCGACCCGCCCCGCGCCGAACGTGAAGGTGGCGCCGGCTTTGCCGGGCTGGATACGCTAATCGAGCGCTGCGATGTGCTGTGCCTGCATACGCCGCTGGTGAAAGAGGGTAGGCACGCGACCCGCCATTTGCTGAATGCCCGCCGTATTGCCGCCCTGGCGCCGCATAGCGTGGTGTTAAACGCAGGGCGCGGCGACTGCATTGACGGCCAGGCGCTGTATCAGCGTTTGGCGGAGCAGGGCGATATCACCGCGGCGTTGGACGTGTGGGAGAGCGAGCCTGGGATTGATGCCGCGCTGCACCAGCAGGCCGCCATTGCCACGCCGCATATTGCCGGCTACAGCCTGGATGGCAAACTGCGCGGGAGCTTAATGATTCATCAGGCGCTTGCCGGGCATCTGGGCGCCCCCAGCGCACTGACGCTTGACGCTATCTGCCCGCCGCCGGTACTCGCTGCATTAACGCTGGCCGAAGCTCTGCCGGTCGAGGAAGCGCTGAGGCTGTGCGCTCGCGCGGTTTACGATACCCGCCGCGATCATGATGCGCTGTGCCGCCGCGCCGCGTGTGAGGGCATGACAGCAGGCTTTGACGCCTGCCGTGCAGCGTATCCGCTGCGTCGCGAGTTCGCCACGCTCAGCGTGCAGCTGCAGGGTGACGCCCGCGTGCTTGTCGCGCCGCTGCGCGCGGCGGGCTTTCAGGTGCGCTGACGACGGTTGCCTGGCGGCTGGCGGCATATCGAGTGGCCGAGCTACTGGCGGTACGCCGCTTCCTTGAGGGCGCGAATGCGCTCATCCAGCGGCGGGTGGCTGGCAAGGAGTTTTTCCATCAGCGATCGGGTCTGGCCCTGGGTTATCGCCATGGCGCGCAGGGTATCCGGCATTTGGTCGGGGGCCTGGGTTTCGGCTTGCAGCCGCGCGAGTGCGTTGATCATCGCGTCGCTTCCGGCCAGACGCGCGCCGGCTTCATCGGCGCGGTATTCACGCAAGCGCGAAAACCAGGCAACAATCGTCGAGGCTGCGATGCCAAAGACAATTTCGGCCACTATCACCACGGCAAAATAGCCGAAAAAACCCAGGCCGCCGTTGCCGTTGCTGCGGCTACGCAGGAACTGGTCGACCAGATGGGCGACGATGCGGGCAAAAAACATCACGAAGGTATTCACCACGCCCTGAATCAGCGCCAGCGTCACCATGTCGCCATTGGCCACGTGGCCGATTTCATGCGCCAGTACGGCGCGGACTTCTTCCGGGCGCATGCGGTTCAACAATCCCGCAGACACCGCCACCAGCGCATCATCCTTGTTCCAGCCGGTGGCAAAGGCGTTGGACTGCTCAGCGGGAAAAATTCCCACTTCCGGCGTCTTGATGCCAGCCTTGCCGGCAAGCTCGGCCACGGTATCGACAAGCCACTGTTCGGTAGCGTTGGAGGGCGTTTCGATAACCACCGTGCCGGTAGAGCGCTTGGCCATCCATTTGGAAATAAACAGCGAAATGATGGAACCGGCCATGCCAAAGACAAAGCAGAAAAGCAGCAGGCTCGAGAAATCAAGCCCCTGACGGGTGAGATAGCTCTCGACGCCGAGCAGGCGCAGGGTGATGCTGGCCACCAGCAGCACGGCCAGGTTAGTGGCAAGAAACAGCACGATTCGCATCATTGCAAAGGGCCTCCGTAAAGCCTGGCTGAAAGATGGTGATTACTGTCGGTAGCGGGATAAGAAATTGGCGAAACGGTCAAGCGCATCGCCCAGCTGGTCGGCCCAGGGCAGGGTGACGATGCGCACATGGTCGGGCTCGGGCCAGTTGAACGCGGTGCCCTGTACCAGCAGAATTTTTTCCTGCAGCAGCAAATCCTGCACCAGCTGCTGGTCATTTTTAATGTTGAACACTTTCGGGTCGAGCCGGGGGAACGCGTACAGCGCGCCCTTGGGCTTGACGCAGCTTACCCCGGGAATGGCGTTGAGCTTTTCATGGGTAATATCGCGCTGGGCCAGTAACCGGCCGCCGGGCAGCACCAGATCATTGATCGACTGGTAGCCGCCGAGTGCGGTTTGAATAGCGTGCTGGGCGGGCACGTTGGCGCACAGGCGCATGGAGGCCAGCATTGTCAGCCCCTGGATGAAGTCGCCGGCGCGCTGTTTGGCCCGCGTTCCCGACAGCGTCATCCAGCCCGAACGAAAGCCCGCGCAGCGGTAGCTTTTGGACAAGCCGTTGAGCGTAATCACCAACTGGTCGTCATCGGCCAGTGCCCCGGTGGCCGTATGGGTAACGTCGTCGTAGAGGATCTTGTCGTAAATCTCATCGGAAAACACCACCAGATCGTGCGCCTTGGCGATGGCGAGCAGCTCGCGAACGACTTCGGGCGGATACACCGCGCCGGTAGGGTTGTTGGGATTGATCAGCACGATCGCGCGGGTATGTGCGGTGATCTTGCGCCGAATGTCGTCCATGTCCGGCGCCCAGTCGGCCTGCTCGTCGCACAGGTAATGCACCGCGTGGCCGCCCGAAAGGTTGGCAGCGGCGGTCCAGAGCGGGTAGTCCGGCGCGGGAATCAGCACCTCGTCGCCGTCGTTCAGCAGCGCCTGTAGCGCCATGACGATCAGCTCGGAGACGCCGTTGCCCACGTAGATATCTTCAATGCCAACGCCGGGAATTTCCTTGCGTTGGCACTCTTGCATGATGGCCTTGCGCGCTGAATAAAGCCCTTTGGAATCACAGTAGCCCTGCGCGGTAGGCAGGTTGCGCATCACGTCCTGAAGGATTTCTTCCGGCGCTTCGAAACCAAACGGCGCGGGGTTGCCGATGTTGAGCTTGAGGATGCGCTGGCCTTCGTCTTCCAGGCGCTTGGCGTGCTCAAGGACCGGCCCGCGAATGTCGTAACAGACGTTGTCGAGCTTGTGAGATTTTTTGAGCGTAGCCGGTTCAGGGGGCTGCAGGGTTGCCATGGTACGTTTCCAAAATAGACGGGAGTCGGTGAAGCTACAAGCCGCGTGGCTGTTCAGGCGTCAGAGGTCGGCGTGTCGGGCGGTGCGTTGGCGTCTGTGTCGCTGACGGCGAGGTCCGGTGGGGGAGGAATATCCGCCGGCGTTTCCAGCGTCAGCCGTCCCAGCTTGCCATCACGCAGTTCGTGAAGCAGCACTTCGGCACCGCGGTGCAAGTCGACGACGCCACCGGCGCGCAGGCCGCCGCGCTTGCGGGCAATATCTTGTAAAATCGCCTGGCCGTCGAAGCCCGCTAGCGCGAGAAAATCCGGGCGCTCGGGGCCGTCGCTGTCAACGCCGGCGGTGGCCGGCAGCTGAGATTCACTGCTCCCATAGGCGGGCAGCGTTTTCAGCTTGAAGCGCGCGCAAAGTGCCTCGGGGTAGCGCTTGGCAAGTTCGGCGCTGGTGACAATGCCAATATCGATGTACTCGATGGCGGTATCACGAATGGCGCCGCTGGCGGCTAGCCGGTAGGCACTGGCCTGATCTTCGATTTTCGGCCATAGCACGCCCGGCGTGTCGATCAGCGAGACGCGCCCGCCAATGGGAACCTTTTGCTGACGCTTGGTGACGGCGGGTTCGTTGCCGGTCTTGGCGATCTTGCGCCCGGCAAGGCCGTTGATCAGCGTCGACTTTCCCACGTTGGGTATCCCCATTACCATCACCCGAACGTCGCGGTCAGCGCGTACGTGGCCGGCAAGCGTATGGCACAGCGCCGGGATCTGCTTGAGCTCGCGGGCGTTGGTGGTGGTAATGGCCAGCGCGCGGGTGTTGGCCTGGGCATCAAAAAACGCGACCCATTCGGCCGTGCGTTCGGGGTCGGCGAGATCCGCGCGGGAGAGCAGTTTGAGCACCGGCTTGTGGCGCGTCAGTTGGGCCAGCATCGGGTTGGCGCTGGAGTAGGGCAGGCGCGCGTCGAGTACTTCAATGACTACGTCGATTTCGGGCAGCGCTTCCTTGATCTGGCGGCGCGCCTTGTTCATGTGACCGGGAAACCAGCCGAGCATCGCTCTCTCCTGATAGGTGGGGTGGCAGCCTTGGCGGCGCATGCAAAACGGGCGCCTATTTTAACAGAAGGCGCCCGGACGTGGTGTATGGAAGCTTATTCGTCGGCGTGAAAATCCAGCGCAACGCCGTTGATGCAGTAGCGCTGACCGGTGGTGTCCGGCGGGCCGTCGGGGAATACGTGCCCCAGATGAGCATCGCAGTGCGAGCAAACCACTTCCGTGCGCGTCATGCCGTGGCTGGCATCGCTGTGTTTGTCTACGCTTTGCGCACCAAGCGGGCGGTCAAAGCTTGGCCAGCCGCAGCCGGCGTCAAACTTGTGCTCGTTTTCAAACAGCGGTGCGTTGCAGCAAACGCAGTGGTAGATGCCTTGGCCATCCTGTACGTCGCAGTTGCTGGTGAAGGGGCGTTCGGTGCCTTTTTCCCGGGTGACCCGGTACTGCTCGTCGGTCAGCTGTTCGCGCCACTGTTCGGGCGTTTTTTCCAGTTTAGCCATCAGAGCCTCCTGACTGTTGTCATGACTTTGCTTACGTCTGTTTGCACGACGATTGTGTCAGTGCCGTGCTTGCACGCCTGAATGGTGGACATTGGCCGCAGGCATTGGTTGCAGCTGTGGAACGCTGCAGCTGAGTGCCGTATGGTGCACTCACGATGGGGTGAGCGTATCAGCCCGCCTGCGTTAACGTTAGTCGTTGTGCTGCCTGAGGTTAAAGCGTATCGCCGGCAGTAAAAAGTTGACAGGTTTTTACCCCGAGGGTAATATACGCGCCACCTCGACGAGGAAATACAGTGTCCCATTCGTCTAGTGGTCCAGGACACCGCCCTTTCACGGCGGTAACAGGGGTTCAAACCCCCTATGGGACGCCACTTTTCACGTCAGGTAAACGGTTTGCGGGAATAGCTCAGCGGTAGAGCATCGCCTTGCCAAGGCGAGGGTCGGGAGTTCGAATCTCCTTTCCCGCTCCAGTGTCCCATTCGTCTAGTGGTCCAGGACACCGCCCTTTCACGGCGGTAACAGGGGTTCGAACCCCCTATGGGACGCCACCGAACAGCAAGATACATGCAGTACGAAAGATTGATTGCGGGAATAGCTCAGCGGTAGAGCATCGCCTTGCCAAGGCGAGGGTCGGGAGTTCGAATCTCCTTTCCCGCTCCAGTTTGCATGTCTTCAAGCACTGGCCTTTCAAATGACTTCGTGTCTTTTTTACAGGTTACTCGTGCCGTGTGTCCCATTCGTCTAGTGGCCCAGGACACCGCCCTTTCACGGCGGTAACAGGGGTTCGAACCCCCTATGGGACGCCATATCGCTTGATTGTGCGTTGCGGGAATAGCTCAGCGGTAGAGCATCGCCTTGCCAAGGCGAGGGTCGGGAGTTCGAATCTCCTTTCCCGCTCCAAGCGCATCAACCGGTCATACGCCGGCCGCCAGTTTCAGATAGTCCATTTGTTCACTGTTATCACGACATTAGCCTCGCTAAGCGTCGTTTTTTGCGTGTCTGCTCGCTGAGCAACCCTGGCCTTGATGCGCTCGCTTTGACGCACCTGCCCTGACGCATTGGCGCCGCCGCGAAAGGCCGGCTCCTTGAAAGACGCGCTAATGCCCTAATGTTTACCCGTTATTATACGCTTTCAAGAGCGTACCATTCTTGCTGACAGGACATTTTCATGGCCGAACCGGCACTGTCGATCCGTGGCCTCACCAAGGTCTACGGTAACGGCTTTAACGCGTTGAAAGGTATTGATCTGGACGTTGAACAGGGCGATTTTTTTGCGCTGCTTGGCCCCAATGGCGCGGGCAAATCGACCACGCTGGGCGTGGTGTGCTCGCTGGTGCAGAAGACTGCCGGGCGCGTGTCGTTGTTCGGTATTGATATCGACAAGGACTTTTCCCGCGCCAAGTATCAGCTGGGCGTGGTGCCCCAGGAATTCAACTTCAACCAGTTCGAGCGGGTGATCGATATCGTCATCGCGCAGGCGGGCTACTACGGGATGTCGCGCCGCGAAGCGCTGCCGCGTGCCCAGCAGCTGCTCACCGACCTGGGATTGTGGGATAAGCGCAACGGCAGCGCGCGGATGCTCTCGGGCGGCATGAAGCGCCGGCTGATGATTGCCCGTGCGTTGATGCACCGCCCGAAACTGTTGATTCTTGACGAACCCACGGCGGGGGTCGATATCGAGCTGCGCCGCAGCATGTGGGAATACATGCGCCGGATCAACCGCGATGAAGGCACCACGATCATTCTCACCACGCACTATCTGGAAGAAGCCGAGAGCCTGTGCCGCAATATCGCCATCATCAATAACGGCGACATCATCCGTAATACCAGCGTGCGTGACCTGCTGGCGGAATTGAATACCGAAACCTTCCTGTTTGATCTGGCGCATTCGCTTGATCGCGCGCCGCCTATCGAAGGCTTTGAGGCCTACCTGACCGAGCCCTCGCAGCTGGCAGTGGTAATACATCGCGGCCAGCGGATAAACGACGTGTTTGACGCCTTGAACGCCGAGGGTATTCAGGTGGTTTCCATGCGTAACCGCACCAACCGGCTGGAAGAGATGTTTCTCACCATGGTGCATGGCAGCGAGGCCCAGGGTAGCGAGCACGAGGCGGCCTCGGCAACGACCCGCGAACAGGAGAAAAAGGCATGAACGCCACGCAAACGCTGGTCGCGCTATGGACGCTGGTGATCAAGGAAATCAAGCGTTTTACTCGCATTTGGCCGCAAACGTTGCTGCCACCGTCGATCACCATGGCCATGTACTTCATCATTTTTGGCAACCTGATCGGCTCGCGCATCGGTACCATGGACAACTTCAGCTACATGGACTTTATCGTGCCCGGCCTGATCATGATGGCGGTGATTACCAACAGCTATTCCAACGTGGCGTCGAGCTTTTTCTCCAACAAGTTTCAGCGCAGCGTGGAAGAAATGATGGTTTCGCCGATGCCCAGCTGGGTCATCCTTTCAGGCTTTATACTGGGTGGTATGGCGCGGGGGCTCGGCGTTGGCGCGATTGTCACGGTGGTATCGCTGTTCTTTACCCAGCTGACGGTGGAGCACCCGCTGTTAACCGTGCTGGTGGTGGTGCTGACCTCGGCGCTGTTTTCCATCGGTGGTTTTATCAACGCGTTGCTGGCCAAAAAGTTTGATGATGTGTCCATCGTGCCGACGTTTATTCTGACGCCGTTGACGTACCTGGGCGGGGTGTTTTATTCCATCTCGATGCTGCCGGACTTCTGGCAGGGCGTGTCGATGCTTAACCCGATCCTGTATATGGTCAACGTCTTTCGCTACGGCATTTTGGGCGTGTCGGACATTCCTGCCGGCTGGGCGCTAGCGGCCGTCTTTGGTTTTATCATCGTGCTGTACACGCTGGCGCTGATGATGCTCGAACGCGGCTACGGCATCCGCAGCTAAGTTTTACGCAAGGAGACAACCCCATGGAAGAGTCACACACAGGCCTTGAACACTCCCCGCTGGGGCGCGTTGCAACGTACCCCGAACACTACGACGCGACGCTTTTGTTTCCCTTGCTGCGCGCCGAAAACCGCGTCGAACTCGGCCTTGAAGCCGACGATGCGCTGCCGTTTGTGGGAGAAGACGAATGGCACGGCTTCGAGCTTTCGTGGCTCAACGCAAGGGGCAAGCCGGTGGTCGCGGTAGGGCGCTTTCGCTTGCCCGCTGACGCGCCGAACCTGATCGAATCCAAGTCGTTCAAGTTGTACCTCAACAGCTTCAATCAGAGCCGCTTTGCCAGCGCTGACGACGTCGCCGCCACGCTTGAGCGCGATTTAACCCAGACGACGGGCGGGCGCGTGGGCGTCGACCTGCTCGACGTTGACGACCCGGCGCTGACGCCGCGCACGCTGCCCGGCGAATGTATCGACGCGCTGGATATCGATGTGAACGATTACTCTCCCAGCGCCGACTACCTGCGCGCCGCTGTAGAGAATGCAGAGATCGTCGAAGAAACGCTGCATTCGCACCTGCTGAAATCCAACTGCCCGATCACCGGCCAGCCCGACTGGGGCAGCGTTATGGTGCGCTACAAAGGCCCCCGGCTCGACCGCGAAGGGCTGTTGCGCTACCTGATTGGCTTTCGTCTGCAGCAGGGGTTTCACGAGCACTGCGTCGAGCAGATATTCACCGACCTGATGCGCCAGACAGCGCCCAGCGAGCTTTTGGTGCTGGCCCGTTACGTGCGCCGTGGCGGGTTGGACATCAGCCCGTGGCGCGCTACGCCGGGGCTTTTGCCGCCCAGCCCGCTACGGCTGGCAAGGCAATAAACCGCGCGCTAGAGTAGCGCCTCCACTGACTGTGAAACGGAGCCACCGATGGACGCACTGACGCTTCTGCACGAACGCAGCTCGATGGGCAAGCTCGGCGCGCCCGCCCCCAGCGCCGGCCAGCTTGAAGCCATTTACCAGGCCGCACTGCGCGCCCCGGATCACAAGGAGCTGCGCCCATGGCGGTTTATCGAGTTCAGCGGTGAAGGGCGCGAACGGCTGGGCGAGCTCTACGCCGAAGCCGAGTTTCAGGCCGACCCCGACGCCACTGACAGCGTGCTGAACGGTGCGCGTAAAAAGCCTCTGCGCGCGCCGATGATCATCGCCGTTATCGCCAAGGTGACGCCCGACGTGCCGGGCGTGCCTAAATTTGAACAGGTGCTGTCTGCAGGCTGCGCCGCCCACGGCATTTTGCTCGCCGCCCACGCGCAGGGCTTTGGCGCCATGTGGCGCACCGGCAAATACGCCTTTGACCCGGTCGTACACAAAGGGCTTGGTCTGGCTGAAGACGACGAGCTGGTCGGCTTTCTGTATTTAGGCACCTTGGGCGGGCGGCACAAGCCGGTGGCCGCGCACGCCACCGCCGATTTTGTCGAGCGCTGGAACTGATTTTATTAGACCAAGTTGATGAACGCACGCCGGTTGGCTAGGGCCTGTTGACGTTTCACATTGGGAGCCACAACAAACAGCACGCCAAGGCCACCATGCTTTCGTAGTTTCGCTTGAGCTTATCGTAGCGCGTCGCAATGGCGCGATACGGTTTCAGTCGAGCAAAGGCATTCTCAACCAGATGCCGGTAGCGATATAACCCCCTGTCCAGATTGGCATTTCCTTTTTTCGAGTTACGCCTGCGTGGAATCACCGCCGCCATGCCTTTGGCCTCGATCTGCTCACGGATACGTTCACTGTCATAGCCCTTGTCAGCCACCAGCGCATCACCTGCTGGCAAGTCGTCAATCAATGCCTGGGCTTCCGTGCTGTCGTGCACCTCACCCCCGGTTATCCTGAAGGCAATCGGTAACCCATAAGCATCCACGGTCAAGTGGATCTTGCTGGTATTGCCTGCACGACTTTTGCCGATGGCTTCTGCGTCTTCCGTGGCAGCCCCTGTGCTGTCCTGATGAGCCTTGACGTAGGAGCCATCAATGAACAACCACTCGACATCAGGATCTTCCACCAGCGTGTTGAAAATCCTCATCAGCTTTCCACTCGCTGACCAGGCGTTAAAACGCTTGTAGACCGTATTCCAGGGGCCAAACGTCTCCGGTAGATCCCGCCACGGGCAGCCGGTGCGCATCCGATACAGGATGCCTTCCACCGTGGTACGCAAGTCAGCCTTGTCATAAATACCTTGTTGAAGCAGGATAGGTTTCAGCTTCGACCAGTGTTCATCCGTGAGCATTTGTCGGGGCATGGCAGGCTTGCAGTTTGTTGGCGTAGGAACCTTTATTCTGCGAGCTTGCCCCTATCCTGCCAATACCCCTGCCATGAAACGTCAACACGCCCTAGCATCCCATAAGGCAATACGCCGAAAAGGCTTGCTATTGCACGCATCAATCGTTAACATACGCGCCGTTCTAACGCATAAAAGCGCACGCGCTAAATGCTTGGAACACAATTTGCGGAGGAGTGTCCGAGTGGTCGAAGGAGCTCGCCTGGAAAGTGAGTAAGCCGCAAGGCTTCGAGAGTTCGAATCTCTCCTCCTCCGCCAAGAATTGCAAAAAGCCGCTGGTTTATACCAGCGGCTTTTTTTGTGCCTGAATGGTGGTGCGCCTGCTAGCAAAATTGATCCGTCGATATGGGCTTGCTGCTCTACAAGCCTCCGACTAGACTCAGTCTATAGGTTGATAATAGATGAGACGCACGCGTGTCGTGTGTAGTCTCCCATTTAACCGTGGGAATCGTGGGTCGGCTTCAGTTTTTGAGTGAGCTGGCTGTTCCTCTAAAGATTAACGTTGATCACATGTTGAAGGTGACAAGGAAGCAAGAATTTGACAAAGTTATACTAAATTATACTTTGGCATAACTGCCCGAAGACGATATTTTCGGCTCTTCGTCGTTAGGTGTGGAATTCGCCCCCTAAATTAGGCCAAAATATGGCCTCCACAACGACAGGAAATATGACATGGATGGCACTAAGATTCTGACCCTCGGCCTGGGCCTTGAAGCGCCCTGGATTCTCAAGGAGCAGCACCTGGATACCGCCGTGTCACCTCACCGCTTGAACCTCACCGTCGAGGCAGAACGTGGCAGCCTTTACCCTTGCCCCGAGTGTGGTGACGCTTGCCCGGCGCATGATTTTGCCGACAAGACCTGGCGGCACCTGAACTTCTTTCAACATCACTGCTATCTGCATGCGCGAGTGCCGCGCACCAAGTGCCCCACGCACGGCATTAAGCGGATCGAGGTCCCCTGGGCCCGCCCCGGTAGCGATTTCACCCTGTTGTTTGAGCAGGCCGCCATGGCTCTGGTCAGGGAGATGCCGGTGCTCGCCGCCGCTCGCCTGATAGAGATCACCGACAAGCGGTTATGGCGTATCGTGCATCACTATGTCGGGTGCATGCTCGACCAACTTGACCTCTCTCAGGTTAAGGCCGTGGGGCTTGATGAAACCGCCGCCAAGCGCGGCCATCGCTACGTCACCGTATTTCTGGATATGCAGCGCAAGAGCGAGCCGGTTGTCTTCGCGATACCCGGCCGTGGCAAGGCCACCGTCAAGGCCTTCAGCGAGTTTTTGGCTGCACATCAGGGCGACCCTCAGGCCGTTCAGGAAGTGGTCTGCGATATGTCGCCAGCCTTCCTCAAAGGCGTGGAAGAGCACCTGCCCAAGGCCGAGGTCACCGTCGACTGGTTTCATATCGTGCAGATCTTCACGCGCGCCCTTGATGACGTCAGAAAGCGTGAGCGGCGCGAGCAGGAACCCCCCAAGCACTTACGCTGGGCTGTCTTGCGCAATGCCGACGCCGGCAACTTAACGGCTAATCAAATCGCTGCGCTGCAGGAACTGATGGCCGACCAGAGCGCCACGGCCGACGCTTGGATCATCAAAGAGAAACTGCGCTGGATTCAGCAGGCACCCACGCTTCGCGGGGCTCGCTGGCGAATCACGCGCTTCCTCAATTTTGCCCGAGAGGCGATCGCTGGCAAGGGCCTGCTGTCTCCGATGAATAAGGCGCTGAATACCCTGGAACGGCATACCGACCGCGTTATCCGCCGCTGGTTATCGGGCCTGACCAACGCACGGTTGGAAGGGATGAATAGCCTGTTTCAAGCGGCCCGATCACGCGCTCGCGGCTACCGAAACGAGAGCACTTTCATCACCATGATCTACCTGATTGGCAGCCCTGTGGGCAGCATGCTGGATCAGGCCAAATCCACATGAAACGTCGAAGAGCCATATTTTCTGATCCGTGCGGCATAGTGTTTTTCCCCAAAAGGGCAAATATGCTGGTCGCTACGGTTCTGGAGATGAGGGCTTGAGTCCCTGCATCTCATCTTATAGAGCCAATAGGAAGGGTTCGTATGGAAGAAAAGATTCTCGTAACGGGCGGAGCGGGCTTTATTGGGTCTCATTCCACAGAAGCCCTTTTGTCTTGCGGATATAAAGTCAGAATTATTGATAATTTCTCCAGCGGAGATCGCGATAACTTGCCCGCGCACGCTAATCTCGAGATTATTGAGGGAGATATACGCGAACCGCAAAGCTTGCGACGCGCAATGTCGGGAGTCACGAAGTGCCTTCATCTGGCGGCACAGGTGTCCGTGGCGCACTCTGTCGAGGAGCCCTGTGACTCGGCAGAAAACAACATTATGGGAACGCTGAGGGTTCTGGAAGCCGCGCGGGATCACGGCGTTGCGCGCGTGGTTTATGCATCTTCTGCGGCCGTGTACGGCGAGCCTGAAAACCTGCCCTTGACGGAGGCCGCCCGCTTATCTCCGCTGTCGCCTTACGGTTTGGAAAAATGGGTGAATGAACGCTATGCAAGCCTGTTTAAAGAGCTGCATGGGCTTTCTTCCCTAGGACTTCGCTATTTCAATGTCTATGGCCCGAGGCAGTCGCCTACTTCCCCTTACGCAGGTGTTATTACCCGCTTTGTGGACCGTTTGAGAGTGGGTCAGGCCCCCACGATCTATGGAGACGGCAAGCAAACCCGCGATTTTATCTATGTGGCAGACGTTGCTCGGTTCAACGTTTTGGCGTTGTTTGCGGATCAAAACGGTGTCTGTAATGTGGCCTCTCAATGTTCTACATCCCTGCTACAGCTTGTTGAGGCTCTTCAGTTTGGGCTCGGCAGCCATGTGTCTCCACACTTGAACGAACCGCGCGGCGAAGATATTCGCCACTCACTCGGTAGTGCCGAAAGACTTGTCGACTGGCTCGGCGAAGCGCCGCTTTACACGCTGGATGAAGGCCTGGAAGCCTATCTGGCCGACATGAAGCTTGCCCGCTGAATATTCAAGGACGCCGCTAGTGCATACTCATATCCTGACGAGACTCGGAACGTTGTTGCGAGCCCTGGTAACGCTCGTGCCGTCTGTTCTGATTGGCAGCCCTCTGCTGGCCAGTGACGCAGCAGCGGATGAGTTGCCGAGCGTGGCTTTCTATTATGCGGCAAAGCCTCCAGTAGAATTGTTAAATCAGTTCGACTGGGTGGTTATCGATGCTGATTCAGCCACTGATGGAGAGCGACGTGATATCGAGGCTCAAGGCGCAAAGACCTTCGCCTATGTCAGCATTGGGGAGTGGGAGCCTGAACGGGCATCGACCCGGGGAAAGCCTGATGATGCCCTCGTAGCCGAGAATCCTGACTGGAACAGCCAGGTGGCAGATCTCTCCCGTGCCGACTGGCGAGACTTCCTGCACCGTAGAATCGATGAGCTCTGGCAACAGGGGTACCGTGCGTTCTTTTTCGATACCCTGGATAGTTATTACCGGTTTGCCGAATCTGAAAAAGATATCAAGGCGCAGCAGGCAGGACTGGTGACCTTTGTCGACGAAGTTCATCGCCGTCATCCGGGCATTGATGTGATGCTGAATCGTGGTTTCGAGGTGCTTGATCAGGTTCACAATAAAATCGTGGGAGTCGCTGCAGAGTCGCTTTATCAGCGCTGGACACCCAGTACAAAAATCTATGGGCCGATGGCCAGTAATGACACCCAGTGGCTGACAGGACAGCTTGAACGCGTTAACCCGCCTTATTCACCGGGCTGAGACAGAAAAGAAGATGGCGAGCAGTTTCTCTTGTAGAATCAATATGTTCCTAACCGAACTTGACTCAAGAGGACCACTCGCCATGGGTGAAAGCCTATCCCCCTGGACCCCGTCATGCAACGGGTCCATCCGCGTCGAGCTCAGCGGCCATCGCACCACCAGCGACAGCGGTGCTTTGCTGTTGCGTGAAGCCCTCGACAACAGCGGCATGATCGATGCGCTGGACGACCATCTGGTCGATCATCGCGACCCGGATCGCGTCCGCCACTCGTTAGCCAGCCAGCTGCGTACCCTGGTGCTGCAGCGTTCGATGGGCTGGATCGACCTCAGCGATACCGACACGCTCCGCCGTGACCCGCTCTGGCAGCTAGCCTGCAGTGATGCCCGCGGGACAACGCCGTTGGCTCAGGACCGGCCATCTCAAGCGACGCTGTCGCGGCTGCTGACGTGCCTGGGCCGCGACGACAATATCGATACCGTGCATGAGGGCCTGCTGCGGCTGGCGGTCTGGCGACTGACCTCGCTGGACGGCGGCGAACGCCCCGAGCATCTGACGCTGGACATCGACGGCTTGCCGATCGACGTCCACGGCCACCAGGGCGGTTCGGCGTTTCATGGACTTTACGGGGCCAGAATCTACTCGCCTTTGGTGGCCTCGCTGGCAGAGACCGGCGACATGGTGGGCGGTCTGCTGCGTGAAGGTAACGCCGGCCCAGCCGAGAATGCCGATACCTGGATCCCACATCTGGTGCGGCGACTCAACGAGAGCACCGGGGCCAAGGTCAAGGTACGCATCGACGCGGGTTTCACCGACAACGACACGCTTGAGGCGCTGGAAGATCGCGACATCGAGTATCTGGGCCGGTTGCGCAGTCATACGGGCCTGCAGACACTGGCAGCGCCACATCTGAAGCGGCCACGCGGCCGGCCCCCCGAGCAACCTCGGGAATGGTGCCATGACCTGGCGTACCAAGCCGGTACCTGGCCGGCGCCGCGGCGCGTGGTGCTGGTGGTACAAGAGCGGCCCGATGATCTGCTGCTGCATGCCTTCTTTTTGGTCACCAACCTCGGCAAGTTCAACTGGCCGCCGGAAAAGGTCCTGGCGCTTTATCGCAAGCGCGGCAGCGCCGAAGCCCACATGGGCGAGGTGAAGTCGGCGCTCGACCTGCATCTCTCCTCGACTGATCGCGGTGTCTCCACCGTCCAGGACGTCATGGCCCGCAACGAGGTAAACCTGCTGCTGACTCTCTGCGCTTATCAGGTGCTACACGGGCTGCGTTGCCTGTTGGAACGACAGACCCGGCAGGGCTGGAGCCTGAAGCGGATGCGCGAGCAGGTGCTTAAGGTGGCCGCCACGCTGACAGTGCACGCCCGGCGCATCACCGTGCACCTCGGCGATGCCGCCGATAAATGGTGGCCATCTTTACTGAAAGGGTTGCCGCGGCTGACGGCATTGACCTGACACGTCGCATTACTCAGCCTTTTCCAGCAGACAAAACGGCCACTATGGAGGCCGACGACCACGGCTGCGCCGTCACTCGAAACCAATGAACTTCAGTTATAAATATCACGGCATTGATACGATAAAGCTATGTGCTAATCGGCTACTCAGCGACCGTATGACATAAAAGCCGGTCGGTCCCGGTCACCACGGGACGTAAAACGCTCGTTCGGCGTCCTGATGAATAAGGCGGGGTTAAAGCCTACGGCTTGCCAGCCATCGCGATTGACTATGTGCAGCCACATGACCGTGAGCTTGCACGGCGTACCGCACGGCGAATCCACGATGCGGGCTTCGTTCCCTGGGTAACGACGCCCGGACTGGATCAAATAGGGGTAGGGTTGATTGAGCCAATTCCGCGTCGTGTTCTGTTGATCTACGACAAGGAAGCGACCGAAGACCAGGATATAGCAAATCACGATGCCTTTCGCTATCTGGCCGTGGTGCTGGAGTACCTGGGCCTGGCCGTGGAATATCAGGACGTTCAGGGGCCGTATCCTCCCGGGCTGGCAAACGGACGATATGCCGGCATCGTTACCTGGTTCCAGGGCCCGACAGACCATGCTGAAAAACTGACTTCCTGGCTGGTTGAGCAGGCCGAGGCGGGTAGCAAATTGATGGTAATGGGGTATGCCGCCACCAACTTCGCCGGCCCGCTCGGGGATCTGGCCGGCTTGGCGAGCGCAAATGCCCTGGAACCCGGTCAGATACGTATTGACGATCATGATGACATGCTCGGGTTTGAAGGGCCGCTACCTGGACCGGGATCCAGTGCCGAAGGGTTTCGTTCCCTTCGTCAGGACAACATTGAACATCTGAGGCTGACCGATAGCCAAGGCAACACGCTGTCCCCGGTGATAACGGGGCCGTGGGGAGGGGTTGCTCTGTATCCCTGGCTCATCCAGAGCGTCGGAGATGAGCAGCAGCGCTGGATTCTTGATCCCTTTGCCTTTGTTGCCGAAAGCCTGGATTTACCGCCGTTTCCCGTGCCGGATGCAACGACGGAGAACGGCGCACGTTTCTGGCTTAATCATATTGACGGTGATGCCTTCATCAGCCGTGGTGAGTGGCCGGGAGCCCCCTTTACCGGGCAGGTGATGATGGATGAAATCCTGACGCGTTATCAGGTACCGACGACGGTCTCCGTGGTGGAAGGGGAGTTCGGTAACGGCGGCCTCAGGGAAGACTTGCGGGGTCAGCTGGAGCCGATTGCTCGGGAGATTTTCGCGCTGCCCTGGGTCGAGATTGCGACCCATACCTATAGCCATCCCTTTGCCTGGTTGAAGCTTGAGGAAGGCGACCCGGCCGGGCAGGGAGGAAACGCTGCCGGCTTTCCGTTCAACATGGAGCTTGATGGTTACACGTACTCTCTGGAGCGCGAGGTGGCAGGCTCGACTCGTTATATCAACAGTGAGCTGTCACCGCCGGGCAAACAGGTGAAGACGGTTCTCTGGAGCGGAGATGCCATTGCCCCCGAGCAGGCGTTGGCCATCGCCGATCGTCTGGGGTTGTCGAACCTGAACGGCGGCAAGACGCATATCACGCGTGACAATCCTTCACTGACTCAGGTATCACCCATGTTAAGGCCGGCAGGACCCTACCTGCAGGTACTGGCGCCGCAGATCAACGAAAACGTCTATACCGATCACATGCTGGCACCGAAGTGGGGGTACCGCCGTGTACTGGAAACTTACGCGCTGACGGATCGTCCGCGTCGCCTCAAGCCCATCAGTATCTATTACCATTTTTACAGTGCCGCCTATCCCGCCTCCCTCAATGCGTTGAAAGAGGTGTACGAGGGAGTTCTGGCCCAGGAGACATTGCCTGTTCATGTCAGCACCTGGAGCAATATTGCCAAACAGTGGTATGAACTGGGCATAGCGCGTCATCTGGATGGCGGGTGGCAGATTACGGCTGCGACCGAGGCGCGTACGCTACGACTTTCTGATGCGCTTGGCTGGCCGGATATGTCGGCATCCCCGGATGTGGCCAGCTTGCGGGAGATACCGTCGGGTCGCTACGTATCCCTGCGTGGCGCTCCCAGACAAAGGTTACACCTGCAGCAAAACAGGTCGCAGCTTCCGTCTCTGTCTTACAGTAATGGCCGTCTGGTGTCATGGGCGCGAAAAGCCGCAGGCGGATTTTCAGCGACGCTGGCGGCAGAGCAGGTCGATCTGAAAGTCGACCTTGCCAATGTGGCGGGATGTCGCGTGGATTCCCCAGGTGGAATCCGGGTGATGACAAGTGATGGGATGGAGCTGCGGTTCAGCGGCCCGGGGCCCTTCGATCTGGAGGTGCGCTGTGAGCCTTGATCGCGATACCCTTCTTTCTCCCTGGGTACTGGCGCTGCTGGTCACGGTGCTGGTCGCGATCCTGATAGGGTTTCAGCCGGCAAAGCGCTTTCTGGACATGGATGAGCCGCAAACCGCGGGCGACAGGCATGCGGCACTGCTCGTTGCTCAAGCGCATGTCAAGGCGAATCCCGAGCGTCAGGATATGCGCCTTGAATTGGCAAGGTTGCAGCTTGAGCTGCAGGAGCCTGAGGCCGCCGGCCGTACGCTGGCACCCCTGCAAGACGTCAGGGATGCCGAGGTGCAGTGGTGGTTGCTGGAACAGAAATGGCAGGCAATGAATGCGCTGTCAGGTACCGGCGAGACAAGCCAAAGACGACGTCGTGATTTTCATAAGCAGCTTCAGGACATCCATGAATCGTCGGGAATCGGAGACGTTACGCCAAATGTTGCGGCGTGGTCCCTGAGCCTTTCGCGCCTGGAGACGCTGGCAGGGCGATGGTTGGCAGTGGAGCGACCGGAGCGGTCGGCGGAATGCTTTGAAGCATTGGCCAACCGTGATGACGATCGCCGGCCATACTGGCTGAGCCAGGCTGGTCATGCCTGGCTGCAGGCGGGTTTCCCCGAGCGCGCCGCCGCCGCATGGCATCGCGCCTGGCTTGCCAGTGACAACACCAAGCGCGATGTCACCATGCACGTTGTTCAGTGGTTTATGGCAGCAGCTTATGCAGGGGATGATGAGCGTCGCGAACTGGCTCGGCAATCGCTAACGGCGGCTATTCAGAGTGAAGGAGAGAGTGAGGGGGAAAGAAGTCTCGCGTATGCCCGAGAATATCTGGCGGTGTATCAGGATGACCCGGTGCTGTTGGATCTTGGCATTCGCATCGCGCTTGCCAACGATGCGCTGGATCAGGCCTTGAGGTGGAGCGAGCGCCTTCTGGCCCTGGACGGTCAAAATCCGCAAAGCCTGGAGCGCTTCACGGCTATCGCGCTGGCCGTGGGCCAGCCCGGGTTGGCGATCGGGAGCCTGCAGACGCTGAGCCGCCTGCAGCCGCAGCAGACCCGTTATCTGGAACAGTTGGCCAACGTGCAGCGCTGGACCGGTAACAGCGCACAGGCGCTGGCGGCGCTGGAGAAGCTCGCCCGGCAAACGGGTGACGCTGCCGTGGATCGCCAGGTGGTGGAGCTGGCTCTGCTCAGCTATGACCGCCAGGCGGCACTGTCGGCACTGCAGCGTCTGGATGCCGGAGGTGCGTTGACCGCTGCTGGACGTGGCCAGCTGATTGATGTGCTTAACGACCTGGGCAAGCCTGGCGCGGCAATCGACAAGCTGCGTTCCTGGCAGACCCGTAGCGGACTTTCAGTACCGCTAAGGGTGCGTTTGGCGACACTGCTGGAGTGGGTTGGTGAGTTGAAAGCCTCCGGGCAGGTCTGGGCGAGACTGACCGCCACGCCCGGCGCGCGACAGATCAAGGCGAGTGAAGAGCAGAGCCGGCTGTTGCGTCGGCAATGGCGCTTGACTGAGGCGATTGCGGCGCTGCCCGAGCACGACGCCGGAGCTCTTGCGCGTCGCGGCGAACTCGGCTGGGTAATCGGGCAAACGGATGAGGTGGTCGAAGCCTATCGAGAACTGTCCCGTCGTCGCCCGCTGACTGATACCGAGACGCAGCGATTGCTTCAGGCAGCCCGTGCTGACCAGGATATTGCGCTGGTGGCCAGAATGGCGGAAAACCTGTGGCGAGAGGACCGGGATCAGGAGGCCATCATTTTTGCCTTTCAGGCTGCGCAGGATCAGGGGCGCCCCGATATTGCCCACCGGCTGCTTGCCCTGGCACAGCAGGCGCCGGAGCGCTTTGCCGACTCGCCCACCTACTGGGGCTTTCTTGGCTCTACCAAACTGCAGCAAGCCAGGCCGATTGAAGCGCTGAACGCGTATCGTCAGGGCCTTGAGGTAGCGCCTGACA
Organism: Vreelandella subglaciescola; assembly: GCF_900142895.1. Lineage (NCBI taxonomy): Bacteria > Pseudomonadati > Pseudomonadota > Gammaproteobacteria > Oceanospirillales > Halomonadaceae > Vreelandella > Vreelandella subglaciescola. The sequence goes on from NZ_LT670847.1 coordinate 2,880,449, forward strand.
GCGTCAACCTGCGTTCCGGTGAGCTATATGCGATGGCTCAGCTCGGCAGGCCAGAGCTGCGTGAGCGATTGAACGATGCCCGTACTCTTGCCGCCCACAGTCAGCAGCTGACGCTTGCCATGGCCAGCGGTTGGGAATCTTTGGGCGAGATAGACAAGGCATCGTTATTATTCCGGCGTTCACTGTCTGGCCCCCGGCCGGCGCCGACGACGCTTGTCTCAAGTGCCGAAAACTTTGCGCGGACGGGAAGGGAAGGCGTTGCGCGTAAACTAAGGCGCCATGTTCTGCGTACCGAGGCGCCCACTCTTGCGCGTCAGCTGGAGCCTGACCACAACTTGACCGAAGGGGAGCTGTCGGCACAGCTGAATGCGCTTATCTGGTCATTGGGCGAAACAGGGGCGGTGGCCTCTGCCAGCTGGTATCAGCGCCTGGTCACTGGAACGCCGGCGCTGGCAGCTGAACCGGTCGAGCCGGGATTGCAGCTGCTCAACGTCCTTTCAGGCATGGGGCAAGACGCTCGATATCGCTATCTGGTGCGATATCGTGATGAAGCGGGCCTGCCGATGCCGGATTTTCATGCCTTGAACCTGGCCATCCGTCAGAATGATCACGAGGCTATTGCTCGCCTTCTTGATGAACCGTCCGCCGCGTTTACCCCGGCGGATCGACTGACAGCCCTGCAGCAACTTGGCCGGCGCAAGCAGGCATACGACGTTGCTGCCGGCCTGCAGGCATCGGGGATGGATATGCGCAGTGACATGGCATCGCTGAGAAAGCGCATGCCCAACCGTGCAGGAGTCTCCGCCAGATCCGGCGAGCTGGGAGATTTGTCCATGAATGAGTTCAAGGCCTCGATCAGCCGGACAGGAGGACGCTGGGGCACTGAGTTGGAGCTGGGTGAGCGTCAACTTGACGGTGATGACCTGGATCTTACGGTGATCGACGAAGGGGTCGATAACGAGCGTTTTGCACAGGTTGGTGCGGCGTATTACGGCGCGCGCAGCAAGGCGCAGGCCAATATCGGCGCAGTGAATAGCGATACGGGAAGCCATCCACAGGCCGGCGTCAGCTATGAGCGGGATATCACCTCCCGCTTTAGCGTCAATGCCGGTATCGATTGGCAGAAGCCTGCGATGACCAACGACTACTTACGTCTGTTTGCCATGCAGGATTCGCTCAGCTTCGGCTTTTCCTGGCAGCCGACCCGGCGTGACCGGTTTATCCTGGAGACCCGCAAGAGCCGCTTCAAAGATCGTTTTGACGGTGATGACATTGGCGATGGGCAGCGGGTGGCGTCCGTGTGGGAGCACGCTCTGGTACAGGGTGCCACACGACGAGTGGGGCTGAGCCTGTTCGCCAGTCACGACGCTCAGCAGGCAGACGACAACATGCCCAGGGCGCTGCAACCCTTGTTACCCACAGATGCTACGCCGGAAGATTTGATAAGCGATGACACCACGTTTCTGGGGGCAGGCATCAGCGTGTCGCGCGGCGTGCCCGGGGAGGCTTATCCGGATGTGGCATCACCCCGCTGGCGGCTTGAGTTCGGCGCGGGACATCAATGGCCCAGCGGTGATTTTGCCGGCAGCGCATCGGTTGCCGTGGGTTCGCGAGTCTTCGGCGGAGACGAGATATCTATTGACGCGTCAATTGACCAAGGCACCGGAGCCGACGCGACGACCCGCGTGAGCGCCGGCATCCAGTATCAGATTTTTCTTGAACCCTGATAGATGACTTTTCCAAAGGATTTTTATATGAAATTTGCTGCTTGGCGTATCGTTTTCCCTCTGTTACTGACGTTGCTGCTTGGTGCCTGCAGTTCCATTCACCAACTTGAGTCAAGCGAGCCGATCGCCCGCGATGCCGGCTGGGCCATGGCGTCTTTATCCAATCATTCCGAGACACCCTTGGCAGGTGAGCGAGCGGCGGGAACGCTATTGACGTTGCTACAACAGCGTGGCTTGTCTCCTTTGCATGAAATCCCGCGCTCCGGGCCGGTGAACCCCTTGGCGTTGGATAACGATGCCGACCTACAGGCTGCCTTGTCCCGGGCTCAGAAGCAGGGTGCTGTGTATGTGGTAACCGGTGCTATCGACGAGTGGCACTACAAAGCCGGGCTTGATGGTGAGCCTGCAGTGGCCGTTAGCCTGCAGGTTCGCAATGCCAATACGGGCATAGTGCTTTGGAGCGCCAGTGGCGCGCGCAGCGGGTGGGGTTTCTCAACGTTGAACGGCGTTGGGGCGGAATTGTTAAGCGATCTGGTTGATGACCTTCCCTTGACGCCTTGAGGTAGACATGAAATCTGTCGATTACCGCATTGGCGAGGCCAATCATCCCATTGCCGTGGATGGTAGTGCTGTTCGCCGCCCCGATGATATTTCGCTCGGCATGCCAGGTCTTTTGCGACGCCTGCTTGAAACATTGTTGCTGGCCCTGCTGTTTCCTGGCCTCGGGCTTTTGCTGAGCCCAGAGGATCCCCTTTTCATGGAGCAGGGAATCCCCTGGCTCCTCATGGTGGCACCGTTATTGATAGGCGTGCGTTACGGAACGTCGCTGGCGCTCTTGGCTGTTGCCATTGAAGCTCTGTTGCTTGGGGCTTCAACCTATGATGTGGAGACGGCAAGGTGGGATGCGGATATTCTGCTTGCCGGGCATGTGATTGCGCTGTGTGTGGTCGCGGTCTTGTGTGGTGAACTGTCGGCTCAGCAGCGGCGAAAGCTGCGCCAGATGCACGTCCTGAATAAAGCGATGGCGCATCGTCAGGAGAGTTTTCTGCGTCATTATCATGTGCTGCGTGTGTCCCATGATCAGCTGGTCGAGCATCTGGCCGCGGCACCCTTTGCGCTGCGGGATACGTTGACTCACCTCGAGCGTCAGTTCTGCGAGAGGTTGGGGGCCCGCCGGGGAAGCTTGGCTGATGTCGGTAATGAAGTGCTGTTATTCATTGCCCAGCATAGCCGTATTCAGCGTGCTGCGCTGATCATGGTCGATGACCAAATGCGACCGCAGCCGCCTGTTGCCTGGCTGGGCGCACAGTGTGAGCTGTCGCTCCAGGATGCCATGTTGCTGGAAAGCATAAGCAGCAAAAAGCTGATTTCACTTCGCGATATGCTGAGTGCAGATGCCAACAGCCCCGTGGCTGTGATTCCTCTGGTAGACGTGGATAGCCGGCTTCATGGTGTCATCGTGGTAATCGACATGCCGTTTATTGATTTCAGTGACAGCCAGATGCACATGTTGACCGTCATCGGAGCACGCTTGGGTGACTTGACGGGCATGGCGCATCAGAACCGCCCGGATTTGAAGACTTCTGTCCGTCAGTGGGTCAAGCACGCGCAGCATGAGCGTCTTTCGTCCTTGTTGGCCAGCGTCACTTTTCAACCTGAGTTGAACGACAAAATACCTGAAGTATTCTGGCTGATTGACTCTCATCGGCGCGGTCTCGACCAGGCCTGGTGTCTGACCGCAAGCGACGGCACTACAACGATCGTTCTCCTGATGCCTCTGTCGCCGGCGAAAGATATTCAGGCCTACAAGGAGCGAATGGCGCCGCTTATCGAACAAACGCTTGAGAGCCATGCTGAAGCCACGAGTATCGACTGGCTTTATCGTGCGGTGGATGGCACGGCGACAGCCGATGAGTTACTCCGTGCCTTGGTCGATGGGGAAGAAATGCATGCGAGCCTTTGAGCTGTTGATCCGTATTTTTCTTTATCTCACTGGTAGCGCCTTGCAATGCCTGGCGTTCTGGCAGTGGCTTTTCCCGGCATCTCTTCCACAGGCTGTGCCGTATTGGCCATTGTATGCCGGCAACGATCCGGAGCCGCTTGTCCTTGTTTATGTGGCAGGTGCTTTCTTGCAGGCCATAAGTGTTTGCGGATGGGGGCGTCTCCGTGAAAAAGCACTGTATGGCCGGTTTCTGTGCGTTGTATTGGTAATGCTCGCTTTGCCGATAGTTGGCAGTGCCGGCGTTGCCCTTATTATCCTGTCTACGGCCTTTATGCCTCGCGATGACAGCGCGGCACGTTACACGTCTTATTCACTCCCGGGCCTGATGAATCAGGAAGTTGAACCGCCGGCTCTGTCTAGCCAGGCGCTACGCGAGGGGCTGGCCAGTGTCTTGACGTCAGCAAGCGACCCCCGGCGGCGGCAGAAAGCACTGCTGCAAGCCCAGCATTTGCCTCTTCGTCGCGCTGTGGCATTGATGCGCATCGGGGTGGGGGATGATGCTGATGAAGTTCGCTTGCTGGGGTATTCGATGTTGGATCGGCTGGAGCGAAGGCTGGAAACCGAGCTTGGCCATCTGAGAAAACGTCTCGAAAAAGAAGGTGACCCGCTGGGCAATATCCACGTTGCCTTGGCCAGCCTGTGTGGGGAATACGCTTACCTGGAGCTGACCCAGGGAAAGGTGAGAGAGGCGATGCTGGATGAGGCGATTAGCTACCAGGAGAAAGCGATTGCCGTCTATCCCTGTGCGGAAAGATGGAAATATTACGCGCGGCTGTCCCTTGAACGAGGTTATCTGGAAAATGCCGATTACGGGCTTGCCAAGGCACGCGAGTTTGGCCTCGCCTCCGCTCGCCTGCATGTCTTCGAGGCAGAAATTGCTTATAAGTGCAGGGATATCAAACGCTTGAAAAAAGTCTTGGCGCACCTTACAGCATCACAAAGCCTTCCCCCCGTTCTTCGTCGGCCCCTGGAGTATTGGCAATGCACTACCCCCGGTTAACTAAAAATGATCCTCCAGCGGACGTTGTCCTGTTGCTTGAGGGGACTTACCCCATGGTTCAGGGGGGCGTTGCTGGCTGGGTGGAGCAGTTGATAAAAGGCCTCCCCGATTGGCGATTTGCCGTGGTGTTTATCGGTAGCCGCAAGGAAAACTATGCGGAAATAAAATACGATATCCCTGATAACCTGGTGCATCTTGAGCTTCACTATTTGATGGATGGATCCGATCATGATGTGTTGGCAGGCTCCAGGCGACGCGGATGTCCCGCCGCTTTTGCTCGTTCTCGCGAGCTTCATGAGCAGTTGCGTAATGAAGATGTGCACGCTGGCGATGTCCTTGGTGATGTTGTCCGTTTGGTGAGTAACGGTGGCGCGCTGAACAGGGACAATTTCCTTCATGAAAAGCTTTCATGGAATGAAATCGTCAGAAACTACGAAGCGAATTGTAGTAAAACGTCATTTCTGGATTATTTCTGGACGATCAGAAACATGCATCTGCCCGTCTTTACGCTGGCTGAGATAGCCGGCCAGTTACCCAGGGGGCGGTGTTTTCATGCGGCCTCGACGGGATACGCTGGTTTTCTCGGGGCGATGGCGCATCATTTGACCGGGACGCCGTTGCTTGTCAGTGAACATGGTATCTATACCAAAGAGCGCCATATCGACCTGCTTGAAGCAGACTGGATTCATACGCCCAAAGACCCGTTAAGCCATGGTTTTAGTGCCGATACCGGCTATCTTCGTGATTTGTGGATTCGCTTTTTTCAAAGCCTCGGGCGAATGACCTATAGCGCCGCTGAGTCAGTGACTACGCTTTACGAAGGCAATCAGCAGCGTCAGATAAAAGATGGCGCGGACCCTGGCAAAACCTGCCTTATTCCCAACGGTATCCGTCTCGAGCGTTTCCGTCCATTGCGCGAAATGACGGCGGCTAATATGCGTCCTGTGGTTGTGTTGCTGGGACGAGTAACACCGATCAAGGATATCAAAACCTTCTTGCGAGCCGTAAAACACCTGCTTTATCGCATACCGGAAGCAGAAGCCTGGGTTGTCGGGCCTGACGGAGAAGATCCGGGTTACTCGCGGGAATGCCATGATCTGGCCGACCAGCTGATGCTGGGTGACCGGCTGCGCTTTCTGGGCTACCAGCGGATTGACGATATTCTGCCACAAGCCCGACTAGTGGTGCTGACATCAATCAGCGAGGCGCAGCCGCTCGTGATTCTGGAGTCCCTGGCCTCGGGAGTGCCCGTTGTAACCACGGACGTAGGGGCATGCCGAGAGATGGTGCTGGGTAACGGTAGCGCTGAACAGGCAGCCGGCAGGGTTGTGCCAATTGCGAACCCTGAAGCTACCGCCGGTGCCATGGCAGAGCTTTTGCTCTCTGAAAGCCGTTGGCAAAAGGCGCGCGATGTAGGCATTGAGCGTGTTGAGGCTCAGTATTCTGAAGCTCTGATGCTCAGCCGCTATGAGGCCTTGTATCGTGATGGTGCCAGGCAGGATGAAGCAGCGACGGATTTCGCTCAGGAAAGGACGCAATAATAGGCTCTTCGTCGTTAGGTGTGGAATTCGCCCCCTAAATTAGGCCAAAATATGGCCTCCACAACGACAGGAAATATGACATGGATGGCACTAAGATTCTGACCCTCGGCCTGGGCCTTGAAGCGCCCTGGATTCTCAAGGAGCAGCACCTGGATACCGCCGTGTCACCTCACCGCTTGAACCTCACCGTCGAGGCAGAACGTGGCAGCCTTTACCCTTGCCCCGAGTGTGGTGACGCTTGCCCGGCGCATGATTTTGCCGACAAGACCTGGCGGCACCTGAACTTCTTTCAACATCACTGCTATCTGCATGCGCGAGTGCCGCGCACCAAGTGCCCCACGCACGGCATTAAGCGGATCGAGGTCCCCTGGGCCCGCCCCGGTAGCGATTTCACCCTGTTGTTTGAGCAGGCCGCCATGGCTCTGGTCAGGGAGATGCCGGTGCTCGCCGCCGCTCGCCTGATAGAGATCACCGACAAGCGGTTATGGCGTATCGTGCATCACTATGTCGGGTGCATGCTCGACCAACTTGACCTCTCTCAGGTTAAGGCCGTGGGGCTTGATGAAACCGCCGCCAAGCGCGGCCATCGCTACGTCACCGTATTTCTGGATATGCAGCGCAAGAGCGAGCCGGTTGTCTTCGCGATACCCGGCCGTGGCAAGGCCACCGTCAAGGCCTTCAGCGAGTTTTTGGCTGCACATCAGGGCGACCCTCAGGCCGTTCAGGAAGTGGTCTGCGATATGTCGCCAGCCTTCCTCAAAGGCGTGGAAGAGCACCTGCCCAAGGCCGAGGTCACCGTCGACTGGTTTCATATCGTGCAGATCTTCACGCGCGCCCTTGATGACGTCAGAAAGCGTGAGCGGCGCGAGCAGGAACCCCCCAAGCACTTACGCTGGGCTGTCTTGCGCAATGCCGACGCCGGCAACTTAACGGCTAATCAAATCGCTGCGCTGCAGGAACTGATGGCCGACCAGAGCGCCACGGCCGACGCTTGGATCATCAAAGAGAAACTGCGCTGGATTCAGCAGGCACCCACGCTTCGCGGGGCTCGCTGGCGAATCACGCGCTTCCTCAATTTTGCCCGAGAGGCGATCGCTGGCAAGGGCCTGCTGTCTCCGATGAATAAGGCGCTGAATACCCTGGAACGGCATACCGACCGCGTTATCCGCCGCTGGTTATCGGGCCTGACCAACGCACGGTTGGAAGGGATGAATAGCCTGTTTCAAGCGGCCCGATCACGCGCTCGCGGCTACCGAAACGAGAGCACTTTCATCACCATGATCTACCTGATTGGCAGCCCTGTGGGCAGCATGCTGGATCAGGCCAAATCCACATGAAACGTCGAAGAGCCCAATAATATGGCCGGTATAGGTTTTGGACTACGTCATCTGCTGAAACAAAACAGCTACCTGGCACTTTTACGCGCCTATGGCTACGCCGCGTTGATTGGCTCCGGCCCCTGGGTGATGTCCATTGTGGCCATCATGGTGCTGGGTCTTCTGGTATCAGCTGGCCAGCAACAGTCTGCCCTGTTTGTTTCTGATTTTCTCGTCTCCGTGACATGGTTGGTCGCGTCTTCGTTGATTGTGACCGGGCCGCTGCAGATGATTTTCACCCGATTTATTGCCGATCAGCTGTACATTGACAGGCCGGATCGGGTGCTACCCAACCTTATCGGTCTTATTACGCTGACGACCGGCCTGGCCCTGACCATTTCGCTCGCGGTCGCTTTTATATGGGCGAATGAAGCTCCGCTTGTCTATAAAATATTGATGATTATGGCCTTCGTTATTCTCTGTAATCTTTGGAATGTGGCGGTATTTGTTGCCGGAGTGAAGAATTATCACCACGTTATTTTTGCTTTTGCGATGGGGTATGGCGCAACGCTGGCGCTTGGATTGTGGTGGCAGGATATCGGGATTACCGGGCTGCTGAGTGCCTTTGTGGTAGGGCAGATGCTTTTGGTCTCCTTGCTTATGATAATGGTTATCCGCACGTATCCGGGCGATAAGTCATGGGCCCTGGCATTTTTCTCCCGAGATAGCACGCGGTTGCAACTGCTGGGCATAGGGCTGTTTTATAACCTGGGAATATGGGCGGATAAATTGATGTTCTGGTTCAATCCGACGACTTCAATCAGTGTGATTCCGCCGCTTCGCGCTGCACCGCTTTACGATTTGCCGCTTTTTCTGGCGTATTTGTCAATCATACCGGGAATGGCTGTTTTTCTGATGCGTATAGAAACGGATTTTGCCGAGAACTGCAGCGAATTTGACCGTGCCATCCGTAACGGACATTCGCTGGAAGACATCGATTCCTGGCGAAAAGCCATGAGAATCAGCGTCAGACGCGGCATTTACGATATTCTGAAAATTCAGGGGCTGACGGTGCTCGTGCTGCTTTTGGCAGGGGCGCAAGTGTTGGCGTTCATGGGCTTTTCAAGCTGGTATTTGCCGATGTTCAGCGTCCTGGTGGTTGCTGTGGGCATTCAGGTGCCCGCCTTATTCATCAGGACGCCGAACGAGCGTTTTACGTCCCGTGGTGACCGGGACCGACCGGCTTTTATGTCATACGGTCGCTGAGTAGCCGATTAGCACATAGCTTTATCGTATCAATGCCGTGATATTTATAACTGAAGTTCATTGGTTTCGAGTGACGGCGCAGCCGTGGTCGTCGGCCTCCATAGTGGCCGTTTTGTCTGCTGGAAAAGGCTGAGTAATGCGACGTGTCAGGTCAATGCCGTCAGCCGCGGCAACCCCTTCAGTAAGGATGGCCACCATTTGTCGGCGGCATCGCCGAGGTGCACGGTGATACGCCGGGCGTGCACTGTCAGCGTGGCGGCCACCTTGAGCACCTGCTCGCGCATCCGCTTCAGGCTCCAGCCCTGCCGGGTCTGTCGTTCCAACAGGCAACGCAGCCCGTGTAGCACCTGATAAGCGCAGAGAGTCAGCAGCAGGTTTACCTCGTTGCGGGCCATGACGTCCTGGACGGTGGAGACACCGCGATCAGTCGAGGAGAGATGCATATCGAGCGACGACTTCACCTCGCCCATGTGGGCTTCGGCGCTGCCGCGCTTGCGATAAAGCGCCAGGACCTTTTCCGGCGGCCAGTCGAACTTGCCGAGATTGGTGACCAAAAAGAAGGCATGCAGCAGCAGATCATCGGGCCGCTCTTGTACCACCAGCACCACGCGCCGCGGCGCCGGCCAGGTACCGGCTTGGTACGCCAGGTCATGGCACCATTCCCGAGGTTGCTCGGGGGGCCGGCCGCGTGGCCGCTTCAGATGTGGCGCTGCCAGTGTCTGCAGGCCCGTATGACTGCGCAACCGGCCCAGATACTCGATGTCGCGATCTTCCAGCGCCTCAAGCGTGTCGTTGTCGGTGAAGCCGGCGTCGATGCGCACCTTGACCTTGGCCCCGGTGCTCTCGTTGAGTCGCCGCACCAGATGTGGGATCCAGGTATCGGCATTCTCGGCTGGGCCGGCGTTACCTTCACGCAGCAGGCCGCCCACCATGTCGCCGGTCTCTGCCAGCGAGGCCACCAAAGGCGAGTAGATTCTGGCCCCGTAAAGTCCATGAAACGCCGAACCGCCCTGGTGGCCGTGAACGTCGATCGGCAAGCCGTCGATGTCCAGCGTCAGATGCTCGGGGCGTTCGCCGCCGTCCAGCGAGGTCAGTCGCCAGACCGCCAGCCGCAGCAGGCCCTCATGCACGGTATCGATATTGTCGTCGCGGCCCAGGCACGTCAGCAGCCGCGACAGCGTCGCTTGAGATGGCCGGTCCTGAGCCAACGGCGTTGTCCCGCGGGCATCACTGCAGGCTAGCTGCCAGAGCGGGTCACGGCGGAGCGTGTCGGTATCGCTGAGGTCGATCCAGCCCATCGAACGCTGCAGCACCAGGGTACGCAGCTGGCTGGCTAACGAGTGGCGGACGCGATCCGGGTCGCGATGATCGACCAGATGGTCGTCCAGCGCATCGATCATGCCGCTGTTGTCGAGGGCTTCACGCAACAGCAAAGCACCGCTGTCGCTGGTGGTGCGATGGCCGCTGAGCTCGACGCGGATGGACCCGTTGCATGACGGGGTCCAGGGGGATAGGCTTTCACCCATGGCGAGTGGTCCTCTTGAGTCAAGTTCGGTTAGGAACATATTGATTCTACAAGAGAAACTGCTCGCCATCTTCTTTTCTGTCTCAGCCCGGTGAATTAGGCGGGGTGCTCTTTATGGCAGTGCTGAACGTGCTCTTTTATCTTGACAGGCTAGGGCCTGCCCTCTGGCTTTGTGTGCTTTTTTGCACGACCAACTTTGCGTTGACGTTTGTCAGTCAGCTCATGGGACCCGAGTATTACGGGTACGGTTACGCTCTATCCCTGCTGCTGGTAACGGTGCTCGGTGTGTTTCAACTTGACCGCGAATTTCGAGATTTAACGTTTCATACTTTTATGAGACAGGGGTAAATAGGCGGTCTCAATGCACAAGTGCAACATCCGGCCCACCTGAACTGCATCTCGACAGCTGAGACGTTCATCCAGCATTTTTGCCTGTGAACTGGATCGCCATATCATGAAGCAGAATAAGCCATATGACGCGCGTCTTGCCGGATGTCGGGCGCGGCTGACACACCAACAACCATGTCTAGGTTCTGTCTGAAAAGTCATTGCTGTTATGCTGTCCCTGTTAATTGAGCAGGAGACCGCTATGGCAGGCCGTTACGAACTTTCCGATCAGCGCTGGCAAGTGATCGAAGATATTGTTTCTCCGCCGCAGGCTATGGGACGCCCACGCCGGGATGATCGCCAGATGCTCAACGGCATTCTGTGGATTCTCTGCGCCGGGGCACAGTGGCGCGACCTGCCGGAGCGTTATGGTCCGTGGAAAACCGTCTATCAGCGCTTCCGACAGTGGCGTGATGACGGCACGTTCGACCACATTCTGTCCCGCCTACATCTGCGTCTGCGTGAAGATGGCTATATGGACCTCAATACTTGGATGGTGGATTCGACGTCCATCAGAGCAACCCGGTCGGCCAGCGGTGCCGGCAAAAAGGGGGGTCAATAGAACCGCTGGATCATGCACTCGGCCGCAGTCGTGGCGGGTTGACCACGAAGATCCACCTGCTGTGTGACAGCCAGGGCGTTCCCATCACATTTTCTTTGTCTGCAGGCCAGCGCGCGGATTCGACCTACTTAACGGAGCTACTGGAGAAGGTTCGATTGCCGGGGCGTGCGGGGCGTCCTCGCAAGCGCAGCCGCTATCTTGTGGCGGACAAGGGCTACGACAGCGATGCATTACGACATTACTGCACACGTTACGGTATGCGCCCGATCATCCCCAGACGGCGCATGCATCGACGCCCGAGGCCATGCCTGCCGCATCAGTTCGATAGACCCAAATACCGTCAGCGCAACGTGGTAGAGCGTCTGTTTGGCTGGCTCAAGGAAAAGCGTCGGCTGAATACTCGCTACGACAAGCTTGCCAGCAGTTACAGAGCGATGGTCACGCTGGCCTGCATCGAACGATGTATGAGGGTCGACTTTTCAGACAGAACCTAGTCTGCGCCCCGATGGAAAGTTGCTTGGGATGGTTGCCTGTTGGAGCGCTGAAAGTACCGATCTCTCGCTCTACAGCCAGGAGCTGGGTACCACCTAAAACACAGGGTATCGCAAGACACTGGACGGGCAAATGCCGCTGGAAGTCTATACCGGGGCGCTCAAGGAATTGGTCGCGGGCTTTTCTACACTGCAATAGTGGTGCACTTGAAACTTGAGAGCACCGTGTTACTTTATTGATACACTTTTCTATTCCAAACTGATGCTAGGCCAATGCCGTAGTAGAGTTTTACTCCACATTTATGATATGGCAATCTCATAAGATAAAGGGAGAGTATAAATTATAATATAGGCTACGCTTTTTGAGTGAAGGTTTGGTGTGCTATCGACAGTGGCTAGCGTTTTTCGCTACTGAAATGGCGGCTTATTCCTTTACAGTCTATAAAAACCTTAATGGAGGTGAGGGAGATGAGGAAATATCAGGCGTGTTTATTAGGCGGCCTACTCATGTCAGGCATGGCGTTTGCCCAGGATGAGGGTGCCAAGACACAAACCAAGAGCGACAGCATGGATCAAAAGCAGACGGAAGCCAAAAAGAACAGTGCTGGCGCTGATGTAGAAGCCATGGAAAAGCAGAAAAAGGGACAAATTCTTTCCAAGCAGCTTATTGACAGCAATATCGTCAATGATTCCGATGAGGAAATTGGCTCTATTACCGATATTGTGATGGACAAGAATGGCAAGGTCGCGGGGATTATCGTGACGGTCGGTGGTTTTTTAGGCATGGGAGAAAAGCACGTGGCACTTCCGTGGGACTCTGTCGACATCACAATGGGTGACGATAACGAAAATTATGCAGTAACCACTTCCCTTGGAGAAAAAGAGCTAAAGAACAAGCCGGACTATAAAACAAAGAGAGATCAGGAAAATGAAAAAAGAATGAAAGACACCGATAAAAAAATGAATGATATGAAGAAGGAGAAGAAAGAGAAAGATATGGAGTAATGTGGCGTAATAGTGACGTTGCTTTTTTTTTGTGGCATGACGCCGGTCGTATCGGGCGAAGCTGCTCGTAACACCATGCGAAAACGACGCCAAGGCGAGTCCACGGCTGCTGCGCTCTGCCAACAGCTTATGTTTTTTGTTTTGCTAATCATGAAGTTGCTTAAAATAAGAAGCTTACTTGAATGCCTCTTTATGGAAGGCAATCAGCTCTTGAACGTCGTGCATGCCGGGTTCTTCGCTTTCCTGCGCGGAGCCACCGGCGAGAACTTCAAGCACCGTGCGTACGCCTCGTGATAGAGATTCCAGTTGGTAGCCACCTTCCAGCACCATGACAAGGCGCCCGCCGCAGTGCTGGTCAGCCAGCTCCTGGACGATACGGGTCAGCATGCCAAAGCCGTTGAAGCTGAGATTCATACACAAGTCGAGGCGGTGCATGTCGAACCCCGCCGAAACCAGGATCACATCCGGTTGGAACCACGCCACGGCGGGTACCAGTATTTCACGGTAGGCCTGCACCAGAGCGAGGTCGCCACAGCCGGCGGGTAGCGGGATGTTAACCGTTAGCCCTTCACCCAGTCCTTCGCCGATTTCTTCCTTGTTGCCGGTGCCCGGATAAAAAGGGGCGGCGCGATGGGTATCAAAGAACAGCACATGCGGTGACGTCCAGAATATATCCTGCGTCCCGTTGCCGTGGTGAACGTCCCAATCAATGATCAGAACGCGCTCGCAGCCCAGCACGGTATGCGCATGTGCCGCCGCCACGGCGACGTTGTTGAACAGGCAAAATCCCCGCGCCCTGACCGAGCCGGCATGATGGCCCGGTGGCCGGCACAGGGCGAAAGCGCTACCGGCACGCCCGGTGACAACGGCGTCAACGGCGGCAATTGCCGCCCCCGCCGCGACTTCGGCGGCGTCGACGCTGCCAGAAGACACCGCCGTTGTATCAACGTCTAACCAGGTTTGTTTGCCGCGCAGCGCATAGATATTCTCCAGGTACGACGTGGCATGCACTCGGCCCAACTGCTCCTGCGTGGCAGCGCTTGCGGTCTCGTAGCGAACCCCCGGCACGGGCTCAAGCGTCAATAAATCGGTAATAGCCAAGAGCCTTCCCGGATGTTCCGGATAGCTCCATTTGGTGGTGGCTCCATCAAAAAGCCCGCCGAGCATGGTTTGTATCCGGCTGTCTAGCTTGCCGGGTTGAAAGGGTGCCTGAGCATCCGGCTGGTGCGCCAGCATGCGTTCATCATGGATGACAAGAACATCACGTTCGCCGATCAAGGGATAATCCTCCGTGGGGCGATTTATGTGTACGCGCATTGCGTCCCTATACGGTGTAGCACATCGGCGGTAATGCTGCTGCCGCGATATGGTGGCCAGGTATTCGCACCAAACCAACGGCGTTGCAGCCAACACCCCTCAAGGTTAGGCTTTTGAACGGTACGGAGAGGCGCCGCGAATGCCGGTGTGCTCTCCGTTTTTTGCTGTTGGGCACACGATCCGGTGAATCTGCCGGGATAAACGGGGATGGTGATCCGTGCAGAGGCAGACTGATTCAAACAGGGCGGACGATGACGTTACGGGAGATCCGGTGCGCTGGCGCATTTTAGTGGTGCTGTTGGCGGCGATTTCCATGTCGTTAATCAGCGTGAGCATTGTCAACGTGGCGCTGCCGGCGATACAGGAAGGCTTGGGCGCGTCGCAGTCAGATCTGCAGTGGGTGCTTTCCGGCTATGCGCTGACCTTTGGCGTGGTGCTGGTCGCGGCCGGTCGTGCCGGCGATATCATGGGACGTGGGGGCATTTTTATCATCGGCGTGGCGGTGTTTACGGTGGCGTCGGTGGCTTCCGGGTTTGCACCCAATGCCACTTCGCTCAACGTCGCCCGATTTATTCAGGGGGTCGGCTCGGGGCTTTTGAACCCGCAGGGCGTGGGCATGATCCAGCAGTACTTTCGCGGCGGCGAGCGCGGGCGGGCATTCGGCTATTTTGGCAGCGCCGTGGGCGTATCGGTAGGGATTGGCCCCGTGCTTGGTGGGCTGTTGATCCAGTTTGGCGGTATCGAACTTGGCTGGCGGCTGACGTTTCTGGTCAACGTGCCGATCGGTATTGCTACCCTCATTATGGCGTTTGCCTGGTTCCCCAGGCCACTGTTCCACCGCGAATCGAAAGGCGCCACCAGCGTTTCGCATTGCGTGTTACATATGCTGCGCGCGCTGGACCCAGTGGGCTCGGTGCTGCTGGGGCTGGCGGTGTTTGCCATCCTGTTTCCGTTTATGGAATTCCAGGCTTCGGCGCTCAACTGGCTATGGCTGCCGGCGGGCATCGCGCTGGTGGTTGCCTGGGTGTGGTGGGAACGGCGCTACGCGCGGCTGGGGCGCAGTCCGATGGTGGACCTGAATATCTTCTCGACCCAAAGCTTCAGCTACGGCACGCTGATCATGACGCTGTATTTCATGGGCATGACCAGCATCTGGGTGCTGGTGGCGCTGTATATGCAGCAGGGCGTGGGTAAATCTGCGCTGGAAGCCGGGATGGTGGGCATTCCATCGGCGTTTGTCTCGGCGCTGGCGGCCAACTGGGCCGGTCGACGGGTCGCAATATATGGCCGCAAAGTCGTGATTGGCGGACTGTGCTGCGCCGTGGCTGGGCTTGGGCTGTGTATTACGGTTATTCTGCTGCAAGCGAACGGCTATCTCAGCGTATGGTGGCTGATGCCGTCTCTGGTGCTTATCGGGTTGGCGCAAGGGGCCGTTATTAGTCCCAATCAGACGCTCACTCTGGCTGAGGTGCCGCTGGCCTATGCGGGCAGTTCGGGCGCCATTATGCAGACCGGCCAGCGGATTGGCACCTCGGTGGGCATTGCCATCGTCACGGCAGCCGTCTTTGCCTTGTTGAGCGTGACGTCGTGGCCGATCGCCGTGGCCAGCGGGTTCGGGTTAATCGGTTTGGTGATAGGCGCGGCACTGGTGGTCGCGGTCAAGGATCAGAGTAGCCGGAAGCACTTGCAGCAATAGCCGGAACGTTTATAGCAGCATTCAAGGAGGTGGCTATGGCCTGTCGTTTTCAGCATCGTATTACGCTTGCGCCGGGCGTGCGGTTAAACCGGAGCCAACGCGGTGTCAGTGTTGCTGTCCCGGGCCCTGAGGCGCATCCGCGTGCGGGTGAAACCCTTGATCTTGAGCTGACCATCGATGAGCAGGGCTACGTCAGCTACTTTTACGCTGATGGTAGGCCGGTGGGCGATGCTGATGCCCGCGCCGTTCGCCGCCACGGCGAAGACGCCATACATCAGCAGCTGCAAGCGCTGTGTGAGTGGCGCAATGCGGAGTTGGCGTGCCTGGGCGAGCTGCACCACGATACGCCCGTGCCGGCGGTTGCCGGCTATACGCCGCAGCCGTTTACCGATCCGCCGCCTGCTGCTCCAGCGCCACGTTCACCGGCGCTGTGGCACTGGCTCTGGCCGCCGGCCAAACGGCGTTTAGAGCAGGCAAACGTCCGGCGCCGCGCCGCGTTTGATGAAGGCTATCGCCAGTGGGAGTGGCGCAAGGCCAAGTTTGATGCTGACGAATTTTCCCGGGAGCAGCGCGAAGCGCAGGGCGTCTGGGATGATTTGGAGGCCATGGCGCAAACCCTGCACGAACGTCTGGCTGAAATAGCATGGCCGCGTGAAACGGTGATGGATTTTGACCTCGGCGCGGACGAGCGCACCATCGCGGTGGATATCGACCTGCCCGACGAAGACGAAATGCCCGACCGCGAATGGACGATGCCCGCCAAACGGCTGAAACTCACGCCCAAAAAAATCAGCGTAACGCGCCAACGCAAGCTGTATCGCGATCACGTTCACGGCCTTGCCTTTCGCGTGCTGGGGGCGGTATTCGCCCGTCTGCCGGCGGTGCAGGAGGCGCGTATTTCCGGCTATCGCCAAGTGGTGGATGCGGCGACCGGCGACGTGCGCGATCAGTATCTGTACAGCATCAAGGTGACCCGCGAGCGCTGGGAGCGTATTCACTTTGATGCGCTGGATCAGGTGGATCCGGTCGCAGCGTCCGAGGCGTTTACCCTGCGCCGCGACATGACCAAAACCGGCATTTTCCGCGATATCGAGCCGTTCAAGCTGGTGTGAAGATGCTTACTGCAGGATTTTTTCGAGATCCGAAATAAGCGCGGCGTCGGAATCCGTGTCGCGGGTGAGAAAGCCCGGCTCGCCCTCGCGGTCAAAGGCGAGCACGGCGCTTGAGTGGGTCACGGCGTAGTTGCCGCTGGCATCCTTGTCGCCGTAGCTATAGTTCACGCGGTAGCGATTGGTCACGGCGTCAACCTCCGCTTTGCTGCCCGTCAGCCCGATGAACTGGGGACCAAAGGCGTCGGTGTATTCCTTGAGCACGCGGGGGCTGTCTCGGCCTGGATCAACCGAAATAAACAGCACCTGCAGGTCATTGCGCACGCTTTCATCGAGCTGGCGGGTGACGGAGGCCAAGTGTGCAAGGATCGTCGGGCAGATATCCGGGCAGTGGGTGTAGCCAAAGAAAACCAGCGCCGGCTTGCCGAGATAGTCGCTTTCATCCACGGCCTGGCCGTTTTCATCGGTCAGCGCAATATCCAGCGGCGGTACCCGCTCGGCAATATCGGTGGTGCGCCAGCGCTCATCGCTGCAGCCGGCAAGCCAGAGTGAAACGGCGAGCACGGCGAGTAACGGAAAAAGCCGCTTGAGCATAGTTACGTTGAACATGGTCAGATGGAACATAGCCAAATCCCCCGATGCGGCTTACTGGGCGGCCGGTGAGACGACATCAAACGTCACGGGTAGCGGGTCGTGCGCTTTGAACGTAAACGTAACGTCCACGCTGTCACCCACCGCCAGCGCTTTCGTGCGCTGCATGAACATCAAATGATGCCCTTTGGGCGCGAAGGTAAAATCCTCCCCCGGGTCGATATCGACTCTTTCCACCCTGTGCATCTTCGCCATGCCGTCTTCTTCGGTGCTGACGTGCATCATGACCTTACTGAACGCCTCGCTGCCGGCGCCCGTCAGGGTCACGGCAGAATCGCCCCTGTTGTGCAGGGTGAAATAGCCGGCGCCCGGAAGATCACCGGGTAACAGCCGCAGCCTTGCGTCGGTCACCTCCAGGTCAGCAGCGACGGCGCTACCGGTGGAAAGTAGCAGGGTGGAGAGGCTCCAGAAGAGCGTGCGTTTTAGCGTCAGCATATGTCGTGTACCTGAGGGGTGGGCGTCCGTACGTGGCGGCAGCGTTTACTGGGTATCTCGGCAGATAGCCGACAGGCTGCAGTTCGAGGTAAAGGCCTGGGCGTTCACGTCACGCACAATCTTGTGGTTGATCGTATCGTAGAAAAACGACGCATAGCCGTCATCCGCACCTATCGCACGGTAAGAGCCGCAAATGCCGTAACCGTACTGTACTTCTTGCAGGTTTCTCAGCTCGAACAGGCGGGAGGCGGGTATTTGATCGGCCAGCGCCCGTTGAATATCAGCGTCAACGCCGCTATCCGACATGGCATCACTACCAAAGATCAGTGCGCCAAGTGCGGCACTTGCCATCACGGGGATAACCAGCAAGAACATGAAGGGACGAGATAGTTTCATAGGGTAATTTTACGACCAGCCTGCTGCAGGAACAATGGCGTGCGGCATTTTAGCGCCGGACATTTATCTGATGCGTACATTCGACGCCCGACGGATTGGGTTCTAGGCTGGTCTACATAGGCAGGAACCGCCGCTTGTGTTGGCCGTGGTGCCAGCGTTTGGCAGCGTGATGGTGCGTTCGTTCTCTCTACGATAAGGAAAATAATGATGGAGAAACTTGCACGCAAGCTGGGATTGAAGACTGACCCTACGATTTTTTTTGTATCAGCCGGCATCATGGTGGTCTTTCTCATCACCTTGCTGTTAATTCCCGAAGCCATTGAGAAGGCTTTTGGGGCCGGGCGTCTCTGGATCGTGACCAACCTTGGCTGGTTTTTCATCTTCGGCGTGACCAGCTGGGTGGTGTTCCTGCTGTGGGTGGCAATGAGCCGTTACGGCGCCATCCGGCTGGGCGGCAACGACGCCAAACCGGATTACGGTAATATTTCGTGGTTTACCATGCTGTTTGCCGGGGGTATCGGTACCGTACTGATGTTCTGGGGCGTGGCGGAACCCGTGTCGCATTTTTCCAACCCGCCGCGTCCGGACGTAGACGCCTTTACCGTGGCGGCCGCCGATGACGCCATCGGCTTTGCTATCTATCATCTGGGTTTACACACCTGGGCGATCTTTACGTTGCCCGGGCTCGCGTTTGCCTATTTTATTTACCGCTATAAGCTGCCGATGCGCTACAGCTCGGTGTTTTATCCCCTGATTGGCGACCGTATCTACGGCCCGCTGGGCAAGACGCTGGATGTTTTTGCCGTGCTCGGCACGCTGTTCGGGGTGGCCGTTTCCATCGGCCTGGGTACCCAGCAGATCAACGCTGGGCTGAACGAGCTGTTCGATATTCCTGATGCGGTAATGCCCAAGGTCGTCATCATTGCGCTTCTGACTACGGTGGCGGTGGGGTCGATTGTTGCCGGGCTGGACGCCGGCATTAAGCTGTTGTCCAACGTCAACATTGCCATGGCCGTCGGGCTCATGCTGTTCGTGTTGTTCACCGGCTCCACGGTGTTCTTGCTGCGTGCCACCATCGAGACCTTCGGGCTGTATATCTCCAACATTGTGCCGATGGCGTTCTGGAACGATACGCTGGCGCAGTATCAGCAGGAAAGCGGCAGTTGGGGCTGGCAGGGCGACTGGACCGTGTTCTATTGGGCCTGGACCGTCACCTGGTCGCCGTTCATCGGGATTTTCGTGGCGCGTATTTCTCGTGGTCGCACCATTCGTGAGTTTGTGCTGGGCGTGCTGTTTGCACCATCAATCTTTACGCTGGTCTGGTTTTCCATTTTTGGCTGGTCGGCGATGGAGATTGACGGTATCGGTGCGGATGCCCGTGCCGCTCTGGGCGAGCAGGCCGGTGCGCTTTCTGCCGCCGTGGCGGACAGTGTTCCGCTGGCCATGTTTGCCTTCTTTGATCACTTCCCCTTCGCCACCATCATCCAGGGTCTGGCGGTGCTGATCGTCGCCATCTTCTTTGCCACGTCGTCGGACTCGGCCTCGCTGGTGGTCGATATGCTTTGTACCGGCACACCGGATCCCGGCCCGGTTCGTCAGCGTCTGTTCTGGGGCATCTCGGAAGGGGTGCTGGCCGCCATGCTGATCGTACTGGCGGGCGACACCGGCCTGTTGGCGCTGCAGCAGGTGATTACCGTGATTGGCCTGCCCATCTTTATCCTGGCGTTTATCATGATGATCGGCCTTTACCGCGGGCTGAGACAGGAAGACGTTCAGAAGGCCGCTGTGGGTGAGCTGCCTCGTACGGAAGACTTATAACGATTTATATTGGTAGCCAGGCGCCTGTGTTCAAAGCAGGCGCCTATATGCCCTCACCGCAAACGTATTCGTACCTACCAAGCCGATAATCTAAGCTGGGCCAGCCGGAATGATGATGCTTGACCTGCGGGTAGCCCGCAGGTTGTAAGCTCCATCAGGACAGTCATCTCGGCGCCGCTCGCCACAGAGTCAACGGCGCTGGGCCGATAAAAGCATTATTAGGGAGATACGCCATGCGACGCGCATTCACACCGCTGCTTCTGGCCGGACTAACCACGCTGGGCGCTACCGCGGCTCAAGCCGCGCTGCCGGAAACGGCGACGCTGTACAAGAATCCTCAATGCATGTGCTGCGACGGCTACGCCCGCCATCTGGAAGAGCAGGGCGTTGACGTGACCGTGGTCAGCGACGTCGAGATGGGCCGCGTCAAGCGCCAGGCCGGCGTCCCCTACGGCATGGGATCCTGCCATACGGTAAAAGTCGGTGATTACTGGATTGAAGGCCACGTGCCGCTGGCCGCCCTTGAGGCCTTTTTCGCGGACACGCCGGACGCGGCGGGTATCGGCCTTGCCGGTATGCCCATCGGCACGCCGGGGATGCCGGGGGCCAAGCAGGAGCCCTACAGCGTATATACCTTCAGCGACCATGAGGCGACGCCTTACATGACCCTTTAACGGGCTTTTCGCCTGCGGGGTCGCTGTACTTTTATCAGCGTTGCATTTGGAACTTGAGACCGCCCTCGTTTACCGTACCTGTTGTACGGCGTCAGTAAGCTGGCTAATAAGTCCGTGGTTACACATAAGCTAAACGAGGTGCACGTATCATGTCGAAAACGACTATCGCCATGCTGGTGGGAAGTTTGCGCGAAGGCTCGCTTAATGCGCGGCTGGCGCGAGCGGTCGAGAAACTCTCGCCGGAAACGATCGCTTTCGAGTGGGTGGATATAGGCAGCATGCCGTTTTATAACGGTGACCTGGAAGGTCAGCGCCCTGAGTCGGTGACGGCCTTTACGGCGGCCATCAAGCGCGCTGATGGCGTGTGCATGGTAACGCCCGAGTACAACCGCTCGATTTCAGCGGTGTTGAAAAACGCCATCGACTGGGGCTCCAAGCCAGTGGACGACAACGTCTGGCGTGATAAGCCGATCGGCATGGCGGGTACTTCACCCGGTGCGCTGGGAACCGCACTGGCACAGCAGCATCTGCGCCAGATCCTGGCCATTCAGGGCGCGTACGTGATGCCGGGAGAAGTCTACTTAAGCTTCAAGCCCAATACGCTGATTACCCCCACCGGCGAGATCACCGAAGACAGCGTGGAAGAGTTTGTCGGTGATTTTGCCCAACGCCTTGCCGCCTACGTTGAAAACCACGCGACCTCTTTAGCCAGCCGCCCGGAACGGGTGTAGGCGAACGTTCAGAAGCGTATTTAGACGTGTATTCAGAAGCGTATTCAGGCAACTGCGCAGGAGAACATGATGAGTCAACGTATTTTAATCGTGCTGACGTCTCACGATCAGCTGGGTGACACGGGCAAGAAAACCGGTTTCTGGCTGGAAGAGCTGGCGGCACCTTACTATGTGTTTCAACACGCCGGGGCCGAGATAACGCTGGCTTCGCCGGCCGGCGGCCAGCCGCCGCTCGACCCGGCCAGTGACGCTGAAGATGGCCAGACGGATGCCACGCGACGCTTCAAGCAGGATAAGCAGGCGCAGGCAGCGCTTGGCGCAACGCACCGTTTGGCCGACATGCAGGCGGACGATTTTGACGGGGTGTTTTACCCCGGCGGCCACGGCCCGCTGTGGGACCTGGCTAATGACGTCGATTCCCGCCGTCTGATTGAAGCCTTTATGGCCCAGGGAAAACCGGTCGCAAGCGTATGCCATGCGCCGATCGTGCTGGTTCATGCGCGGGACGCTGACGGCGAGCCGCTGGTGAAAAACCGCGAGGTCACCGGCTTTACCAACGGCGAAGAAGACGCCGTGGGCCTGACCGACGTGGTGCCGCAGCTGGTGGAAGACGCGCTGGTGCAGCAGGGTGCCCACTACAGCAAAGCCGAGGATTTTGCGTCTTACGTGCGCGTTGATGGCCAGCTGATTACCGGGCAGAACCCGCCGTCTTCCGCGGCCACCGCCGAGGCGCTGATGGCCTGGTTCTAAACCGGCGCCACGACGAGCCCTGCAGCGTTGCTGCAGGGCTTTTTTTCAGGTTTTTTTCAGGTTTTTTTTCGGGGCTTCTTTCTCAGGGCTTCTTTCTCAGGGCTATGACTTTTCGCCTTCCGGCTTGTCGCTGCCCTGATGGGCAAGCGGCGTGGCGTTATCGAGCCGCGGGTGGTTGTCCAGAAACTCACGCTCAAGGTTGGGGATTTTGTCTAGCGCCTGAATGGTGTAGGTCAGCGCGTGAATCGCGGCGAGCACGTCCTGGGTATTGCCGGTTTCCGAGATGGTGTGCATGTTGCGGATGGGAAAGCCGATAGAGGTGGCCGCACAGTCAACGCTGGCGAGTACACCAGCCATGCCATCGGTGCCGGTATCCACGCCGACAATGTCGCGCTGCAAGGGAATGTCATGCTCGCCTGCCGCCTGTGCAATCACGCGGTTGAGCTGCTCGCTGGCGATCGAGCCGACCGACATGGTGAAGCCCTTGCCCATTTCCAGCGGCTGCATGCGCTTGTCGCCAATGCCGGGGGCGGCCACGTAGTCGTGATTGACGTCGACGCCAATCAGCGCGTCGGGCTTTAGTTCGCCGGCGAGTACCCGGCTGCCAAAGCGACCGATTTCTTCGTAGCTGGCGATGGCAAACATCACCCGGACCTGCTCGGTGCCGCCGGCCTCGGCGATCAGCCGGGCTATCTCGGCGGTGACAAAGCAGCCCAGGCCGTTATCCAGATAGGCCCCGTAAAACGTATCCGGGCTAAAGCCTGCGCGGATGGGTCGGTCGAAAATAATCGAGTCGCCGGGGCGCACGCCCAGGTTTTCCACCTGCTGTTTTTTGTTCTCGCCGTGGATCTGCAGATCCAGATAGATCTGCTCTTTCTTGAGGCCTTTATCGCCGGTGCGCATGGCTGGGTCGGAGAAGTGGATCGCCCCCAGCGCTTCCACCGTGCCGCCCTCAAGGCAGCGGTACTGGCCGTGCTGCTTGGGGTCTTCGCTGAACAGTTTGACTTCGTGGCCAATCAGCACCGTGGGCAAAAAGGAGTCGGTGTTGATCCAGATCTTGCCGTCGTCGCCGATGGAGCGCACCTGCATGCGGATCTTGTCAGCATGGCCGATCAGCATCAGCTTGAACATGTCGTCGCGGCCCGGGTGGGTGTCGAGCACGACGCCGGCGTTGCCCTTGAACTGGTGCAGGTGCCAGCCGTCGGGGGCGAAGCGTTCAAACTGCGGCTTGAGCACGCCATAAGTCATGGCGGCTTCCAGACCCACGGGGCTGGGTGCGGCAAGAATGTCGCGCATCAGGGAAAACTGCGCGGTGGGCATGGTCTGCTTCCAGGGAACCTGTGTCTCGCTCATTGGTAATACCTTCGTTTATAAGAACGGTCGTTTATAAGAACGGTTTTGTCATTCGCCGGTTGGTGTCGCTATCTTGGGCGTATGTCGCTTTATGGCTAATAGGTTGCTTGATGGCGAGTGGTCTGACACCAGTTTGCCAGAGATGATGCCATGATGCGCAGGACGTGTGGGGATGCGGCAGCGATACGCGTCGCGTAAAATTGCTTACAATAGCGAGTTAACGGGCTAAATGGGATTGAGGTGACAATGACAACTTCACAACAACCTCGCGCGCAGTGGCTGGGCCGCTGGGGCTTTTTGCTGGCGGCGACCGGCTCGGCGGTCGGGCTGGGTAATATCTGGAAGTTCCCCTACATCACCGGTGAGTTTGGCGGCGGCGCCTTCGTGCTGGTGTATCTGGCGTGTATTTTTGCTGTGGGGGTGCCGGTGATGATGACCGAAATCGCCCTGGGGCGACGCGGGCGGGGGAGTCCCGTGGACGCCATTCGCCGCGTGGTGAAGGAGTCCGGCCGCGGGTCGGCATGGTCGCTGGTGGGCTGGATGGCTATGCTCTGCGGCTTTATGGTGCTGTCATTTTACGTGGTGGTGGCCGGCTGGTCGTTTTCCTACGTGTGGAAAATGCTCACCGGCGGGCTGGGCGGCTCAAGCGTGGACGACATGGTGGCGGTGTTCTCGGCCAATAACCAGAGCCCGCTGAATCTGGGCTTTTGGAGCACGCTGGTCACCGTGGCGACGATGTGTATTGTCGGCAAGGGCGTACAAAAAGGCATCGAGAAAAGCGTCGGCTGGATGATGCCGGGGCTGGTGCTGATGCTGCTGCTGTTGATTATCTACGGGGCTTTTTCCGGCGGCTTTGGCGATGCGGTGACCTTTCTGTTTGCTTTTGATGCCAGCAGCCTGTCCAGTGCGGGGATGCTGGCGGCGCTGGGGCACGCGTTTTTCACGCTGTCGCTGGCCTCCGGCGCGATTCTTACCTATGGCAGCTACTTGCCTAAAAGTGCGTCTATCGGACGTACGGCCATTGGCGTGGCCATTGCCGACACCGTCGTCGCGCTGATGGCGGGGCTGGCGATTTTTCCGGCCATTTTTGCCAACGGTATGGATCCGGGTGAAGGGCCGGGCCTGATTTTCATGAGCCTGCCGCTGGCGTTTCAGTCGATGCCCATGGGTACGCTGTTCGGCGTGCTGTTTTTCGTCATGCTGTCCATGGCGGCGCTGACCTCGTCGATTTCGATGGTCGAGGCGACGCTTTCGTGGCTGTGTGATAACAAGGGGCTATCGCGCCCGCAGGCGGCATGGAGTGCGGGGATCGTGCTGTGGCTGGTGAGCACGCTGGCGATGCTGTCGTTCAACGTCGGCGCCGACTGGACGATTGGCGGCAAAAACTTCTTTGACTGGTTGGACTACCTGACCTCGCGCTTTCTGATGCCGCTGGGCGGGCTGGGCATGGTGGTGCTGGCCGGCTTTGTGCTCAAAAGCGAGACTTTTCGCGAAGAGCTGGCGCTATCGCCGACGCTCTACGCCGTGTGGCTGTTCATGGTGCGCTACGTAAGCCCCTTGGGCATCGTGGTGATCTTTGTCGACGCGCTGGGGCTTTATCAGGTGTCATTTGCCGCCCACTGGCCGTGGCTGCTGGCCATTCTGGTGGCGATGGTTGCCGCCGGCGAACTGCTCAGCCCGCGGCTTTCCCGCGCGGCGGCAGTACGTTAACGCGCAAGCCACAGGCCCACGGCCAGCGCGGCGATCACGGCAATGAAAAAGACCCGGTTGCGCGCGGCGGTATCACGGCGTGGTTTCATGGCAGCTTCCTTGATGATGTGAGTAAGGGGTGATAGCACGATGCAGCAACATGATGCCGGCATGGTAGCCGCTGATGCGCTGGAGGTCACGCCGCTGACGCTGGTTGAGGGTCGCTTGGCGGCACTTTGCTGGGGGCGCGCGGACGCACCGGTGTGGATCGCACTGCACGGCTGGCTGGATAACGCCGCGAGCTTCTCACGCCTTGCCCCGCAGCTGGCCGAAAGGCTGGATATCCGCTTGGTGGCGCTGGATTTTCGTGGCCACGGACATTCCGCGCCGAATGCCGAGGCGGGAAGCGACTATGCGCTGTGGGATTATGCTTTGTGGGACTATTGCCACGACGTGCTCGATGCCATGGACGCGCTGGCGCTGGATCAAGTGGTGCTCATGGGTCACTCCATGGGCGCGGCAGTGGCCTGCCTGTTGGCCGCTGCGTTTCCCGAACGCTTCAGTCAGCTCACGCTGATCGACGGGCTGGGCATGCTGACCACGCCCGCCGAAAGCACCGCCGATCAGCTGCGTCGTGGGCTGCTGGCCCACCGCATGCGGCCGTCGCGTATGCCCAGCTATCCGGATGTGGCGACGGCCGTTGCCGCCCGGGTCGTTGGCGGCGTCACGCCCATTGATGCCGACACCGCCACGCCGCTGGTCGAACGTAACAGTCGTGAACTTGCGAGCGGGCGAGTGACGCTGCGCACCGATAGCCGGTTGCTCAAGGCCTCGCCGGTGCGTTTTACCGCGCCGCAGGTACTCGCGCTGCTGGCCAGCATCCGCTGCCCGGTGCAGCTGATTGAAGGCGAGCAGGGCATACTGGGCGAACGGGCGTGGGCGGTAAAAGCGCGCGCCGCAGTGCCGTATTTAAACCGCTGTGTGCTTCCCGGCGGGCATCATTTGCACCTGGAGCGCGACCACGTCAACGGCGTGTTTGAGGCAGTGGTCAGCGGTCAGGAGGGCGTATGAACCTGAAAGTGAGCAGTGGCGGGTGCAAAGTCGCACTGGTGCTGGGCAGCGGCGGGGCGCGGGGCTATGCACATATCGGCGTGATCGACGCGCTGGAAGCCCGCGGTTTTGAGATCATCTCGATCTCGGGCTGCTCCATGGGCGCCGTGGTTGGCGGCATTTACGCGGCGGGAAAGCTGCCCGAGTACCGTGACTGGGTGTGCGAGCTCGACTACCTTGATGTGCTCAGGCTGGTCGATGTGACCTGGAGCCCCATGGGCGCAATGCGCGCCAACAAGGTGATGGAAAAACTCGATTCCCTGATCCACGGTATTCAGCTGGAAGATCTGTCGATTCCGGTGACCACGGTGGCCACCGACATGATTCGCCAGCGTGAGGTGTGGTTTCAGCACGGCTCGCTGCTGCGCGCCATTCGCGCCTCCATCGCCGTGCCCGGGGTGATTACGCCGTTCACGCTGGGTGAGCAGGTGCTGGTGGATGGCGGGCTCTTGAACCCGCTACCGATGATGCCGGCACTGGCCGCGCACAAGGCGGATATCGTGATCGCCGTCAACGCGACAGCCCACAGTCCCCAGCCGGTCACGCTGGAAGAAATGCTGCCCGCCGAGGAAATGCCGGCCCAGCGGATTGCCAACACAGATGCAAGTGATGAAACCGGAGGCCGCTGGATGCGCGACGCAAGAGCCGCCACGCAGCGTTTGTGGGAGGGGCTGGGTAGCCTGGCGGGAGATAAAAACGACGCCGATGCGCCCGGTCCCGAAGAGCGCGGCAAGCACGAGTGGGGCAAGCTGGACATGATTTTGCAGTCGTTTGATATCACCCAGGCCGCGCTTGCCAAATACAAGATTGCCGGCTACCCGCCGGATGTGCTCATCGAAGTGCCCAAAACCGTATGCAGCGCCTACGAATTTCACCGTGCCAACGAGCTGATCCGACTGGGACGCCACCTCGCTGACGAGGCGCTTGAACGCTACCTGGGCGCCGCGGCCCGCCGTATTTCACCCTGTGCCGACGCCCCGGATGCCGACTCGGCCAGCGAAGATGCGGAGGATGATACGGTTCGCTAACCCCGCCCGGGCTTGCGCAGCAGGATATATACCGCGCCGGTGCCGCCGTCCACGTCCGTGGCCGAGCAAAACGCCAGCACGCCCGGCCATTCGCGTAGCCAGGTGTTGGTATGGCTTTTGAGGATGGGGAAATCTGCCGTGGCGCCCCAGGCCTTGCCGTGCACCACAATAACGCAGCGCAGCTGCTGGGCCGCGGCGTCACGCAGGAAGCTTTCCAGCTCGATGCGGGCTTCTTCCAGCGTATAGCCGTGTAAATCCAGCCCCGCCTGCCACGTGGTCTGGCCGCGTTTTAGCTGGTTGAGCGTGCGCCACGGCAAGTCCGGTACGGAAAACTCAAGATATTCGGACGGGCGCACGGCCTCCACGCGGCCGTCCGAGGTGCGCCCGGTGGTGTTGAGCGTCTGATTTTCTACCGCCGCCTTGCGTCGCGCCGCCTTGTCGGTTATCTGCGGCCTGGGTTTGCCGGTATTCGCGCGGTTGGTGGTAATACGCCGCACGCCGGCAGCCTCAAGCGCCTGGCGAAAGGTGCTGATGTCTTCGTCGTCGGGTAAATGGCGGCGGCGGTTCATGGCAGGCTCGGCGTCCAGGAAAGAAAAAAATAAGAAAGCATACGGCGAAGCGCACAGTATAGCGATCCTGGCGCCGCTGTGAACCTGACGGCGCGAAAGGTACAATCAACGTTTTCCGCGCTGCGGCGCCTTTTCTGTTATTTATCGCTCGAGGAGCCACCGTGACCCCTTTGTCACCCGCTGCCTGCCCTACGCTTCATTCCGACTCGACGCTGGCGCTTGCTGACGCCGAGCTTGCCGCCGAGCTGCCTCGCCTGCGCGACTGCATTCGCTGGGTGACCAGCGAGTTTCACCTGGCCGGCCTGCACTACGGTCACGGCACCGCGTCGGCGTGGGACGAAGCCGTGGCACTGACGCTCGGCGCGGTGCACCTGCCCTGGGACATTGACCCGGCGGTGCTCGATGCCCGTCTACTGCCCATGGAGCGTGCGCGTGTTGTGGCCTTTGCTCGGGCGCGGATTACCCAGCGTCAGCCATTGGCCTACCTGCTGGGCGAGGCGTTTTTTGCCGGTGTGGCATTTAACGTCGATGAGCGTGTGCTGATTCCGCGCTCGCCCATTGCGGAGCTGATCGAAGACGGCTTTGGCGCCTGGTTTGCCGACGAGCCGCCGGCGCGGGTGCTTGATTTATGCACCGGCTCGGGCTGCATCGGCATCGCCACTGCGCTGCATTTGCCCACCTGCGAAGTCACCCTTGCCGACCTCAGCCAGGAGGCGCTGGCCGTCGCCCGGGAAAACATAACCCGCCACGACGTGGGCGAGCGGGTGCGGGCGATAGAATCCGACGTGTTTGATGGCCTGAGCGGGCAGCGCTTCGAGCTTATCGTCTCCAACCCGCCTTACGTCGATGAGCGCGACCTTGCCACCATGCCGGCAGAGTTTCGCCACGAGCCGGCGCTGGCGCTGGGGGCGGGCAGCGACGGCCTGGATATCGTGCGGCGCATGCTGCGCGAAGCGCGCGAGTATCTGACCGATGATGGCTGGCTGATTGTGGAAGTCGGCAACTCTGATCGTCACCTGGAAGCGGCCTTTCCCGAGGTAGCCTTCATGTGGCTGGAATTCGAGCGCGGCGGGCAGGGCGTGTTTGCGCTTTCCGCCGCTGAACTCGACGCCCATGCGGCGTCTTTCGAGTGAGGAAATAACGCCCATGTCTGGCAATACGTTTGGCAAACTGTTTACCGTGACCACCTTTGGCGAAAGCCACGGGGAAGCGCTCGGCGCGATTGTGGACGGCTGCCCGCCGGGGCTTGAGCTGTGCGAAGAGGATTTGCAGTGCGATCTTGACCGCCGCCGTCCGGGCAGCTCGCGCCATACCACCCAGCGCAAGGAAGCCGACCGCGTACGGATTCTTTCCGGCGTGTTTGAGGGTAAAACCACCGGCACGCCGATTGGCCTGTTGATCGAGAATACCGACCAGCGCTCCAAGGATTACTCCAAGATCAAGGACCAGTTTCGTCCGGCCCACGCCGATTACACCTACCATCACAAATACGGCCATCGCGACTACCGCGGCGGCGGGCGCTCCAGCGCGCGGGAAACCGCCATGCGCGTGGCCGCCGGCGCTATTGCCAAGCAGTATCTGGCGGCGCAGGGGGTCACGGTGCGGGGTTACATGAGCCAGCTGGGGCCGCTTGAAATGACCTTCAAGAGCTGGGACGCCGTCGAGCAGAACGCGTTTTTCTGCCCCGATGCCGATAAAGTGCCCGAGCTTGAAGCGTACATGGATCAGCTGCGCCGGGATCAGGATTCGGTCGGGGCGGAAGTCACGGTGATTGCCGAAGGTGTACCGGTGGGGCTGGGTGAGCCGGTGTTTGATCGCCTTGACGCCGAGCTGGCTCACGGTCTGATGAGCATTAATGCGGTGAAGGGCGTCGAGATTGGCGCGGGCTTTGCTTCCATTGCCCAGCGCGGCAGCGAGCACCGCGATGAGATGAGCCCCGAGGGGTTTTTATCCAACAACGCCGGCGGCGTGCTGGGCGGGATTTCCAGCGGCCAGCCCATTGTGGCACGGCTGGCGCTCAAGCCTACGTCCAGCATTACCACGTCGGGGCAGTCGGTGGATGTTCACGGCGAACCGGTTGAGGTGGTCACCAAGGGTCGCCACGACCCCTGCGTGGGCATTCGTGCCACGCCCATTGCCGAGGCCATGATGGCGCTCACGCTGGTTGATCACTGGCTGCGCCAGCGCGGCCAGAACGGCGCAGTCAGCGTGACCACGCCGCAGCTGGGCCAGCGTTAAGCGGTTTTTTTGCGGGCGCGTACAAGCCCCGGCAGCACAAGCACGCCGGCCAGCAGCCAGGCCGGCCAGCTGCCCAGCCGAGTGAACGGTGTCAGACCTTCCATGGCGTAAAACTCGCCGGTGAGCGTCGCGGTTTCAAACTGCGGCGCCTGCTGCTCGATACCACCCTGTGGGTTGATAATGGCGGTAATGCCGTTGCTGGTGGCGCGCAGCACGTAGCGGCCGTTTTCCAGCGCGCGCAGTCGAGCCATCTGCAAGTGCTGATGCGGGCCGATCGACTTACCAAACCAGGTGTCGTTGGATACGGTAATCAGCGCACCGCTATGCCGCGCGCGCTCAGCAACCAGCTGTGGATAAATAATTTCGTAGCAAATGGCGTTACCCAGCGCGATACCCGCTGCCTGCATCGGCGCCTGATCGGCCTCGCCCGAGGCAAAGGTCGACATCGGCAGGTCAAAAAAGCTGATGGCACCGCGCAGCACGCTTTCCAGCGGCAAATATTCGCCAAACGGCACCAGATGTTCTTTCTGGTAGCGGCCTTCGACGTTACCTGCCCCCACAACGCTGTTGAAATACTGCCCGGCCTTGTTGCGCTGCACGATGCCGGTCATGAGTGCCGTGCCGGGCGCGAGGTTGGACTGCACCCGGCCAAGCACCGCGCGGGCATCGCGTTCGGCCATGGGCAGCGCCGTTTCCGGCCAGATGATCAGATCCACATTGTCTGCGACGCGCCGCGTGAGGCCGGCATAGGTATTGGCCGCCTGGCGCTGGCCTTCGGGTGTCCACTTGGTCAGCTGGGAAAGATTGCCCTGCAGCAGTGCCACGCGGGTAGGCGTGTCGCTTTTGGGCTGGGTCCACTGCGCGGGTAGCGCGAGCGGGGCGAGCCAGATAGCGGCAAGCGGGGCCAGCGTCCAGACGCGGCGGCACAGCAACAGCTCGGCCAGTAGCGCACCGCTTAATGCGACCAACAGCGAGAGCAGGTACACGCCGCCCACCGGCGCCCAGCCGGCCAGCGGCGAGTCTACGTGGCTTGAGCCCAGCAACAGCCAGGGAAAGCCGGTAAACAGGTAGGTGCGCAGCACTTCGCCCAGTACCCAGACGCCGGCGAAGGATAAAAACGCCAGCCGTGGCGTGGTAAAACGCCGGTAGACCCACAGCGTGGCGGCGAAAAACAGCGCCAGAATGGTCACGAACAGCGTGGTTAAAAACACCGCCAGCGGCACGCCGGTGTAGCCGAAATCGTGGATGGCCACGTACACCCAGGAGGTGCCGCTGGCAAATAGCCCAACGCCGTAGCACCAGCCTTTAAGCGCGGCCTGAGCGGGCGTGAGCGTATGCACGCCGGCGTACACCAGCCCCGCCGCGACGGGCCCGAGCCACCAGAGTTCAAACGGGGAAGCAGTCAGCGTGGTGAATACGCCAGCGATAAGCGCGGCCAATAGCTGACCGAAAAACGGCAGGCGCTGCCGTGAAAAAAGTGAGCCCAGCATCAAACGGTATCCTGTGAAAATGTCAGTCCGATACGGTGGCTTTATACCAGAATGCCGGGGTTAGTGCGTTAGGTTTCGCTTAAGCGTCAGCGGGATAGGCGGTGCTACTGTTCGCGTCGGAGACGACTTCCAGCAGGCGAATGCGGCGGTTGTCGGCGTTGAGCACGGTGAAGCGGAAGCCGCCAAGGCAGGTTTGTTCGCCGCGCCGGGGCAGGTGGCCGAACTGTTGCATGACCAGCCCGCCGAGGGTATCAAAGTCGTCATCGGCAAAGCGGGTATGAAAACGCGCGTTGAAATCGTCAATTGGCGTGAGCGCGCGCACGGCAAAGCGACCGTCTTCCAGCGTGCGGATATCGTCTTCTTCATCGGTATCGTGCTCGTCTTCGATGTCGCCCACGATCTGTTCAAGAATATCTTCGATGGTAATGATGCCGGCGGTGCCGCCGTATTCATCCACCACGATGGCCATGTGATTGTGAGTATCGCGAAACTCTTTCAGCAGGCTGTTCAAGCGCTTGGATTCAGGAATGAACATGGCCGGGCGCAGCACGTCTTCCAGCTTGAAGGCATCGCGCTGCTCTTGAGAGCGCGACAGCAGCGGCAGCAGATCCTTGGCCAGCAGCAGTCCTTTGACGTCGTCCAGGTTTTCGCTAATGACGGGGTAGCGCGAGTGGCCGGTTTCTTCGATCAGCGGCAGGTAGCCGTCGGCCGGCTGATCCAGGGTGATGGCCACGACCTGAGAGCGGGGAATCAGGATTTCGCGCACCTGCTGATCGCTGATATGCAGCGCGCCTTCGATAATCGTCAGGGCGTCTTGGTCGAGCTTTAGCCGCCCGGCGGCATCGCGCAAGAAGGCCATCAGCTCATCGCGTGAATGGGGTTCTTCGCTGTCGCCTGACAGGGCACCAAAGAGCTTTTCCATCCAGTTTTTGGAAGAAGGCGTGCTCGATCGATCTTCGCTCATGCGCTGGGTCTCTTGTTTTTTAACGTAAGCTTTTTCACGTAACGTCAGCCGCCGGGGCAATAGGGGTCGTCAATGCCGAAGCCGGCAAGTATCTCGCGCTCCAGCTGCTCCATGATATCCGCTTCGTCATCCTCGATGTGATCAAGGCCGAGCAGATGCAGCGTGCCATGAACCACCATGTGGGCGTAATGGTCGACGAGCAATTTTTGCTGCTGATGCGCCTCACTGGCCACAACATCGTGGCAGATGACCAGGTCGCCCAATAGTTCAAGTGGCACGCCGGGCGGCGCTTCGAAGGGGAACGACAGCACGTTGGTGGGCTTGTCACGGCCGCGATAGTCGCGGTTGAGCGCCTGGCTTTCTTCAGGCGTGACAAAGCGTACGGTCAGCTCGAAAGCGGCTTTCTCCGGATAGTGCGCGAGTACGCCACCCACCCAGGCGCCCAGCAGGGCTTCACCGGGAAGGTCGGCCGCCTCGACGGCGACCTGCCGGTCGACATTGGCGGCCTGAGGCCGGTCGATATCGTGATCTGGCGTGTTCATTGCTGGCTGTCGCGCGCCCTGAGGCGTGCTTCGCGCTCCTGTTTGCGTTCTTCGTGGCGCTTGCGCTCTTCGGCTTCCTGCTCGGATTCAAAGGCGTCGTAGGCTTCGATGATGCGCTGCACGAGCGGGTGACGCACTACGTCTTTGGCCGCAAAGTGGGTCACGCCAATGCCCGGGGTGCCCTTGAGCACGTCTAGCACCTGAATCAATCCCGAGCGCTGACCGCGGGGCAGGTCGACCTGGGTCACATCGCCGGTGATGACGGCGGTGGAGCCAAAGCCGATGCGGGTCAGAAACATCTTCATTTGCTCGGGCGTGGTGTTCTGGCTTTCATCCAGAATGATGTAGGCGTTATTCAGCGTACGGCCGCGCATGTAGGCCAGCGGGGCAATTTCGATGATTTGCCGCTCGATGAGCTTGGCGACCTGCTCAAAGCCGATCATTTCATACAGCGCGTCGTACAGCGGGCGCAGGTAAGGGTCGATTTTCTGCGCCAGATCGCCGGGCAAAAAGCCGAGTTTCTCGCCGGCCTCGACCGCCGGGCGAACGAGCAGAATACGCCGTACTTCCTGCTGGTTGAGCGCTTCGACGGCGGCAGCGACGGCAAGGTAGGTCTTGCCGGTGCCGGCCGGGCCAATGCCGAAGTTGATGTCGTGCTCGCGCACGCTGCTCACGTAGAGCTGCTGGTTGACGCCGCGCGGCTTGATCATGGTGCGGGGAGTGCGCAGCGTCACCTCGCCATCGGAGGCGCTGGTATCTTCGTCGTCCAGCGCCTCAAGGCCGGATTCCTGCAGGAACAGGTGCACCGTTTTCGCTTCCAGTTCGTGGGAGGCGGTTTCGCGGTACAGGTGCTCGAGCACATTGGCCGCGGCCTTGATGCGGTTGGCCGCGCCGGCCAGCTGAAAGACGTTGCCGCGGTTGCGCAGGGTCACGTCCAGGCGGCTTTCGATCAGCTTCAGGTGTTCATCCTGCTGACCGCTAAGGCTCGCGAGCCGCTTGGGGTCGTTGGGTTCGAGGCTTAAGGTAATGATGCGGTTGGCCTGAGATGATGGCTGGCTCAAGAGAAGAAGACCCGTCGGTTAATGGATGTAAACCCCAGCTTACTGCCCCGAGCGGTGTCGGGGCAATCGTGCCGGAGCGGGTGATGAGGCGGCGGCGCTAGAAGCGCTCGGTTGAAGCGAGCTCACCGCGCAGCGAGTTGGGCAGCGCAGAAACGATGTCCACGTCGACAAAGTGGCCGATCATCTCGGTGGGGTTTTCCGCACGGAAGTTGACCACGCGGTTGTTCTC
Organism: Vreelandella subglaciescola; assembly: GCF_900142895.1. Classification (NCBI taxonomy): domain Bacteria; kingdom Pseudomonadati; phylum Pseudomonadota; class Gammaproteobacteria; order Oceanospirillales; family Halomonadaceae; genus Vreelandella; species Vreelandella subglaciescola. The sequence continues at coordinate 2,915,121 of NZ_LT670847.1, forward strand.
GGTGCGCCCCGAAAGCTCGCCGGGATCCTTGGGCGAAAACCCGGTGACCAGAATGCGCTGGTTCGAGCCCACCATGCGCCGGCTGATCTGGCCGGCCTGCTGCAAGACGCGCTGCTGAAGAATGGACAGGCGTTCTTTCTTGAGGCTTTCCGGCGTTTCGTCGTCAAGCGAGGCGGCCGGCGTACCGGGACGGGCGGAGTAGACAAAGCTGAACGAGTGATCAAAGCCGATGCGATGGATCAGGTCCATGGTGTCTTCAAAATCCTGCTCGGTTTCGCCGGGAAAACCGATGATGAAGTCCGAGGAAAAGCTGATGTCCGGCCGGTTGGCGCGGATACGCTCCATCTTGGCAACGTACTCTTCCGCCGTGTGGCCACGTTTCATGGCGGCCAGAATGTTGTCAGACCCCGACTGCACGGGCAGGTGCAGGTGGCTGACAAGCTCCGGGATTTCGGCGTAGGCCTCAATCAGGCTGTCGGTGAACTCGACCGGGTGCGAGGTGGTAAAGCGGATGCGATCAATGCCGTCTATGGTTGCTACGCTTGCGATCAGCTCGGCCAGGTCGATTTCATCGCCCAGATCGTCTTCGCCGCGGAAGGCGTTGACGTTCTGCCCGAGCAGGTTGACCTCGCGCACGCCCTGACCGGCCAGATGAACGACCTCGTCGATGACGTCGTCAAACGGCCGCGAGATTTCTTCGCCGCGGGTGTAGGGCACCACGCAGAAGGTGCAGTATTTCGAGCAGCCTTCCATGATCGAGACGAACGCCGTGGCGCCGTCAGCGTGGGGCTTGGGCAGGTGGTCAAACTTCTCGACTTCGGGAAAGGTCACGTCGACCGCGGCAATCTGGTTGTCGCGGTACTTGTCGAGCATCGACGGCACGCGGTGCAGGGTTTGCGGGCCAAACACCATGTCGACGTAGGGCGCGCGCTTGCGCAGCGCCTCGCCTTCCTGACTGGCCACGCAGCCACCGACGCCAATCACCAGATCGGGGTTGGCATCCTTGAGCTTTTTCCAGCGCCCCAGCTGATGAAACACCTTTTCCTGGGCTTTTTCGCGGATCGAGCAGGTGTTGAGCAGAATAACGTCGGCGTCCTGCTCGCTGTCAGTGAGTTCGAGCTGGTGCGATTCACCGAGCATATCGGCCATGCGCGACGAATCGTACTCGTTCATTTGGCAGCCGTGCGTTTTAATGAAAAGTTTCTTCGCCATCGGTACCTGTGGTCTATGGTTCGTCAAAGACTATATATCGTCATATCGTCAAGGAACGAGGATGAATGGTGGCGCGGCGTGGCCGCGTTTTGCTTGTGCACATTATTATACGGATACAGCACGGACACGGCCAACCCTCGGTTAGCCTGCGGGGCAAAACGATACTTGACCCGCACGGCGTTATCCGTATACTACGCAGCGTGTTTAAGCGGATCCCCGATAGCTCAGTTGGTAGAGCAAATGACTGTTAATCATTGGGTCACAGGTTCGAGTCCTGTTCGGGGAGCCAATTCGCCAACACACATGCTGTTCCTCGATAGCTCAGTTGGTAGAGCAAATGACTGTTAATCATTGGGTCACAGGTTCGAGTCCTGTTCGAGGAGCCAACAGCACAGCATCACGCATTATTCCCCGATAGCTCAGTTGGTAGAGCAAATGACTGTTAATCATTGGGTCACAGGTTCGAGTCCTGTTCGGGGAGCCAGTTATCGCGTGATTCAGTCGACCCCCTCCGGCTGTGAATTATTGTAGATTCTCCTGTTTTTATTTTAACGCTCCCGCTTCTTCGCAAGCGCCTTTTGCATGTCTGTTTTTTGTCACGCCTGTTTTTTCTCACGTCTGTTTTTCTCACGTTCAGCCAGCCCCTTGGCCGAGCGGCGGCGGGGTGCGCTATTCTGGATGCATGCGAACACCCAGCACGCTGAGGAAACTGCCATGCAAGCCAAGACCAATCGCCAGGTACTTCTCGCCAAGCGCCCGCAAGGCACGCCGCAGCCAAGCGACTTCGAGGTGGTGGACGCCGAGATGCCGAGCCCTGATGAGGGCGAGATGCTGATTCAGACGCTCTACCTGTCGGTAGATCCGGGTATGCGTAGCATGATGGAGGAGGGCAAGTCTCACACCGCCGCGTTTGAGCTGGGCAAGCCCTTGACCGGCCGCTCGGTCGGGCGCGTTGTGGCGTCGAAACTGAACGGCTTTGCCGAGGGTGATTACGTTTACGAGCGCCTCGGCTGGCAGCACTACTCGCTATCCGACGGCAGTCAAGCTCAGAAGGTCGACCCCGACGTGGCGCCCTTGTCGACCTATCTGGGTATTGTCGGCGTACCCGGGTTCTGCGGCTATTTCGGCATACTGGATATCGCCAGGCCTCAGGCGGGAGAAACCGTGGTGGTCTCCGGCGCCGCGGGTGCCGTGGGGATGGCCGCCGGGCAAATCGCCAAGCGGCAGGGGTGTCGCGTGGTGGGCACTGCCGGGTCGCCGGAGAAGGTCGATTATTTGCGCGATGAGCTGAGCTTCGATGCGGTCATCAACTACAAGACCGCGCAAAATCTGGCAGCGGCGCTCAGCGACGCCTGTCCGGACGGTATCGACGTTTACTTTGATAACGTCGGCGGTGAGATAACCCAGGCCGCGCTGTCACTGATCAATTATCACGCGCGTATCGTGGTGTGCGGGCAGACCTCGCAGTACAACGCCGCGTCCACCGCAAGCGGCAATATCGCGCCCCAGCTGCTGATAAAGCGCAGCGCCATGATGAAAGGCTTCGTGGTCTACGACTACGCCGACAGAAATGGCGAGGCCATTGAGCATCTGGGCCAATGGATTAAAGACGGGACCTTGCACTACCGGGAAAATATCGTCGACGGGCTGGAGAACGCCCCTCAGGCGTTTATTGATCTGTTTGCGGGTAAAAGCTTTGGCAAGCAGCTGGTCAGGCTTTCCTCTGGCTAGCAGGATTTAAGCGACCACACTGATAATAAAGCACCCCCACACCGTCTCTGCGCGCTGTGGGGTGTTCGTTTTAGCCCTTGACCAGACGCGTCCGCACGTTGAGATCGGCGTAGTCGAGCAGGATTTCCACGGCTTCGATAACCTGCGCGCGCTCGGCGGGCATGTCGTCTTTGCTGTCTGTGTCGTCACTGCCCTCGCTCTTGTCACTATCGCCGTCTTCGCTGCTGGCGATGGCGTCTGCGCGGGCGTCGATCCACTCGTCAAGCTCGTCCATGCCCAGCGCGCGCCGGCGCTGGTTTTCCAGCGAGAGCTGCTCGGCTTCCTGGGCGTCCATTTCCCTTTGCCGCTGTTCGCGGTTGAGGCTGACGCTGGTGTGCTGCTCGCGCAGCTTGCGGGCCAGCGCTGACTGGCGTTCCAGGTAGCGGAAGTTGGGGTTGCTCTGGGCACGCTCGTCGTGGTGCTGCTGCAGCGTGGCCAGATACTGCTCCGGCTCGCCGTAGCGGCGGTATTGCACGTCGCGCACGGTATCCCAGATCAGCGCGTTGTCCAGGCTGCTCTCGCCGATGCGCTCGGGGTCGATCAGGCTGGGGAAGGTGATGTCCGGCTCGACGCCGCGATTTTGCGTGCTCTCGCCGGAAATGCGGTAGAACTTCGCCCGGGTGAGTTTGAGCTCGCCGTGGTTGAGCTGGTCAAGCGTCTGCACCGTGCCCTTGCCGAACGTGCCCGAGCCGATGATCAGGCCGCGGCCGTAGTCCTGAATGGCGCCGGCGAAGATTTCCGACGCCGAGGCCGACAGGCGGTTGACCAGCACGCCCAGCGGGCCGTCGTAGAGGGTGCCGGCTTCGCTGTCGCCGTAGAGCTGAATGCGGCTCTGGGCGTCGCGCACCTGAACCGTGGGGCCACGGTCGATGAACAGGCCGATCAGCGAGTTGGCTTCTTGCAGCGCGCCGCCGCCGTTGTTGCGCAGGTCCAGCACGATGCCTTCAACGTCCTGTTGCTTGAGCTTGTTGATTTCCTTGGCGACATCGCGAGTGGTGCTGCGGTAGTCGTCTTCGCCGGCCTGCCAGGCGTCAAAGTCAACGTAGAAGGTCGGCACCGTGATCACGCCGAGCGAGTGAGCTTCGCCGTCGCGCTCAACCTCGATGACTTCGCTGCTGGCGGCCTGGTCTTCCAGGTCGACCGTGTCGCGGGTGATCTTGACCGTGTGCGAGCGGGTCATGTCCACTGCCTGAGCGGGAATTACGTCAAGGCGTACCACCGAGCCCTTGGGGCCGCGAATCAGGTCCACCACGTTATCCAGCCGCATGCCGATGACGTTGACCATGTCGTCTTCATCTTCCTGACCCACGGCCACGATGCGATCAGCAGGCTTGAGCACGCCGGCGCGCTCGGCAGGACCGCCGGCTACCAGGCTTGCCACTTTGACGTATTCGCCGTCGGCCTGCAGCAGCGCACCGATGCCTTCAAGAGAGAGGCTCATTTGAATGTCGAACGACTCGCCCTGACGCGGAGAAAGGTACGAGGTGTGCGGCTCGATGCTGCCGGTGACGGCGGCCATGAACAGGCCGAAAACGTCTTCGGGTTCGGTTTGCTCAAGGCGTGAAAGCTGGCCTTCGTAACGCTGGCGCAGGTTCTTCTCGACCTGCTCGCGGTCCTGGTCGGTCAGGGCCAGCGTTAGCGCATCGTTTTTCAGCCGCTTTTGCCACAGCGCATCCAGCTGGCGTTCGCGGGTTGCAAACGGCGCATCTTCGCGGTCGATTTCCAGACGCTCGTTGCCGTCAAAGGCGAAATCAAGCCCCTTATCCAGCTGATCCAGCAGCCACGCCAGACGCTCTTCACGCCGTTCGTTGGCGCGTTCGTGCAGCGCGAAGACCTCGTTGAGATCGCCGTTGAGCAGCGTTTGATCAAGCTCGGTGCGCAGCTGGTTGAATGGCTTGATGTCGCGCTGTAGCAGATAGGAGCGCTGACCGTCTAAAATGTCCAGATAGCGATCAAAGGCGTCTCGGGACCAGGTCTCATCGAATTCAACGTCCGCGTAATGGCCGTAACGCAGCGAATCCGCGATTTCCACGGCGGCTTGACGTTGTTCGTCGGTCGGCTCAAGTGCCATGACCGTCGGGCTGGCCATGACCAGCACGGTGGTCATGGCGACCAGGCGCGAAAGGGTAGCAAACCAGCTCATCAATCAAGCTCTCCCGGGGTTAGGTACACTGATGCTCTTGCTCGGCAAGCGGCAAACATGTTGCGTGGGCCGAAAAAACGCATTGTAGCAGGTCGTCTGCGTCGCTGAGACTCAAACATTGACACTTACCAGAGGGAATTTCATGCCCAAGGCTCCTAACGCCGACTGTATCACTCGCCTGCGGCATTTTCTGCGCGCCTCGCCCACGCCGTGGCACGCCACGCACAATATGGCCGAGCGCCTTGAAAAGTCAGGGTTCCAACGGCTGGACGAGACCGATCGTTGGGCCTTGACGCCGGGTGAGCGCTACTACGTGACCCGCAACGATTCGTCGATTATCGCCTTTCAGCTGCCCCAGTCCACATTGGCCTCGCTGCGGATGATCGGCGCGCATACCGACAGCCCCGGGCTGCGCCTGAAGCCCAACGCCACCCAGCATGCGGCCGGTTGGCTGCAGCTGGGCATCGAAGTATACGGCGGCGCACTGCTGGCGCCGTGGTTTGACCGCGACCTGGGGCTTGCCGGGCGGGTTCACGTGCGCCACGGCGACGGCCGGCTGGAAGGCGTGCTGCTGAACGTCGAGCAGCCGATAGCAACGATACCCAACCTCGCCATTCATCTGGACCGCGAGGCCAACAACGGCCGGGCGATCAACCCGCAAACCCAGATGGCGCCGGTGCTGATGCAAAGCGATAGCGCCACGTTGACGCCGCTGCTGAACGCCTGGCTGAGTCAGCAGCACGGGCTGGATAAGGTGGAAGTAGTGGATTTCGAGCTGGCGTTTTATGACGTCCAGCCGCCGGCGCTGGTGGGCGTTGAGCAAGAACTGTTGGCCAGCGCCCGGCTGGATAATCTGCTGTCGTGCTTTATGGGCATTGAGGCATTACTCGAAAGCGACGGCGAGCAGGGCGCGCTGCTGGTGGCCAACGACCACGAAGAAGTGGGCAGCGCCAGCGCCTGTGGTGCTCAGGGGCCGTTTCTGGGCGATGTGCTCAAGCGCCTCAACGCTCAGGTGGGCGGTGGCAGCGAGGAGTCGTTGATTCAGCTGATCCAGTCGTCGTGCATGATCTCGTGCGATAACGCTCACGCGCTGCACCCCAACTTTGGCGACAAGCACGACGAGCGCCACGGCCCGGCGATCAATCAGGGGCCGGTGATCAAGATTAACGCCAACCAGCGCTACGCGACCAACAGCGCCACCGGTGCCTTGTTTCGCGATATCTGCCGGGAAGCCGAGGTGCCGGTGCAGGCGTTTGTGACCCGAGCAGACATGGGCTGTGGCAGCACCATCGGGCCGATTACCGCCACCGAAATTGGCGTGCCGACGCTGGACGTGGGCGTGCCCCAGTGGGCCATGCATTCGATTCGTGAAACCGCGGGCACCCGCGACGTTGGCTACCTGACCAAAGCGCTGACGGCCTTTCTCAACCGGCCTGCGTTGGGCTGAAGAAAAAGTAGGGCTGAAAAAAACACAGCTGAGCAGCGGCCGGGTGAATGTCTGATAAGCGTAACGACAGGCACAAAAAAGCCCGCTGAAAAGCGGGCTTTTTGCTTGAATCGGCTGGGTCTTGAATAGACCTGGTGGCTACGCCCTGATTCGAACAGGGGACCCCATCATTATGAGTGATGTGCTCTAACCAGCTGAGCTACGTAGCCATTCAACGCGGGCGAATACTACCGAGCGCTTAACGTATCGTCAAGCGCTTTCCCTTTTTCGCGCCCGCGATCAGTCGTTAAAACGGCTGTTATACATTGAAACGAAAGTGCACCACGTCGCCGTCCTTGACGATGTAGTCCTTGCCTTCCAGGCGCCATTTGCCGGCATCCTTGGCGCCTTGCTCGCCTTTCAGGCTGACGAAGTCGTCGTAAGCCACGACTTCGGCGCGAATAAAGCCTTTCTGGAAGTCGGTGTGAATCACGCCGGCGGATTCCGGTGCGGTGGCGCCTTCCGGAATCGTCCAGGCGCGCACTTCCTTGACGCCGGCGGTGAAGTAGGTGTGCAGGCCCAGCAGGGAGTAACCGGCGCGAATCACGCGGTCAAGCCCCGGCTCGGCCATGCCCAGCTCGTCGAGGAACATTGCACGCTCTTCGTCGTCGAGCTCGGCAATTTCAGCTTCGATCTGGTTGCACACCGGCACTACGATCGCGCCTTCTTCGGCGGCAATCTCGTTGACCACGTCCAGGTAGGGATTATTGTCAAAGCCGTCTTCGCTGACGTTGGCAATATACATGGTCGGCTTCAGCGTCAGAAAACCGAAGCTTTTGACCTGATTCTGTTCGTCTTCATCAAGGCCGGCGCTGCGCAGCGGCTGGCCTTCGGCAAGGTGCGGTTGAACCTTGTCCAGCACGGCCTTGGTGGCCGCGGCGTCCTTGTCACCACCCTTGACCGAGCGTACCAGCCGTTGAGCGGCTTTTTCCACGGTGTCGAGATCCGCCAGCGCCAGCTCCAGATTGATGATTTCAATATCGGCGCGGGGGTCGACTTCGTTGGCGACGTGAATCACGTTGTCGTCATCAAAGCAGCGCACAACGTGGGCAATGGCCTGGGTTTCGCGGATGTTGGCCAAAAATTTGTTACCCAGCCCTTCGCCCTTGGACGCGCCGGCGACGAGCCCGGCGATATCGACAAACTCCATGGTGGTGGGCAGGACTTTTTCCGGGTTGACGATGGCGGAGAGGGCATCCAGCCGCGGATCGGGCATGGGCACGATGCCGACGTTGGGCTCGATGGTGCAGAACGGAAAGTTTTCGGCGTCGATACCCGATTTGGTCAGCGCGTTGAAGAGCGTGGACTTGCCGACGTTAGGCAGGCCGACGATGCCGCAGTTGAAACCCATAACGTTGATTCCTAGCTGGTGTGAAAAGCGACGCGGGAAAGCGCGTTATTTGAAGCTGTGCAGACGATTCATGGCAGGGGCCCAGTCGCCGGCAAGCGCCAGCGGCAGGGTGGCCTGACATTCGTCAAGGACGTCATCAATGGCGGTTTGCTCGGCTTTGCCCGGCCGGTTGAGCACGTAGTTGACCACCTGATGCGCGTCTCCTGGGTGGCCAATGCCGATCCGCAGGCGATGAAACTGCTTTTGATTGCCAAGGGCGCTGATGGTATCGCGCAGGCCGTTGTGGCCGCCGTGACCGCCACCGGTTTTGTAGCGCGCCTGACCGGCGGGCAGATCAAGTTCGTCGTGGGCAATCAAAAGCTGTTCGGGGGCCAGTTTGAAAAACTGGCAAAGGGCGGCTACTGCACCGCCGCTGCGGTTCATGAAGGTGGTGGGGTTGAGCAGATGCAGCTCGGTATCGCCAACGCGTACTTTGGCGTAGAGGCCGAAAAACTTTTTGTCCGGCCGCAGTTCCGTGTGCGCGCTCCGGGCGACGGCGTCGACTAACCAGGCACCGGCATTGTGCCGCGTGGCGGCATATTGCGCGCCGGGATTGCCAAGGCCGATAAGCGCCAGGACCTGACTCATTTTCTCACCTCCAAAAAAAATCAAGCGCCGAAGCGCTTGATTATAACAGTTTGCGGGCCGTGCCGGGCACGGCCCAGCGCCTGAGCATACTCGGTCAGGAGTTACTCGGCGCTTTCGCCTGTTTCGGCGTCATCTTCGTCAACGTCATTGCCGCGGTCTTTCATTTTGACGATGCTGAGGATCGCAGTGTCGTGGTCCTCACCGTGGGCGAGGTCGACCGAGCGAACGCCTGCCGGCATCTTGATGTCGGACAGGTGCAGCGTAGTACCCACTTCAACCGCAGAAATGTCGGCTTCCAGGTAATCCGGCAGATCTTTCGGCAGGCTGTAAATGGCAACTTCTACGGCCAGCGTATGCAGTTCGCCGTCCTGATCCTTGATGCCGACGCACTGCTCTTCGCCCACGACGTGCAGCGGTACGTTGATGGTGATTTCCTGCTTGGCATCAACGCGCATGAAGTCGGCGTGGATCAGCAGCGGCTTGAACGGGTGACGCTGCAGGTCACGGATAACAACCTGCTCTTCGCTGCCTTCGATGTTGAGGCGCAGGAGCGAGGAGAAGAACGCTTCGTCTTCGATCGCCTTGTAGAACGACGTTTTTTCGACGGAGATGGATTGCGGTGCCTTGTCGCCGCCGTAAATAACGGCAGGAACTTGTTCGTTTGCACGACGCAGGCGGCGGCTCGCACCTTTCCCCAGGTCGGAACGAACGCTGGCGTTAAGGGTAAAATCGGACATGGAATGTGCCTCATTGGTTAAAGTCAGAAAACGCCGCCGCCCGCGACCAGGCGACGACGCTTTCAAAAGCGGCGGATAGGCGTGGTACGCCCTCTGCCGCTGCGGTGTCAGGCAATCAGTGGAACATTGCGCTGACGGATTCTTCATTGCTGACGCGGCGAATGGCCTCGGCGATCAGGCCGGCCACGCTCAGCTGACGGATACGGCCGCTGCGGCGCGCGCTTTCCGACAGCGGAATCGTATCGGCAACCACGACTTCGTCAAGTACGGAGTTGGTGATGTTATCCACGGCCGGGCCGGAGAGGATTGCGTGGGTGGCGTAGGCCACGACGCGTTTGGCGCCGCGTTCCATCAACGCTTCCCCGGCCTTGCACAGCGTGCCGGCGGTATCGATCATGTCGTCGACCACCACGCAGGTACGGCCTTCGATTTCACCGATGATATGCATGACCTGCGCCTGATTGGCCTGAGGACGACGCTTGTCGATGATGGCGAGATCCACGTTGAGCTGCTTGGCAATTGCCCGGGCGCGCACCACGCCGCCCACATCGGGGGAGACCACGATCAGATCGCTGTAGTTCTGGCGCTCGATATCGTCGAGCAGGATCGGCGAGCCGTAAACGTTGTCGACCGGGACATCGAAAAAGCCCTGAATCTGATCGGCGTGCAGGTCCATCGTCATTACGCGGTCAACGCCGGCCTTGACCATCATGTCAGCCACGACCTTGGCGGAAATCGGCACGCGCGAAGAGCGCACGCGGCGATCCTGGCGAGCATAGCCGAAGTAGGGTAGCACCGCGGTAATACGTGCCGCCGAGGCGCGACGTAGCGCGTCAACCATCAGGATCATTTCCATCAGGTTGTCGTTGGTCGGTGCACAGGTGGACTGCAGGATAAAGACATCCTTGCCGCGCACGTTCTCGTTGATTTCGACTGCAATCTCACCGTCGCTAAACTGGCCAACCGTGGCGTTACCCATTCGGCTATCCAGACTTTCGGCAATCTTGTGAGCGAGCTCGGGATTAGCGTTCCCGGCGAAAACCATCAATTTTGACACGCGCAGCCACCTTTGCAGTGTTTGAAATCTTGGGAGTTTTTGCTAAGGAGCTCTTGTTAAAGAACTCTTGCTAAAGAGCCCTTGCTAAAGAGCTCGGCGCCGCTCGTTGCCGAATTGGCTGGGGTAGCAGGATTCGAACCTGCGCATGCCGATACCAAAAACCGGTGCCTTACCACTTGGCGATACCCCAACAGCGATCCAACAGAAGCGGGGGCGTTTTAGCCACCCAGAGCATCATGGAGAGGAGAGACGTTACACCCTTTGGCGACCCACGCAGTGCCATACTGACTTGCGGCCTGGGCTACATGCTTGGCGTCCTTGGCATTATCAAAGGCGGCAAACACGCAGGCACCCGTGCCGGTCAGCCGGCTGGGCGCAAAGCGAGCCAGAAAATCCAGCGCTTGCGCCACCGGCGGATAGTGCGTCTTGACCACGACTTCGCAGTCGTTTTGCCACGTGGACGCTCCCCCCTGCAGTGCGCGCGCCATACTAATCGGCGGCGTATGGCGTGTCAATTGCGGATCGCTGAAGACCGCAGGCGTGGACACGCTGACGCCGGGGTGAATGATCACGAACCACGGCGTATCCAGCGTTACGGCAGTGAGCTTTTCACCGATGCCCTCGGCCCAGGCGCTGTGGCCTTTGACGAACACCGGCACGTCAGCGCCCAGCTCAAGCCCCAGAGCGGCGAGGGCGTCCAGCGACAGGCCGAGTTGCCAAAGCGCGTTAAGCCCCACCAGCACCGTGGCCGCGTTGGAACTGCCGCCGCCCAGCCCGCCGCCCATGGGCAGGCGTTTGTCGATGGCTAGCGTAGCGCCGCAGCGGGGTGCGATGCCGGCGGGCGCCTGACGTTTGAGCAGGCGCGCGGCGCGCAGGGCCAGGTTGTCGTCAGCGGCCACGCCGTCAAGCATGTTCGCCAGCACCAGCTGGCCGTCGTCGCGAGCTGTCAACGTGACGCTATCGCTAAGGTCCAGAAACTGAAACAGCGTTTGCAGCTCATGGTAGCCGTCGGGTCGACGGCCGGTAATGTGCAGCAGGCGATTGAGCTTGGCCGGTGCGGGCAGGCGCAGCGTGGTTGATATGATTGCGTCGTGGCGAGCCTTGTCAGTCATCGGACGGCGTGTCGGCCTCGGCGTCGGGCTCGGTCTGCCAGCGATTGATCACCAGCGTCACGCGCATGTCGCCGTAGGCCAGCGCCAGCTTGCGCGGCAGCCACAGGTCGCCCGCCTCGGACCAGTCGCGATAGTCGATCTCCCAGCCGCTTTGTTCCAGATGGCTGGGAAAGCCGAAGGCGTCGGTTTCCAGCTGGTAGGTGTCGCGCGTGCCGGGCAGGCCGCGAACCCAGTAGGGCAGGTCGCGCACCGGCAGCGCCCAGCCGAGCTGGTCTTCCATCAGCGCTTCGGGGGTTTGGGCCTCGAAGCGGCCGTCGCCGTTGGTCAGCGAAAAACGCCCTTCGCGACCTTCAAGCACCGTGCGTCCGCCGCCAAACGGGCCGCTGATCAGCATGCGGAAATAGTGCGGGTACTGGTTCCAGTCCAGGTTGGCACTGTGGCTTTCTTCAGGCGTGCGCAGCCCGGCCTTGCCGATCAGCGTCCAGCGGTCGAGATCCTCGATGGCCGTTTGCTGGGCTTTCCAGTCGCCGCGTTCGCGGCCGCTGTCGTCAACCGGTGCCTGGCTGGCACAGCCCGCCAGCAGCGCCAGGGCTGCCAGCGTGGGGATGAAAGGTGTCCGCATGAAAAATCTCTGCATGAGTGGTATCCGAAGCAAGGGTGTGTAGAAAGAGCGTTAGTCGCGGCTGATCGGCGAAAGTTCGGGATGGCGCCTGAGAAGGTCGTCAATCGCCGGGTGGCGGTCGGTGTTGTCCAGAACGTCGCTCAGCAGTCGGCGGGCGCGCTTGCGTTGACCCAGCGCGTTCAGTACCTCGGCCAGATGTGCGGTGACTTCCTGGTCCGGCATGCCGTTGTAGGCGCGCTCGAGCGGTTCCTGTGCGTCCTGTGTGCGTCCCAGTCGGAAATACACCCAGCCCAGGCTGTCGAGTACGGCGGGATTATCCGGCGCCAGCGCATGAGCGCGCTCGATCAGCTCGCGAGCGTCTTCAAGGCGGCCGGGTACCTTCTCGTCGGCCAGGGTATAGCCCAGCGCGTTAAGCGCCATGACGTTATCGGGGGCGTGTTTCAGCACCCGCTGAAGGTCCTGCTCCATGCCCGGGATGTTGCCGGCCTGCCAGGCGCGCATGGCGCGCATATAAAGGAGGGTCGTGTCGTCCGGCGTGCGGGCCAGTTCGCGCTGGATCAGGGCGCTGGCGTCAGCGTTTTGCCCGCGCTCGTCAAGCAGCTCTACTTCGAGCATGACGAGTTCATTGAAGTGGTCTTCAAAGCGCATGCGTTCGGCCTGCAAAAACGCGCGGGCGTCGGTGAGGCGTTCCGCATCGATCAGCATGCCGGCTGCCGCCGCGCGGGCGGCGATGAACTCGTCGCCCTCGACCTGACGATAGTATAAAAGGGCGCTATCGACGTCGCCGGTGCCCCGGTCGGCTTCGCCCAGCAGGTAATAGCCCATGGCGGAAACGTTTTCGCGGCTGGCGAGTGGGTGGAGCAGGCGCTTGGCCGCGCCGGGCTGGCCTTCTTCCAGATACAGGCGGGCCAGCGCCAGACGCAGCTCGGGGCCGCCGGTATGGCGTTCAAGCAGCGCGTTGGTTTGTGCTTCGGCGGCAGCGATGTTGTCCAGCCGGATTTCCGCCTGCGTCAGCAGCAGGGCAAAGCGGGCGTCATCGGGGTCGCGCTTGAGCCCTTCGCGGGCGGCCTGGCGGGCATCACGGTAATCGCCGTTTTCCAGCGCCAGGTGTGCTTGGGTGCGCCACAGGGCGGATGAGTCCGGCGTCAGCGTTTGTGCCTTGGCAAGGTGCGCCTGCGCCGCGTCGGTATTGCCCCGGGCTTTTTCCAGCAGCGCGGCGGCAAGGTGCGCATCTCCGCGGTTGGCTGCGGGCATGGCGTTATCCGCGGCCAGCGCGGTTTCCAGCTGCTGGATTAACGCTGCCGGCGCAGCGCCCTCGATAATGGCTTGCTCGGCGAGTGCGGCAAGCCCGGCGTTGTCGCCCTGCGCGGCAATGGTCAGGCGCTGGGCAAGACTTGTCTGCCAGTCGCCCCGTTCCTGAGCGATGGCCGAGAGCAGCCGGCCGGGCGTGGCGTTGGCCGGGTCTAGCACCTGCCAGCGTGCCGCTGCGGTTTGCAACAGCGTGGCAGACTCGCCAAAGCGGGCGGCGAACGTGGCGCGCTCGGCAAGGGCGGGGTCGGGGTAACGCTCGGCGGCGTCAAGATAGCCCTGGCTGGCGTAGCGGTACAGGCCGCGTTGGCCGGCCAGTTCGGCGGCCAGCAGCGTGCTCAGCCCGTCGGCGTCAAGCCCCTGGGTGATGGGCGGAGCGGACTGCAGAATGTCGTCATTCGGCGCGCCAAAGGCATCGGCCGATGGCGGCACGGACTGACAGCCGCTCAAAAATGCCGCAACAGCAATGGCGGGCAGCGTCAGGTACCGTGGCGTACGTGTTAATAACGTAGCGCGTATAAAGGTGGCGCGAAGTGGCATGCGTCTCTCAATCCGTTGGCCGGGTGTTCAGCATAGCGGCTTGCCGGGCTGCGGCAAAGTGGTGTGGGTCAGATGCGGCGCGGCTGTGGTAGAATGACTGATCCAATCGACTTGCTCTGGCAAGCACAAGGCACGTAATAACCGACACACTAGCGAAGACGCATAACGCATGACGCTCCTTGCCCTGGGAATAAATCATCGTACCGCCACGGTCGCCGTGCGCGAGCAGGTAGCCTTTACGCCGGCGCAGCTGTCGCAGGCGCTTGAGGAGTTGCGTGGGCTACCGAAAATTATTGAAGCGGCGGTGCTTTCAACCTGCAACCGTACCGAGCTTTACTGTGTGACTGATGCCGCCGGTGAACAAACCGTGCTTGACTGGCTGGGGCGTTTTCACGGCTTGAGCGTGGAGGATCTGACGCGTTGCGCCTACCACTACCTGGACAACGACGCCGCCCGCCACCTGATGCGCGTGGCAGTGGGCCTGGATTCCATGGTGCTGGGCGAGCCGCAGATCCTCGGGCAGCTGAAAGATGCTTACCAGCAAGCGCGGGAATCGCGCGGGTTGGGGGGCGAGCTTGAGCGCCTGTTTCAGCACACCTTTGCCGTGGCCAAGCAGGTACGCACGCAAACCGGCATCGGCAAAAATCCGGTGTCGGTGGCCTATGCGGCGGTAAGCATGGCCAGCCGCATCTTTGACGACTTCGGCCGCGCCCGCGCGCTGCTGGTGGGCGCTGGCGAAACCATCGAGCTGGTGGCGCGCCACCTGCACGAAGCCGGCGTGCGCCAGCTGACCGTGGCCAACCGCACCCGCGAGCGGGCGGAAAATATTTCGGCCGCCCTCGGCGGCGAGGCCATTACCCTGAGCGAAATCCCCGAGGCGCTGGAAAAAGCCGATATCGTGATTTCGTCCACGGCCTCACCGTTGCCGATTGTGGGCAAGGGCATGATGGAGCGGGCGCTGAAGAACCGCCGCCATCGCCCTGTGTTCATGGTCGATATCGCCGTGCCGCGGGATATCGAGCCCGAAGTCGGCGAGCTGGCCGACGTGTTTCTGTACACCGTGGACGATCTCGAAGTCGTCATTCAGGAAAACCGCCGCCATCGTCAGGTGGCCGCTGATCAGGCCGAGTCGCTGATTGAGCACGGCGTCGGCAGCTGGCTGCACGAACGCCGCATCCGTGGCGGTGGCCAGCTGATTCAGGCCTACCGCCAACACGGCGAGGCGCTGCGCGACTTGTCCCAAGAGCAGGCGCTTGAACGCCTGGCGCGGGGGGGAGATCCGGCGGCGATCATCGAGCGGCTGGCCTACCAGCTGACCAACCGGCTGATGCACCAGCCCACTCAGGCCATTCGCGATGCCGCCTCCCGCGAGGAGTATCGTCTGCTCGACGCGGTGCCGCGTCTGTTGATGCCGCCCAAACCCGCGTTTGAAACCCACGACACGGCGGCGGCGCCCCGCTCAGCGGAAGCGCCTCGCCAGAAGGATGAAAAGCTCGTATGAAAGAGACGCTGCGCCAACGCCTGGATGGCTTTGTAGAACGCTTTGAAGAACTGGCCATGCTGCTCGCCGACCCTGACGTGATCAGCGACCAAAAGCGCTTTCGCGGTTATTCCAAGGAGTACGCTGAGCTTGAAGAGTTGGTGGCGGCCTGGCAGCGTTACCGCGGCATCGAGGGCGACATGCAGGCCGCCGAGGACATGCGCCAGGACAGCGATCCGGAAATGCGCGAGCTGGCCGAAATGGAGCTGGACGACGGCCGCGAACGCCTGACCGTGCTGGAAGACGAGCTCAAGCGCCTGCTGGTGCCCAAGGACCCCGACGACGGCCGCAGCGTTTTTCTGGAAGTGCGCGCCGGTACCGGCGGCGACGAGGCGGCGCTGTTTGCCGGCGACCTGTTCCGCATGTACTCGCGCTATGCCGAGCAGCACGGCTGGCGGGTTGAAGTGGTCAGCGCCAACCACGGCGAAATGGGCGGCTATAAAGAAATCATCTCGCGGGTCAAGGGCAGCGACGTTTACGCCCGGCTCAAGTTTGAATCCGGCGCGCACCGCGTGCAGCGCGTGCCGGCCACCGAGTCGCAGGGGCGCATTCACACCTCGGCGTGTACCGTGGCGGTGATGCCCGAAGTCGAAGACGTCGGCGATGTTGACATCAAGCCCTCCGACCTGCGCGTGGATACCTACCGCTCCAGCGGCGCCGGCGGCCAGCACGTCAACACCACCGACTCGGCAATTCGTCTGACTCACCTGCCGACCGGCGTGGTGGTCGAGTGTCAGGAAGAGCGCAGTCAGCACAAAAACCGCGCCAAGGCGATGTCGTTGCTGGCCTCGCGGATCAAACAGAACGCCGAAAATGAGCAGCGCCAGAGCCAGGCCGACGCGCGCCGTTCGCTGGTGGGTTCGGGCGATCGCAGCGAGCGCATTCGCACCTATAACTTCCCCCAGGGGCGGATTACCGATCACCGCATCAACCTGACGCTGTATAAACTCAGCGAAGTGGTCAGCGGCGAGCAGCTGGACGACGTGATCGACCCGCTGATTCACGAATATCAGGCCGAACAGCTGGCCGCGCTGCAGGGCGGCGCATGACGCTGGATGCGCTGCTTCGCCGCGCGTCCGAGCGGCTGTTGAAGGCCGGTTCGCCCAGCCCCAGGCTGGACGCCGAAGTGCTGTGGATGCACGCAAGCGGCCGCGACCGTACCTGGCTGTATACGTGGGGAGATCGCCGCTGGGGGGGGCGTACCTGGGAAGATCGTGCTGGGGATGAAACGCCCTGCGAACGCTTTCAGCTGGCGCGCTTTGACGCGCTGATCGCCGCGCGGGTTCAGGGCATGCCGGTGGCGTATTTGACCGGCGAGCGCGAGTTCTGGGGGCTGCGCCTCGCCACCTCGCGCGAGACGCTGATCCCGCGGCCGGATACCGAAACGCTGGTGGAAGCCGCGCTTGAACGCGCCGGCGCGCCGGCTGGGCAGCTGTTAGACATGGGCACCGGCACCGGCGCGGTGGCGCTGGCGTTTGCCAGCGAGCGGCCCGGCTGGCGCGTGGACGGGGTCGATGTGCGCCCCGAAGCCGTGGCGCTGGCCCGGCAGAATGCCGCGGCGCTTGAGATACACAATGCCCGTTTTACACAAAGCGATTGGTTTGGCGCGCTTGAAAGTGAGGCGCCGCCGCATTTTGAGCTGATCGTCGCCAATCCGCCCTATATTGCCGAGAGCGACCCGCACCTGGCGCTGGGCGACGTACGCTTTGAGCCGCGCTCGGCGCTGGTAGCCGCTGACGACGGGCGCGCCGACCTGCGCTATTTGATCGATCACGCCGGGCCGTTTCTGGCCGACGACGGCTGGCTGTTGCTGGAACACGGCCACACTCAGGCCGCCGGCGTTCGCGCACTGCTTGACCGCGCCGGCTATACGCAGGTGGCAAGCGTGTGTGATCTGGGCGGCCACGAGCGCGTAAGCCTTGGCCGGTGGCTCGCTGGCTGACCGTTATTTCCCCTATTGTTGACGCTATGGAATCCCGCTATGAAAGCCAAAAACAAGACGCTGGACCGTATCGACCTGAAAATCCTGCGCTGCCTGCAGGAAAATGCCCGTATCTCCTACGTTGATTTAGCCGCAGAAGTGGGGCTGTCGACCACGCCGTGTTTGGAGCGCGTCAAGCGTCTGGAACGCGCCGAAGTGATTCGCGGCTATCAGGCGATTCTTGACCCGCGTGCGCTCAGGGCCGATCTGCTGGTGTTTGTCGAAATCAGTCTGGAAACCCAGACGCCCGCGGTGTTCGACGAGTTTCGCCGCGCGGTTGAAGAGCTGCCGCAGATTCAGGAATGCCACCTGGTCTCCGGCCATTTTGACTACATTCTGAAATGCCGTATTCCCGAAATGTCGGCCTACCGCCAGCTGCTGGGCGACGTGGTGCTAACACTGCCGGGCGTGAAAGAGTCCAAAAGTTACGTGGTGATGGAAGAGGTGAAAGAAAATTTCAGCCTGCATCTTCCCGACATCGACGACCTGGAAGGAAGCTAAGCCATGATGGACGATCAGGCGCTACTGCGCTACAGCCGCCAGATTATGCTGCCCGAGGTGGAAATAGGCGGGCAGGAGCGCCTGCTTGACGCCCACGCGGTGATCATCGGCGCCGGCGGGCTGGGCTCGCCGGCGGCGCTGTATCTCGCTGCAGCGGGGGTGGGGCGCATTACGCTGGTCGACGCCGACGCGGTAGAGCTTTCCAACCTGCAGCGCCAGATTGCCCACGGCCAGGCGGATATCGGCCGCAACAAGGCCGCGTCGGCGCAGGCCAGCCTGAATGCGATTAACCCCGGCTGTGAAGTGAACGCGATCGGCGAGCACCTGCTCGGTGAAGCGCTGGAAAGCCTGGTGGCCACGGCCGACGTGGTGCTCGACTGCACCGACCGCTTCTCCAGCCGCTACGCGATCAACGCCGCCAGCCAGGCCACCGGCGTGCCGCTGGTCTCGGGTGCGGCCATCCGCTTTTCCGGCCAGCTGGCTGTGTTTGACCCCCGCGATCCCGAATGCCCGTGCTACGCCTGCCTGTATCCGCCCGATGACAGCGGCGACGAAGCCATGAGCTGCGCCGAAAACGGCGTAATGGCGCCGCTGGTCGGGCTGATCGGCACCTTTCAGGCGGTAGAGGTGTTCAAGCTGTTAAGCGGCGCAGGCAGCGCCCATCGCGGCCTTGCCACCTTTGAAGCATTAAGCGGCCAGTGGCGGCACTTCAAACTCCCCCGCGATCCCGAATGTCCGGTGTGTTGCAGCCGCTGAGAAATACCTGCGCTCACTCAGGCGGAAGCAAAAAAAAGCCCGCCGGAGAAGGCGGGCAAACACGTCAGTGGCTTAGGACAGGGCCATGACGTCAGGGGAAGCGCCGCTGGCTGTTCGCCGGCGGCGCAGTTCATTCAGTTACGAATAATAAAGTCGAACGCACCCAGTGCGGCGTTGGCGCCTTCGCCCATGGCGATAATGATCTGCTTGAAGGGCACGGTGGTGACGTCGCCGGCGGCGAAAATGCCGGGGCTTGAGGTCATGCCCTTGGCGTCGGTGATGATTTCGCCGTGGGGGCTCAGCTCCAGCGGTGAATCCTTGAGCCACTCGGTGTTGGGCACCAGGCCAATTTGTACAAAGATGCCGTCCAGCGCGACGTGGTGGTTCTCGTCGTTGGTGCGGTCCTTGTAGTTCAGGCCATTGACGCGGCTGCCGTCGCCGGTCACTTCGGTGGTCTGGGCGTTGAGCACGATATCCACGTTGGTCAGGCTCTTGAGCTTGTTCTGCAGCACGGCGTCGGCGCGCATTTCTCCCATGAACTCGAACAGCGTGACGTGGCCGACAATGCCGGCCAGGTCGATGGCCGCTTCAACGCCGGAGTTGCCGCCGCCGATCACCGCCACGTGCTTGCCTTTAAACAGCGGGCCGTCGCAATGCGGGCAGTAGGCTACGCCCTTGTTGCGGTATTCGGCTTCGCCGGGCACATTCATTTCGCGCCAGCGGGCGCCGGTGGCCAGCACCAGCGTTTTGCTTTGCAGCGTCGCGCCGGATTCAAAGGTGACTTCGTGCAGGCCGCCCTCAGCCTCCGCCGGGGTGAGTTTTACCGCGCGCTGCAGGTTCATGACGTCAACGTCGTAGTCCTTGACGTGCTCTTCCAGCGCGGTGACCAGCTTGGGGCCTTCGGTCTTGCTCACCGAAATAAAGTTCTCGATGCCCAGCGTATCGACCACCTGGCCGCCAAAGCGCTCGGACGCAATGCCGGTGCTGATGCCTTTGCGCGCGGCGTAGATGGCGGCCGACGCACCTGCAGGGCCGCCGCCGATCATCAGCGTATCAAAGGCGGCTTTTTCGCTGAGCTTGTGCGCTTCGCGTTCAACGGCGCCGGTATCCACCTTGGCGAGAATCTGCTCAAGGCTCATGCGACCCTGATCGAACGGCTCGCCGTTGAGGTAGACGCTGGGCACCGACATGATCTCGCGCTCGTCGACTTCGGGCTTGAACAGCGCGCCGTCGATGGCCACGTGGCGGATATTCGGGTTGTAAATGGCCAGCAGGTTGAGCGCCTGCACCACGTCGGGGCAGTTCTGGCAGGACAGCGAGAAGTAGGTTTCAAACACCATCTCGCGGTCGAGGGATTTGATCTGCTCGAGCGTCTCGTCGGAGGCCTTGGGTGGGTGACCGCCGACTTGCAACAGCGCCAGCACCAGCGAGGTAAACTCGTGGCCCATGGGAATGCCGGCAAACACGACGCCGGTATCTTCGCCCGGGCGGTTGATGGCAAACGATGGCGTGCGCGGGTCATTGCCGTCGGTGGACAGGGTAATCTTGTCGCTCAAGCCGTTGATTTCTTCCAGCAGCTCGGCCAGTTCGCGAGACTTCGCCCCGTCATCGAGGGACGCTTTTAGCTCAAACGGCTGAGTGACTTTTTCCAGGTAGGCTTTCAACTGGCTTTTTAAATTGGCGTCCAGCATGACGGTAGCTTCCTCGCAGTAACTGACGGTGCTTAATAAAAGGGGTGACACTGATACGGTGCTGTCAGGCAATGCCTGATGATGCGGGCTAGCGTTTGTGCCCGTTTGGCCGACGTGATGGCCGGAGAGGGCATAAACGCTAAGCCGCTGTGGTGTTCGGAGTTGAAGGGGCGGAGCACCCGGGTTTTACCCGGGTGCAGGGGCGCTAGTCGGTTTAGATCTTGCCAACCAGGTCCAGCGACGGAGACAGGGTCTCTTCGCCTTCTTCCCACTTCGCCGGGCAAACCTCGTTGGGGTTGGCGCGAACGTACTGGGCCGCTTTGACCTTGCGCAGCAGCTCATCGGCGTTACGGCCGATGTTGCCGGCGTTGAGTTCGACAATCTGGATCATGCCGTCGGGATCGATCACGAAGGTGCCGCGCTCGGCAATGCCGGCGTCTTCGATGAGCACTTCGAAGTTGCGCGATACGGCATGCGTCGGATCGGCGAGCATCGGGTACTGCAGCTTGCCGATGGTCTCGGAGCTGTCGTGCCATGCCTTGTGAGTGAAGTGGGTGTCGGTTGAAACGCTGTAGATTTCAACGCCCAGCTTCTTGAATTCTTCGTAGTTGTCGGCCAGATCGCCAAGCTCGGTCGGGCAGACAAAGGTGAAGTCAGCCGGATAGAAGAAGAAGATAGACCACTGGCCTTTGAGGTTGTCCTCAGAGACATCGACAAATTCGCCGTTGAAGTAGGCAGTCGCGTTAAACGGTTTGACTTCAGTGTTAATCAAAGACATGCGGTACATCTCCTGTTTGATGATGGTTCGCTCAAGTGCGTGGTAGGTACTCTATCCCCTGGTGGCTCATTAATAAAATGGAGAAAAGTCATCAATAGCGATAGAGAATAGCTATCTTGGGTGTTGCTGTGTGACAGCGGCGCGGTGGCTTGACGGCAGCGCGTTGGCCGCCTGTTTTTGCGTGCCGGTTCAACCGCTTTGATCAACCGGCTTTTCCCTTACGCCACAACCTTGGGGCGAGTCGCGCAAATGCAAGATTTTTGCCGTTGCGTGCTTGCGGAGATCGGCGCTTGACCGCAAAATCCGCTACCCTGCCGGTCGGGTCTATCAAACTGGAAAGAGCAAACGAAGGAGTCGTGTTCCATGGGGCAATTACACAAACTTCCGCTGGCCGTTGTGGCCTGTTCGCTAGCCGCAGCGGCGACTGCTACCCACGCTGATGAAGTGCGGGTGTATAACTGGTCGGACTACATCGCGCCGGATACGCTGGAGAAATTTACCCAGCAGACGGGCATTGACGTGACCTATGACGTGTTTGACAGCAACGAAGTGCTGGACGCCGCGCTGCTCGCCGGTCGTTCCGGCTACGACGTGGTGGTGCCGTCCAACCACTACCTGAGCCGCCAGCTAAGTGCCGGTGTGTATCAGGCGCTTGACCGCGAACTGATCCCCAACCTCGACAACCTCAATACCCGTTTGCTTGAAGAGCTGGAAGAGGTGGACCCCGGCAGCCGCTATTCGGTGCCGTACATGTGGGGAACCAACGGTATCGGCTACAACGTGGATCGCGTCACCGAGATTCTGGGTGACGACGCACCGCTGAACAGCTGGGCGCTGCTGTTTGACCCCGAGGTTACCTCAGCGCTGAAACAGGGCGGCTGCGGTATTTCCATGCTGGATTCCGCCGATGAGATGATTTCGCCGGCCATGGCCTATATCGGGCTCGACCCGCGCAGCAACGACGTTGACGACCTCAAGGCCGGCGGCGAGGTGATTGCCGAGGTGCGCGATGACGTCACCTATTTCCATTCCTCGCGCTACATCGGTGACCTGGCCAACGGCGATATCTGCGTGGCCGCCGGCTATTCCGGCGACGTGTTTCAGGCCGCCGCGCGTGCCGACGAAGCCGGACGCGACTTCAGCATTGCCTATACCGTGCCGAAAGAGGGCGCCGCGCTGTGGTTCGACATGATGGCCATTCCGGCTGATGCCCCCAACCCGGAAAGTGCCCACGCGTTCATCAACTTCATCCTCCAGCCGGAAATCGCGGCGGACATCACCGAATACGTGCGCTATGCCAATCCCAATGCCGGCGCCGATGCGTTCCTGTCTGACGAGATCCTCAACGACCCGTCGATTTACCCGAATGACGAGGTGATGGACAAACTGTACGTGGCCAACGAAAAGCCGCGCGACGTTCAGCGCGCCCGCACGCGCATCTGGAATCGGGTCAAGTCGGGCCGCTGATTCAACGCGCGCCGGCCGTTGCAGAACTTTCAGGGGAGAGGGCATGGCCACAACGCCTTTGCCGAATGGGTCCGGCGGGCCGGTTGACGCCCGCCGGGCCGGCAGCAAGACGCCGCGCTTTGCCGAAGATGCGGTGCTGGAAATCAACCGCCTGACCAAGCGCTTTGACGACGTGGTGGCGGTGGATGACGTGAACCTGCGAGTCAAGCGCGGCGAGATTTTTGCCCTGCTGGGCGGCTCGGGGTCGGGCAAGTCGACGCTGCTGCGCATGCTGGCGGGCTTTGAAGCGCCCAGTGAGGGGCATATTCTGCTGGACGGTGAAAACATCACGGCGATGCCGCCGCATCGTCGGCCGATCAACATGATGTTTCAGTCCTACGCGCTGTTTCCACACATGAACGTGGCGCAAAACATCGCCTTTGGCCTCAAGCAGGACAAGCTGCCCAAAGACGAAATCAACGCCCGCGTTGACCACATGCTCAAGCTGGTACACATGCAGCGCTTTGCCCGGCGTAGGCCCCAGCAGCTTTCCGGCGGCCAGCGCCAGCGGTTGGCACTGGCGCGTTCGCTGGCCAAGCGGCCCAAGCTGTTGCTGCTCGACGAGCCCATGGGCGCGCTGGATAAAAAGCTGCGCACCGAGATGCAGCTGGAAGTGGTGGAGATTATCGAGCAGGTCGGGGTGACCTGCATCATGGTGACCCACGATCAGGAAGAAGCCATGACCATGGCCGACCGCGTGGCGATCATGGCAGACGGCTGGATCGAGCAGGTCGGCTCGCCGGTGGATGTCTACGAAAGCCCGGTCAGCCGCACGGTGGCCGAGTTTGTCGGCACGCTCAATCTGTTTGAAGGCGAGATCCGCGTGGATGCCGCTGACCACTGCCTGATTGAAAGCCCCGCGCTGGAACGGCCGCTCTACATTGATCACGGCGTAACCACCCAGGCCGACGAGCGCCGGGTGTGGGCAGGGCTGCGTCCGGAAAAAATCTGGCTGACCCGCCACCGCCCCACGGCCGACTATAACTGGGAACAGGGCACGGTAGAGGACATCGCCTATCTGGGCGGCTTCTCGCTGTATTACGTGCGTACCGGGCAGGGCACGCTGATCAAGGTGGGCATGGCCAATACCGAACGCCGCGGCGACCGACCCACCTGGGACGATGCGGTATACGTGTATTGGGAAGATCACAGCGCCATTGTGCTCAACCGTTAGCCTGCATTTCTGACAGGCCCGACTCGTGCCTGCACTCGCCCCTACGCGGCTTATCCGACACCAGCCGCGCAACCTGGAGTGACGCCCGTCATGTCATTTCGATTCCGCCCCACCTCTGTGACGCTGTGGCTGAAACGCCTGCAGCTGGGACGCCGTGCGGTCATTGCCGTGCCGCTGGTGTGGCTGTCGCTGTTTTTCCTGCTGCCGTTTGCGCTGGTGCTGAAAATCAGCCTGTCGGAAGCGGCGATCAGCGTGCCGCCCTATGCGCCGCTGGTCGAGTATGCCGAAGGTACGCTGCAGGTTTTCCTGAACCTCGGCAACTATCTGTTTTTATTAACGGATTCGTTTTACGCGGCGGCCTATTGGGGATCGATTAAAATCGCCTTTGTCGCCACGCTGGTGTGTTTGCTGATCGGCTACCCCATGGCTTACGCCATGGCACGGATGACGCCGCGCTGGCAGCTGGTGTTGCTGCTGCTGGTCATGCTGCCGTCGTGGACGTCGTTTTTGATTCGCGTGTACGCCTGGATGGGGATTTTGAGCAACAGCGGGCTGCTTAACCAGCTGCTGCTGGGGCTGGGCATCGTGGATGCGCCGCTGCGCATGCTCAACACCCGGTTTGCGGTGATTGTGGGCATCGTTTATGCCTATCTGCCGTTTATGGTGTTGCCGCTTTACGCGCATTTAACGCGCATGGATATGTCCCTGCTTGAGGCCGCCTCGGACCTGGGGTCACGGCGTTTCAACACCTTTGTGAAAGTGACGCTGCCGCTGTCTGCCGGCGGTATTGTGGCCGGCTCCATGCTGGTGTTTATTCCTGCCGTGGGCGAATTTGTCATTCCCGAACTGCTGGGCGGGCCGGATACCCTGATGATCGGCAAGGTGCTGTGGGAGGAGTTCTTTCTCAACCGCGACTGGCCGGTGGCGGCAGCGCTTGCCATGGTCATGCTTGGCCTGCTGTTGATTCCCATCGTGCTGTTTCACCGCTATCAGTCACGGGAGCTGGATACATGAAGCAGATGCCGTCTTTCAGCACCGTGATGCTGGCGCTGGGGCTGGTATTTCTCTACCTGCCGATGGCCGTGCTGGTGGTGTATTCGTTCAACGCGTCCAGCCTTGTCACCGTCTGGGCCGGCTTTTCGACCAAATGGTACGGCGAGCTGCTGCGTGATGAGCAGATCCTCGCGGCGGTCTGGACCAGCCTTGAGATCGCCTTTTTTGCCGCGAGCATGGCGGTATGCCTGGGCACCGTGGCCGCCCTGGTGATGACCCGCTACGGGCGCTTTCGCGGCAAAACGGCGCTGGCCAGCATGGTCACGGCACCGCTGGTGATGCCCGAAGTGATTACCGGGCTGTCGCTGTTGCTGCTGTTCGTGCAGATGGCGGCGCTGACCGGCTGGCCGGCAGACCGCGGCATGATGACGATCTGGATCGCCCACACCACTTTTTGCAGCGCCTACGTGGCCGTGGTGGTGGCCGCGCGGCTGCGCGAGGTTGACCGCTCCATTGAAGAAGCGGCGATGGATTTGGGCTCGCCGCCGGCCAGAACGTTTTTCGCTATTACGCTGCCGATTATCTCACCGGCGCTGGCCGCCGGCTGGCTGCTGGCGTTTACGCTCTCGCTGGATGATCTGGTGATTGCCAGCTTTGTTTCGGGGCCGGGGGCCAATACGCTGCCGATGGTGGTGTTTTCCTCGGTGCGCCTTGGGGTATCGCCCAAGATCAACGCCCTTGCCACGCTGATTATTCTCGTGGTGTCGCTGGCCACTTTCGCGGCCTGGTACCTGATGCGCCGGGGCGAGAAAAAGCGCCGCGCGGCGGTCAGGGCGCAGGCCGGTGATTGAATTATCTACAGCACGTCACGAATGTTCTAAAGCACGTCGTCGTCTCTGCCGGTACGCACGCTTTCCAGCTCGCCGCTAAACGGTGACATGGTCACCTCAACCAGAATCGGCGCGCAGCACTGGTGGCAGTCTTCCCAGGTTGTGTGGCTGCCCTGTGAGGTGTCGATCTCGAAGGTCAGCGGGCTATCGCAGTAGGGGCAGTGAAAGTCGTGTTCCACAATGGCATCGTCTTGCATGATCGGCTCCGTTAGCACTGGGTTGTGTGTAAAAAAAGACTAACCTGCGCAAAAGTATAGCAGCGCGCCGCCGCGATGCGGACAGCGTCGACCGTGTTCGGGTAGGATGAACCGAGTGGCTTTTCAAGCCGGTACCCGACACGCTTTATTTTTCAGAATCTGACGTTGGAGCAAGATGACCATGACGATGAACATGAAAATGCTGACCGCCGCGGTAGCCCTCGCGCTGCCTCTCGCCGCTCAGGCCGAGACGCCCGACATCAAGCCCGGCGAATGGGAGTTTGTCAGCGTGACCAGCATCAAGGGCGACATGCAAATGCCCGACCAGACCAATACCGAGCGTCAGTGCATCACCGAGGATGACCTCGAAAGCGCGGACTTCGGCTTCATCGAAGAAGAAGAAGGCTGCGAGCTGCTGAGCCAGGACATGAGCGCTGACGGCCTTGAGTATCACATGAGCTGTACCGCCGACGGCGGCGATGCCGACATCAAGGGCAGCATGAGCTTCATGGGCGAGCAGGTAGAAGGCGACGTCAACATCGACACCAACTCGCCCATGGGCAAGATGACCATGAGCACCCAAATTGACGGCACCTACCAGGGGGCGTGCCCGGCCGACAGCTAAGGGCTGCTGGGCAAACCTAAATGTCCTCCGGCGGCTCGTGGCGACCCAGCTCAAAATCGAGCTTACGTTTGACCGCGCCCGGCGAGCCGCTTTTGCCCGCCAGCATGGCGTAGGCCACGGGAACCACAAACAGCGTGAACACCGTGGCCGCACCCACCCCCGCGATAATCACCGTACCGATGACCAGCCTTGAGTTGGCGCCCGGCCCGCTGGACAACACCAGCGGCACGGCGCCGGCCATGGTGGTGATCGCCGTCATCAGGATCGGCCGTAGGCGAGTGATGGACGCCTCTACCAACGCCTCGTTAAACGCCATGCCCTGATCGCGCAGCTGATTGACAAATTCGACGATCAGGATGCCGTTTTTGGTCGCCAGCCCCACCAGCATGACCAGCCCCACCTGGCTGTAGATGTTCAGCGTCTGGCCGCTTAAGTAAAGCGCCAGCAGAGCGCCGATGATTGCCAGCGGTACGGTGAACATGATGATCAGCGGGTGAATGAAGCTTTCAAACTGTGCGGCCAGCACCAGAAATACCACCAGCACGCCGACGCCGAGCAAGAATGCCGTGGCACCGCTGGCTTCCTGATAATCCCGCGAGGCGCCTTTGACGTCGGTCTGCGCCGCGTCGGGCAATACCTCGGCCACGGTGCGGTCCAGGTAGTCGAGCGCTTCGCCCAGCGAATAGCCCTCGGCAAGGTTGGCTTCCAGCGTGATGGCACGCAGCCGGTTATAGCGGCTGAGGGTGCTGGGGCCGGCGGTATCGGTGAGGCTGACAAGGCTTGCCAGCGAAATCAGCTCATCGCTGCGCGCCGAGCGGATATACAGGCTCTCAAGGCTGCGCGGGCTGGGTCGGGCGCCTTGTTCGCCCTCGAGAATCACGTCGTACTCTTCGCCGTTTTCCACGTAGCGGGTCACGCTACGTCCGCCCAGCAACGTTTCCAGCGTACGGCCGATCTCGTTGACCGTGACGCCCAGCGCAGCGGCGCGGGGATAGTCGATATTGACGCGCAGCTGGGGCTGGTTTTCCTCGAAATCGCTTTTCAGCCCCAGAAGCCGCGGGTTGTCGTCGCGGATATAGGCCATCAGCGTGTCGCGCCACTCGGCCAGTTCCTCGTAGCTGCTGCCGCCCAGCACGTATTGCACCGGCTTGCCGGCGCTGCCGCCAAAGCCCTGGCTCATGACCGGGAAGGCGCGCACGCCGGGCAGGCCGTGCAGCGTCTCGCGGACGTCCTGCATGATTGGCCAGACGCTGCGGCGCTCGCCCCAGTCGGTGAGGTTGACGATGACGAAGCCGCTGTTGAAGTTTTCAATGTTGCCCCAGCCCATCGGTGCGCGCACCAGCAGGCGTTCAACCTCGCCCTTGTCGACCAGCGGCAGCAGCCGCGCTTCGATTTCATCCATGTAGTCGAGCATGTAGTCGTAGGTGGCGCCGGGCGGGCCGCTGACAATAATGTAAAAGCTACCGCGATCTTCCTGCGGGGTGTATTCCGTGGGCAACGTCTGGGCCAGCCAGGCAATGCCGCCGATGATCACCACAAACAGCGCCACGACGACCAGCCGCATCCGCAGCGTGTGCTGCAACAGCCGCCGGTAAACGTGCTGGCTTTTGCCCAGCGTACGGTGTACGCCGCGTGCCAGGCGGCCATCGTGCATGTCGGTCTTGAGGATTTTGGAGGCCATCATCGGCGTCAGCGTGAGCGCCAGCACGCTGGACACCGCGACGGCGGCGGCCAGGGTCAGGGCAAACTCGGAGAACAGCCGGCCGATATCGCCCTGCAAAAAGCCCAGCGGCACAAATACGGCAATCAGCACCAGCGTGGTGGCGATGACCGCAAAGGCGATCTGGCGAGCACCGCGCCAGGCCGCCACCAGCGGCGTTTCGCCGTAGTCCTGCATGCGCCGGTGAATGTTCTCGAGCACCACGATGGCGTCATCCACGATCAGGCCAATGGCCAGCACCAGCGCGAGCAGCGTGAGCAGGTTAACGGTGAAACTCATCAGCGCCAGTGCGCCGAAGGCGCCAATTAGCGCAATGGGCACGGTCACCGCGGGTATCAGCGTGGTGCGCAGGTTGCCCAGAAAGAGGAAAATTACCGCCACTACCAGCCCGATCGAGATAAATAGCGTGATTGCCACTTCGCGAATGGCGCCGGCCACAAACGTCGAGGCGTCAAAGTTGAGCGCCAGCGTCATGCCTTGGGGCAGCGTTTCCTGCAGCGGCGCCAGCGTGCTCCGCGCGGCTTTCGAAATTTCCAGCACGTTGGCGGTGGACTGTTTCATCAGCCCCAGCCCGACCATTGATTCGCCGTTGCTGCGGAAAATCGTGCGTTCTTCCACCGCGCCTATTTCCACCCGTGCGACGTCGCCCAGGCGGATCAAATAGCCGTTATCGGCTTCGCCCAGCGCGAGTGCGCGAAAGTCGTCCGCTGAGGTAAAGCTGCGCGGCAGCCGCACGATAAACTGGCGCTCGCGGGACTCGATGGCACCGCCGGGCAGCTCGACGTTTTCATTGCGCAGCGACTGCTCCACGTCGTTAACGGTGAGCCGGCGGGCGGCGAGGGCGTTGGCGTCAAGCCATACGCGCATGGCGTATTCGCGCCCGCCGCCGACCCGCACCTGGGCCACGCCGGGCAGCACCGAGAGTTGATCGACCAGATAGCGGTCGGCGTAGTCGGTCAGCTCGGCGGTGGTGTAGTCGTCGCCGGTCAGGCTCAGCCACAGCACCACGTCGGAATTGGCGTCGGCCTTTTGTACCTCGGGCGGGTCGGCCTCTTCGGGCAGGTTGTCCAGCGAGCCGGAAATGCGGTCGCGGATATCGTTGGCTGCGGCGTCGATGTCCATGGCGAGGCTGAACTCGACGCTGATGCTTGAGCGGCCGTCGCTGCTGGATGACGAAATGACCTCGATGCCGGCCACCCCGGCGATGCGGTCTTCCAGCACCTCGGTAATGCGCGATTCGACAATGCTGGCCGAGGCGCCGGGGTAGCGGGTGTCGATGCTGACCACCGGCGGATCGATGGACGGGTATTCCTGCAGCGGCAAACGTTCAAGGGCGAGCAGGCCAAAGGCGACGATCAGCGCGGCGAGGACGGTGGCCAGGACCGGCCGCTCGACGGAAATATCGGATAAGCGCATTAATCGTCTCGCCCCTGACGCAGCAGCGCCTTGATGCTGGTGTCGTCATCGACGATGCCCAGAAGCTCGGGCGTCTGGCCTTCGCGCACCTGCTCGGTGCCATGGGCCACGAGCAAGTCGCCGCGCTCCAACCCGTCGAGAATCTCGACCTCACCTTTGCGCCGGGCGCCAATATCTACCTGGCGGCGCTGGACGCGGTTGGCGTCGTTTTCATCCAGCCGCCAGACGTAATGGCTACGGCCTTCGGAGACAATCGCGGACTCGGGCACTACCAGCGTTTCGCGCGTGGCGGCGTCGAGCTCGACCTGCATCAGCATCCCCGGGCGCAGGCGCTTCTCGGGGTTTTCCAGCCGCGCGCGCACGGTAACGCTGCGTGAGACCGGATCAACTCGGGTGCCGATGATGGCCACTTCACCTTGAAAAATACGCTCGGGAAAGGCGCTGGTTTCCGCGCGCAGCATGGCGCCCTTGCTCAACCGTGCCAGGTAGACCGCTGATACGCTGAAGTCCAGCCGCATGACGTCAAGCTTGTCCAGGGTGGCAAGCTCGGTGCCCGGCGTGACCAGCGTGCCGATGCTGATGTCGCGTAGCCCCATGCGGCCGCTGAACGGGGCGCTGATGCGATAGTTGGCAAGCCGAGCCTTGAGCGCGTCGGCGTCGGCCCTGGCCTGATTGAGGCGTGCCTGGCTGTCTTCCACATCGGCGCGGGCCGAAAGGTTGCGTGCTTGCAGCTGGGTGAAGCGGCGCAGGGCATTGCGCTGCTCGTCGGCCCGGGCATTGGCGGCGCGCAGCTGCGCCTGTTCTTCGCGGTCATCCAGCTGCAAAAGGCGCTGGCCGGCCGCCACATTGTCGCCGTCGTCAAAGTCGATGGCGGTCACCACGTCGGTCACGGTGGCCGAGAGCGTCACGCTTTCATCGGCCTTGAGGGTGCCCAGCGCCTTGATCGGGTCAGACCAGCGCTCGAGCGTCACACGGCTGGCGATCACCGGCGTATCGGGGGCGGCGCTTTGCGCCAGCGCCGTGGCGAACGGCCACAGCGTGGCAAGCAGCAGCAGCGTAAAACGCCGCCACGCCTGACTAGCGGTGATAACGGGTAAGGCTGTTAAACTAGCCGCTTTGTGCATACCGGAGCTGCCTTGTGATGACCTACGATGTGGTGGTGATCGGCGCGGGCGCGGCCGGCCTGATGTGCGCGGCCCAGGCGGGCTATGCCGGCCGGCGCGTGCTGCTGCTTGATCATGCCAGTAAAGCCGGGAAAAAGATTCTGATGTCGGGCGGCGGCCGCTGCAACTTTACCAATCTGGCCACCACCCCTCAGCATTTTTCCTCGCAGAACCCGTATTTTTGCATTTCCGCGCTGAAACGCTACCGCCCCGAGCACTTTGTCGAGCTGGTTGAACGCCACGGCGTTGATTACGTGGAAAAAGCGCCGGGGCAGCTGTTTTGCGCCACCTCGGCCAAGGATATTGTGCGGGTGCTGCTCACCGAATGCGAGTGGGCGGGCGTTGACGTGCGCCTGGGCACCCGGGTGGAGCGCGTGGAGCGCCGTGGCGACGGCATGCGGCTGGCCACCTCGCTGGGCAAGGTGGATGCCGGCACGCTGGTGGTGGCGACCGGCGGGCTGTCGATTCCCACCATGGGCGCGACGGGCTTTGGCTATGAGCTGGCGCGCCAGTTCGGGCTTGAGGTACTGCCGACTCGCGCAGGGCTGGTGCCGTTTACCCTGAGCGAGCCGTGGAAAGCCCGCGCCGCGGCGCTTTCCGGCGTGAGTCTGGACGTGGATGTCGCCTGCAACGGGCGCCACTTCGCCGAGCCGATGCTGTTTACCCATCGCGGGCTTTCCGGGCCGTCGATGCTGCAGATTTCCAGTGAGTGGGCGCCGGGCGATGCGCTGCGTGTGAACCTGCTGCCCGATGAAGACGCCGAGGCGGCGCTGCGCCATGCGCGTAATGCCACGCCCAAACGGCAGCTTTCCACCTGGATGGGCGAGCGCTTTCCCAAGCGTGTGGCGCAGGCGTTAAGCGAGTGGTACGCCGAGGGCAGCAGCACCGCGCCGCTGGCGGAATACAGCAACGCCGCGATTGCGGCCTGGGCCGAGCGCCTGAATGCGTGGACGTTCAAGCCCGCCGGGACGGAAGGTTGGCGCACTGCAGAGGTGACCTTGGGCGGGATCAACACGGATGCGGTGTCATCCAAAACCTTTGCGGTGAACGGCCTGCCCCAGTTGCGCTTTATCGGCGAGGTTCTCGACGTGACCGGCGAGCTCGGCGGATTCAACTTTCAATGGGCGTGGGCATCAGGGGTGGCCTGCGGGCAGGCCTGTTGAACGCGATATGAGGGTCAGAGTCATCGACAAGCGCGGCCAATATCCTGTGCGGGTTGATAGACCGTCGTTGTCACATCCATCAGCCCGAGTACCGTATGGAACAGGTTGGCCTGGCTGCGGGGTTGATCAGCCTGTTGGCGCAGGCAAGTGGCGTCGAGGCCTGTGCGTTGTCGCATGGCATCCGATAGCCACCAGATCATGGGGACCTGAGTTTGCTCGTCCGGGGCGATGGCATAGGGCAGGCCATGAAGGTATAAGCCCTTTTCGCCAAGTGACTCGCCGTGATCGGACAGGTAAATCATGGAGGCAGCGAAGTCCTTCTGGCGGCCGAGAAAATCGGTAATATTGCTGAGTACTCGGTCGTTATAGAGAATGGCATTATCGTAACTGTTGATAATCTCCTGCTGCGCGCACTGACCCAGGTCGGCACTTTCGCAGGTCGGTGTGAACCGGCGGAATTGCGCCGGATAGCGTTGATAGTAGCTGGGGCCGTGATTGCCCAGTTCGTGGAGTACGACGACGGTATCGCCACGGCCTGGTTTGACGCGTTTTTTCAGTTCCTCGGCCAGCGCCTGATCGAAACAGCGGCCATCCTCACACAATGCGGGATAGTCGTCGGGTGAAATCGAGTCACTGGCGACGCCATCACAGACACCTTTACAGCCTGACTGGTTATCCAGCCACAGCACGTTAATGCCCGCATGGGTCAATACGTCGAGTAATGATTCGTGCTGCTGGATATAGGCTTCATCGTAATCGTCACGTCCCAGCGGAGAAAACATGCATGGCACAGAGACGGCGGTGCTGGTGCCACAAGATGACACGTCAGAATAATTGATGACATTACGCTTGGCCAATTCAGGCGTGGTAGGGCGTGAATAACCGTTGAGCCCCCAGTTCGCCGCACGCACGGTTTCCCCGACGACAAGCACCAGTAGTGCGGGTTTTTGATCCTCGCGGGTGAGGGTCGAAGCATCTTCCCCCAGCGGCAGACGTTCCTGTGGTGATATTTTTTCGCGGAAGGTGAACACACGTTCCAGCGAGACAATCGCATTGCCCGGAGTCACCAGGTAGCGTAGCTCAGGCTGGGTGCGCATCAATGGCGATAAACTTTGATAGGTCAAAAACAACGAGGCAAATAGAAGAAGGACGCTGAATGACAAGTGGCCCGCGCGGCGTAGAATCGCGCGCCGACAGGAGGAGGCCGGAACACGAACCCAGAAAAGCAGTAATATCGGCAGGAGAGCAAAAATGGCCATATGCAGAAGAAAGCTATTCGTGAATAATTCTCGGGCTTCCTGAGTATCTGTCTGCAGTACATTGGTGATCATCGTCGTGTCGAAATAGGTACCATAGTGGCCGGTAAAATAACTGACGGCGGCAGCCAGCACAATCAGAAGCGCCAATAATGGTTTAACGGTCCACTGGCTGACAAAAAATAAAAAGACCACATATTGCACACTTGTCAGCACTGTCGCGTAGCCCGCTATCAGTGCCCAGGTGTCGGGACTATCCAACCGCTGGCCAACGAGGGCACCATGCCAGAAGGGCTGATTATAAAATAGCGTAAAAGCAAGCGTCACGATTAACGTCAGGTGCTCCGGAAGCAACCGGGGCCGATATTGACGTACGAAACCAGGCACTTGGCGACATTGCGAGAAGAAAAACATCATGGGAAAAGTCTCGGGAGGGCGGTTGACTTCACGTCAGGTGCTTTCAACAGGCGTAGGGTCGTGGTGGAATGGCGCAATAGCAGCTGAGCCAGCAGCAGGCTGATGGTCCAGCAAATCATCAGTGTCCACAGGTCGTGAGACAGGAAATGCGCACCGCGCAGCTGCTGGGCAAAGCCGAATGCAAACCCCATGAGCAGCCCGGTTGCCAACCCCGGCCAGCGTCCTCGGGGCCAGATTGCCTGAAAGAAGAAATACAGTGCTATCCAGGCATAACCGGCGCTGGCATGGCCGGCGGGAAAACAGGCGGTATCCGGCAGCCCGGCAGGGCGAGCCTCAAACAGGCCGATGAACGGCAGATCG
This sequence comes from Vreelandella subglaciescola, assembly GCF_900142895.1. Classification (NCBI taxonomy): domain Bacteria; kingdom Pseudomonadati; phylum Pseudomonadota; class Gammaproteobacteria; order Oceanospirillales; family Halomonadaceae; genus Vreelandella; species Vreelandella subglaciescola. Next base: position 2,949,213 of record NZ_LT670847.1, read on the forward strand.
CCGCCATAGCGAGCAAGATCCCAGGGGCAGTCCATGCTGATCGAGTGCTTGATAACAGAAACGCTAACCGTCGAGAGCAATACGCTGAGTACCAGATAGCCCGTGGCACAACGCCAATGACGCAGGCGGGGATGTAACAGGCACAAGATGAACCCGGAAATGGCAATGACACCCATTGTTTCGCTTAATAAGCGTCCGCCATCGTGCAGTACCGTCTCGGTTAACAGGTGATGTTTCAGTGTCCAGTTTTCCCCTTCCAGAGAAAATAATTGGTCGGCCAGCAGGAAATCAATGTTGTAGTGATAGATGGACGCAATCAGTGCTATGAAGCCTGTCCATATGATTAATAAAAGTAAAAATAATTTTTTAGCGGTTAAATGATAATGCACAGCCATACCCCCAGCATAAGAATGAGGCTGAGAGTTACAGCCGCTGATCCCATGTCTTTGGCACAGCCGCTGAGAGGATGGTGTTCTTGACTGATTCTATCGACAGTGGCTTCTATGGATGAGTTTAACAGCTCAATAATAAGTACGAGCAATGCTGATGCCCATAAAAGTGATTTCTCAACCGGTGTCACATCAAGCTGTGTCACCAGCAAAAGGGCAGGTACAATAAAAATGACTTCTTGCCGAAAGGCCGCTTCTTTTATCCAGGCGCTGCGAAATCCGGATAGCGAATATCGGCCGGCAAGAATGATACGTGTAAAACCTTTGTGACCGGGTTTTCCACGCTTGCTGAATAAAGGTTGCATGATATTTGAACGCCTTTTCCAAAGAGCCAATATGACATTGATGATTCATGCTTATTGAAATTGCATGGGTGACTTGGGATGTTCAAGGCTTATGATGGGGGGTAATGATTAAAAAAGACTTAAGCGTAGGGGCTCGGGTAATTGGCTGCTCGGGTGATAAATAACGCTGGCCGCTTTACTTGCAGCTTCCTGAATGTCGACGTCGACACGGCATCCCATGCCGGGCGGCTCAGGGGATGATGTCGTCGAGTATGTGACGACCCAGGTCGAGCTGTGGTGTCGATGAGGCGGGTCATTGGGCGATGGGCAGCAGGCGCTGCCCATCGTGAGCGGGGGAGGAAAGGCTTATCCGAGAACGCCCTGACTGCGCAGGTAATCATCATAGCTACCGCTGAAATCGACGATGCCATCGTCTTTCATCTCGATGATGCGCGTGGCCAGCGAGCCGACGAACTCGCGGTCGTGGCTGACAAAAATTAGCGTGCCGGCATAGTTATCCAGTGCCAGGTTGAGCGCTTCGATGGATTCCATGTCCAGGTGGTTCGTGGGCTCATCCATGACCAGCACATTGGGGTTTTGCAGCGCGAGTTTGCCAAACAGCATGCGCCCTTGCTCGCCACCGGAAATGACTTTCACGGACTTGCCGATGTCGTCATTGGAGAACAGCATCCGCCCCAGAGCGCCGCGTACGGTCTGTTCGCCTTCCGTCGTCCACTGCTGCATCCATTCGAACAGGGTCTCGCCACCGTCAAAGTCCGTCGCGTGTTCCTGGGCGAAATAGCCGACGTCGGCGGCATCGGTCCACTGCACTTTGCCATCGTCAAGCGGTATCGCGCCTACCAGACAGTTGAGCAGGGTGGTCTTGCCGATGCCGTTGGGGCCGATGATGGCCACGCGCTCTCCCGCTTCGATGCGCAGGCCAATGCGCTCAAACAGCACATTGTCGCCCCAGGCCTTGGTGAGGTCTTCCACTGCCACGGCCTGGCGATGAACCTTCTTTTTCTGCTCGAAGCGAATGAAGGGGCTGATCCGCGAAGAGGGCTTGACCTCATCGAGCTGGATCCTGTCAATCTTGCGCTGGCGCGACGTCGCCTGCTTGGCCTTGGAGGCATTGGCCGAGAAGCGGCTGACGAATTGCTTGAGCTCGGCAATTTCGGCCTTTTTCTTGGCATTCTCGCTATGCAGGCGCTCTCGCGCCTGTGTGGCGGCGGTCATGTACTCATCATAATTACCGGGAAACAGCTGCAGCTCGCCGTAGTCCAGGTCCGCCATGTGGGTACAGACGCTGTTCAGGAAGTGGCGGTCGTGGGAGATGATGATCATTGTCGACGAGCGTGCCTTGATGATGTCTTCCAGCCAGCGAATCGTATTGATATCAAGGTGGTTGGTCGGCTCATCGAGCAGCAGCACGTCGGGATCGCTGAACAGGGCCTGGGCGAGTAGCACGCGGAGTTTCCAGCCCGGCGCGACAACGCTCATTGGCTGGTCGTGCTGCTCGAGGGGAATACCCAGGCCCATCAGCAATTCACCGGCACGGGCCTCGGCGGTATAGCCATCGAGTTCGGCAAAGCGCACTTCGAGGTCGGCGACCGCCATGCCGTCTGCTTCACTCATCTCGGCCAGCGAGTAGATGCGTTCGCGCTCTGCCGCGACGGCCCAGAGTTCTTCGTTGCCCATGATCACTGTGTCGATGACACGCTCGTTCTCGAAGGCAAACTGATCCTGGCGTAATTTGCCCAGCCGCGTGGTGGCGTCTTTCATCACCTGGCCGCTGGTGGGCTCAAGGTCCCCCCCGAGAATCTTGATCAGGGTCGATTTGCCACAGCCATTGGCCCCGATCAGGCCGTAGCGATGGCCTTGGCCGAATTTGGCAGAAACGTTTTCAAACAGCGGCTTGGAGCCAAACTGCATAGTGATGTTGGCGGTAGAGAGCACGGCAGAGAATCTCGCGGGAGTCGTATGAATGGGAGGAGTATGAATGAGAGACTTGGGCCGGCACTGCAAGCGGCTTCGACCAAAGTGAAGGGCGTATTGTACGCGCCAGACCATGGGCTATCTACTCAATCAGGAAGGTGGCCTGCGGGTAGCTCTGTTGAAGGTGCTCGCAGGCTTTTTGCTTACAAAAACTTAGGGGGCGAGTCGTCTGAGGTTGCGCACCATCATATAGGCGGCAAGGGCGCGCCGGCCGATACGTATAATGGGGCCCTGTTTTTTTACCAGGCGGTAGGCCACGCCACCGCCAGCAATCAGCAGCGGCGTCTTGTAGCGGGAAATTTGTTGCCAGCCGCGATCCAGAGGTGCGGCGGCGCGCTCAAGGCGGATGCCCTCGACCATGATGTCGATGCGCTGCTGCTCAAGTGCGTCAAGCAGCTCGCGTTTGCGTGCAGCGCGCGAGGGTCGCTGGGTGGTGTTATCCGGATCAGCGTTCCTGGCGGGCATCGTTGTTCTGCTCCAATAGCGCGCGGTCGGTAGCAAGCTGGCTGAGCGTGTCTTTCAGCAGGGTGTGGCGTCTGGCCTGACGCACCGCCACCACGGCCAGCACAAGGCTTGCCAGCAGCAGCACGGCCGCACTGGCGCCGATGGCCAACAGCCGGTGGCTCTCCCAGAATATGGCGATGACCAGCGTCGTCAGGGTTGCCGTGCCGAGCATAAACAAAAGCAGGCTTGCGCCTGCCAGTAGTATCAGCGTTAACAGGCGCGCCCGCTCTTCTTCGAGCTCCAGCACCGCCAGACGCAGACGCGTTTCACCATTGGCGATAAGCGTTTTAAGCACCTGTCTGGCGGCGTGGATTGCACGTTGGCCGGGGCCCAGCGCCATTAGCGCCGCCCGAGCAGCAGGCCGACCACAACGCCAGCAGCGGCGCCGATGCCAATGCTTGCCCAGGGGTTTTCATGGACGTAGCGATCGCAGCAGTCGGCCTGGTTGGTCAGGGAGTCGCGGGTATCGGCGTACAAGCGCTCACCGCGTGCTTCAACGCGTGAGCGAGTGTCTTTCAAGCGTTTCTCGGCGCGCTCGCGAAGATCTTTCATCTCTGAGCTCGCGTCTTTGGCCGTCGCGTTGACCAGCTCTTCCACGGTGTCGCTCAGGTGACGTAAATCGTCCTGCAGCTGGTCGGTCTGAGTATTATGGTCTGATTGTTTCTTAGCCATGTTGTCTTCCTCTTCAATGAATGACAGCGCAGTAAGTAAGTGCTTTCAGCATAGCAGATATGACGGTGGTACATCAGCCACCATAGCCGGCGCTCAGCGTGAGCGATGCCGTGCTTCTGGGCGTCAGGCGTGAGGCGTGAGGCCTAAAGGGCGGCAACGACCGTGACTTCAACGAGGATGACATCACGCGCCATGGTCGACTGCACGCAAGAACGCGCCGGGGCGCAGCCTTCCGGAAGCCATTCATTCCACAGTTCATTGAAAGTTGCAACGTCCTTGTTGTCTTTCAGGTGAATCAAGGCCGACAGGATCTTGCTGTTATCGGTGCCGGCTTCTTGCAGGTGGTCATCGATACGCGCGAGTACGGACTTGGTCTGACCGATGATATCGTCATTCACATCCAGCGCGACCTGGCCGCACAGGTAAACGGTGTCGTTGTGGATGACGATGCGGCTGACTTTCTCGTTGGTACGCTGGCGGGTAATGCTCATGGTATTTCCTTGCCGTAGGTTGTGTGGTGTAGAAAAAGCAGTGGATAGAAGCGCATTGAGCGCGACTTAGCGCAGCAAACCGCTGGGTGTGAACAGCGGGTTCAGGCTGAAGCCAAGGCTCAGCCGGTGCACCCGGTGGTCGTAGTCGATCAGGCTTTCGCCGTAGCCATAGTAGTATTGCACGTGGCCGCGTACGCCGTTGAAAGCCGGCCAGCTGTAGTCGAGCTGGGTGCCGTAGTTGCCGGCGGACGGATTGCCGCGTAACTGGGCAGAGATTTCCTGATCATGGTTGAAGCGCTTTGCCAGACGGATGTCGCCGTAGCCCATGTAGCGCTCGATATCGGGATTGTCGTCTTCGCTATCGGTTTCCGGAATACGCCAGTGCGGGGCGAGCGTCACGGCCCAGTCGCCGCGCTGCAGCGTGCTTTCAAGGTAAACACGGTTCCAGCTGCGCGATAGCGGCGATGAGCGGCCGTTGGACTGGTGGTTGAGCGAGACCCGATTGCGAGTGTTGACCCAGCCAAAGATATTCCAGGCATTGGCAAAGTCGATAAAGATTTCCGGCTCGTAGTTGGTTTCACGGAAGGGTGACGAGGAATCGGTGTTATACGCCTGCCACCAGCTGCGCTGGGTGTAACCAAAGTAAAGGTCGCCGTTATCGCCAAACAGCCCTTCGGCCAGTGAAAACTTGGCGCTGAACTGAAACTTCACCTCGGTGCTGTCTACGCGGCCGTCGGCGTCAATGTCGCGAAAACTGGCGCTATCCTTGTTGCCGTTGTAGCTCACCGGGAACAGGTAATTAACGCGGTGCGCGGTGATGGAGAACGGGTTCTGGCTCGACTCCTCCTCCAGCTGACGGCGTTCGCGAGTTTCCTCGATGGCCTTCTCTTCAGGCGGCGTGGGGATTAACGCCGCCTGATATGCGGACGCTTCAAAACGCGGCTCTTTCTGCCCTTCAAGACGAGTAAGCTCTTGATTGAGCTTGGCCATCTCGCGGTTTAAGGCGTCAATGCGCGCCTCTATTGCGGCCTGGTCAGCCGGCTGGGCGTAAGCGCTGCCGGCATAGGCCGCCAGCAGAAGGCTCAGGCAGGCAAATGATGAATGTCGGGCGATCATGGTCAGGGCTCGTCAATGGATGAGTAGGCAAAACGCCTGCGCTTTTTCTAACACGCGGTCAGAAGAAGTCAACTGACGCTCAAGCATGGCGCTTGAGCGCGTGGAGTAAAAATTCACGATTGCCGTCACCGCCGGTAATCGGGCTTGGCTGCCAGTGAACGATGTGCAGGCCACTTTGCTCGCAAGCGTTTTCCAGCCGCGTTTTTACCTCGGCATAGCGGCGCGGATCGCGCACTACGCCGCGCTTGTCCAGTGCCGCCGGGTCGAGCTCGAACTGCGGTTTGACCAGTGATATCAGCTCGCCGCCGGCCGGTAGCGCCGCGGCAATTTCGGGCAGAATCAGCGTTTGTGAAATAAATGAGACATCCATCACCGCCGCGCTGGGTGCGTGCTGGGCCAGCAGCTCGGCAAAGGCGCTGGACTGGCCAAGCGCACGGGCGTTGATGCCTTCCAGGCAGCTGACGCGGGCATCGTCGCGCAGTGCCTCGGCCAGCTGCCCGTGGCCAACTTCAATGCCGATGACGTGCCGCGCGCCAAAGCGCAGCGCGCAGTCGCTGAAGCCGCCGGTGGACTGCCCTACATCGAGCACGGCCTGGCCGTCAAAGCGCTTTCCAAGGGCATTCAGCACTGCTTCCAGCTTGAGTCCTGCCCGCGATACGTAGCGCTCCTCAGGGTCGTCATCGACGGCCAGCGGCGTTGCGTCGGCCAGTTTTTCGCTGGCTTTGGCGAGCCGCGCCCGGGTGTCGGTGCGCCATACGCGGCCGTTCTTGATCAGCCGCTGAGCGCGGGTGCGCGAGGCGGCGAGCTGCTGTTGGACTAAAAGCTGATCAAGACGCGGCATCGGGCTACTCTGCATCGGGCTACTCTGCATCGGGCTACCTTGGGGCATGGGGGTGGGCACCGATGCCGGGGTCGGCTTGCAGGCCGCCTGCGGGCAGGCGTTCGGCGCCCCAGCTGCGCGAGATGTAGCCCTTGACCCGCGACAGCTCGTCGCCGCTGACGGTGGCCAGTTCGCCGTGCTCAAGCGTATCGTAATGGTAGATATACAGCCGTGAGGCAAACTGCTCGAACGGCAGTGAGGCTTCGCCAAAGCGCTCGCCGCTGCCTGCGGTGCTGACCACAACGCCATCGCCCCAGTCCTGGCCGCTGTCGTTGTTGGGGTTGTAGAAATACACCCGCATCTGGTCATCGGGATCCAGCGAGGCGCGCAGCATGCTGATGGCGTGCCAGCCGATAAAGTGGCCAGCGCTGTTGGTGACGGCGATCCCCGCCGGCTGAGGATGGATCAGCGGCTGGTTGCCGTTATAGTACGGATGATAGCTGGCGTAAAAATGCCGCAGAAAAGCATCAACGTCGATGAGTTTGCCGGTGGCAACGTCGACGTTAATGCAAAACCCGCGCCCTGACCACCAGCCGTGAAACTCGGGGTTAACCCAGCGGTGCGGGTCGCCTTCGCGGCCGATACAGCGCCGGCCCATTTCGGCATAGATGCGGTCAAGATGGGGCACAACGATCAACGAGACGGGATCCAGATCGATGGGCAGCTCGGTGGCGACGCCGGAAAGGCTGGCCATTGAGGAAATCGGCTGACCTTCGAAGTGCATGATGATTTCATCGTCGCGCGCCGCCCAGACCACCATCTGCAGAAGGTAGTCGGGGTCGTTGTAGGACCACATGGAGAGCGCTCGTGCCGACTGGCAAGTCGGGTTATTGCCCTGGCCGACGCCAAGCGGCAGCCCCAGCATGCACAGCACGCCTTCCAATAGCCTGGCGCGGGGCGATACGGCATCGCCGTAAGACAGCGTCAAGCGTGCCTGGGACCATTCCGAGAGCGTAAGCCCGATCTGGCGCCACATGGCCGGCGCCACCGGCGGCTGATAGAGAATGCCGCGCTCAAGCGTGAGCGCCAGACCGTAAACGGCCTGTGCGGTGGCGGGATAAACGCCGGTTCGCACTAGCGCAAGTACCAGTTCGCGGTAGCACAGCAGGCAGTCGCGGCCGGTGGAAGACAGCCCCAGCGCCTCGACGATAAGCTGATCGCTTTCCTCGACAAGATGGCGCAGAAACACGGCATGATAGGGCGATACCAGCCCGGTATCGTGCATGGCGCGGGCAAACCCGGTGGCTTCTTCCTGCAGCGCGGTATGATCCATGCGCTCCAGGCGCTGACGATAAACATCAATGCCGGGATCTTCCTGGCAGGCCAGCGTAGGGCCGAACAGCGAGCTGACCAGCCGCGCCGCGCCCTGGCCGCTGGCGCCTAAATCAATCGTCGGGTCGGCCTGGCACAGCGCAATCTGAGTGACCATCTGCTTGATGGCCTCTACCTGTAACGGGCGCTGTCGGAGAATGCGCCAGATTTCCTCGATCAGCGTGTCGATGATGTGTTCGTAGCCAATGCGCGTGGCCAGATGCTGAAACAGGGAGCGGGGTATCTGCGCCAAACGCCCCTGGGTTGCACGCTCGGCTTCAGTGGGTGGGGTAAATAGCAGCCACAGGTTAAGCGCCATGGCCTGGGTTAAATAGCGGTGAGCATGCTCGGCAGACGCCTCGGCGTGAGCGAAGGTGTGCTTGGACACGGCGAGCAGACGCAGCTCGCTTAGCGCCTCGATGACCACGACGTTGGCGTCGGCGTTTTTCAGCGCATGGGTGGTCAGCGACGGCAGCAGGTGCTGGGGGGTTGCCCAGTCGGAGCCGTCAAACACGCCGGCGTTCTCCAATGCCTCGGCTCGCGCTTCGATCGCCGCACAGCCGCCGTCTTTCAGCAGCACCCGCCGCGCTGTATCGAGTACGCGGGGTAGTCTGGCGACCTTGTTGAAGGCTGGCGCCTGCTCAAGCAGGCGCAGCGCTTCGTCGAGTTTTTCCACCAGTCCGTCAAGCTTGACCGCCTCTGGGGAAGAGGCATTAGTGGAAGATGTATTGTTTGTCGTCGTCACGGTGACTCCTTATCCCTGCCTGTAAGGGGGATTATACATAGAAGTCGAGGTCTTCCTGATGTTTCAGTAAATCGCGCAGGGTATGGGCATCGTCGCCCTTGAAGTAGACCAGCCCCCAGTGCGTGCCAAAGGCCGTGCGTTTGGTCACGGTTTCCTCCATCGGCGTGGTGAGCTCGTGGGACTCGAAGTAGGGGTGATCTTCCACTTCCTCAGGCAGTTCGAGCCGGCTGACCACGCGCCAGCGCGGGTAAACCCCGAAGCAACCGGCAAAGCCGTCGGCATCGACCACTTCCTTGGGGAAGAAGGCAGCGACTTCTTCTGCGGTGGTGTGCGGGTCGAACACCAGCATGGACGCCTGATAGGCGTTGAAGCCGTAGACGCGCTCCAGCAGCTCGAACACCTTGAACCCCGGCGGGCGGTAGGCCACTTCACCGAAGTACATTTCGCCGTCGCTGGTGACAAAGTATTCGGGGTGGATCAGGCCAAACTCGATATCGAAGGTTTTGATCAGCTTTTCGATTTGCGCGGTAATCTGCGCGCGGTATTTTTCCAGCTCCGGCGAGGCGGGCACAAACACCGAATAGCCGAGCGTGACGTACTCGGAAATGTTCAGAAAGGCGATTTTGCCATTGTGAATCCACGCCTCGACGGCAAACTCCCAGCCGTCCAGGTGCGATTCCATCAACACCGGAAATTCTTCCTCGGGGATGGTGTCGACTTCGTCCGGCGTGCGGATTATCCGGTGGCCGAGGCAGCCGGCCTTGTCGAACGCTTTCAGGTGGATGGGGTCGTTGGGATCGCCGTCGAGCTTGAGCAGTGTCTGGTTGACGCGCTTCAGGAAGCGCACCACGTCTTCCTTGTCGTGGGCTTCTTCGAAGATGCCCACGCGAATGCCGCCAAGCTGGGCGCGGCGTTTCATCAGGGCCTTGTCACGCAGCAGCAGCGACTGGCCGTACAGGCGCGGATTATCCAGCAGGACGGAGTTGATCGCGCCGGCCCATTCCACGGTTTCTTCAAACAGCGGAACGGCGACGTTAACGCCTTTTTCCTTGAGGGTGGTGGCGATTTCCAGCGAGCGGTCGTTCAAGCGCTCGAAATCCCACGATACATAGGGAATATCGTGTTGTTGGCAGTAATCTTCTGCCCAGTCAGGTGCTACCACAATGTAGCGACGATCGAATTTTTCGGCGGCTTCAATGGCGCTCAAGCTCCAGCCGAGAAGGGCGATGTAGCCTTTGTTGGTATCCTTTTGCATTGTTCAGCTCCTGTTGCTGCAGACCTGTTGTTGTGACTCGGTGTGGGTGGATCGGTCGTGGCAAAACGTTGAGTGACGCAAGAGTCGGCAAGCGCCTTTAGCGACTCTGATATCACTCTAGCAGTCTGTCGGACTTGATGTTGATAAAGGCATTGAGACGTAGGTCTTTCAACCATCCCTTATGTTGGTGATGGTATATGACCCTTAACCTGCCCCTCGGCTTCTACTCTGCGAGGTGATTATCCGTCGTTACCGGCTGAGCGCTACGCGCCTCAGCCCGCTGCCAACCGGTGCATCCGTTTAATGTTCCATGCCATGGTGACCAGCCGCCACTCACCGCTGACATTCTCCAGCCCTCGCAGCGAGACCTGCCGGAACCCCATCACGTGTTTAATGATCCCGAAGACCGGTTCCACGGTATGTTTACGCAACGCGTAAAGCGCTCGCCCCGCCTGTGTCTTCAAGTGGTGTGCCATTTGCTCAACAGGCTCCTTGCTCGCTGGAGTAGGCGGGTCAGCGGCAAAGCGCTCAAGGACCGGGGGATGGTGGACATCGCGCTTCATTGCTATCAGAGGCTTGATACGGTGGTCGTGGCAGGCTTGAACATTGGCAGCACTGAAGTAGCCGGTATCGGCCAGTAAGTGGTCTGGTTTTGCTAACGGTGCGGGGAGTCTCGCCAACGCCGTCAGTAGCGGCATGACCTGCTGTTTGTCGTTGGTCGCTTGGGTGACATGGGTATGAGTCACCAGCATGCTGTCAGTATCGACTGCGGCCTGGGCGTTATAGCATTGATCGAAGCCCTTGCCTGTGACCGGCATGATGCGTGACTGCGGATCAGTAAGGTTAACCTGATCTTTGTCACGCGGGCCACCTGTTGGCGGTTCAGGGTCACGTCCGCGAGGTTTCTTTCCCGTCTTCCGCTGCGCATCACGCCGTGCCACCTTTTCCTGGTAGGCCGCTTTTTCAGCGGCCTCACGCTCCTTGGCCCGAGCCTCGATCTTGGTCTTCGCTACGGCGATCGCTTCCAAGCGTGCTTCACGCCGGGCTATCTCGGCAGGAATATCCATGCCGTCGGCCGCGTCATCCTTGTCCGCCGATGCAGCCCGCTGGGTCAGCGCCTTCACCTCAGCCTTGAACTGCGCCTCCAGTTTCTTGGCATGACCATATGACAATGCCTTGTGCTTGCTGGCATTGGCGTTGAGTTTGGTGCCGTCCAAGGCGATGGTGCCGAGCGTGAGTAGCTTCATTTCTCGGGCCAGCAGCAGAACTTGAACGAACAGCTGCTCCAGTTCCGGCAGAAAACGCCGACGAAAGGTAGCCAGGGTGTCGTGATCGGGGTGGGTGTTGGCGGCCAAATAGCGAAACGCCACCGAGTCATAGGTGGCACGCTCAATCTTGCGACTGGAGACCACGCCGGTAGCGTAGCCGTAGACCAACAGGTTCAGCAGTACCGCGGGATGATGGGCCTTGGAGCCCCGGCCCGCGTAACGCCGAGTCAGGGCTGAGAGGTCCAGTTGCTCGACGACATCGACGACGAACCGCGCCAAGTGGCCATCCGGCAACCACTCGTCTACCGAAGGCGGCAGTAAGTAATCGGTCTGACGGTCCACAGGGATAAAGCGGCTCATGGCGATGTTCTCAGTTCGGGGTGACAGCGGTTAGTATCTCACGGTGCGGCGGAAAGTCCGACAGACTGCTAGGCGTAACCGGGGCGCGGGGCGAATGCTGTGGTGTCCGGTCTCTCAATGCCCGGCGGTAGGGTAAATGCCAGTTATGTTAGGCTAGCAGGCTTTTTACGAGGCTGTTTTTCGTGGCTGCCCGTGTGTTCGTTGCTGAGTTTTTCGCGACTGGCCTTTTCGCTACTGGCCTTTTTATGACTGACAGCGTTTGCGCGGCTGCGTCAGGGCGGCTAATTCGGTAATGTGTGCGGTCAGCGTTTCCATCAGGACTTTTTACATGCAAGCAAAGACGTTTCGTTTTCCATACAGGGCCGCGCTGGTCGGCCTGTTAATCGGGCTTGGCAGCGGGCATGCCGTGGCGCAGTCAAATCAATCCTGGGTGTCTGAAGAGCTGACGACCTATGTGCGCAGCGGGCCTACCGACGGCTATCGCATTGTGGGTACGCTGAGCGCCGGCGAGCAGGTGCGTGTGCTTGACACAAGCGGCAAATATACCCGGGTCAAAAGCCAGTCCGGTGATACCGTCTGGATCCTCAGCGATGAGCTCAAGAGCACCCCCAGTGCTCGCGAAAAGCTACCCAAGCTCGAGACCCAGGTCACCGAACTGAGCCACGAACTGGACAACATCAACGAGACCTGGGAAGAGCGGGTGTCGTCGATGAAGCAGGGTATTGAAACGCGCACCGAGCGCATCAGCGAGCTTGAAGCACGCAATGAGTCGCTGGACGGTGACTCCGAGGCGCAGCGCGAAAAAGTGCGCGCCCTGAATGCACGGCTGGATACTCAGGAAGAAGACCTGCTGATGCGCTACTTCATGTACGGCGGCGGTGTTGCCGGGGCCGGCCTGCTGGTGGGGCTGATTGTGCCGCACCTGCCGCGCCGGCGGAAAAAGCGCGATCGCTGGTTCCAATAGGACTGATGTTAATAAGGACAGTTGATGACAGAGCAGTGGCTTAAGCGCTGGCGCGAAGGGCGAATCGGTTTTCATCGCGCAACGGCGCATCCCGCGCTTGAGCGCTACTGGCCGACGCTGAATGTGCCGCGGGCCGCGAAGGTGCTGGTGCCGCTATGCGGTAAAAGCGTGGATATGCGCTGGCTGGCTGATGCCGGGCACCCGGTGCTGGGCGTGGAGTTTGCGCCACAAGCCATTGAGCAGTTTGTGGCTGAGCGCCGCCACGAAGTCCTGCGCTACCATCAGGCAGGGTTTGATATTGTCCGTCAGGGTAGCATTGAGCTGTGGCAGGGCGATTTTTTTCACCTGCACATTCGCCAGGTGGCAGAAATCGAGGCATTTTATGACCGCGCTTCGCTCATTGCGCTGCCCAAGCCCACACGCCAGCGTTACGCCTTTCATCTGGCGCAGCTTGTGCCGCCCGGCGCCCGCGGCCTGCTGGTCAGCCTGACCCGAGGGGATGAAAAGGCCGGCCCGCCGTATAGCGTGTCGAATAACGAAGTCGAACAGCTGTTCTCGCCCAATTTTCGCCTGACGTTTCTGGAACAAAGCCCGCCCGACGAGCGGGGCTTTATCGAAAGCGTATGGGCGCTTGAGCGCCGCGGCCCGCTTAGCTAGCGAGCCAAAGAGTTAACGAGCCACCATATTTGGCGCGCCACACTATTATCGAGCCAGCAGAGCGCCGAGTTCGCCGTCGTTGAACGCCCGGTCAAGTGCCTTGCTCAGCAGCTGGTTGAGCATTTCGGTGTTGTCGCCGGCGCTGGGTTTAAGCGCGTAGCTTTGGGTGCGCCGCGAGGTATAGGTACCGGTGTAGGTAGTGCCGCCCTGTGTGGCGATGGCGCGTAGCACGCCTTCCAGGCGGGCTTCATCGAGACCCGGCTGAGCCGCATCGGCCTGAGCGTAGTTGAGCCGCGAGAGTTCCAGAACCAGCGTCGGGCGGCCTTCGGCTTCCTCGTTGACCGGGGTAAAGCCCATGTCGCTTACGGCGCGCTCGGCTTCGCGCTGCAGCTGCGGAATCAGCACGTGGCTGCTGACGGTAATCTGCGACGTTGACATGCCGCCGCCGCTGCGATGGCCAATGACGTCGCTATCGCGCCCGTCCTGGGCAAACACCGCGACTTTCTGGCCGTTGCCAAACTGGGCGACCGGCGCGCTGCGCTCGGGCGTGACGGACAGGTACTGGGGGCTGGCGCAGCCGGCAAGCAACAGGCTGGCCAGCAATAGGCCCAGGCCGCTCAGGAAAAAACGTCGCTGCATAAGAATCTCCGCGGTAATGAGTTAAGTGACAAGCGCAGTTTAGACGCTAACCGGCAAAGGGGGATAGCGTCGCCAAGGCTCCGGCGGCGCAATGGCTATGCCGCGTGGGGCTTGAGAAGGTCGGCGGCTTCATCGGCAAAGCGGTGCCATTGGCGCGGGTGGGCGAACAGGCGTTTACCGCGCTGCAGGCTCAGCCGCTCGAAATCGGCGTGGCGCACGGTGGCAAGCCAGGGTTTGGCGAGCCAGTCGGCCTCCAGCTCCACGCGCACTTCCGCGCCGATCGGCGAGACCGCGGTGACGGTGACCGGCAGGTGGCAGTCGGCGTTGGGTTGCTCGGCCAGCCGCACCTCGTGGGGGCGCAGCAGCAGATCTTCCGCGCCGTCGGGCAGGTCCACTGCCAGCCGCGCATCGCCGCAGGTCAACACGCCGCCGTGCACCTGGCCTTCTAAGTGATTGACGTCGCCCAGAAACTCGAACACGAAACGATTTTGCGGGGCGCGGTAGAGCGTTTCCGGCGTATCGATCTGCTCGATCTTGCCGTCGCTCATCACCACCACGCGATCGGAAAGCTCGAGCGCTTCCTCCTGATCGTGGGTGACGAATACGCTGGTAAAGTTGAGTTCTTCGTGCAGGTGGCGCAGCCAGCGGCGTAGCTCCTGGCGCACCTTGGCATCCAGCGCGCCGAACGGTTCATCGAGCAGCAGTACGTCGGGTTCGACGGCCAGCGCCCGCGCCAGCGAAACACGCTGCTGCTGCCCGCCGGACAGCTGCGCCGGGTAGCGGTTGGCCAGATGCTCAAGCTTGACCATTTCCAGCAGGCGGAATACCCGGGCGCGGATTTCACCGCGCGACGGGCGGCTGCGCCGGGGCATCACGGTCAGGCCGAAGGCGACGTTGTCGAACACGCTCATGTGACGAAACAGCGCGTAGTGCTGAAAGACAAAGCCGATGCGCCGGTCGCGGACGTGGACGTGGGTTACATCGCGCTGGCCAAAGAGAATGCGCGCCGGCGTTCGTGTGCCAGCGCGATCGGGGTTTTCCAGCCCGGCAATAATCCGTAGCAGCGTGGTTTTTCCCGAGCCGGAGGGGCCCAGAAGCCCCACCAGCTCGCCTTCGTGAATATCCAGGTTCACCGGCTCAAGTGCGCGGGTGGCGCCAAAGTGTTTGCCGATATTCTCCAGACGAATGCTCATGCGATTGCCTCCCGGCGCGCTGCGCGCCATTCCAGGCCGGCCTTGGCCGCCAGGGTGAAAAGGGCGATCAGTGCCAGAAGCGCTGCGCTGGAGAAGGCGCCGACCGTGTTGTAGTCCTGATAAAGCTGCTGCACGTTCAGCGGCAGCGTATTGGTTTGCCCGCGGATCGAGCCGGCTACCACCGAGACCGCGCCAAATTCGCCCACCGCGCGGGCGTTGGTGAGAATCACGCCGTAGAGCAGCGCCCAGCGAATGTTGGGCAGGGTAATGCGGCGAAATGTGGTAAAGCCGCCGGCCCCCAGCGTGACCGCAGCTTCTTCTTCGCGGCTGCCCTGGGCCTGCATCAGCGGGATCAGCTCGCGAGCCACAAACGGGCAGGTGACAAACACCGTCACCATCAAGATTCCCGGCCAGGCAAACATCAGCTGAATGTCGTTGGCGTCGAGCCAACTACCGATCCAGCCGTTGCGCCCGTAGAGCAGCAGGTAAATCAACCCGGCAACCACCGGCGAGACGGCAAAGGGAATGTCGATCATCGTTTGCAACAGCCGCCGGCCGGGGAACGCAAAGCGCGTCACCAGCCAGGCCAACGCCACGCCAAACACCAGACAGATGGGGATCGTCATCAGCGCTATGCCCAGCGTCAGAAAAATCGCGTGCAGCGTATAGGCATCGCTGACGTTGGTCCAGAACACGCCGACGCCCTCGGCCAGTGCCTGGGCAAAAATCGCCGCCAGCGGCAGCAGCAGAAACACGGCCGACAGCACCAGTGCCGTGCCGATCAACAGGCGGCGAACGCCCGGTGCATCACCGATACGTTGCATTAGCCTTTTCCTCCGTGCAGGCGGCGGACAAAGCGGCCCTGCCAGATATTGATGGCCAGCAGCAGCGCGAGCGAGACAAACAGCACCACCGAGGCAATCGCCGAAGCGCCGGCAAAGTCGTATTCCTGCAGCTTGACGAAAATCATCAGCGCGGTGATTTCGGTTTCGTAAGGTGCGTTGCCGGCGATGAAAATCACCGCGCCGAATTCGCCCAGCGAACGCACGAACGCAAGGCCGGTGCCGGTCACCAGCGCCGGCCACAGATGCGGCAGGATGACTCGGCGAAAGGCCACGCCGTCGCTGGCGCCCAGAGAAACCGCCGCCTCGTCGATCTCGGCGGGCATGTCCTCAAGCACCGGCTGCACGGTACGCACCACGAACGGAATGCTGGTAAACGCCATGGCCAGGGCAATGCCTACCCAGGTGTAGGCGACCTTGAAGCCCAGCGGTTCCAGCAGGCCGCCCGCCCAGCCGCTTTTGGCATACAGCGTGGCCAGCGTAATGCCGGCAACGGCGGTGGGCAGTGCGAACGGCAGATCCATCAGCGCATCGAGCAGGCGCTTGCCGGGGAATTCGTAGCGTACCAGCACCCAGGCCAGCAGCAGGCCGAAAATCGCGTTAACCAGCGCCGCCACGCCGGCAGCGCCAATGGTAACGGTGTAGCTGGCTACCACGCGCGGATCGCTGATGATCGCCCAGTATTCGACCAGTGAAAGGTCGGACAGCTGGCCAAAAAGGCCGATCATGGGCAGCAGCAGTACCAGCGAAATAAACAGCACGCTGATACCCATGGAAAGGCCAAAGCCCGGCAGCACGCGTGTGCTGCCGGAAAAGCGCCGGGGGAGCCTGAGTGCTTGAAAACTCATAAGGCGTAATTACCGGCGCTGAAGCTGATCGAGCAGGGCACCGCTTTCGAAGTGTGTCTCCATGGCCTCGTCCCAGCCGCCGAACACGTCTTCCACTTTCAACAGCTCGGTTTCCGGGAACTGGTCGGCAAACTCTTCTACTACGACGTCGTTGTTGACGCGATAGTTGAAGTTGGCGAGCAGGCGCTGGGTATCTTCGCGGTACAGGTAGTCGAGGTAGCCGTGAGCCAGATCGACGTTGTCATTACGCTCGGCGTTGGTGTCCACAACGGCCACGGGGAACTCGGCCAGAATGCTGACCGGCGGTACCACGACGTCGTAGTCGTCGCTGCCGTATTCGCCGCGGATGTTGTTGACCTCGGATTCAAAGCTGATCAGCACGTCGCCGATCTCGCGCTCGATAAAGCTGGTGGTCGCGCCACGGCCGCCGGTGTCGAACACTTCCACGTTGCCGAGGAAGGTTTTCATGTAGTCGCGGATCTTGTCTTCGTCGCCGTCAAAGCGCTTGTCCGCAGCGCCCCAGGCGGCCAGATAGGTGTAGCGGCCGTTGCCTGACGTCTTGGGATTGGGGAAGACAATTTGCACATCTTCACCGGCCAGGTCGTCCCAGCTTTCGATGTTTTTCGGGTTACCTTCGCGCACCAGAAAAGCGGTGGTGGAGTAGTAGGGCGAGGCGTTGTTATCAAACGCCTCTTTCCAGTCTTCGGCGACCAGGCCGGCATCGGCCAGCACCTGAACGTCGGTGACCTGGTTGAACGTCACCACGTCAGCGCGCAGGCCCTGAAGGATGGCGCGCGCCTGAGCGGAGGAGCCGTCGTGGGACTGGCTGACTTCTACCGTTTCATCGTGCTCTTCTTCCCACCAGGCCTGAAACTTGGGGTTGATCTCGGCGAACAGCTCGCGGGCAATATCGTAAGAGGAGTTGAGCAGCTCGCGGTCTGCGGCGCTGGCGGTGCCCGAGGCACTGGCGGTAACGGCGAGAGCGAGAACACTGTACTGAAAAGCGCGGGACAAACGGGGAAGTGCCATGAGAAGGCTCCTGTTACGTTAAAAACGACGACTAATGGCGATAAAGATTAAACCTGCAATTGTGGAATTACAATCGTGTTTTATATTCTTTTTATGAATATATGTGTGTTCGCAGCGCCGCTGCCACGTCGTATTCCCGTCATCTGTTATCATGATGTCGCCGGTCGCCAGTGCTGCGCCGGTGTTTCTGTTCGCCTCTTTTTTGTTTCTTCCAGCCCCAAAAGCCGATGACCATGACTGCATCCCATACCGCTGCATCTCGCCCTTTCCGTATTGCCCCCTCGATCCTGTCCGCCGACTTTGCCCGTCTGGGCGAAGAGGTGGACAACGTGCTCGCCGCCGGCGCCGACATCGTGCACTTCGACGTGATGGATAATCACTACGTGCCCAACCTCACCATCGGGCCGATGGTGTGCAAGGCGCTGCGTAACCACGGCGTCACCGCACCGATCGACGTGCACCTGATGGTCAAGCCGGTGGACCAGCTGATCGTTGACTTTATCGACGCTGGCGCCAGCATCATCACCTTCCACCCTGAAGCCTCCGACCATATTGACCGCTCGCTGCAGCTGATCCGCGACGGCGGCTGCCAGGCAGGGCTGGTGTTCAATCCGGCGACGCCGCTCAGCTATCTGGACTACGTGATGGACAAGCTTGATATGGTGCTGCTGATGAGCGTCAATCCGGGCTTTGGCGGGCAGGCGTTTATCCCGCAAACGCTGGATAAACTGCGTGACACCCGGGCACGCCTTGACGCCTCCGGATACGATATCCGGCTGGAAGTGGACGGCGGGGTAAAGGTGGAGAACATCGCCGAGGTGGCGGCTGCCGGGGCGGATACGTTCGTGGCCGGTTCAGCGATTTTCAAAGCGAAAAATGCCAATGACCCCCACGCCTACGACTCGGTCATCAAACAGATGCGCGAGGCGCTGGCGCAGGGGTCATAACACGCTGTTGGCGCTGTTTCAGAGCGCTTCAGGCGGGAGTTCCAGCCTTAGGTTCTGTCTGAAAAGTCGACCCTCATACATCGTTCGATGCAGGCCAGCGTGACCATCGCTCTGTAACTGCTGGCAAGCTTGTCGTAGCGAGTATTCAGCCGACGCTTTTCCTTGAGCCAGCCAAACAGACGCTCTACCACGTTGCGCTGACGGTATTTGGGTCTATCAAACTGATGCGGCAGGCCTGGCCTCGGGCGTCGATGCATGCGCCGTCTGGGGATGATCGGGCGCATACCGTAACGTGTGCAGTAATGTCGTAATGCATCGCTGTCGTAGCCCTTGTCCGCCACAAGATAGCGGCTGCGCTTGCGAGGACGCCCCGCACGCCCCGGCAATCGAACCTTCTCCAGTAGCTCCGTTAAGTAGGTCGAATCCGCGCGCTGGCCTGCAGACAAAGAAAATGTGATGGGAACGCCCTGGCTGTCACACAGCAGGTGGATCTTCGTGGTCAACCCGCCACGACTGCGGCCGAGTGCATGATCCAGCGGTTCTATTGACCCCCCTTTTTGCCGGCACCGCTGGCCGACCGGGTTGCTCTGATGGACGTCGAATCCACCATCCAAGTATTGAGGTCCATATAGCCATCTTCACGCAGACGCAGATGTAGGCGGGACAGAATGTGGTCGAACGTGCCGTCGTCACGCCACTGTCGGAAGCGCTGATAGACGGTTTTCCACGGACCATAACGCTCCGGCAGGTCGCGCCACTGTGCCCCGGCGCAGAGAATCCACAGAATGCCGTTGAGCATCTGGCGATCATCCCGGCGTGGGCGTCCCATAGCCTGCGGCGGAGAAACAATATCTTCGATCACTTGCCAGCGCTGATCGGACAGTTCGTAACGGCCTGCCATAGCGGTCTCCTGCTCAATCAACAGGGACAGCATAACAGCCATGACTTTTCAGACAGAACCTAGGGCGTGTTGACGTTTCATGGCAGGGGTATTGGCAGGATAGGGGCAAGCTCGCAGAATAAAGGTTCCTACGCCAACAAACTGCAAGCCTGCCATGCCCCGACAAATGCTCACGGATGAACACTGGTCGAAGCTGAAACCTATCCTGCTTCAACAAGGTATTTATGACAAGGCTGACTTGCGTACCACGGTGGAAGGCATCCTGTATCGGATGCGCACCGGCTGCCCGTGGCGGGATCTACCGGAGACGTTTGGCCCCTGGAATACGGTCTACAAGCGTTTTAACGCCTGGTCAGCGAGTGGAAAGCTGATGAGGATTTTCAACACGCTGGTGGAAGATCCTGATGTCGAGTGGTTGTTCATTGATGGCTCCTACGTCAAGGCTCATCAGGACAGCACAGGGGCTGCCACGGAAGACGCAGAAGCCATCGGCAAAAGTCGTGCAGGCAATACCAGCAAGATCCACTTGACCGTGGATGCTTATGGGTTACCGATTGCCTTCAGGATAACCGGGGGTGAGGTGCACGACAGCACGGAAGCCCAGGCATTGATTGACGACTTGCCAGCAGGTGATGCGCTGGTGGCTGACAAGGGCTATGACAGTGAACGTATCCGTGAGCAGATCGAGGCCAAAGGCATGGCGGCGGTGATTCCACGCAGGCGTAACTCGAAAAAAGGAAATGCCAATCTGGACAGGGGGTTATATCGCTACCGGCATCTGGTTGAGAATGCCTTTGCTCGACTGAAACCGTATCGCGCCATTGCGACGCGCTACGATAAGCTCAAGCGAAACTACGAAAGCATGGTGGCCTTGGCGTGCTGTTTGTTGTGGCTCCCAATGTGAAACGTCAACAGGCCCTAGTGCAGCTTCATGCGTGGCTTCAGATAGCGGTTGAGCTTGTCGACCAGCCAGCCAAGCGAAGTGCGGGTCGCGCCGTGAATCGAAAGCTGGTGCATGCGGTAGAGTGAGGCGTAGCACTTGCGCGCCAGCCAGCCTTCCAGAAACATGCCCTTGGAGGCCGAGCTGCGCATCAGGTTGCCCACCGCGTCGTAGCGCGCAAGCGATACCAGCGAGCCGTAGTCGCGGTAGTTGAACTCGGCCATCGGCTTGTCGGCCAGCGTGCGAATGAGGTTCTTGGCCAGCAGCGTCGCCTGCTGATGGGCGGCCTGGGCGCGGGGCGGAATGGTGCCGTCTTCGCCCCGGGGGCAGCTGGCGCAGTCGCCCAGGGCAAAAATGGACGGGTCATCCACGCTTTGCAGGGTGGTGTTGACGTGGATCTGGTTGCGCCGGTTGGTGGTAAGCCCCAGTTCGCCCAGGAAATCCGCCGCCTTGATGCCCGCTGCCCAGACGTTCAGGTCGGTATTGATTACGTCGTCATTGCTGGTGAGCAGCCGGTGTGGCTGGGCTTCCTTGACGGCGGTATTCACATGCACGGTAATGCCCAAGTGCTCGAGCTGTTCGCGTACGGTCTCGCTGATGCGCTCGGAAAGTCCGGGCAGCAGGCGTGGCGCGGCTTCCAGCAAATGCACGTTGATTTTCTGGTTGCCGTTGGGCGTCACGCCGTAGGCGCGCAGCATGCGCGAGGCGTCCAGCAGCTCGGCGGCAAGTTCAACGCCGGTAGCACCGCCGCCCACAATGCCGATGGAAAGCTCGGGGTGCTGGCGCTGGGACGGGTCGGTATAGCGCAAAAAGCTATTGATCATATCGTGCTGGAACATTTTGGCCTGTTCCGGCGAGTCGATAAAGTGGCAGTTCTCAGCCACCCCTGTCGTGCCAAAATCGTTGGATACGCTGCCCAGCGCCAGCACCAGATAGTCGTAGCCCAGCTCCCGGGCGGGCAGAATCTCGTGTCCGTTATCGTCGTTGATCGGCGCCAGGTTCAGCACCTTCTTCTCGCGGTCCAGCCCGCACAGCGAGCCGCGCTGATAGCGGTAGTGATGGGTGAACGAGTGGCCATGAAAATCCACTTCGTCCATGCTGGAGTTCAGCACCCCGGTGGCCAACTCGTGCAGCAGCGGTTTCCACACGTGGGTGGCGTGACTGTCGAGCAGTACGATTTCAGCGCGCTGGCGCTTGCCCAGTTTGTGCCCCAACCGGGTGGCGAGGGCCAGGCCGCCGGCGCCCCCTCCAACAACAACAATGCGTGGTGTAGACATAAGCGTCTCCAATAAAAAGGATAGTTAGCATAGAGACTTATTGACGCCTTGACTAATGCGCAAAAGATGACATAGCAGGTAAGATGGTTTGGCAATGGCTTGATAAAGACTCGCAAAAGGACAACAACGGTGCATTCCCTACTCGATAAAAAGCGGCTGGTGGCGTTTGATCTGGACGGCACCCTGATTGACTCGGTGCCCGATCTGGCGGCGGCGCTTGCGCGTGCGTTCAATGAAGAAGGCCTTACGCCGCCCTCGGTTGAAGCGGTCAGCGGCTGGGTGGGCAACGGCGCGCAGGTGCTGGTAGAGCGCGCCCTTGGCTGGGCGTTCGACGTGCCGGAAGCTACGTTGGACGAGGCGCTAAGCACCCGGGTCTACGCCGCATTTTTGCGCCATTACGGCGACGCCCCGCACCGGCTGACGCAGCTTTACCCGGGCGTGGCCGATACCTTGAAGGCCCTCGACCAGGCGGGATTTGTACTGATTTTGATCACCAACAAGCCCGAGCGTTTTATTGCGCCGCTGCTGAGCCACTTTGCGATTGACGCCTGTTTTTCTCTGCGCCTTGGCGGCGATTCGCTGGCGCGTAAAAAGCCCGACCCGCTGCCGCTGGTGCATGCCGCCGCGCACTTTGGCGTACCCGCCAACGCCTGCGTGATGGTGGGCGATTCTCGCCACGATATCGCCGCCGGCAAGGCCGCGGGCTTTGCCACCGTCGCGCTGACTTACGGCTATAACCACGGCGAGCCGATCAGCCAGAGCGCGCCGGATGCGCTGTTGGACTCGCTTACCGAACTGCTTTCGACCTCTGCTACCCCGACCGTTTCTTCGACAAGGACCGCCCGATGATGACTCCCAACCATTTCGCCGAGCTGGCGAAAGCCGGCTATAACCGCATTCCCGTGTCTCACGACGTGCTGGCCGACCTGGACACGCCGCTGTCCACATATCTCAAGCTGGCCAACGTGCCGTGGACGTTTTTGCTGGAGTCGGTGCAGGGCGGCGAGAAGTGGGGGCGTTATTCGATCATCGGGCTGCCGTGCCACGAGCGCATCGAAGTGCGCGGCAATACCGTCAGCCACATCAATGACGGCGAAACCTTGGGCGTCACTGAAGTCGACGATCCACTTGAGTGGATCGAAGCGTTTCAGGCGCGCTTCAAGGTGCCAAAGCTCGACGAGCACCCGCGCTTTGACGGCGGGCTGGTGGGGTATTTTGGCTATGAAACCATTCGCTACATCGAGCCGCGCCTGCGCGGAGAAGCAGGCGCCGGTGACAAGCCCGACCCGCTCGGCGTGCCGGATATTCTGCTGATGGTGTGCAACGATCTGGTGGTGTTCGACAACCTCTCCGGCCGGTTGACCCTGCTGACCCACGCGGACCCCGAAACACCCGACGCGCTGGAACAGGCCAAGCGCCACCTGGGGCATCTGGAAAGCCGCCTGCGTGACGCCTATACCCGCCCCGACGGGCAGCCGCATCAGAAGAAAGACGTGCAGGAAAGCGACTTTACCTCGGGCTTTACCCAGGAAGGTTTCAAGGCGGCGGTCACCAAAATCAAGGAATACGTGAAAGCCGGCGACATCATGCAGTGCGTGCCGTCCCAGCGCATGTCGGCGCCGTACAGCGCCGCGCCGCTGGATCTCTACCGCGCGTTGCGCAGCCTCAACCCCTCGCCGTACATGTTTTATCTGAACCTTGATGACCATCAGGTAGTGGGCTCTTCGCCGGAAATTCTCACCCGCACCGAAGAGGGCGAAGTGACCGTGCGGCCCATCGCCGGTACCCGCAAGCGCGGCAAAAACGAAGCGGAAGACAACGCGCTTGAAGCTGAGCTATTGGCCGATCCCAAAGAGCTTGCCGAGCACTCGATGCTGATTGATCTGGGACGCAACGATGTCGGCCGCATCAGCGAAACCGGCAGCGTCAAGGTCACCGACAAGATGGTGGTGGAGCGCTATTCTCACGTGATGCACATCGTCTCCAACGTCACCGGCCGGCTCAAGCCGGGGCTTTCGGCGATGGATGCCCTGCGCGCGACGTTCCCCGCGGGCACTGTTTCCGGCGCCTCCAAAGTGCGTGCGATGGAAATCATCGACGAAGTCGAGCCGGTCAAGCGCGGCATTTATTCGGGTGCGGTGGGCTACCTTTCCTGGCACGGCAACATGGACACCGCGATTGCCATTCGCACCGCGGTAATCAAGGACGGCCAGGTACACGTGCAGGCCGGCGCCGGCATCGTCGCCGACTCGGTGCCCGAAATGGAATGGCAGGAAACCCTCAACAAGGGTCGCGCTCTGATCCGCGCGGTGGCCATGGCCGAGCGCGGACTGGACGATATCTGACTCTGCCGGCCGGCGTTGTGCGCCGGCCATTGGTTATCAAGGCTGACGTGATTCAGGGCGCAATCATGCCGCCCGCGGCGTTCGCCAGCGCGATCATCGGCGCGGGGTAGAGGCCCAGCAGAATCACCAGTACTGCCGCGCCCAGCACCACCAGGCCACCGGCGCGGACGGCCCAGTCGGCGCTGGCGTCGCGGCGCTGCATGCCCGGCTCGGCCAGAAACAGCGTCACGATCACCCGCAGGTAGTAGTAAAGCCCGATGGCGCTGCCGGCAATGATGCCGCCCACCAGCCACCAGCGTTCGGCTTCAACGCCCAGCGCGATCAGATAGAACTTGCCGATAAAGCCCACGGTGGCGGGAATCCCGGCCAGCGAGAGCATGGCCACGGTCATTACCGCGGTGAGGATGGGGCGGCGCCAGAACAGTCCGCGGTAATAATGCAGGCTGCCGGCGTCTTCACCGTCGGTGGCGCTTGAGACCAGAATCACCACGCCAAAGGCGGCAAGCGTGGCCAGCACGTAAGTGATCAGATAAACCCCGCCGGCCTCCGCAGCGAGCCCGTCGGCCACTATCAGCACCAGCAGCATATAGCCGAAGTGAGCAATGGAGGAATACCCCAGCAGGCGCTTGAGGTTGGACTGCGTCAGCGCCAGCAGGTTACCCACCAGCATGCTGGCAAGCGCGAGGACCCACAGCAGCGTGTGCAGCCATTCGCCCTGAAACGCCGGCGCGGTCATCACCAGACGCAGCAGCAGCATGAACACCGCCACCTTGCTGGCGGTGGCCAGAAACGTCGCTGCCGGCCCGGGGCCGCCTTCGTAGACGTCGGGCGTCCACAGGTGGAAGGGCACCACGGAAAGCTTGAACCCCAGCCCCACCAGCATCATTCCGGCACCGGCCAGCCCCCAGGCGCCTGCGCCGTCGCTGAGCGATACCACCAAAGCATTTAGCTCAAGTTCGCCAGTCTGGGCGTAAACCAGCGCCATACCAAAGAGTAAAAAAGCGCTCGCCGCGGCGGAAAGAATCAGATACTTGATGCCGGCTTCCAGCGAGCGGCGTTCGTGAAAGGCGTAGGCGAGCATGCCGTACAGCGGCATCGACAGAAGCTCAAGCCCCAGAAACAGGCTGGCCAGGTGGCGGCTTGCGGCCAGCACCAGCCCGCCCGCCGCCGCACACAGCAGCAGCAGGTAAAACTCTTCGCGAGGGCCTTGAAAGGTCTCGAAATAGGCGTGCGCGAGCACCGCACAGGCCAGCGTGGACGCTAGAATAAGCACCCCGCCAAGCACCGCGAGGCCGTCAAACGCGAGCAGCGGCGTGGTCAGCGGGAGTACATTCCAGGCCATGATCTGCGCGATAAGCGCAAGCGTAAGCCCCAGCACGCTGACGGCCACCGTAACGCGGTGATCGCGCCGCCAGGCGATGCCCAGCATCACGGTAATCGCCGTGGCGGCCACGAGAATCAACGGAAGATAGGCAAGAGCAAGCGTGGGCATCTGCATTAGCGCACCTCCGGCAGCAGCTGGCTTGGGGTATCAAACAGCCGGTGGATTTCTCCCATCGCAGCGCTGGTGGTATCCAGTAGCGGCTGGGGATAAAGGCCGAGCAGCAGGAGCAATACCACGATACTTATCAGCATGCTGAACTCCCGCGTATCCAGGCCTCTCAGGGGCGTGTCGTCTTGGGTCGGGCCGTAGAGCACGCGCTGCATGAGCATTAGCGAATACACCGCGGCAAGCACCAGCCCGACGCTTGCGCCGGCCACCACCCAGGGGGCGACGGCAAAGGTGCCGAACAGCACCATAAACTCACCGACGAAGTTGGCGGTGGTAGGAATGCCCAATGAGGCGGCAATAAAGAATAGCCAGAAGCCCGGCAGGCTGCCCAGCCGCCCCCAGAGGCCGCCCATTTCGCTAATGTTGCGGGTGTGCAGGCGTTCGTAGATCTGGCCGCTGAGAATAAACAGCCCCGAGGCGGAAAACGCGTGGGCCACCATCAGCACAATGACGCCCTGCAGCGCGAGCTCGGTGCCGGCGTAGATGCCGATGAGCACAAAGCCCATGTGGGCAATACTGGTGTAGGCGATAAAACGTTTGACGTCCTGTTGGCCGCAGGCGAGCACCGCGCCGTAGAAAATCCCCAGCAGGCCAAGCCCCATCGCTATCGGGGCAAAGGTTTGCGAGGCCTCGGGAAACAGCGGCAGGGCAAAGCGCATCATGCCGTAGGCGGCGGTTTTGAGCAGAATGCCGGCCAGGTCGACGCTGCCCGCCGTGGGCGCCTGGGCGTGGGCATTGGGCAGCCAGCCGTGCAGCGGGATCACCGGCAGTTTGACCGCAAAGGCGATAAAGAACCCCAGCATCAGCGTGAACGCCATCGTCGGCGACAGCGAGGTTTCCTTGAGCACGGCGTAACTGAACGAGTAGTCGCCGGTGTTGGCGTGGTGGGCAAACACCAGCCCCAGAATCGCCACCAGCATCAATAGCCCGCTGGCCTGGGTATAAATGAAAAACTTGGTGGCCGCGCCGATGCGGGTACTGCCCTGCGAGCCGCTGTGGCCCCACAGCGCAATCAAAAAATACATCGGCACCAGCATCAGTTCCCAGAAGAAGAAGAACAGGAACAGGTCGATGGCGAGAAACACCCCGACCACGCCGCCGAGAATCCACAGCAGGTTGAGATGGAAAAAGCCGATACGACGGACGATTTCGTTCCACGAGCAAAGCACCGCCAGCGCGCCGAGAAAGCCGGTCAGGGCAATCAGCACCAGCGATAAGCCGTCAAGCGCCAGGTGGATGTCGATGCCGAAGCGGGTGATCCAGGGTAGGCGGTATTCCAGCGCCCACTGGGTGTCAGAGCCGTCGAGCGCCGGCAGCTGAAAGTCCAGCTGCCCCCATAGCCACAGCGCGATCAACAGTTCGCAGAGCATGGTGGCAAGCGCGATCAGCCGCGTGGCCTTGTCGCCCAGCCGCTCTGCCTGCCAGCAAAAAAGCCCCCCGGCAAAAGGGATGACGATGAGCCATACCAGTATCATAAGCGTTTTATCCTTTTCAGGTTCCCTGGATGACTAGCGCCAGACTCAGCAGAATCAGCGTGGCGCCGACCACCATGGTGACGGCATAGCCGCGCAGTTTGCCGGTTTGGGTGCGCGAAAGCCCCAGATGCACAAGCCGTACAAGCTTCGCGAGCAGGCGGAAAACGCCCTCCACCACATCGCTTTTCAACAGCGCGACCAGACCGCGATAGGGGCGTACCAGCGTCCAGTCGTAAAGCATGTCGAAGCCCCAGGCGTGGTGCCACAGCTGCCAAAGCCCGGCGCCCATGCCGTGGTCGGCCAAGCGTAGCCAGCCGCGCTTGAGGCCGAACAGCCAGATGGCAAGCGCCATGCCGGAAAGGGCGACGGCGGCGGCTATCAATTCAAGCGCACCGTGGCCGGCGGTCACGCCTTCGCCCGGGCCTGTGGGCAACACGCCGGAGAGCGGCGGGGTGATCCAGGCGCCCAGGAACGTGGAGAGCACCGCCAGGACCACCAGCGGCAGCCCGTGGGCGAGGCCACGACCCGCCTCGGCGTGGCGCGCGTTATCGCTTTTGGCCGAGCCGTGGAAGGTGCCAATAATCAGCCGCAGCGTATACAGCGAAGTCAGCAGCGCACCGATCAATCCGGCGATCAGCAGCCCCTGCTGGTTGGCGGCGAGCGCCTGCCAGAGGATTTCGTCCTTGCTGTAGAAGCCGGCAGAGACCAGCGGCAGCGCCGCGAGTGCCGCACCGCCGACGACAAAGCCCATGTAGGCCAGCGGCAGCTTGCGCCACAGCCCGCCCAAATTACGCATGTCCTGTTCGTGGTGGCAGCTGACAATCACCGCGCCGGCGGAGAGGAACAGCAGCGCTTTGAAAAAGGCGTGGGTCATCAGGTGGAAAATCGCCGTATCAAACGCGCCCACCCCCAGCGCCAGAAACATATAGCCGATCTGGCTCATGGTCGAGTAGGCCAGCACCCGCTTGATGTCGGTTTGCGCGAGCGCGGCAAAGCCCGCCATCAGCAGCGTCAGCGCGCCGATAACGCCGGTGACATAAAGCGCGGTGGGCGCCAGCTCGAAAATGCCGTGCATCCGCGCAATCAGGTATACCCCGGCGGTGACCATGGTCGCGGCGTGAATCAGCGCGGACACCGGCGTGGGGCCGGCCATGGCGTCGGCCAGCCAGGTATGCAGCGGCAGCTGCGCTGATTTACCCAGCGCCCCGCCGAGCAGCAAAAAGGCCGCCAGCTCGACGGTGGTATCACCCGCCTGCCAGGCCTTGGGCGCCAGCGTCAGGATTTCGTTGATATCGAGCGTGCCCAGCCGGCTGAACAGCAAAAACATGCCGATGGCCAGAAATACGTCGCCAATGCGCGTGATGATGAACGCCTTGAACCCGGCCCAGCCGTTGGCGCTGTCGTGGTAGTAGTAGCTGATCAGCAAATAGCTGCACAGGCCGACGCCTTCCCAGCCCAAAAACAGCAGCAGCAGGTTATCGCCCAGCACCAGCAGAATCATGCTGAACACAAACAGGTTCATGTAAGTGTAAAAGCGCGTGATGCCTTCTTCGCCGCGCATGTACCAGGCGGCAAACAGATGGATGAAAAAGCCCACGCCGGTGATTACACTCAGCATCGTGAGCGACAGGCCGTCCAGCGCCAGGCCGATGCTGGGGGCGAACTCGCCCACGGCAATCCACGTCCACAGGGTGATGGACTGCGGTGTGGCATCAGTGGCAAAGCCCAGCGCGAGAAGCACGGTGGCAAGGGCGGCAAGCCCCACGCTGCCCACGCCCACCAAGGCGCTCAGGCGGTAGCTCAGGGTGCCGCGCGAGAACGCCAGAATCAGCGTCCCTGCGAGCGGCAACAAGAACGTCAGCGGCAACAGCAGCGCCGTTGAGAACGTTGTCGAGAGCGTTGCCGAGAGCGTTGTCAAGAAAGTCGTCAAGAGTTCCATCATCCACGCATCCTGCTGGCCACATCGATATTGAGAGTCTTGAAGCGGTGATACAGCTGAATCAGCAGAGCCAGCCCGACGCTTGCTTCAGCGGCCGCCAACGTAATCACCAACAAGAACATGACCTGGCCTTGCGGCTGCTGCCAGCCGGTGCCGGCGACGATAAACGCAAGCCCCGCGGCGTTGAGCATGATCTCAAGGCTCATCAGCACAAAGATCATGTTGCGGCGAAACATCAGCCCGCAAAGGCCCAGGGCAAAGAGGATCGCGGCCAAAATCAGGCCGTGCTCCATGGGAACGCCGTTCATAAGACCTCCTTGCCGTCGGGAGTGGATGGTTTATCGGCGGCGCCGGTGGGCATATCCCGCGCGGCAGGCTTGGGCGCGGCAACGGGCTTGATACGCCCGACGTGGGAGGCCGTAACGAGTGCCGCCAGCAGCAGCAGCGCGCTCAGCTCCACCAGCAAAAGCCAGGGGCCGTAAAGCAGCGTGCCGGCGCCCTTGGCGGTGAGCTCGCCGCCCTCGATCACGCGCTGAATATCGCCGCGCCACAGCAGGCCGATCAGCGTCAGCAATAGCACGGCAGCCAGCAGCGACGGCCCGATCCAGGTGCGCAGCTGCAGCCATTGGCGCTCTTGCTCCGCCGCGGCCTGGCCGAGGTTGAGCATCATCACCACAAACACGAACAACACCATGATGGCGCCGGCGTAAACGATGATTTCCAGCGCGCCGGCAAAGGGCGCGCCGAGGGTGAAAAACACCATGGCCACCGCCAAAAGCGACACCACCAGGTACAGCACCCCGTGTACCGGATTGGGGTTGGCAATCACCCCAAGGGTTGCCAGTACCGCGGCCAGGCCGCTGAGATAGAAGGCCAGCTCCATGATTCCTCCCGTTGCAAAAAAGCGCCCTCAGGGCAGCAGCGTGGTCACTTTAATCGGCTTGGCCTCATTCTGCGCCTGGCCTTTATCTTTACCGCCAATCGACATCCCGGCGACCTTATAGAAATTGTGGTTGTGGTCCTTGCCGGGGCCGTTGATCAACAGGTCTTCTTTCTCGTATACCAGCTCCTTACGCTGGTATTCGGCCATCTCGAAATCCGGCGTAAGCTGGATGGCCGAGGTGGGGCAGGCCTCTTCGCACATGCCGCAAAAGATGCAGCGTGAGAAGTTGATGCGGAAAAACTCCGGGTACCAGCGGCCGTCGTCCTGCTCGCCTTTTTGCAGCGAGATGCAGTCGACCGGGCAGGCGACGGCGCACAGGTTGCAGGCCACGCAGCGCTCTTCACCGTCGGGGTCGCGGGTCAGCACGATGCGCCCGCGGTAGCGCGGCGACAAGTAGACTTCTTCTTCGGGGTAATTCAGCGTTTCGCGCTTGCGAAACGCGTGCATAAAGATAATGCCCAGCGTGCGCAGCTGCGACCCGGTATCTTGCAACAATCTTTTATACATGGCGTTCTCCTCCATTGACGCTTGGCAGCCAGCTGGGCGCCTACGCCGACTAACTAGGTGGTGAGCAGGATCACTGCGCCGGTCACCAGTAGATTAAGCAGCGTAAGCGGCAAGCAGACGATCCAGCCGAAGGTCATCACGCGGTCGTAGCGCGGACGCGGCAGCGCTGCCCGAACCAAAATGAATAGCATCAAAAATACGCTGGTTTTGAGCACAAACCAGACGATGGGCGGCAGCAGCGGGCCGTGCCAGCCGCCGAAAAAAAGCGTCACGATCAGCGACGATACCAGCAGCATGCCCACGTATTCGCCGATGAAGAACATGCCGAATTTCATGCTGGAGTATTCGATATGGTAGCCGTCGGCCAGCTCCTGCTCGGCTTCCGGCTGATCAAACGGGTGGCGGTGGGTGACCGCAAAGCCGGCGATCAGGAAGTTACAAAAACCCAGAAACTGCGGAATAAAAAACCACAGCCCTTCCTGGGCGCTGACGATCTCGCGCATGTTGAACGAGCCGGCCATGGCGACCACGCCCATCAGCGAAAGTCCCATAAACACTTCGTAGGAAATTGTCTGCGCCGAAGAGCGCATCGCGCCGATCAGCGCGTACTTGTTGCCGCTCGACCAGCCGCCGAGCAGCACCGAATACACGTTGATACCGCCCATGGCGAGAAAAAACAGCAGGCCGATATTCCAGTCGGCCACGCCCAGCGTGGGGGTAAACGGAATAATGATAAACGACAGCAGCAATGAGGCCATGGCGATCGCCGGTGCCAGCATGAACAGCGTGCGGTCGGCGAAAGGCGGTATCCAGTCTTCCTTGAAAAAGATCTTGATCATGTCGGCGATCAGCTGCAGCGAGCCAAACGGCCCCACGCGATTGGGCCCGTAGCGGTCTTGCCACAGCCCCAGCAGGCGGCGCTCCACCACGGTCAGAAAAGCGCTGATCAGCACCGCCCCCAGAAGGATCGCCACGGCCTGCAGCATCGCCACCACCGCGTCGATGACCGTGGGCGAGAAGAGTCCCCAGTCCATCATCAGTCGTCCTCCCTGCGTAACTGCACCCAGCGGCCGCTGGCCGCGTCGGGAAACACGCCCGCGGGCAGGGTGACAATGCCGTCGGGCAGGCTTTTATCCACGCGCAGTGAAAGCGTAAAGGGCTCGCCGCCGAGGTCGAACGCAAGCGTGGCGCCGTCTGCGGCCTTGAGCGTTTGCGCGTCGCTCTCGCTCAGACCAAGGTAAGGCGCTTCGGCGCGCTCAGCGATGGCGTCGGCGCGGGCGGAGGTCGCCTCGCCGCCGAACAGGCGTGGCAGCACCCACAGCTGCCAGCGGTCGTCGCGGGGGGCAAAGGCCGCCGGAATCGCATCAGCGGCGGGGTAAGCACCGTCCGCAGGGCGAGGTACGCCGGCGACGCGAGCGCCCGGGTCGCCGCCCTGCAAGTGGCCGCCGACGACGTCGGTAAACTTGTTCCACGCCTGCGGTGAGTTCCAGCCCGGCGCCCAGGCAAAGGGCACGTTTTGGCGCGGACGGTCAAAGCCGCTGTAGCCTTCCATCGAAAACGCCAGTGGCGTATCGGGGTCCTGGGGCACACGCGGCTCGCTGACCGCGATATTGGCGCGCAGCGAGGTGCGCCCGCTGTAGCGGTGCGGCATGCGCGCAAGCTTGATGCCGTCGGGCAGCTCAGCGGTGTCGACGGCGTTGAGCATACCGGCAAGCGCGGGATGCGCTTGGGCGCAGTCGTCCATGGCTTGCGCAAACGTCAGCGCGTCTTTCGGCCTGCGCTCAAGGCTTGCGCGCAGGGTATCAAGCCAGCGCCAGCTGGGGTGAATGCGGCACTCGGGGCGCATATAGCGCGGGTCGTAAACCTGATAGAAGCGCTGGGCGCGGCCTTCCAGGTTCACTAGCGTGCCGTCGGTTTCGGCAAAGCTCGCTGCCGGCAGGCCCAGTTCGGCGCGCTTCCAGGTGCGCGTGCGCTGATGATCGAGCACCACTAAGGCGGTCGCGGCATCGAGCGCGGCGTCGACCCGGGCTTCGGGCATGCGCTCGTATAGATCGTTTTCCAGCACGACGAGGGCATCGGCGTGGCCGTCGGTGACCGCGTCAAGCGCCCAGTCCAGCGGCTGGCCGCCCATCAGCGCAAGGCCGGTGCTGTTGGCTTCGCGGCGAACCAGCAACAAGCCGGCGCGCCTCTCGCGACGTGCGAGCGCGCGGACGATGCTGTGGGTGGCGTCGAGAATGGCCGGCGACTCAAGCGAGCCGCCGCTGATGACCAGCGGGCGTTCGGCGGCGAGCAATGCTTCGGCCACGGCGCTGGCGTGCGCGCGGGTGGCGTCGTCCAGTTCGCTGACGGCCGGCGCCTCGGCGTCGATCTCGTGGGCGATGGCAAAGCCCAGCCGGGCGATGTCGTCGGGTGCCAGGCGCAGGCTTTCAGCGCTGATGCCGTCAAGCTCGGTGGCCGTGGGGTAGGCGATATACAGCGGGTGGTGGCTACCCTGGGCCAGCGTATTAACGGCGTAGGTGTTCCATTCGGGAATGCCGCGCTCTGCGGCCAGCGCGACGCGCCGGCTAAGTACGGCTTGGCGCACGTTAAGCGCGAGCCTGGCCGCGCTGTGCATCAGGTCTTCGCCCAGCACTAGCACGGCGTCGTGGCGCTCCACGTCGCGCGGGGTCGGCGTTGCCAGCGCGCCGGCGGCCTCAATGGCGGCCATGCGCTCAAGGCAGTCCTGCTCGCCGGCGGCAATGCCGCTAGAGAAGTTGTCCTTACCCACCAGCGCCATCAGCTGGTGGTTGCTTTCCAGGCTGGCGCGCGGCGAGCCGATGCCGATAATGCGCCGGGCGCTGCGCAGCAGGTCAGCGCCGCGATCGAGCGCGGGGTCAACGTCGAGGTGCATGACGTCCGAGTCCCGGTCGCTGTGCCCCGCATTTTTCCCCTCGCTTTTCCCCTCGCTTTTCCATTCCGGCTGGCGCGGGCGATCGTCGCGGTTGACGTAGTCGTGGCCGTAGCGGCCGCGGTCGCAGAGAAAATAGCCGTTGAGCTCGCCGTTGTAGCGGTTTTCAATGCGCCGCACGCTGCCGTAGCGCTCGCCGGGGCTGGTATTGCAGCCTACCGAACACTGGTGGCAGACGCTCGGCGCGTACTGCAAATCCCACTTGCGCGTGTAATGCTTGGTGTGGGTTTTATCGGTAAATACGCCGGTTGGGCACACCTCACTGAGGTTGCCGGCAAAGGGGCTTTCCAGCACGCCTTCCTGGTGGCGGCCGAAGTACAGGTTGTTGTTCATGCCGTAGACGCCGAAATCTTCGCCGCCGGCGTAGTCGTTGTAAAAATGCACGCAGCGGTAGCAGTTGATGCAGCGGTTCATCTCGTGGGCAACGAGCGGCCCCAGGTACTGATTGTGGTGGGTGCGCTTGGTAAAGCGGTAGCGCCGGCGGCTATGGCCGGTCATGACCGTCATGTCCTGGAGGTGGCAGTGGCCGCCTTCGGCGCACACCGGGCAGTCATGCGGATGGTAGGTCATAAACCATTCGGTAATGCGGGCACGAAACGCGTGAGCCTCTTCATCGTCGATGGAAATCCAGCTGTTGTCGGAGGCAGGCGTCATGCACGACATCACGATTTTGCCCTGGGTATCGTCCTCATCCTTGTACTGCTTGACCGCGCACTGGCGGCAAGCGCCCACGCTGCCCGTGGCGGGGTGCCAGCAGAAGTAAGGAATATCCAGCCCCAGCGACAGGCAGGCGTGCAGCAGGTTATCGCTGCCGTCTACGTCGTAGGCGCTGCCGTCCACATGAATCGTTGCCATCAGCTCACCTCTTTATTACCTACGGTGTTATTACCTACGACGTTATGACTTGCAGCGATGCCCGCTTCAAAATCGGCGCGAAAATGACGAATCGCCGATTCCAAAGGCATCGCCGCCCCCGGCGCGTGGGCGCAAAACGTCAGCCCCGGCCCGATGTTGGTGGCGTGCTCCTGCAGCAGCTCGATATCGCCGGGCTGGCCTTCGCCGTGCTCGATGGCCTGCAGCAACTTGGCCGCCCAGGGCAGGCCGTCGCGGCAGGGCGTACACCAGCCGCACGACTCGCGGGCAAAAAACTGTTCCAGATTACGCAGCAGCGCAACCAGATTTTGCTGCTGGCTGACCACCGCGATCAGTCCCGTTCCCAGGCGGCTACCGTACTTACCGATGGTGTCAAAATCCATCGCTAGCTCAAGGTGCTCGGGGAGCAAAAAGCCCGTACTGCCGCCGCCGGGCAGCCAGGTTTTCAGCGTATGGCCTTCGCGCATGCCGCCGGCGCGCTGCATAATCTCCCAGCCGCTGGTGCCAATCGGCAATTCCCACAGCCCGGGGCGTTCCACCAGCCCCGAAACGCCGTAAAGCTTGGTGCCGCCGTCGTTGCTGAGCGTGCCGGAAAGCGCCTGATACCAGTCGGCGCCGTGCTGCATGACCGCCGGCGCGTTGCACAGGGTTTCGACGTTGTTGACCACGGTGGGCTTGCCCCAGGCGCCTGCCTGGCCGGGAAACGGCGGCTTGGCGCGGGGGTTGGCGCGCTTGCCTTCCAGCGAGTTGATCAGCGCGGTTTCTTCGCCGCAGATGTAGCGTCCGGCGCCGGTGTGCAGGGCGATATCAAAATCAAAGCCGCTGCCGGCCACATTATCGCCCAGCAGGCCGGCCTCGCGCGCTTCTTCAATGGCCAGCGCTACCGCGCGCGCCGCGTCGACGTATTCGCCGCGCAGAAAAATATAGCCGTATTTCGAGCGGTTGGCGTAGCCGGCGATGATCATGCCTTCGATCAACAGGTGCGGCTGCTGTTCGAGCAGCAGGCGGTCCTTGAAGGTGCCCGGCTCCATTTCATCGGCGTTGCAGACTAAATAGCCGCGCGGCAGGTTGTCGCCCACCTGAGTCAGGCTCCATTTGACCCCGGCCGAGAAACCGCCGCCGCCGCGGCCGCGCACGTTGGCCGTTTTCATGGCGTCGATCACGTCGCCGGGAGTAAGCTCAAGGGCTTTGCGCACGCCTTCATAGCCGTTTTTCTGGCGGTATTCATCGAGCCCGATGCGCACGCCGTCGTCGCGCAGCCGCCACGTCAGCGGGTGGGTTTGCTCAAGGCGCTCGTCGGCGCTTTGGCGCAGCTGGCTGTGATAGCGCAGGCGTGAATTAGCGGGAATAGCCGTCATGAATACGCCTCCAGAAGCTCATCGAGATCATCCGGCGCGATGGGGCCAAAAGTATCGTCGTTAATCATTAGCGCCGGCCCACGGTCGCACGCGCCCAAACAGCAGGTGGGCAGCAGGGTAAAGCGGTCATCGGCGGTGGTTTCGCCAAAGCCGATGCCCAGGTGCTCGCTGAGCGCGTCGCGTAGTTCTTCAAAGCCGGTGAGAAAACACGAACTGCTGTCGCACAGCAGAATAATGTTGCGGCCCACCGGCTGGCGGAAAATCAGGTTGTAGAACGTCGCCACGCCTTCCACGGCGCCCACGCCCACGCCGAGGGTGTCGGCGATGGCGGCAATCGCGCCGTCGGGCACCCAGCCGTGGCGCTTTTGCACGATTTTCAGCGCTTCGATACAGGCGGCCTGGGGCTGCTCGTAGTGCGCGCGTTCGGCAAGCATGGCGCGGTGGTCGTCTGCGTGCAGCGTAAAGCCGTCGCCGTCGGTGGCGATGGACGTAGCGGGGGCGCTGTACTGGATAGCGTCGTAAGAGCGAGTGTCAGACATAGTGCGTGTATCCCATGCCGTATTAACGGTCGACGTCGGCCATAACAAAATCAATACTGCCCAGATGCGCGATCAAATCGGGCACAAAGCCACCGCGCATGAGCGCCGGTATCTGCTGCAAATGCGGAAAGCTCGGCGTGCGAATACGCGTACGGTAGCTCATGGCGCTGTGGTCGCTGGTCAGGTAGTAGCTATTGATGCCCTTGGTGGCTTCCACCATCTGCAGCGATTCGTTGGCGGGCAGTACCGGCCCCCACGACACCTGCAAAAAGTGGGTAATAAGCGTTTCGATATGCTGCAGCATCTTGTCCCGGGGCGGCGGGGTGGTCAGCGGGTGGTCGGCCTTGTAGTCGCCCTCGGGCATGCGGTCGATGCACTGCTGAATGATGCGCAGGCTCTGGCGCATTTCTTCGATCCGTAGCTGGCCACGGTCAAAGGCGTCGCCGTGGGTGCCCAGCGGCACGTCAAACTCGAAGTTTTCATAGCCCGAGTAGGGACGCTTTTTGCGCAGATCAAAATCGCAGCCGGTGGCGCGCAGGTTGGGGCCGGTGACGCCCCAGGCCAGAGCATTGGCGGTATCAAACGCGGCCACGTGGCGGGTCCGATCGCGCACCAGCGAGTTTTCCATCATGGTGCGTTCGTATTCCCGCAGGCGAGCCGGCATCCAGTCGACAAATTCCTGCATCAGCCGGTCCCAGCCCTCGGGCAGATCCTGCATCAGCCCGCCGATGCGAAACCACGCCGGGTGCATGCGAAAGCCGGTAATGCCTTCGATGACGGTGTAGGCCTTTTGCCGGTCGGTAAAGGTGAAAAATACCGGCGACATGGCGCCCAAATCCTGCAGGTAGGTGCCCAGAAACAATAGGTGGCTGGTGATGCGGAAAAGCTCCGACATCATCACCCGTACCGTGGCGATGCGCTCGTTCACCTGAATGCCGGCGAGCTTTTCCACCGCCAAGACGTAGGGCAGGTTGTTCATCACGCCACCAACGTAGTCGATACGGTCGGTGTAGGGGATGAAGCTATGCCACGACTGGCGCTCGGCCATTTTTTCCGCGCCGCGGTGGTGATAGCCGATATCGGGTACGCAGTCGAGAACCTCTTCGCCGTCCAGCTGTAACACCAGACGAAACGCGCCGTGGGCGGAAGGGTGGTTGGGGCCCAGATTGAGAAACATGAAGTCGGTGTCGTCATTCTGGCGCTTCATACCCCAGTCTTCGGGCACGAACTGGAGCGCCTGCTGCTCTTTATCCTGGCCTTCAACGGTCAGCGTGTAGGGGTCGAACTCGGTGGCGCGGGCGTGGTGATCCTTGCGCAGCGGGTGGCCGTTCCAGGTGGGCGGCATCAAAATACGCCGCAGGTTGGGATGACCGGCAAAACGGATGCCGAACATGTCCCAGACTTCGCGCTCGTACCAGTCGGCGTTGGGGTACACGGGAATCGCCGTGGGCAGCGTCAGGTCGTGCTCGCTGAGCGCCACCTTGAGCATGAAATCGCGGTTGCCGGACACGGAGAGCAGCTGGTAGACCACGGTGAAGTCCGCCGCGGGGAGCCCGTCGCGATGGCTACGCATCCGCTCATCAATGGCGGTCAGGTCGTAGAGCATCTCGAAGGGCTCGGGCAGGCGACGCAGCGCCTCGAGGATATCGACAAGCGCTTCGCGGCTGACCCACAGCACCGGCATGCCGGTAAGCGTGGGCTGCTCATAGCGGATCTGATCGCCAAAACGGGCAGTCAGCGACTCGACAATGGCGGCGGATTGATCGGTGCTCATGGTGATAGAAGCTCTCCCTTTGCTGGATACTGCTCCGTTGGTGCGGCACTAAACGCTGTCGGGGGTGCGCAGCTCCGTGGCCTGGATTCGTCGGTCGCGGTGTTTTTCTCGCTGCGAGGGCATGTCTGCGCGATAAACGCCCTGGTCGCCCACCACCCACGAAAGCGGGCGGCGCTCTTCCTGAATTGAGTCCTGTAGCAGCTGAAGCCCCTGTAAAAAGGCTTCGGGGCGCGGCGGGCAGCCGGGCACGTAGACGTCCACCGGCAAGAATTTATCCACACCCTGTACTACCGAATAGATGTCATACATGCCGCCGGAGTTGGCGCAGGAGCCCATGGAAATCACCCATTTGGGCTCAAGCATCTGGTCGTAAAGCTGCTGGATGACCGGCGCCATTTTCACAAAGCAGGTGCCGGCGATTACCATGAAATCGGCCTGACGCGGGGAGGCGCGGATGACCTCGGCGCCGAAGCGGGCAACGTCATGAGGGGCGGTAAACGCCGTGGTCATTTCCACATAGCAGCAGGACAGCCCGAAGTTATACGGCCACAGGGAGTTTTTGCGCCCCCAGTTCACCGTCGAGTTGAGCACGTCTTCAAGCTTGCCGGTAAACACGCTGCGGTGTACCTGCTGCTTCATCGGATCTTCGACGCGCTGGCGCTCGCCCAGCGGGTAGCTGGCGTTTTGCTGTGCTACCGCATCGTTTGCCCGCGTCAGGGTATAAGCCATATCGTGCCTCCCGTCTGAAACATCAAAGGGTGCATCGGGCACGGCGCCGGGGGCTGATTATACCCAAGGGCCGTGCACGTTGTTTAGCCGCGCCGTACGCTGCCGCGGTGCATCTTCTCGCTACCGGTAGGCGCCCAGTTAAGCGCGCCAGAGCGCCAGTCGTAGACCAGCCCGGCGAGCAAAATGCCGATAAAGACGGCGGCGCCCCAAAAGCCGGCCCAGCCCACTTCGCGTACCGAAATGGCCCAGGCAAACAGAAACACGGCTTCAATATCGAAAATCACGAAGAGCATCGCGACAAGGTAAAACTGGATGGAGAAGCGCTGGCGTGCGCTGCCGGCGCCGATAATGCCGCCTTCGAAGGGTAGCGGCTTGCTGCGCCCCTGGCTGCGGCCGCCGAGCAGGGCAGAGGCGCCGAGCATGAAAGCACAGAGCAAAACCACCGCCAGAATAAAAAGTCCGGTGGCCCAATATTCGGCGATCAACGCGTTGGCGCTGTCTAGCATAGGCGTTGGCATAGGCGCTTCCCTTACGGTTCCCGAGTTCAGGATGTACAGGCATGCATTATTGTTCTTGGTCACGCTCTGTTGCTGTGGCCCGTCGTGATTTTCCCGCGTGGCTATCACGGTAGGGCGACTGCGCTGTATGAATCCGTTGTATGAGTCAGCTAATCATTAACTTAGCAGGTACTTCAAGACTTACTTAAAAAACTACCCGCCGCTGCGTCATTTCTCAGGCTATCCGCAACGCCTGCGTCGTGCACGTTGCAGGCCGCTTGCGTTACACTCGGGAAAACTGCCCAACCGGCATCCAGGCGGGGTAATATGTTGGGTAACAACATCCGCGCAGCCAAACGCACACCAAACAAACAGCAGGTTTTTCAGATGGCTAAAGCGGCAAGAGTCGTGATGATCGATAATTACGACAGCTTCACTTACAACATCGTCCAGTATCTGGGCGAGCTCGGCGCCGAGGTGCTGACCTACCGCAACGACGAGATCAGCCTTGCCGAGATCGAAGCGCTGTCGCCGAGCCATCTGGTGGTTTCTCCCGGCCCTTGCACGCCCAACGAGGCGGGACTTTCGCTGGACACCATTCGCCATTTTGCCGGCAAGCGGCCGATTCTTGGCGTGTGCCTGGGGCATCAGGCGATTGGCCAGGTATACGGCGGCCGCGTGGTGCGCGCCCCGGAAGTCATGCACGGCAAAACCTCGGCGATTGAGCACCTGGGTCAAGGCGTATTTGCCGGCTTGGATAACCCGCTGGAAGTGACCCGCTATCACTCGCTGGTGGTGGACAAAGACAGCTTGCCCGAGTGCCTTGAAATCACCGCTTGGACACCCGATGACGACGTCACGCCGGGGCTGGTCATGGGGCTGCGTCACCGCGAACTCGACATTGAAGGCGTGCAGTTTCACCCGGAATCGATTCTCACGCACCAGGGCCACGAACTGCTGGCCAACTTCTTGAAACGCGCTTGAAACGGCGCATTACCAGCACGAGGCCCACGTTTTCATGCAGATGCGAGACGCGATTAATGCGGTGATGCGCCGCGACGACCTGTCCTTTGACCAGATGCACGCGCTGATGCGCCAGATCATGACCGGGGATGCCAGCGACGCTCAGGTCGGCGCGCTGTTGATGGGCCTTGCCATGAAGGGCGAAACTGCCACCGAGATCGGCGCGGCGGCGCAGGTCATGCGCGAGTTGATGAAACGCGTCACGCCCAACGTCGAGGGCAGCGTGGTGGATATCGTCGGCACCGGCGGCGACGGCGCCAACCTGTTCAACGTCTCGACCGCCTCAAGCTTTGTGGCTTCGGCCGCCGGGGCGCACGTAGCCAAACACGGCGGGCGCAGCGTGTCGTCGTCGTCGGGCAGCGCTGACCTGTTCGACGTGGCGGGGATTTTTCTGGATTTGTCCGCGGATCAGGTGGCGCGCTGCATCGAAGAGGTCGGGGTGGGCTTCATGTTCGCGCCCAACCACCACCCGGCGATGCGCCATGCCGTTGGCCCGCGCCGCGAAATGGGCGTGCGCACGCTGTTCAATATTCTCGGGCCGCTGACCAACCCCGCCGGCGCGCCCAACCAGCTGCTGGGGGTTTATGCCCCCGAGCTGGTGCCGCTGTTGGCCGAGGTGCTGCACAAGCTGGGCAGCCAGCACGTGATGGTGGTGCACTCGGAAGACGGGCTGGACGAGATTTCGCTGGCGGCGCCCACGCTGGTGGCCGAGCTCAAAGACGGCAAGATTACCCAGTACCGCATTACGCCGGAAGAGCTGGGCATTGAGCGCCAAAGCCTGAATGCCCTCAAGGCCGATAGCGTTAACGACAGCCTGCGACTGGTGACGGCGGCGCTAAGCGGCGAAGGCGCCCCGGCGGATATTGTCTCGCTCAACGCCGGCGCCGCGCTGTACTGCGCCGGCGTGGCAGACTCGTTGAAAGAAGGCGTGCGGCTGGCGCGCAATGCCCAGCAGAACAAGCTGCCGCTGGAAAAAATGCACGAGCTATCCCGCTTCACCGGTCAGTTCAAACCCTAACGTAACCCAGTGAGATGATGCTATGAGCGAGCAGGCAACGCCGACGATTTTAACCCGTATTCTGGCGCGCAAGGATCAGGAAGTCGCCGAACGTAGCCAGGCGGTCTCGCAGGCCGACTTGCTGGCGCTGGCTGAAAAGCAGAGCGCACCGCGAGGCTTTGTCAGCGCCCTGAACGCGCGCATGGCGGCAGGGGATGCCGCCGTAATTGCCGAGATCAAAAAGGCCTCACCGTCCAAAGGCGTTATTCGCGAGGTGTTTGAACCGGCCGAGATTGCGAAAAGCTACGCCGACGGCGGCGCAGCCTGCCTGTCGGTGTTGACCGACGCCGACTTCTTTCAGGGCCACGAAGACTATTTGATCGCCGCCCGGGATGCCTGCACGCTGCCGGTCATCCGCAAAGACTTCATCACTCACGGCTATCAGGTTATTGAGGCCCGCGCCATTGGCGCCGACTGTATCCTGCTGATTGTCGCCGCCCTCGACGACGCCCAGCTGGCCGAGCTGAATCGTCAGGCCCATGAATTGGGCATGGACGTGCTGGTCGAAGTCCACAATGCCGAGGAGCTGGAGCGCGCCCTCAAGCTGAACCTTGAGCTGGTCGGCATCAACAACCGCAACCTGCACACCTTCGATACCTCGCTGGATACCACCCTCGACCTGCTCAGCCGGGTTCCGCCGGGCGTCACGGTGATTACCGAGTCGGGCATTCACACCCGCGACGACGTAGAACGCATGCGCGAACGTGGCGTCAACGGCTTTCTCGTCGGCGAAGCCTTCATGCGCGAAGACAATCCGGGAGAGGCGCTGAAGGAATTGTTTTTTTAAGGGCGTGCGGGTAGCTGAAATACCTGAATCCCGAGCAAAAAAAGGCCCGAACCGTCATCCGGTTCGGGCCTTGGCGCTAGCGCGCGGCGTTACCCGAGCGCGTTAGTCGAGCAGCGGCAGCAGTGAGTCCACGCTACTCTTGGCATCGCCGTAGAACATCCGCGTGTTGTCCTTGAAGAACAGCGGATTCTCGATGCCTGAATAGCCGGTGCCCTGGCCACGCTTGCTGACGAATACCTGCTTGGCTTCCCACACCTTGAGTACCGGCATGCCGGCGATGGGGCTGTTGGGGTCTTCTTCAGCCGCCGGGTTGACGATATCGTTGGAGCCGATAACGATCACCACATCGGTCGAGGCGAAGTCGGCGTTGATCTCGTCCATCTCCAGCACGATGTCATAGGGCACCTTGGCCTCGGCCAGCAGCACGTTCATGTGGCCGGGCAGGCGTCCTGCTACCGGGTGGATGCCGAAGCGCACTTCTTTATCGGCGTCGCGCAGCTTGCGCACCAGCTCGCTGACCGAATTCTGCGCCTGAGCGACCGCCATGCCGTAGCCCGGCACGATGATCACGCTTTCAGCGTCGTTGAGCGCACTGGCTACGCCGCCGGCATCGATGGCCACCTGCTCGCCCTCGATCTCGGCGGCCGGCCCTTGGCTGCCACCAAAGCCGCCCAGAATCACGTGGATGAAGTTGCGGTTCATCGCCTTGCACATGATGTAGGACAGGATGGCGCCCGAGGAGCCGACCAGCGCGCCGGTGACGATCAGCAGGTCGTTGGACAGCGTGAAGCCAATGGCCGCCGCCGCCCAGCCGGAGTAGCTGTTGAGCATCGACACCACCACCGGCATATCGGCACCGCCGATCCCCATGATCAAGTGGTAGCCAATAAACAGCGCCAATAGCGCGAGCAGCAGCACGGTCCAGATGCCGGCCCCGTTCACGTAGAGAATGGCCAGCAGCAGCGCCAGAATGGCCGCCCCCGCGTTGAGCAGATGCCCACCCGGCAGCTGCCTGGGTTTGCCGTCGATTTTGCCGGCGAGCTTGCCGAAGGCGATTACCGAACCGGTGAAGGTCACCGCGCCGATAAACACGCCCAGCACGACCTCAACCTGCAGAAAGGTCAGCTCGGCCGGGGTTTTGGTTGCGACCAGCGCGGCGAAGGCCGAAAAGCGCTCGCCGGTGTCGCCGATCAGCTGGACGGCCATCACTCGCCGGCGCTCCAGGTCGGCATTGAGGCCGACGAATACCGCCGCCAGGCCGACGAAGCTATGCAGCGCCGCGACCAGCTGCGGCATTTCGGTCATCTTGACCTTTTTAGCCACAGACACGCCGATTACCGCGCCGATGAGGACCATCGGAAGCATCCAGCCGTAGCCGCCGATGCCCGACGCAAACGCGGTGAAACCTACCGCGATCGCCATGCCGACGATGCCATACCACACCGCCCGCTTGGCCTTTTCCTGATTGCTCAGCCCGCCCAGGGACAGGATGAACAACACGCTTGCCGCGATTGATGCGGCAGATACGAATCCTTGACTCAACATTTCGTCTCTCCGCCGCTCAGGATTTCTGGAACATGGCGAGCATCCGGTGCGTTACCAGAAAGCCCCCCACGATATTGATGGTCGCGATCAGCACCGAGATGCTCGCCAGTAGCGCTACCAGCCCGCTGCCCGAGCCAATTTGCAGTATCGCCCCCAGCACGACGATGCCGCTAATGGCATTGGTCACCGCCATCAGCGGCGTGTGCAGCGCGTGGCTGACGTTCCAGATCACCTGAAAGCCGATAAAGCAGGCCAGCACAAAGACAATGAAGTGCTGCATGAAAGACGCCGGCGCAATTTGCCCCAGCAGCAGCATCAACAGGCCGCCCACGGCCAGCAGGGTCAGCTGACGCTTGCTCTGAGCCTTGAAGGCGGCAAGCTCGGCGGCTTTCTTCTCTTCGCGGGTCGGCGCCTTTTCCTTGGGTTTGGGCTTGGCCGCAGCGATGGCCTTCACCTTGGGCGGCGGCGGGGGGAAGGTAATTTCGCCCTGATGGGTCACCGTGGCACCGCGGATCACATCG
Source organism: Vreelandella subglaciescola (assembly GCF_900142895.1). NCBI lineage: Bacteria > Pseudomonadati > Pseudomonadota > Gammaproteobacteria > Oceanospirillales > Halomonadaceae > Vreelandella > Vreelandella subglaciescola. The sequence goes on from NZ_LT670847.1 coordinate 2,993,191, forward strand.
TCTTCCATGTCGTGCACGATCTGACCGTCTTTCTCGGGGGTCAGGTCGGTGAGCATGTGACGCACGTTGTTGGCGTAGAGCAGCGAGGCCTGGGTGGCCATGCGCGAGGGGAAATCGGTGAAGCCGGTGACGATCACGCCGTTATCGCTGACGATACGCTGATCGGGCACGGTAAGGTCGCAGTTGCCGCCACGTTCGGCGGCGAGGTCAATCACCACCGAGCCCGGCTTCATGACCGCGACCATATCCTCAAGCCACAGCTTGGGCGCCGGGCGTCCGGGGATCAGCGCTGTGGTAATTACTATATCAATCTCGGGGGCCTGCTCGCGGAACAGCGCCAGCTGCTTTTCGCGAAACTCGGGGCTTGAAGGCTCGGCATAGCCACCGCTCTCCGAGCCGTCCTTGCCGTCGTCGAAATCGAGGAACAGGAACTCGGCGCCCATGGATTCGATCTGTTCGGCGACTTCGGGGCGCACGTCGAAGGCGCGCACTACCGCGCCCAGGCTGGTGGCGGTACCAATCGCTGCCAGCCCCGCGACGCCGGCGCCGACCACCAGCACCTTGGCCGGTGGCACCTTGCCCGCGGCGGTTACCTGGCCAGTAAAGAAGCGGCCAAACTGGTTGCCCGCCTCAATGACCGCGCGGTAGCCGACAATATTGGCGGTGGACGACAGGGCATCCATCTTCTGCGCGCGCGAAATACGCGGCACCATATCCATGGCGACCACGGTGGCGCCGGCGGCCTTGCAGCGTTCCAGCAGCGCTTCATTCTGGGCCGGCCAGAAAAACGCGATCAGCGTCTGGTCCTGGCGCAGGTAGCCCGCCTCGGTGTCGTCGGGCTCGCGAACCTTGATGACGGTATCAACCGCTTGCCACAGCGCCTCGGCGCCGTCGATAACGGTCACGCCAGCTTCGCGATACGCCTCATCGGAAAAGCCCGCCGCGCCGCCGGCGCCGGCTTGTACAAAGCACTCGTGGCCAAGCTTGTGTATCTGGAGCGCGCTATCCGGCGTTAACGCAACGCGTGCTTCGCCGGCCGCACTTTCTTTGGGTGCACCAATTTTCACCTTGGACGTCCCCCCTGTCATTATAGATTGTCAGTATGGATCGTCAGTTAGATCGTTATCGATGAACGTAACTGACTAAACGCAACTGGCTAGGAGTACCTTACCGGGAGGTCGTGCACAATCCACCAAAGAGCGTAGAGCCGTGCATGCCTTATCCAAGCTCCGCTGTAACGACGGCCCTGAAACGCCGAACCCCGCTGATTGGCGGGGTTCGTGAGGCCTTCTTAACCACTCTTCTTAACTACTTTTATGAACCACTTTTTTAACCACTGCGCTTTATGGCTTTCAGCAGCGCCTGAAGCGGATGGGGCAGGGTGGTGTCGGAGAAGCGGCTGACCTGGCTGCGGCACGAGTAGCCGGTGGCCAGCAGGCGGCCCTGGTTGTCTTCATCTTCTACCTGGGGCTGCCAGGACTGGGCGTAAATGGTTTTGGAGGTGGCGGCGTTGCGGGTTTCGTGCCCGTAGGTACCGGACATGCCGCAGCAGCCGCTGGCGAGCGTTTCAAGCCCGAGCCCGAAGGCATTGAAAACTGTCTGCCACGCCTTGGGACTTTCGGGTTCGCTGGTTTTTTCGGTGCAGTGGGAAAGCAGTTTGTAGCCGCTCTGGGGGCCGTCAAGCGGCGCGACCGGGAGCGTATCCAGCCGTTGGCTGAGCCATTCCTGCAGCAGCTGTACCGGCGGCACCGCGTCGTCGCCCAGCGCCTTGACGTATTCCTGCCGGTAGCACAGCGTCATCGCCGGGTCGATGCCGACCAGCGGTATGTCAAAGCCGGCCAGCGTGCGCAGGCGACGCGCCTGCTTTTCGGCGGTGCGCGCAAAGGCGCCAAGAAATCCCTGCACGTTGAGCGGCTTGCCGTTGGCCGCGTAGGGCATGACGAACACGCGCAAATTGAGCCGCGACAACAGCTCGACGACGTCAATCACCAGCTTGGCTTCAAAGTGAGAGGTGAACGCGTCCTGCACGATAATCACGCTGTTGGCGCGCTGCTGCCTGGTGAGTAGCGCAAGCGATGTCGGCGTGGCGGCGCTGACGCCCCAGGCTTCGAGCTGCTTTTTCAGGCTAGCTCGGGAAATCGTCGGCGAGTCGCTCATGCCCAGCCCCCGGCGCATCAGGCCGTCCACCGCGCGACTGGTGATCAGCGCGTTATACAGCGGCGCGACGCGGGAAAGCGCGGGCAGCATAAACTCGGTGGTGCCGATCAGGTAGTCGCGCAGCGGGCGCAGGTAGCGGCCGTGATACACCTCTAAAAATTGCGAGCGAAACTGCGGCACGTTGACCTTGACCGGGCACTGGCTGGCGCAGGCTTTGCACGCCAGGCAGCCGGCCATGGCTTCATAAACTTCGTGGGAATAGTCGTCGCGGCCTTTGTGGCTCAGGGTGTTATAGGCGCGCAGCGGCAGGTGGGCGATAAAGCCCCCCACGCCTTCGACTTTTTTCTTGTGCGACTCGTTCACCACGTCAACGCCCGCGGCGTTTTGCAGGCGCAGCCATTCGCGGATCAGGCTGGCGCGCCCCTTGGGCGAATGGATGCGCTGGCGTGTGGCTTTCCACGACGGGCACATGGGGTCGTCCACGTCGTAGTTGTAGCAGGCGCCGTTGCCGTTGCAGTACACCGCGGCGTCATAGGACTGCCAGGCGCGCTCGTCGATGGTGCGGTCAAGCTCGCCGCGAGTAGTCACGGCGTCGATGGCCAGCAGCGCAGGGTCATTTTCCCGGGCGATCAGCCCGCCTGCGTGGCGGGGCGAGGCAATCTTGCCCGGGTTGAGCTGATTGTGAGGGTCAAACGCGGCTTTGACGCGCTGCAGGCTGGGATAAAGCTCGCCAAAAAACTTGGGCGCGTATTCCGAGCGGATGCCCTTGCCGTGTTCGCCCCAGAGCAGGCCGTGGTACTTATGGGTCAGATCGGCGACTTCGTCCGAGATGATGCGAATCAACCGCGCTTGTTCCGGGTCTTTCATGTCGATGGCGGGGCGAACGTGGAGCACGCCGGCATCGACGTGGCCGAACATGCCGTAGGACAGCTGGTGGGCGTCCAATACGGCGCGAAATTCGGTGATGTACTCGGCCAGATGCTCGGGCGGCACGGCGGTGTCTTCGACAAACGGAATCGGGCGCTTTTCGCCTTCGGCATTGCCCAAAAGCCCCACCGCGCGCTTGCGCATGGCGTAGACTTTTTGTATCGCCTCCCGGCCTTCGGCCAACGTGAAGCCCAGCCGCGACACGCTGTCATCGTCGGTCAGGTGTTGGGTAAACGTCTCGACGCGCTCGGCCAGGCGCGCGGGGTCGTCGTCGTTGAACTCGACCAGATTGATGCCGTAAATCGGCGTGTCGCCGGCGGGGAAGAACTCGGCCACGGCGTTCCAGATGAAATCTTCCATCGCCAGCAGTAGCACGCTGTCGTCGATGGTTTCAATTGAGGTCGCAGCGGCGTCGCTGGCCATCAGCGCCTGGGCGTCATTCAGCGCGTCCATAAAGCCCGCGTAGCGCACGTTGACCAGCGTCGAGTGCTTAGGCGTGGGCAGCACGTTGAGCACGGCCTCGTTCAACAGGCCCAGCGAGCCTTCCGACCCGCACAGCAGGCTGTTGAGGTTGAGGCGCTCGTCGTCATCGCGCAGATGCGCCAGGTCATAGCCGGTCAGGCAGCGGTTGAGCGGCGGAAATTTCTCCGTGATCAGCGCGCGCTCGTGGTCGAAAATATCGGCAGCGGTGCGGTGAACATCGCCGATAATGCCGCCTTTCTTCGACAGATCCAGCTCTTCGTCGCGGCTTAATGCCTGGCTTTCAAGGCGCTTGCCGCCGAGCAGGACGGTGTCCAGCGCGAGCACGTGGTCGCGGGTTTTGCCGTATTCGCAGCTGCCCTGGCCGCTGGCGTCGGTGGCGATCATCCCGCCAATGGTGGCGCGGTTGGAGGTGGACAAATCCGGGGCGAAAAACAGCCCGTAAGGCTTGAGCGCGACATTGAGCTGATCTTTGACCACGCCGGCCTGCACCCGCACGCGGCGGTTGTCCACATCGATATCAAGAATGCGGTTCATGTGCCGCGAAACGTCGACCACCAGCCCGTCGGTCAGCGACTGGCCGTTGGTGCCGGTGCCGCCGCCGCGCGCGGCCAGCACGATGTCGCGGTTGGGCACTTCGCCGGCGAGTTTGGCAATGCGCTCAAGGTCCTCGGCGTGCCTGGGGTAGAGCACCGCCTGAGGCAGGCGCTGGTAGATCGAGTTATCCGTGGCCGCCACGGTGCGGCTGGCGTAATCGGGAGCGATGTCGCCTTCAAAACCGCTGGCCTTGAGGGCTTCGAGAAAGCGCACGTAGTCGCCACTCAAACGTTCAAGAGAAATAGTATGCCGAGTCAAAGATGCAATCATGGTGATCAACGCCGCCGCCGGACAAGCCGGAGAATAAAATGGGAGAACAAAACCAGACAATAAAAGAGGAAGCAGCCATTTTAGCGCAGCCGCTTTCTGCCTGCATCACCGGGGATGCAGCGCCTCGTGAACCAGCGCCGTTGACGCGTCGGACATCGGCAGGGTAAGCGCCAGTTCGTGGGCGGCGGGTGACATCTTGCGCCAGGTTTTCTGCACGATGCGAATCAGGTGGTCGCGTTCAATCGTGCGGGAAAAATCGGCAAAGTAGTTTTCCAGAAATACCAGGCAGGCGCAGTCTTCCAGCGTCTGAACGTCATCGTCACGCCCCAGCCCCTGCTTGCGGATGATGTTGGCGGTGCGCTCGGCGTCGCTCTCGCCGTATCCGGCCTTGTGCATCAGCGCAGCGGTGGTGCCGCCGGCCTGGTGGCTCTGGTCGCGCCGCCAGGTTAAATAGCCGACGCGGCCTTCGGGGTATTCGGCGCGGGGCACCAGCCAGCGTTGCAGATGCTGGGCGCGCACCGCCAGACGCAGCGTCTCGGTCGCTTCGGGGTGGATATGCGCGAGCCAGGCGCTCATCCGCCGGGCATAGATCAGTTCTTTGGGCTCGTCGGCGCCGTTGATCTCGACCGTTTTCGGGTCGTCGCGGTGCAGGTCATCAAGGGCATCAAAAACGTGAGAAAACGCGGAAGTATCAGAAGCGCGGGTCATGGTGGCTCGCTGGCAAATGAATAAAGAGGACAATACCCCCGAGTGTAAATGAATCACCGGGCAAATGAATCAGTACGCAGCGGTGCGTAACCATAGCTCCAGGGCGGGCTTTTGCCTACAATATCGGTCTTTGTCACGGGCGTTTGGCGCTGCGTGTTTACTGATTTCAGCCCAGAGGATGACTCATGCTCGACCCGAAACTGCTGCGCGGTGATCTCGATACGGTAGCGCAAAAGCTGGCTCGCCGCGGCTTTACGCTGGATACCACGGCGCTTGCTGCGCTGGAGTCGCGCCGCCGCGAGTTGCAAACTCAGACCGAGCAGCTGCAAAACGAGCGCAACACGCGCTCCAAGGCGATTGGCAAGGCCAAGGCCAGCGGCCAGGATATTCAGCCGCTGTTGGATGAAGTCAGCGATTTGGGCGAGCGTCTGGATGCGGCAAAGCAGGCGTTGGCCGAGGTACAGGCGGAGTGGGACGACGCGGTCAGCGGAATTCCCAACCTGCCCCACGAAAGCGTACCGCAAGGCGCGAGCGAAGCCGACAACGTCGAGCTGCATCGCTTTGGCACGCCGCGGACCTTTGATTTCGAGGTGCTTGACCACGTGGATCTGGGCAAGAAATCGGGCTATCTCGATTTTGAGCTGGCCACCAAGCTAACCGGCGCACGCTTTGCCGTGATGCGCGGGCCTATTGCCCGGCTGCACCGGGCGCTGGCGCAGTTTATGCTGGACACGCAAACGCTGAACCACGGCTACGAAGAGTGCTACGTGCCGTATATGGTCAACCGCGAGTCGTTGATGGGCACCGGCCAGCTGCCGAAATTCGGCGAGGACCTGTTCAAGCTCAACGACGAGCGCGAATATCACCTGATCCCGACCTCGGAAGTGCCGCTGACCAACTTCGTTCGCGACGAAATCGTTGACGCCGCCGCGCTGCCGATGAAGCTGACCGCGCACACGCCGTGCTTTCGCAGCGAAGCGGGTTCCCACGGTAAGGATACCCGGGGCATGATCCGCCAGCATCAGTTCGACAAGGTGGAAATGGTGCAGATCGTCGAGCCCGAACACAGCTATGAAGCACTCGAGAATATGCGCGGTCACGCCGAGGCGATCTTACAGGCGCTGGAGCTTCCGTACCGCGTGGTAACGCTGTGCACCGGTGATATGGGCGCTACCGCGGCTAAGACCTACGATCTGGAAGTGTGGCTGCCAAGCCAGGAGACCTACCGCGAGATTTCGTCGATCTCCAACTGCGAGGACTTTCAGGCGCGGCGGATGCAGGCACGCTACCGCCATCCCGAGGCGAAAAAGCCGCTGCTCGTGCATACGCTCAACGGCTCGGGTCTGGCGGTAGGGCGCTGCCTGCTGGCGATGATGGAAAACCACCAGCAGGCGGATGGCTCGGTGACTATTCCCGAGCCGCTGCGTCCGTATCTTGGCGGGGCTGAGTCGCTGTCTCTTTAGCGTCGTGATCAGAAGCGGCGTCGTGATCAGAGGCGGCGTCGTTTTCAAGCGCCCATTCAACGCTAACGCCGGCATCGATATCAATGGTGCCGGGGCGGTATTCCGGCTGCGTGGCGGAGGATTCTGCCTTGCCTCGGGCGTCAGCGCTGACGCTCATCATGCGCGGGGCGAAGCTCGGCGCACGGGTTTCCTGAACGTGAATCACGCGGCCCAGGTCGGCGTCCAGGGTGTCGGCCATTAGTGCGGCCTTGTGGCGCGCTTTTTCCAGCGCTTTCACCAGCGCTTTATCGGTGGCGCTGTCGCGGTCCTGAAGGTCAAAGGTGACGCCGTCGAGGCGGTTAACGCCGCTTTCCATTAGCGCATTCAGCACGTCTTCGGTCTTGTCCAGATCATCAAGCTGGATGCTGATGGGGCGCTCAAGCCGCGTGCGCGTCAGCATTTTTGACTCGTCGCCCTGCGCTTCGGGGTTGTTCGACCGCTGCGGATAAACAGAGAGTGAGCCGGCGCTGATGGCGTCGCGCTTGATACCGGTATTCTCTTCCAGCGTATCAATCAGGCGGGCAGCGCGTTTTTCCAGCGTCTCACGCGCGTTCTCGCGTGCCTTTGCATGCTGTTCACGCTGCTTTGTTTCGCTGAGATCGACGGCGGGCGTGTCTTCCCAGAGCCTCGCGCTAACGGTGGCCTTGTCGGGGGTGACCTCGATGCTGGACTGCGCCTGTACCTGCAGGCTGGAGGTTTCGCTGGCGCCGGCAAAGGACGGGGTGGCAAGTGATGCCACAGCAAGTGTGCCGAGAATCAGCGTTGAAAGTAGCGAAATCCGCCCGGTCATGCTGTCGGGGCGGCGGCGTTCAAGCGGTGAAAGTGCCATAGGGTTGCCTGCGGTGTTGTGAGCGTTACGTTTAGTATGGCAGCAGTTAGCGGCATAAAGTTCTGTTTGCACGATGGTTTCATGTTTTCCGCGTACGCTGTCTGGATTCACGCTTACGGTTTGTTTACCTTTCGGGCTGTCGTCGCGAGGCGGTGCATCGGGGCAGGCGTTTGTGCAAAATGCGGGATCACGCCACGCTGTCATCACGGCACGCTATTATCAGACCACGCTAGAGAAGCCACTCACCCAAGACACTGCCATCAAGGACACGAACCATGTCGAGCACAAACGATGTCGAATGAATCAGCCGAAAGCTATCGCAGCATGCCGCTTCACGCGACGCTGGCGATTGCCGCGTTGGTGATTATTATCACCGGCATGAAGCTGGGTGCCGGCCTTCTGGTGCCGCTGCTGCTGGCGTTTTTTATCGCGGTGGTGTGTACCGAGCCGGTCCAGTGGCTGAATCGTCGCGGCCTGCCAATGCGCGGCGCCGTGGTGCTGACGCTGCTGGTGCTGGCGGGCATGGTGACGCTATTGGGCTTCCTGGTGGTCAATAGCTTCAGCACCTTTGTGGATGCGCTGCCGGATATTGAATCACGGCTTTATCAGGCGTACTGGGAGCTGTTGAACCGGCTTTCATCGCTGGGGCTGGCCATTGATCCCGACGAAATCGAGGCGTTGTTTGCCGGCGCAGGAGATACCAGCTGGGTGACCGGGTTGTTAGGCGAGCTGGGCAATTTCTTCATGCAAAGCATGGTAGTTGCGCTGATGGTGGTGTTCATGATGTTCGAAACGCTGAACTTTCGTGACAAGGTCTCGCTGGCGCTTGAAAACCCGGCGCCCAGCCTTAAGCGGTTTGGCGAATTCAGCATAACGCTCAAACGCTATCTGGCGGTTAAAACGACCATCAGCCTGGTGACGGGGATTCTGATCTGGCTTTCCTGCTTTCTGATCGGCGTCAAGTTTGCGTTGTTGTGGGCCGTGCTGGCGTTTGCGCTGAACTTTATTCCCAACATTGGCTCGGCCATTGCCGCAGTGCCGCCGGTGCTATTGCTGTTGGTCAGCCAGAACGGCGGGGTAGGAGATGCCTTTGTGCTCGCGTTGGCGTATCTGGGGGTCAACTTTGTGCTGGGCAACCTGTTGGAGCCGCGCCTGATGGGGCGGGCACTGGGGCTTTCTACGCTGGTGGCGTTTTTATCGCTGGTGGTGTGGGGCTGGATTTTTGGCGTGGTGGGGCTGTTGCTGTCGGTGCTTTTGACAATGACGCTCAAAATTGCGCTGGATAGCCATCCGCAAACGCGCTGGATGGCGCACCTGCTGGGGCCCGGTTCGCCTATGCGCGCCGAAAAGAGTCAGGCAAAACGCCCGCCTTCAAAGCGTCAGGGGTAAGTCACAAGCTAAAGACGGGCATCTGCGCACGGCCGCGGAAGCGGCCGTGCGGTTCTGGCCAAAAAGTCGGCGTTAAGCGTTCTGGCCAAAAAGTCGGCGTTAAGCGTTCTGGTCGATAAACTGGCTGAGCTGCGATTTGGACTGCGCACCCACCAGCGAAGCAACCTTGGTGCCGGACTTGAACAGCATGACCGTCGGCACGCCGCGAACGCCCTGTTCGGCGGCAATTTCCGGCGCGTCATCGACGTTCACGCTGACGACCTTGATGTTGCCGTCGCGCTCGTCGGCGACTTCATCAACGACCGGCGCCATGACTTTGCAGGGGCCGCACCAGGGGGCCCAGAACTTCAGCAGTACCGGCTGCTCGGCGTTAAGGACTTCCTGTTCGAAATTGGCGTTGGTGACATCAACATTGGACATTTTCTTCTCCCGTTTGCGTTGCTCTTGCTATGACGTTGCCTTAAAAGGAGCAACGGTCGTTAGGCGTATATAAAGCGCACTTTTCACCGCGCCAAGCCGGCAAATGTTAGCGGGCATGGCGAAGGCTGGCAAATCCGCGTGTTTTAGCAAAGACGCATGTTACGCTATTGCTGAATTTCGCTAATGGCTGCACGCTGGCATTGTCTATGCTATAAAAGTATTATAAAAATGTTTTTTATTCTATTTTTTATTTTTGTCAGCCGCCTGACCGGGCTGCCACCAAGGAAAAGGCCAAGGAATGAAGCTACAGCAGCTACGCTATATTTGGGAAGTGAGCCGGCACAACCTCAACGTATCCGCGACGGCACAGAGCCTGTTTACCTCTCAGCCCGGCATTTCCAAGCAAATCCGCCTGCTTGAAGACGAGCTGGGCGTGGAGATTTTTGCCCGTAGCGGCAAACATCTGACTCGCGTCACCCCGGCGGGCGAACCGATTGTTGAACTGGCAGGCCAGGTGCTGCGCCTGACGGAAAACATCAAGGGCGTGGCCCAGGAACACAGCGATGAACGCCGCGGTAGCCTGGCCATAGCGACCACCCATACCCAGGCGCGCTACGCGCTGCCGCCGATCATTACCGAGTTTACCCAGAAATATCCCGACGTGGCGTTGCATATGCAGCAGGGCACGCCCAAGCAGATTGCGCAGATGGTCAGCGAAGGCCAGGCCGATTTCGCCATTGCCACCGAGTCGCTGGAGCTGTTCACCGATCTGGTGCTCTTGCCGTGCTACCGCTGGAACCGTTGCGTGCTGGTGCCCAAGGGCCACCCGCTGGCGCAGCGCGACGGTGCCCTGACGCTTGAAGCGCTGGCCGACTACGCGCTGGTGACCTACGTCTTCGGCTTTACCGGCCGTTCGCAGCTGGATGACGCCTTCAGGGCCAAGGGGCTGACCCCCAACGTGGTGCTCACCGCAGCCGATGCCGATGTCATCAAGACCTACGTGCGTTTGGGCATGGGCGTGGGCATCGTTGCCGATATGGCCGTTGACCAGACGCTTGACGAGGATCTGGTGGCGCTGAACGCCGATCACCTGTTCGCCAGCTCGACCACCAAGATCGGCATTCGTCGTGGGACGTTCATGCGCGGCTATATGTATGACTTTTTGGCCCGCTTTGCGCCGCACCTGACTCGTGATCTGGTCGATGCGGCGCTGAGCGCCGGGCCGCGCCATGAGCGAGCGCTTTTCGATAACATCCAGCTGCCCGAATACTAGACGTGGTCTGACCCGGGCTCAGTGTTGAAGGTGCAGCCCGCATTCGCGCTTTTCTTCCACCTTGGTGGGGTCGAAGTAGTCAAAGTTGTTGGGCAGGTCGTGTTCGACGAGGTATTCGTGCATCTGTTTGGCGCTCCAGTGCAGCACCGGAGCGACTTTTAACAGGTCGCCGTTGCCGAGGCTCACCGGCTGCATTTTGGCGCGTTCGGCGGTGTCTTCGGCGCGCAGGGCGGTGAACCAGACGTCGGGGCGCATTTCCCCCAGCGCGCGCTCGAACGGCTCGATTTTGACTTCCTGAGTAAACGCCGCGTGGTGCGGGTCGTCAATGCCGGGAAAGTCGCCTTCCAGCGCTTCACGATGGGCGCGGGTGCGCTGCGGCACAAAGCTTACGACGTTGAGATTCAGGCGTTTGATCAGGGCATCGGCAAACGCGTAGGTCGCCTGGGTATTATAGCCGCTGTCCATCCATACGATGGGGATGTCGGGCTGTGCCTGGGTCACCATGTGCAGTATCACCGCTTCAAACGGACGAAAGTTGGTGGTGCAAATCGGCCGCTTGCCCTGAGCAATGGCCCATTCCACCAGTGCTTGCGGATTTTGCGCAAGATCGCGATTAATCGTTTCCAGATTCGGGGACGCCATGTTATCTCCTGTCGCCGTGGCGGGTATGCGGCAAGGCTAACAAAAAGGCCGGCGGGCGCCCCAATACCGTTTTGTTTTGCTTTTATATTCTTTTTCGTTTGCTTTGTTTGGGCTTTTATTCCAAAGCGCGCACCAGATGGCGGATTTTATCCAGCGTCTCGGCGTATTCGTCGGCGGGGGATGAGTCGGCTACCAGTCCGCCACCGCCCCAGACGTGCAGCGAATCGCCGTCGGCCAGCACCGTGCGAATGGTGATCGAGGTATCCATGTGCCCGCGCACGTCAACGTAGCCGAGGCTGCCGCAGTAAAGGCTGCGCTGGCAGGGTTCGAGCTCGTCGATGATTTGCATGGCGCGGATTTTGGGTGCGCCGGTAATCGAGCCGCCGGGAAACGCCGCTTCCAGCAGGGCTAGCGGCGAGTGCGACGCTTTAAGCTCGCCCTGCACGACGCTGACCAAATGGTGCACGTTGGGATAGCTTTCGAGCCCGCACAGAGTCGGCACGCGCACGCTGCCCGGCCGGCATACGCGGCCCAGGTCGTTGCGCAGCAGGTCGACGATCATCACGTTTTCAGCGCGATCCTTGGCGCTGTGCAGAAGCGCCTGTGCCTGAGCGCGGTCTTCTGCGGCGGTGTCGCCGCGCCGGCGCGTGCCTTTGATCGGCCGGGTTTCTACCTGACCGTCGCGCACGCGAAGAAAACGCTCGGGCGAAAGCGACATGATGGCCTTGTCGTCCCAGGCCATAAAACCCGAAAACGGCGTTGGCGTGGCGTGGCGTAGCCGGCAATAGGCATCCCACTCATCGCCTTTGTAGCGTGCGGTGAGGCGCTGGGCGAGATTGATCTGGTAGCAGTCGCCGGCGCGAATGTAGCGCTGCACCCGGGCAAAACGCTCGGCGTATTCCGCCTGACGCATCTCGGCGCGAAACGGCGCGACGAGCTGGAAAGGCTCGCCGGTTGGCAGCGCCTGTTCCAGCCACTGCGCGACCTGCTCGGCGCGCGGCGGCGTGGCGGCAAGCCAGGCCTCCTGACGCTCGTGATCAATGATGATGACCCAGTCATAAAGCCCCAGCCGCGCAGCGGGAAAATGCGTGGCTGCGGGCTTGTGGCTTAAAACGCCCTGACGCTGGCGGCCAAAATCATAGCCCCAGTAGCCCATCAGCCCGCCGAGAAAAGGCAGCTCGCTGGGCGTGCTGGGTACGGGCAGCTGCTCAAGCAGCCACGCCTGGGCGGCAAAGGCATCGTCCAGGCCGGCAGGCGGCGCGGCAAGCGCGTCACCGTGGCGCTCAATGTGCGCGCGACCCTGGTCGTCTACGTCAAGCGTGGCCAGCGGGTCACTGGTCATAATGTCGTAGCGGCCGTTGGCTACGGGGCGGCCGCTGTCGAGCAGCACGGCGTCGTGGCGGTGTCGCAGCCGCGCGAATAGCGTGAGCGGATCGCGGGCGTAGGGCAGAGCGGTGAGCGTCAACGGCGGGGACATATACAGGTTTAGCCTTGCCAGTTCAGAAGCGCGTCATTCTATCAGAAGTGCGCTATGCCAGACGTGCGGGGCGACACCGGGTAAGTTTGTCGACAACGCCTGCCACCAAAGGGGGATAAAACGCCGGTTTATGGCGCTTGACGGCCAAAAATCCGAGCGCTAAAGTGGCTTCACTGTTTAATTGTTGACAATCCTCATGACGCTACCCGATGCCGAACCAAGCGCCACCTCGTCGATACGCCCTCCGTCAATACGTACGTTGGCCGAGCGCGTATTTCATCAGCTGCAGGACGCCATTGTGCGCGGCGAGCTGGTGCCGGGCAGCAAAATTACCGAGCCGGGACTGGCCGCTACCTACGGGATTTCACGCGGGCCGCTGCGCGAAGCCATGCGGCGGCTGGAAGCGCACCGGCTGATCGAGCGCGTGCCCCACGTCGGCGCCCGGGTGGTCAAGCTGACCATGCCCGAGCTGCTGGAGCTGTTTGACGTGCGCGAGGCGCTGGAAAGCATGGCCGCCAGGCTTGCCGCCATACATATGACGCCCGAGGAAGTCGCCGGGCTTCGCGACGTGCTGGCGGTGCACGAAAGCCAGCACGATTTGCAGCGCGGCGAGGCCTACTACCAGCGCGAAGGCGATCTCGACTTTCACTATCGCATCGTCCAGGGCAGCCATAACCGAATGCTGGTAAACCTGTTGTGCGATGACCTCTACTACCTGGTGCGCCTTTACCGCACCCAGTTCAGCGCCAGCGGCGCGCGCCCGCACAAAGCCTTTGTCGAGCACCACCGTATTGTTGATGCCATCGAAGCCGGCGACGCCGAGCTTGCCGAACTGTTGATGCGCCGCCACGTCGCGGCGTCGCGCGCCAACGTCGCCGAGCGCTACGCGGAGACGCTTTAGCCCCTTTTACGTAATGGCTTTGACCCACCCACCGAGGATAAATCCCATGACAGCACTGACACCCGGCGCGCGTTTTCGCGCAGCGCTCAAGGCCAACCGCCCGCTGCCGATTCTTGGCACCGTCAACGCCTACACCGCGCTGATGGCCGAGCGTGTGGGCCATCAGGCGATTTATCTTTCCGGCGGCGGAGTGGCCAACGCCTCCTTCGGCCTGCCGGATCTGGGCATGACCACCATGAACGACGTGGTCGAAGATGCTCACCGTATCTGTGGCGCGACCGATCTGCCGCTGCTGGTGGACATCGATACCGGCTGGGGCGGGGCGTTCAACATTGCCCGCAGCGTCAAGGAAATGCAGCGCGCCGGTGTGGCCGCCGTGCACCTGGAAGATCAGGTCGCGCAGAAGCGCTGCGGCCACCGTCCCAACAAGGCGATTGTGTCGCAGGCGGAAATGGCCGACCGCATCAAGGCCGCCGCGGATGCGCGGATTGACCCGGATTTTTACCTGATTGCCCGCACCGATGCGTTCCAGAAAGACGGCTTGGATGCCGCCATCGAGCGCGCTCAGGCCTGCATCGAGGCGGGCGCCGACGCGATCTTCGCCGAAGCGGTGCACACGCTCGAAGACTACCGCGCCTTTTGCCAACGCGTTGACGCGCCGATTCTGGCCAACATCACCGAGTTTGGCGCCACGCCGCTGTTCACCCAGGCCGAGCTTGGCGAGGCGGGCTGCGGCATGGTGCTTTATCCGCTGTCGGCGTTTCGCGCGATGAACGCCGCCGCGCTTAACGTCTACCAGAGCATCATGGACAACGGCCACCAGCAAGACGTGGTGGAAACCATGCAAACCCGCGAAGAGCTTTACGACTTTCTCAACTACCACGACTTTGAACAGAAGCTGGATACGCTGTTTGCCGAACAGGGCGAGAAGGTCTGACGCCGCTAACAGCGGCTATCGCAACGGCGCATGGCACGGCTTGCGCGCCTGCGTCACACATCGTTTCAGGAGCAACAACAATGGCGGATAAAAAACTCAGCGGCGCAGGCCTGCGCGGCCAGAGCGCCGGCGAAACCGCACTCTGTACCGTGGGCGAAACCGGCTCGGGGCTGACTTTCCGCGGCTTTGACATCCAGACGCTCGCCGACAACGCCACCTTTGAAGAAGTGGCTTATTTGCTGCTCAAAGGCAAGCTGCCCAATCGGGCCGAGCTCGATGCCTATATCACCCGGCTGAAAAGTCTGCGTGGGCTGCCCGAGGCGCTGAAAACCGTGCTCGAGCAGATTCCCGCTGACGCCCACCCGATGGACGTGATGCGCACCGGCGCTTCGATGCTGGGCAATCTGGAAACCGAACAAAGCTTCGATGCCCAGCAGGACGTCGCCGACCGCTTTGTCGCTGCGCTGCCGTCGATTATCGGCTACTGGTACCGCTTCAGCCACGACGGCGTGCGCATCGAGCCGCACACCGACGACGACTCCACCGGCGCGCATTTTCTCCACCTGCTGCACGGCAAAGCGCCGAGCCAGCTGCACGCCGATGCCATGAACGTCTCGCTGATCCTTTACGCCGAGCACGAGTTCAATGCTTCGACGTTTACCGCGCGGGTGTGCGCCTCGACGCTTTCCGACCTGCATTCGTGCGTCACCGGCGCGATTGGCACGCTGCGTGGCCCGCTGCACGGTGGTGCCAACGAGGCCGCCATGGAAATGATCTCGGGCTTTGACTCGCCGGACGATGCCGAGCGCGGCATGCTGGGCAAGCTCGAGCGCAAGGAAAAGATCATGGGCTTTGGCCACGCCATTTATCGCGAGTCCGACCCGCGCAACGCGATCATCAAGAAGTGGGCGGAAAAGCTCGCCGCCGACGTCGGCGACAGCGTGCTTTACCCGGTCTCGGTGCGCTGCGAAGAGGTGATGTGGCGCGAGAAAAAGCTGTTCTGCAACGCTGACTTCTTCCACGCCAGCGCCTACCACTTCATGGATATTCCGACCCAGCTGTTTACCCCGATCTTTGTCATGTCGCGGGTCACCGGCTGGTGCGCGCACGTATTCGAGCAGCGCGCCAACAATCGCATTATTCGCCCCAGCGCCGACTACACCGGCCCGGAAAAGAGCGAATGGGTGCCGATCGAGCAGCGCGACTGATACGCCACCCGCCTTCTGACCTCCTGCCGTGTGAGCCTTGCCATGACGACCCGATACCGCCACTCGCTGCCCGGCAGCGAGTTTGCCTACTTTGATGCCCGTGAAGCCGTCGAGGCGATCACGCCGGGCGCCTACAAAAAGCTGCCCTATACCTCGCGCATTCTGGCCGAGCAGCTGGTGCGCCGCTGCGCGCCGGAGGCGCTGACCGACTCGCTCATCCAGCTGATCGAGCGGCGCAGCGATCTGGATTTCCCCTGGTACCCGGCCCGGGTGGTGTGCCACGACATCCTTGGTCAGACGGCGCTGGTGGATCTGGCCGGCCTGCGCGACACCATCGCCGAGCAGGGCGGTGATCCGGCGAGCGTCAATCCGGTGGTGCCGACCCAGCTGATCGTTGACCATTCGCTGGCGGTCGAGCACGCGGGGGATGAAAAAGACGCCTTTGCCAAAAACCGCGCGGTGGAAGACCGGCGCAACGACGACCGATTTCACTTTATCGACTGGACCAAGGTGGCGTTTGAGAACGTCGACGTGATTCCGCCGGGCAACGGCATCATGCACCAGATCAATCTGGAGAAGATGTCGCCGGTAGTGCAGCAGCAACACGGCGTGGTCTTCCCCGATACCTGCGTGGGCACCGACAGCCACACGCCGATGGTCGACGCGCTGGGGGTGATTTCCGTCGGCGTGGGTGGTTTGGAGGCCGAAAGCGTGATGCTCGGGCGGCCGTCGATGATGCGCCTGCCGGATATCGTCGGCGTCAAACTGAGCGGTAAGCTGATGCCGGGGATTACCAGTACCGATATGGTGCTGGCGATCACCGAGTTTCTGCGCGGCGCCAAGGTAGTCGGCGCGTACCTGGAGTTTTTCGGCGAGGGCGCGGACAGCCTGACCGTGGGTGACCGGGCAACGATCTCCAACATGACGCCGGAATACGGCGCCACCGCGGCGATGTTTTTTATCGATGAGCAAACCATCGATTACCTCACGCTGACTGGCCGCGACGACGATCAGGTAGCGCTGGTCGAGCGCTACGCCAAGCATGCCGGCCTGTGGGCAAGCGACTTGGCGACTGCCGAGTACGAGCGAGTGCTCGAATTTGATCTTTCGAGCGTCTCGCGCACTCTGGCGGGACCGTCCAAGCCTCACGCCCAGCTGCCTACCGCCGAGCTTGCCCAGCGCGGCATCGCCGTGGGGCTTGAGCAGGCGCGCGAAGAAGAAAAAGCGGGAAAAATGCCCGACGGCGCGGTGATTATCGCCGCGATTACCAGCTGCACCAACACCTCCAACCCGCGCAACATGGTGGCGGCGGGGCTGATTGCGCGCAACGCCAACCGCCTGGGGCTGACGCGCAAGCCGTGGGTCAAGTCGTCGCTGGCGCCGGGGTCAAAAACGGTCAAGATGTACCTGCAGGACGCCGGGCTGATGGACGAGCTCGAGGATCTGGGCTTTGGCGTGGTGGGCTATGCCTGCACCACCTGCAACGGCATGTCCGGCGCGCTCGATCCGCAGATTGAGCAGGAAATCATCGACCGCGACCTGTATTCCACCGCGGTGCTGTCGGGCAACCGCAACTTTGACGGGCGCATCCATCCCCACGCCAAGCAGGCGTTTCTGGCCTCGCCGCCGCTGGTGGTGGCCTACGCCATTGCCGGGACCATTCGCTTTGATATCGAAAAAGACGCGCTGGGCATGGACGCTGACGGCACGCCGGTAACGCTCAAGGATATCTGGCCGGACGACGCGGAAATCGATGCGCTGGTCAAAACCTCGGTCAAACCCGAGCAGTTTCGCGCGACCTACATCCCCATGTTCAACGTGGATAAAGGTGCTCGTGCGCAGGTCAGCCCGCTGTACGACTGGCGCGAAAACAGCACCTATATTCGTCGCCCGCCGTACTGGGAAGGCAAGATGTCGGCGGTGCGCGAACTCAAAAACATGCGCCCGCTGGCGCTGTTGCCGGATAACATCACCACCGATCACCTGTCGCCGTCGAACGCGATTTTGCTCGATAGCGCCGCCGGCGAATATCTGGACAAAATGGGCCTGCCCGAAGCCGACTTCAACTCCTACGCGACCCACCGCGGCGATCATTTGACCGCCCAGCGCGCCACCCTTGCCAACCCCAAGCTGTTCAACGAAATGGTGCGTGATGACGCCGGCGAGGTGCGGCAAGGCTCGCTTGCGCGCCTTGAACCCGAGGGCAAAGTAACGCGGATGTGGGAGGCGATTGAAACCTACATGGCGCGCAAGCAGCCGCTGATCATCATTGCCGGTGCCGACTACGGCCAGGGCAGCTCGCGCGACTGGGCGGCCAAGGGCGTCGCGCTGGCCGGCGTTGAGACGATTGTGGCCGAAGGGTTTGAGCGCATTCACCGCACCAACCTGATCGGCATGGGCGTAATGCCGTTGCAGTTTGAAGTCGGCACCACGCGCCATACGCTTCAACTGGACGGCACCGAAGTGTTTGACGTGGAAGGCACCCCGGAGGCCGGCGGCGCGTTGACGCTGGTGATTCACCGAGCGAACAGCAACGCTGAGGAAAAAGCCGAGCGCGTGCCGGTCATCTGCCGGCTGGATACCGCCGACGAGCTGACCACCTACACCGCCGGCGGCGTGCTGCAGCGCTTCGCCCAGGACTTTATGGCCGAAACGGTTGGCCGCCAGGGAGCGCAGGCGCTATGACCCAGCAAAAAATCTCCGCGACCTATATGCGCGGTGGCACCAGCAAGGGCGTGTTTTTCAACCTGGCCGACCTGCCCGAGGCCGCGCAGACGCCGGGGGCGGCGCGCGACGCGCTGCTGCTGCGCGTGATCGGCAGCCCCGACCCCTACCAAAAGCACACCGACGGCATGGGCGGCGCGACCTCGAGCACCAGCAAGGTGGTGATTATCGCCCCCAGCACCTCGCCGGAACACGACGTGGATTACCTGTTCGGCCAGGTGTCGATCGACCAGCCGTTTATCGACTGGAGCGGCAACTGCGGCAACCTGTCGGCCGCGGTGGGCCCGTTTGCCGTGGCCAACGGGCTGCTTGATGCGGCGCGAGTGCCTGAAAATGGTACGGCCGAGGTGCGTATCTGGCAGGCCAATATCCACAAAACCATCGTCGCACAGGTGCCGATGGCAGACGGTGAGGTGCAGGAAAGCGGCGACTTTATGCTCGACGGCGTGGCCTTTCCCGCCGCCGAGATTCCCGTGGCGTTTATCGATCCGGCCGCGGGCGACGGGGCGATTTTCCCCACCGGCAACCGCGTGGATACGCTCGACGTGGCAGGCGTTGGCTCGCTTGAGGCCACCCTGATCAACGCCGGTATTCCCACCGTGTTTATCAACGCAGCGGCACTGGGCTATACCGGCACCGAGCTGCAGGATGACATCAACCCAAGCGCTGAGGCGCTGACCACGCTTGAGTGCATTCGTGCCCAGGGCGCGCTGGCGATGGGGCTGATTGCCACGCTCGACGAGGCCGCCCAGCGCCAGCACACGCCCAAAGTGGCCTTTGTCGCACCGCCGGCGAGCTACACGGCGTCCAGCGGCAAGGCCATTAGCGCAGACGACGTTGATTTATTGGTGCGCGCGGTGTCGATGGGCAAGCTTCACCACGCCATGATGGGCACCGCTGCGGTAGCGATTGGCGCCGCGGCGGCCATTGTGGGTACGCTGGTCAATCAGGCCGCCGGCGGCGGCGAGCGCGAGGCAGTGACCTTTGGTCATCCGTCGGGCACGCTGCAGGTGGGTGCCACGGCGCGCCAAGTCAACGACCGCTGGCAGATAGAGCAGGCGGTGATGAGCCGCAGCGCCCGCGTGTTGATGGAAGGCGTCGTCCGCGTGCCTACGCTTTAGAGCTAACCGAGGAGGTCTGTATGTCCGCTACGTCCAACGTGAATCAGCGCCCCGACTATGACGCCGAGCTGCAGCGCATTGCCGACTATGTGCTGAACTTTTCTGCGCCGTCCGAGGAGGCGCTGGAAACCGCCCGCTACTGCCTGATGGACACGCTGGGCTGCGGGCTTCTGGCGCTGCGCTTTCCCGAGTGCACCAAGCACCTGGGGCCGATGGTGGCGGGTACTACCGTGCCTTGTGGCGCGCGGGTGCCGGGCACGTCGTTCTGCCTGGACCCCGTTAAAGCAGCGTTTGATATCGGCGCGACGATTCGCTGGCTGGACTACAACGACACCTGGCTTGCCGCCGAGTGGGGGCATCCGTCCGACAATCTGGGGGCTATTCTGGCCGTGGCCGATCACCTGTCGCAACAACGCGCCGCCCGCGGCGAATCACCGCTGATGATGGGCGACGTGCTAAACGCGATGATCATGGCCCACGAGATTCAGGGCGTGCTGGCGCTGGACAACAGCTTCAACCGCGTGGGGCTCGATCACGTGGTGCTGGTCAAGGTGGCCTCGACGGCGGTGTCGGCGTGGCTGATGGGGGCGAACCGCGAGCAGCTGCTGTCAGCGCTTTCGCACGCCTTTGTCGACGGCCAAAGCCTGCGTACCTACCGCCACGCGCCCAATGCCGGGTCACGCAAAAGCTGGGCGGCGGGGGATGCCACGGCGCGGGCGGTGCGCCTGGCCGATATCGCCATGCGCGGCGAGATGGGTATTCCCGGCGCGCTGAGCGCACCGCAGTGGGGTTTTTACGACGTGCTGTTCAGCCATGGCAATAACGACCTGGCGATCAAACCGGAAGGCGAGCGCCGGCTGCGCTTTCAGCGCGAACTGGGCTGCTACGTGATGGAAAACGTGCTGTTCAAGATTGCCTTTCCCGCCGAGTTTCACGCCCAGACCGCCTGCGAAGCGGCGATGGCGCTGCATCCGCAGGTAGCCGGCCGGCTGGACGAGATCGAGCGCATCGAGCTGACTACCCACGAATCGGCCATCCGCATCATTGCCAAGACCGGGCCGCTGGCCAACCCCGCCGATCGCGACCACTGCCTGCAGTATATGGTGGCCGTGCCGCTGATGTTTGGCGCGCTGACCGCCGAGCACTATGAAGACGCCTTTCACGCGGCGTACCCGCAGATCGACCGGCTGCGCGAGACAATGCACGTCGTTGAAGAGCCGCGCTATACCGAGGACTATCTTGACCCCGACAAGCGCTCGATCGCTAACGCCGTGCAGGTGTTTTTCAGCGACGGGAGCCACACCGACAAAGTCGCGGTGGAATATCCCATTGGCCACCGGCGCCGGCGTGATGAAGGACTGCCGCAGCTGGTTGAGAAGTTTTCCCGCCACCTGGCCACGCGCTTTCCGCCCCAGCAGGCGGCGGCCATTTTTGCCCAATGCGAAAGCACCGGCGTGCTCGAACACATGCCGGTGCATCGGTTTATGGATGAGTGGCGGATTTAAGCGGCGGGTTAAACGCGTGAGGTTAAAACTCGATTTCGTCGCGAATCGTGTCGACCGTTGCTTCGCCGATACCGCTGATGCGTGTCAGGTCATCGGCGTCTGCAAACGCGCCGTTGGTGTCGCGCTCCTTGATCAGCGCCTCGGCGCGGCTGGGGCCAATACCCGGCAGCTCTTTCAGCAGTTCGGCATCGGCGGTATTGACGTTGATGGGGGCAACCTGCTGTGCCATGGCGCCGCTTGTCAGGCCAAGGCTCAGGCTGATCAGTAGTGCGGCGGCGAATCCTTTAACTGTCATGAATGTCCTCCATGGACGTCGTTTTATGCACATCGTGCTCGGTCTGGGAATGGGGCTGCGCTTTCCACTTCAACATAGGCGTTTGGGTAACAATCGGCAGTAAGCCGAATGGAACAAAGGCTGTAGGAAAATGACGCCTTCTTGCTGAGACAACGCTTACAGTGCTCAGGGAACGGTTCGGGCTGGTATACTTTTCGCTCGATCGACATAACCCTTGGGAGCCGCAACGTGACCACGCAATCTCCGCTGATTATCGCTCTGGACTATCCGTCGCTGGACGCCGCGCTGTGCATGGCTGATCAGCTCGACCCCGCGCGCTGCCGGCTGAAAGTCGGCAAAGAGCTTTTCACCCGTAGCGGCCCGGCCGTGCTGGAAGCGCTTCACGGGCGCGGCTTTGAGGTGTTTCTGGATCTGAAGTTTCACGACATTCCCAACACCGTGGCCAGCGCCGTGCAGGCGGCGGCAGAGCAGGGCGTGTGGATGGTCAACGTGCATGCCGGCGGCGGACGCAAGATGATGGAAGCGGCCGCCGAGCGCCTGCAGGCGAACGCGTTGAAAACGCACCTCATTGCAGTGACGGTGTTGACCAGCATGGAAGCCGCCGGCCTGAACGAGGTGGGCGTCGGTGGGACTCTTGAGGAGCAGGTCAAGCGGCTGGCCATGCTGGCAAAAGACAGCGGCATGAGCGGCGTGGTGTGTTCAGCGCAGGAGGCTGAAGCGCTGAAATCTTGCTGCGGCGCCGATTTTTTGAAGGTTACGCCGGGTATTCGCCCGAGCTTTGCCGCCGCCAACGACCAGCAGCGCATCATGACGCCGAGCGCCGCCATGCAGGCGGGCAGCACACATCTGGTGGTGGGGAGGCCGGTGACCCAGGCCGAGAATCCCATGGCGGCCCTGGAGGCGATTGAAACCGAGCTGGCCGGCGGCTGACGCTATTCCTTCGGCTATGCACCTCTGTCTATTAATCTCTGTCTATTCACCCTCGACCCCGGTAATCGGTTTGACGCTGCCCCAGTGACGACATCTGGGGCACTGCCAGCTGAGCGTGTCGCCGCTCAGCCCGCAGCGTTGGCAGCGGTAGCGGGGGCGATTTTCCAGCAGGGCGCGGGTGTGGTGCTTGAGCAGGAAAAGCCGCGTATCGGGGGACTCGAGCCCGCGCAAGCGCTGGCTTTCAATGTACAGGTCAATCAAATAATCCAGCCCGCCCAGGCTGGGCGATACGCTTAGGCGTTCGCCGGTTAGCGCGATGGCGGTATCCACGCCGTCGCGCTGATGTGTTAGCTCGCCAAGGCTTATAATCACGCTGGTGTAAGGGGCGGTTTCCAGCAAGGTCAGCAGGTGGCGTTCGAAACTTGCTTCGTCGTCGGCGCGCCAATAGGCATGCCGGAGCGCTGGCAGCATGGCGGGGATGTAGGCTTTCTCCTGCTCGGCGATCTGGCCAAGCCGGGCAATGGCTTCCGGGTAGCGGCCGTTATCCAGCGCGAGTTCGGCCAGCAGGAGGTTGGCGCGTACGCACAGGGGGTCGAGCTGCAGGGCTTTTTTCAAGCGGCGTTTAGCCAGCGGACGGCTGGCCTGAACGATATCCTGCTCGGCAAGCTCGCACTGCCAGTGGGCCGCGGGCCGCTGCATGCCCGGCTGCTGCGCCAACAGCGGCTGCATAACGTCGAGGGCACTTTGCCAGTCTTTCTCGCGCTCGAATAAATCGACCAGCAACCGGGTAGCCGTGAGGCGATGATCATCATGCTGGCTGTGTTCGTCTACCTGACGCAACAGCCGCTGGGCACGGTCGTGAACGCCCAGCGCCATGAAGTCGCGGGCCAGCTCAAGCTGTACCTGTTCGTTTTGTTGTGCCGTCAGCGCCGGACGGGCCAGCAGATTCTGATGAATATTGACGGCTTTATCGGCCTCACCGCGGGTGCGAAACAGTTTGCCTAGGGCGATGTGGGTATCCACCGTGTCGCTGTTGACGTCAAGCGCATGGATAAAGGTGTTGATGGCTTCGTCGGGCTGCTCGTTGAGCAGGTAGTTAAGCCCGACGAAATAGTTCCGGGAAAGCGTCGGGGAGGAGGTCGGCGACGCTTTATCATCTCGGCGCAGCGCCTGGCGATACCCCAACCCAAAGCCTATGGCAATGGCGGCCACCAGCACGCCCAGCAGCACGGCATCAAGCATTTAAGCGAGTTCCTTGAACTCCTGGGTGCGCAGGCGATCGAGCTCCTTGCGCTGCTGCTTGTTGCTGCGCCGGGCGCTGGCAAGGCGAGCCTTGAGGCGCACGTAAACGCCCAGCATGGCCAACATGCCGATAATCACGCCGCAGGTGAGCGTCGCCAGCAGCCATACCGAGAGCGATACGGGCGGCAGCTCCAGCCAGATGAGGTTGAGCGCAATGGTCTGTTGATTGTTGACGGCGAAAAGAATGCCGATCAGCAATACCACCAGCAGAATGGCGGCAAGTAATAGCCCTTTGATCCAACGCATGTGAGTTCCCTGATTGATAGCGTATCAAGCGCTATATTGTGTATGACTCTTGGCTTGGCGTCATCCCGCAGAAGGTCGCAGGTGAATAAAATGCCTAGGTTCAGATAAAATCTAGTAGCCTTCAACGCGGCTGTCGTCGACCTGCTCACGTAATTCCTTGCCGGGTTTGAAATGCGGCACGTATTTTCCGTCCAGCTCTACCGGGTCGCCGGTTTTGGGGTTACGCCCGGTGCGGGGCTCACGGTAATGGAGCGAGAAGCTGCCAAAACCGCGTATTTCCACGCGGCTGCCGTCGGCCAGGGTATCGGTAATGTCGTCGAGAATCAGGCGCACGGCCGTTTCCACCTCTTTGACGGATAACTCTGGTTTGCGCATTGCAATTTGTTCGATCAGCTCTGACTTGGTCATCGTTTGGCTCCATGCGAACGGTAGAGGGGAACGCCGGTGGTAAACGCGGGAATCCAGCGCCGCTGGCCGCCGCCGCGTGGTTGCGCCTGAAAGGCATGGCGTTCAGCATACTGCGCCATTGTTGATAAAACAATTTAGATAAAACAAGGCCATAGGCCAGTATCGAGTACAGTCATAGCATAGGCCAGACGTGGCGCTGGCGCGACTCGATGACTGCGCTATACTGGCGATTCCCTTCATCAACGCAAAGAGGCCGACGTTGAGCGACGACACTTCCTTTGAGGCTATCCAGCGTAAACGGCTTTACTGGCACTCCCGCCGCGGCATGTGGGAGCTGGATCTGCTGCTGATCCCGTTTCTGGAGCAACGCTACGACAGCTTGAATGCTGATGATCAGGCCGCCTTTCGGCAGCTGATTACCGAAGAAGACCAGGATCTTTTTGGCTGGCTGATGCGCCGCGAGTGGCCGGCGGATGAAGCCCTTCGACGCATCGTCAAGATGATTGTGACCCATGCAGAGACCGTCGATAGCGCTGTCTATCGCGCCCTCTGACTGGCAGCGGGCCAGTCACGGAGTGCTGTGGGGCGCGGGCATTGTGATCACCGGCGCCTGTCTGGGCGCGGTAGCGGCGGGGCTCGGGTGTTTGATCGGGGGCGTCTGGCTGTGGCGTGAACGGGCCAATGCGCCCTGCGGTACGCTGGATATCAGCGTCATGCAGGCCGGCATTCAGGGGCGGTTTCGCCTGCCGCACGACCCAGTCACGAACGAGCCAATGCCGGCGACGTGGGTTCCGCTGCGCTGTGACTATCTGGGGCCGTGGTTGATCGGCCTGCGGTTGGGGAGCCGGCGGCTGTGGCTGTGGCCGGATAGCGCGCCCGTGGATGCGCGCCGTCGCGTGCGCCGCTTATTCCATCATCCCGGTCGGGGCTAGGTTAATCAGCCAGATAGAGCGCGGAAGGCACCGCGCTTGCTGACTGTTCGGGCCAGTTGGTGCTGAAGTGCAGGCCACGTGACTCGTGACGCTGCCCGGCGGCTTTTACCGTGAGCTGTGCCAAGCGCAGCGCATGCCAGAGCCGCCGGCTTTCCGGATGGCTGAGAGCGGGATCCAGAGCTAGCAGTGCTGCCATTATGGCGTCGAGAGCAGCGGATGCTCGGTCAAGCCCCGCGTGGTTGCGCACGATCGATACGTCGCGGCTCATGGCCGCGCGCATGGCATGACGCAGCCGAGCCAGCTCGTTCAGGTCAACCGGCGCGTCAGGATCAAGCGGTGACGATGCCGTTGAATGGGCGGCGGGTAGTGTTGCTTGCGCATCAAAAATCCGCTGCGCGCAGCTGCGGGCAAACACCAGACATTCCAGCAGCGAGTTGCTGGCCATGCGGTTGGCACCGTGAAGCCCGGTGCAGGCGGTTTCCCCCACGGCGTAAAGGCCGGCAACGCCGGTGGCGCCGTCAAGATCCGTAGCCACGCCGCCGCAGCTGTAATGCGCGGCGGGCAC
Source organism: Vreelandella subglaciescola (assembly GCF_900142895.1). Lineage (NCBI taxonomy): Bacteria > Pseudomonadati > Pseudomonadota > Gammaproteobacteria > Oceanospirillales > Halomonadaceae > Vreelandella > Vreelandella subglaciescola. Next base: position 3,018,936 of record NZ_LT670847.1, read on the forward strand.
CACGGGAATCGATTGGCGGGTAATGTCCATGCCGCGTGTGGCGCAGTGGGCAACGATCGTCGGGAAATGATGACGAATGGCGTCGGCGCCGAGATGGCGAATATCCAGCCAGACGTGGCCGCTGGTGCCGCGTTTGATCTCGGCATCAATGGCGCGGGCGACCACATCGCGGGGCGCCAGCTCGGCGCGTTCATCAATCGCCGGCATGAAGCGTTCGCCGGCGTCGTTGAGCAGGTGTCCGCCCTCGCCGCGTACCGCTTCGCTGATCAAAAAGGCGGGGCCGTCAGGGTCATACAGGCAGGTCGGATGAAACTGCTGAAACTCGAGATTGGCCAGCCTGGCACCCAGCGTAGCGGCCATCATCATGCCTTCGCCACTGGCGGGCGCGGGCGTGGTGGTGTGCGCATAAAGCCCGCTGGCGCCGCCGGTGGCGAGCACGGTATGCCCTGCCACAATACGCTGAATTTGGCCCGTATCGTCAACGCCGTAAGCGCCGTGGCAAGCGCCGTTGTTATCGCCTGCCAGGTCGGTGACGGTTAGATTGCTCAGTATCTGAATGTTGGCATGGCGCGCCACGCGCTGGCCCAGCGCCTCCACTACGGCGTGGCCGGTAGCGTCGTCGGCGTGGATGATACGCCGGGCGCTGTGACCGCCTTCGCGGGTGAGGTGGTAAGGGTAGGGAGCGTCGGGCGTGGTGTCCGGGGTAAAAGCAACCCCGCAGGCAAGCAGCCACTCGATGGCCGCGGGGCCGTTTTCCACGGTGAAGCGGACGGCGGCTTCATCGCACAGGCCGTCGCCGGCAATCAGGGTGTCCTGCACGTGGGCGTCAAGGTCATCATCGGGCGCCAGCACCGCAGCTATGCCGCCCTGGGCCCAGCGGCTGGCGCCGCTGCGGTCATCACCGGCCGGGCGTATCAGCGTAACGCGCCGGTGCTCGGCCAGGTGCAATGCCAGCGTCAAACCGGCAACGCCGCCGCCAACAATCAGGACGTCGGTGTGCGCTGTACTGACATGAGTCGTGCTGTGAGTCGTGTTCATGGGCCGCTCCTTTCAGCCAAGAATAACCATGGCCGTGACACGCTGCACAAAGGTACAGAAAAGCCAAAAGGCGACTACTATAGCGTAAAAAGCACGATTATCGCGATAAGCGATTCAGTGGAACATAACGAGGGCAGGCGATACTAAAGGATGTGGTGTTGATCAGGTGGCGCGTTGAATAAGAAGGAAGTGCTACTGATGGTGCCCGGAGCCGGACTTGAACCGGCACGCCATAAGGCAAGCGATTTTAAGTCGCTAGTGTCTACCAATTCCACCATCCGGGCGAGAAAACCATAATAGGGGGTGTTGCACAAGGAAATGGAGGCTGGAGTCGGAATCGAACCGGCGTTAACGGAGTTGCAGTCCGCTGCATCACCACTCTGCCATCCAGCCTCAAGTCGTTGGAGCGGGAAAGGAGATTCGAACTCCCGACCCTCGCCTTGGCAAGGCGATGCTCTACCGCTGAGCTATTCCCGCTCGACTCGAAGGCGAATTATACGCGTTGCCTCCGCGTTGTCAACGATTTGATGCCAGACGATTTTTTCCTTGCGATGGCATGTGCCCAAAGCATTGGCATCAAGCGGCTTACATCGAACGGCTGAGATGTGGCCAGGCAGCCTTGAGGTACTGAATCATTGACCAGAGCGTCAGCGCGGCGGCGCCGTAAAGCGTAATGATGCCAACGTCGGCAATCATGTGGCCGGGTGGGAAGGCGAGGAGCACGAGAATCGCCACCATCTGCAGCGTGGTTTTCAGCTTGCCGATCCAGGATACCGCCACCGCACCGCGTTTGCCCATTTCAGCCATCCACTCGCGCAGGGCCGAAATCACGATTTCACGCCCGATAATCACCAGTGCGGGCAGCGTCAATACCCAGGTATCAAAGCGTTCGATCAGCAGCGCGAGTGCCACGGCGACCATGAGCTTGTCGGCCACCGGGTCGAGAAAAGCGCCAAACGGGGTGGATTGGTTCCAGCGGCGAGCAAGGTAGCCATCCAGCCAGTCCGTCACGGCGGCGAGCGCAAAAAATGCGGCGGCCACGGGCATGCTCCACTCGAACGGCAGATAAAACAGCACCACCAACAGGGGTATGAAGGCGATTCTAGCGAGCGTCAGGATATTGGGTATATTCATCGCGGAGTGCGAACCTTGCCGGAAAACGAGAGAGAAAACGTCGGGAAGCCGTTAAGTGCTCGCTCATTCTATCCCTCTTGCGAGATGGCATCCATGCTCGTGGGGCGTTTATCCGTGCAGCGACTGATAAATAATCTCGGCCAGTGCTTCGCTGATGCCGGGCACGCGTGCCAGTTCGCTGCGGCCGGCCTTTTTTACGCCCTGCAGGCCGCCAAAAAAACGCAGCAGCTCGCGGCGCCGCTTGGCGCCAATGCCGGGGATCTCCTGCAGCGTTGAGGTGCGGCGCGTTTTATCGCGAGCCGCGCGATGGCCGGCGATGGCAAAACGGTGGGATTCATCGCGAATGTGCTGCACCAGATGCAGCGCCGGCGAGGTGGCGTCAAGGGCGAGAGGGTGCTCAGGGGTGTCGAGAAAAAGCGTTTCCAATCCCGCTTTGCGGGTGGTGCCCTTGGCCACACCCAGCAGCGTAATCGACCCGATGCCCAGCGTTTCAAGCACGTTGCGCGCCATGTTGAGCTGGCCTTTGCCGCCGTCGACGACCAGTACGTCCGGCGCTGTGCCCGCATCGGTGGTAATGCGCTTTAACCGCCGAGTGAGCGCCTGCTGCATGGCGGCATAGTCATCGCCGGCGGCAACGCCGGTAATATTGAAGCGGCGGTAGTCGCTTTTGCGCGGGCCGTCGGGGTCAAACACCACGCAGGAGGCCACGGTGGCTTCGCCGTGGCTGTGGCTGATGTCAAAGCATTCAAGCCGCTTGGGGGTGTGCTCAAGCCCCAGGGCTTTTTGCAGCGCGGCGAAGCGTGTGCTCATTTGCTGGCGGCTGGCGAGCGTTGAGGTCAGGTGCTGTTCGGCGTTGGTGACGGCCAGATCCTGCCACTGGGCGCGGTGGCCACGTACCTGATGGGTCAGGCGAATATGCTTGCCAGCCTGTTGCGAGAGGGCGTTTTGCAGCAGCTGATCGTCGGTCAGTGCGTGAGACGTAATGACTTCGGCAGGAATGTCGTGGGGCTGGGCGAGATAATACTGCCCCACCACGTTGGCCAGCAGCGTGGCTGGCGCCAGATCCAGATCGTTCGGCGGCGTGTGGTGGCGGGCGCCAAGCAGGCGGCCATCGCGCACGCTGAGTATGGCCACGCTGAGCCCGCCGGGGCGCTGTGCCAGCGCAAAAATGTCCGCATCGCCGCCCTCGGTATCCACAAACTGGCGCTGCTGCAGCGTTCGCAGCTGTTGGATCTGGTCGCGAAGGCGCGCGGCTTCCTCGAAGTCCAGCGCCTGGCTTGCCTGCTCCATGGCGTCGGTCAATGCCTGAGTAACGTGCTCACTTTTGCCTTCAAGGCACATTACGGCGTGCTCAAGATCGCGGCGGTAGTCAGCTTCGCTGATGTAGTCAACGCAGGGTGCGCTGCAGCGCCCGATCTGATATTGAAGGCAGGGGCGTGAGCGGTGGGCGAAGACGCTGTCTTCGCAGCTGCGAATGCGGAATATTTTCTGCATCAGCGCCAGGCTTTCACGCACCGCGCCGCTGCTGGGGTAGGGGCCAAGGTAGCGGCCGTCGCTTTTGCGCTGGCGGGCGCGCTTGTATTCCAGTGCGGGAAACGCATGGCGGTCGGTGACGAAGACAAACGGGTAGGATTTATCGTCGCGCAGCAGAATATTATAGGGCGGGCGCAGCGATTTGATCAGCGTCTGTTCAAGCAGCAGCGCTTCGATTTCGCTGCGCGTGACGGTGATGTTGATATCGGCAATGCGTCCGACCATGGCCTGGGTCTTGGCGTTCAGGCGGCCGCGGAAATAGCTGGCAAGGCGGGCATTCAGCCGTTTGGCCTTGCCCACGTAAAGCGTATTGCCCTGAGCATCCAGCATGCGATAAACGCCCGGTGAGGCGCCGACGGTGCTCAGGAATTGTTTGGCATCAAAGGTCATAGCGTCGTGGTCTGACAGTCGCATGGGTAATGTGGGCAGTCTATCAGACTCGGCGTTTCAACCGTCTATCGTTCATCCGTTCACTGTTTCAAACCCGTCAACCAGACCGTGATGCAGGGCAAGGTGCGTAAGTTCGACGTCGGTTTTTACCTTGAGCTTGTCAAATAACCGATAGCGGTAGGTGTTGACGGTTTTCGCGCTGAGATGCAAGCGGTCGGATATTTCCTGCACGCGCTGGCAGTTGACGATCATCAGGGCGATTTGCAGCTCGCGCCGCGAGAGCTGGTCGAACAGGCCGGTTTGACCTGACAGATTGGCAAGCGCAAGACGCTGGGCAATGTTTTTGCTGACATAGCGTCGGCCGTGAAAGACATGGCGAAGCGCATCGATCATTTCCTGGTGGTCGGCGCCCTTGCTTAAAAAGCCGGCCGCCCCGGCATCGAGAATATGTCGGGCAACGCTGTCCTCAATATGTGCCGTTAATACCAGCACCTTGATGTCGGCCATGCCGCGCTGAATGCGCCGTGTTGCCTCCAGGCCGCCAATGCCGGGCATGCGAATATCCATGAGGACAATGTCGGGGCGCTTTTGCCGGCACAGGGCCACCGCGCTTTCGCCATCGACGGCTTCACCGACAATGGCAATATCGCATTCCTGGCTGAGCAGATACGCAATGCTGGTTCTGACCAGGTGGTGATCATCGGCAATCAGTACGTTGATCAAAGGGCGGCTCCCGGGTGGCTGAGGCAGGAATGGCAATAACCGGATGGTGTAAAATGATTGTTACAAAATAGTGCCATAAGCCTGACCTAAGAAACATGAGGTTCTTGCCTGTTTCGTCATGACTTGACTCGGCTCAATTTTCCCCCTATCATTCGCTCCGCTGCAGCAGAAAGCGCAGCATCTGGGGCCTTAGCTCAGCTGGGAGAGCGCAACACTGGCAGTGTTGAGGTCAGCGGTTCGATCCCGCTAGGCTCCACCAGATATTATCAACCGCCCGATGACATTTTTGTTATCGGGCGGTTTTTTGTTGGGTATTTGTTGGGTCTCTGCCGCTGGCACTTGGCGTGCCGGCGGCAGATGTCGGTCAGGCATAGGCAGGCGTGAAGAGGGTTAGCTGATCTTGCCCAGCAGCAAAAACTCTATGAGGGCTTTCTGGGCGTGCAGGCGGTTACCGGCTTCCTGCCAGACCACGGCACGCGGGTCATCCAGTAGCGTGGTGCTGATTTCCTCGCCGCGGTGGGCGGGCAGGCAGTGTAAGAACAGCGCGTCTTCCTTGGTGAGGTCAAGCAGCGCTTCGGTGACCTGAAAGCCGGCAAAGTCGGCTTCGCGCTTGGTCTGTTCTTCTTCTTGCCCCATTGACGCCCAGACGTCGGTAGTCACCAGATCGGCATCGGTAACGGCCTGCTGCGGGTCGTGCAGAATGCTGACCTGATCTCCCGCGGCGGCGACGATATCGGCGCGCGGCTCGTAGCCTTTTGGGCAGCAAACGCGCAGCTTGAAGCCGAACTGGCGGGCGGCGTTGATCCATGAATGACACATGTTGTTGCCATCGCCAATCCATACCGCGGTGCGATCTTGCACGCGGCCGCGCAGCTCGATCCAGGTCATGACGTCGGCGAGTAGCTGGCAGGGGTGGTAGTCGTCGGTGAGCGCGTTAATGACCGGCACCTGACTCGCCGCGGCATACTCTTCCAGTCCTGCGTGAGAGAACGTGCGGATCATCACCGCATCGACCATTTCAGCAAGGACCCGTGCGGTATCGCCGATGGGTTCGCCACGACCCAGCTGGGTGTCGCGCGGCGAGAGGAACAGCGCGTGTCCGCCAAACTGCGCCATGGCCGTTTCAAACGACACCCGGGTGCGCGTGGAGGATTTCTCGAAAATCATCGCCAGCGTACGGTTGGGAAGCGGCGTATAGTTTGGCCCCTGGGCTTTCAGGTTGCTCTTGATGGTGATGGCGCGCTGAATCAGGTAGTGCAGCTCGTCTTGAGTCAAGTCCAGAAGGGTCAGAAAATGGCGCGTCGCCATAGCAGCTCTCCGTGTAAAACGACCATCCTAGCGATGCCACAGGGGATGCGCAACGCGAACGGCATGCGTAGAATGGCACCAACGCACAAGGCCGAGTAGCATGGTCGGGTATTATCGAGGTCACACTCTATTGTTGATGCCAGCGGCGGGGCCTGAGCCCCTCGCTGGCAAGCGTAAGGAGGCTTTATGAGCACCACTGTGGAAAACATTCAGCAGCAAATTAGCGAAAATCAGATCCTGATTTACATGAAAGGCACACCGCAGCTGCCCCAGTGCGGTTTTTCGGCGCAAACCGTACAGGCGCTGATGAGCTGCGGCGAGCGCTTTGCGTTCGTTAACGTGCTGGATAACCCGGATATTCGTGCCGAGCTGCCGAAAGTCGCCAGCTGGCCGACCTTCCCACAGCTGTGGGTAGAAGGCGAACTGGTCGGCGGCTGCGACATCGTGGTGGAAATGCACGAGAGCGGTGAGCTGGAAAAACTGGTCAAGGCCGCCGGCGAGCGTGCCAACGCCGCGCAAGAAGGCGACAACGCCTAGGAAACCCGCTGTGCTGTCAGCAGCGGCTGGCGGGCAGGATGTTGGTTGACGGTGTGTTGGCTGACAGGGTGGCAGCCGCTAGAATGGTGCCACTCTCTATTTTTTTGCCCGCCAAAGGATATTCTGCCCCATGAGCTATCAGGTTCTGGCCCGTAAATGGCGGCCACGTACATTCCACGAACTCGTGGGGCAAACGCACGTGCAGCGCGCCTTGGTCAACGCGCTTGATCAGGGGCGCTTGCACCATGCCTACCTGTTTACCGGTACCCGCGGCGTGGGCAAGACCACGCTGGCGCGGATTCTGGCCAAATGCCTCAACTGCACGGCCAACGGCCAGGGCGACGAAGGCGTTACCTCAACGCCCTGCGGGCAGTGCGGCAGCTGCCGGGCGATCGACGAAGGGCGCTTTGTTGACCTGATCGAAGTCGATGCCGCCTCGCGCACCAAGGTGGAAGACACCCGCGAGCTGCTGGATAACGTCCAGTACGCGCCGACCCAGGGGCGTTACAAGGTGTATCTCATTGACGAGGTGCACATGCTCTCGACCAGCAGTTTCAACGCGTTGTTGAAAACGCTGGAAGAGCCGCCGCCCCACGTCAAATTCCTGCTGGCGACTACCGACCCGCACAAGCTGCCGCCAACGGTGCTGTCGCGCTGCCTGCAATTTACCCTCAAGCATATGCCGCCGGAACGCGTGGTTGAACATTTGACCCATGTGCTGGGCGAAGAGGGCGTGGCGTTTGAAGAGAGCGCGCTGTGGCTATTGGGCAAGGCGGCCGACGGCTCCATGCGTGACGCCATGAGCCTCACCGATCAGGCCATTGCCTTTGGCCAGGGCGCGATACACCACGCCGACGTCGCCGCCATGCTGGGCACGCTGGATCATCGCCACGTGCTGGCGCTCATCGAGGCGCTGGCCGACGTTGACGTGGCGCGCCTGCTGAGCGAAGTCTCGCAGCTGGCCGAGCAGGGGCCCGATTTCGCTGCGGTGCTGGACGACGTGACGGCGATTTTGCATCGTCTCGCGGTGGCGCAGATGGTGCCCGACGCGGTGGATAACGGCCACGGCGACCGCGATACGGTGCTGGCGCTGGCCGCGCGCTTTACCGCCGAAGACGTGCAGCTTTATTACCAGATCGGCATTCAGGGGCGCGGCGACATGGCCCACGCGCCGGATTTGCGCAGCGCGCTGGAAATGACCCTGCTGCGCATGCTGGCGTTTCGCCCCCAGGGTGTGCCCCGGCCGCCGGCAACACCGCTGCCGCTGCAGCCGGAACGCCCGCCCGCCGACGAGGCGCCTACCGCTGCTAACGCCGCGACTGAACCCGCGCCGCCGAGTCAGCCCGCTGAGCCCGTGCCACCCGCCGAGCCGCCGCCGTGGGCGACCGACGAAGCGCCGCCGGTGGTTGAGCCGGAACCTGAGCCAGCGATCCCGCCTGAACCGGTAAACGAGCCTGAACCTAAATCTGAGCCCGCGCCACCGCCCGCCGCCGAGGCGCCACCACAGGGCGATCCGGTACCGCCGGGAAGGCTCGATCATGCCGGCTGGGTTGACGGTTTTGACGCGCTGGGGCTGGGCGGGCTGACGCGCAATCTGGCCGCACACTGTCAGCTGGAAAGCGACGACGGTGAAACCCTGGTGCTGCGCCTTGATCCCAGCCAGGCGGCCATGCAGGCCGACGTACACGACACCCGGATTGCCAAAGCGCTGGCGGCAAACGGCATTGAACGCCGCGTGACGATGAGCGCAGAAGTGCTTGACGCCACGCTTGAAACGCCCAAAGCGCGGGACGCTCGGGTAGGGCAGGAGCGCCAGGAAAAAGCGCTTGATACGCTCAACCGTGATCCCCATATACAAGAGCTTAAGCAGGCATTCGGCGCGACGTTCATGGAAAACGGCGTGATGCCTGCGAAGCACGCCGACTGACACACCCTTTACTTTGACTCGGGAGACATCGCCATGATGAAAGGCGGAATGGGCAACATGATGAAGCAGGCTCAGGAAATGCAGGAAAAAATGCAGCGTGCTCAGGAAGAAGTCGCCAAGGCGGAAGTGCAGGGCGAAGCCGGCGCCGGCATGGTTAAAATCACCATGAACGGCCGCCATGACGTGAGCAAGGTCGATATCGACCCGAGCGTGATGGAAGAAGACAAAGAGCTGCTGGAAGACCTGCTTGCGGCAGCGGTCAACGACGCCGTGCGCAAGATTGAAGCAAGCTCCAAAGAACTGATGGAAGGCGCCACTTCCGGGCTGGATCTGCCGCCCGGCTTTAAAATGCCGTTCTGATTGGATGCGCTTCTCACCGCTTGTTGAACAGCTGATGGACGCCTTTCGGGTGCTGCCGGGGGTCGGGCCGAAAACCGCCCAGCGCATGGCCATGCACGTGCTGGAGCGCGAACGCGAAGGCGGTCAACGCCTGTCAGCAACGCTTGCCGAAGCCATTGAGGCCGTGGGCTATTGCCAGCGCTGCCGTACGCTGACCGAAGCCGAGCTGTGCGCGCTGTGCCAAAGCCCGCGGCGCGATGAAACGCTGCTGTGCGTGGTGGAGTCGCCGGCCGACCAGCTTGCCATCGAAGAGGCCGGCGGCTTTCGCGGGCGCTATTTCGTGCTCCACGGCCATCTGTCGCCGATTGACGGCATTGGCCCGGAGGCCATCGGTCTTGAGCAGCTGGAGAGCCTGGTGGCTCAGGCGCACGTGCATGAAATCGTGCTGGCGACCAACCCCACGGTAGAAGGCGAAGCCACTGCGCACTATATTGCCACCCAGCTGGCCGCCTACGGCGTGACGTTTTCCCGCCTGGCCTACGGCGTGCCCATGGGCGGCGAACTTGAATACGTTGACGGCGGTACGCTAAGCCGCGCCTTCAATGGCCGCCTGCCTTTTGCCAGCGAATAAACGCTGCCGCGCACGACGGCGTGCGCGCACTTTAGGGAAAACCTGCTTTTGTCCTTGATTGACTCCCCCTCGTACCAGTGGATTGACACGCCCGAAGCGCTGGATGACGCCTGCGCCCATCTGGCGGATGCTGACGTTATCGCGCTGGATACCGAGTTTTTTCGTGAAAAAACCTTTTACCCGGTGACCGCGCTGGTCCAGTTTGCCGGCAACGGCGTGACCTATCTGGTGGACCCGCTGGCGGTTGACTGCACGCCGGCGTGCCAGGCGCTGCTGCAGAATGCCGCGCTGAAACTGATTCACGCCTGCAGCGAAGACCTTGAGGTGTTTCAGTGCTGGGCCGGTGTGTTACCCACGCCGCTGATGGATACTCAGGTGGCGCAGGGGTTTCTGAGCGAAACGCCCGGCATGGGCTATCAAAAACTGGTGGCTTACTGGCTGGATGAAGACCTGCCCAAGGAAGAAACCCGTTCGAACTGGCTGAATCGCCCGCTGACGCCGTCGCAGTGTGATTACGCCGCGCTGGACGTTATCTGCCTGCTCGAAGTGTGGCAGAAGCAGGCCGACGCGCTGGAAAAAAACGGGCGAATGGCCTGGGCCAGAGCGCAGTGCCAAACGCTGATCGAGCAGGCCGGGCGCAGCGCCGAGCAGGATGCCCAGTGGTTTACCCGTCAGCGCCAACTATGGCGGCTAACGCCGCGTCAGATCGAGGCCTACCGGCTGATGACAACCTGGCGCGAAGGCGAAACCCGCCAGCGCAACCTGCCGCGTAACTGGCTGGTCAGCGATAAAGTGCTGTTTGCCGTCGCCACCGCCATGCCTAAAAACCGCTTTGAGCTGGCCGCGGTGGAAGACATCAAACCGTCGTTTATCAAAAAAGACGGCGATACCCTGCTGGCGCAGGTGAAAGCGGCGCGGGAGTGTGAGGCCGAGGCGCTGCCGCACGCCTGGCCAGACCCGGCTCGTCCGCCGTTCAAGCCGCTGTTCAAAACGCTGAAAAAAGCCGTCAGTGAGCGCGGCGAAGCGCTGGGGATGGCGCCCGAAATGCTCCTGCGTCGGCGCGATATTGAAGCGATTGCGATGCAGGTGCTGGCCGGTGACACGCCGGTATTGCCCGACGGCTGGCGCGGCGAGTGCCTGAACGACGCGCTGACCCAAGCGCTCAAGGAGACGTCATGACCGCAACGACTGCCGGCTTATCCGGCCGCCTTATTTGCGAAGTGTTCAAAAGCCCGCGTAAAGAAGAAACGTACCTGTACGTGGACAAGCGCCAGGGGCTGGTGGATGTGCCCGAGGCGCTGCTGGAGCATTTCGGCAAGCCGGTAGCGGTGTTCACCATGCTGTTGACCGCCGACAAGCCGCTGGCGCGTGCCAACGCGGCGGACGTGATGGCGGCGATTCACGCTCAGGGATTTTACTTTCAGATGCCGCCGGCGAAAGAGGACTACCTGCTCGACCTTTACCGGACACCGACCCAGGCGGTTTACTAGGCTGACTACAAGCCGTGGAGGAGGGCGTATGACAACGAAGCTGCGCGAACGCTTTTGGGAACGCTTTACCCTGGAAGAGCTCAACGATGCCGAATGGGAAGCGCTGTGCGACGGCTGCGGGCAGTGCTGCCTGCTCAAGCTTCACGATGACGACACCGAAGAAGTGGCGGTGCTCAACGTGGCCTGCCGGCTGCTGGATACCCACAGCTGCCAGTGCAGCGACTACCCCAACCGCTTTGACAGCGTGCCCGACTGCACTCAGTTGACGCCTGCGCTGGTCAGGGAGTTTACTTGGCTGCCGCACACCTGCGGCTACCGGCGCGTGGCCGAAGGCCGCAAGCTTGCCGGCTGGCATCCGCTACTCAGCAACGACGCCGAGCGCGTACACCGCAAGGGCATCAGCGTGCGCGGCTTCGCCGTGTCCCAGGATGACGTCCCCGAAGACCGCCTTGAAGAGCACATTATTGCCGTGCTGCCGATGTAGGTTCGCGCCATCAAGATGCTATCGATTGTCGACTGACGACTAAGTTTTCAACGATAGGAGATAGGAATGACCGCTTCTGTTTTATCTGACTGGACACCAGGCGCTGCTGACAAAGACATCCCGCCAATCGGCGCCTTGTTACTGACGGGGGTCAGCCTGCCGGCGGCAGCGATCTTTGAGTCGCCGCTAGCGCAAAATATCGCGTGGATGCAGCGTTTTGCCGAATCCCACGGCGCGCGGCTCTCGCCGCACGGCAAGACCACCATGGCGCCGGCCTTATTTCGTCGTCAGCTCGAGGCCGGCGCCTGGGGCATTACGCTGGCTACCGCACCGCAGTGTCGTGCAGCTTTCGCCGGTGGCGTGACGCGCCTGCTGATGGCCAACCAGCTTGTTGGCGAGCCCAACATGGCGATCGTCGCCGAACTCATCGGGGCGGGTGCCGAGTTCTACTGCGTGGTTGATTCCGCGACGAACGTCACCGCGCTGGGCCGCTACTTCGCCGCGCGCGGCCAAACTCTCAATGTGTTGATCGAGCTGGGGGTTGCCGAGGGGCGCTGCGGCTGCCGTGATAGCGCCCAGGTCGAGGCACTGGTGGGCGTAATCGCCGAGCAGTCAGCATTAGCGCTGGTCGGGATCGAAGGCTATGAGGGGATGATCGCGGGGGGCGACGAGGTCGCCGCAGTAAGCGCCTACGGTGAGCGGCTGGTGGAGACCGTCAGGACGCTGCGTGCGAGCGATACGCTCCGACGTGAGGCGCCGATCGTTACCGCCTCAGGTTCTAAGTGGTTCGACCTGATCGCCGAGGCATTCGATAAGGCGGAGCTGCGCGAGTATTACACGCCCGTGCTGCGTCCGGGCTGCTATGTGGTCCATGACCACCGGCTCTATGCCGGCGCCATGGCGGATATAAAGGCTCGTAATCCGGGGCTGATCGGCGACCTGCAGCCGGCGCTCGAGGTGTTCGCTCACGTTCAGTCGTTGCCCGAGCCCGGCCTGGCGATCGTGGCCCTGGGCAAGCGCGACATTGGCCACGAGCCGGACCTGCCGCTGCCGCTGAGGCTCTATCCGCTGGTCTCACACCCGGCGTCAGCCGCGACAGCGGTGGACATTAGCCGCTGGAAGGCCACGCATATCATGGATCAGCATACTTTTTTGGAAATTCCCCGCGATACCGAGTTGGCGGTTGGCGATGTGCTCGCCTTCGGCACGTCGCACCCGTGCCTGACCTTCGATAAGTGGCGACAGATGTGTCTAGTAGATCGCGAGCTGAAGGTGCTTGACGCGCTGGAAACGCGTTTCTGATGGCCATGAACCTCGAGCACTACCTGAGCGTGATTTTTCGCTAACCATGCTGATTAGCAGTGGGAACCCCCGGAGAGGTGGCTAATCCCAGCGCCCAGAGGATGAAGGCATCCTGTCGGGCGGCGTCGCGCCAGGCTTTGAACCGGCCCGAGGCGCCGCCGTGGCCGCTGCTCATATCGGTATACAGCAGCACCGGCGCTTTGCCCTGCTGGCACTGTGCCACTCGCGCATAGTATTTGGCCGGCTCCCAGTAGGCCACGCGGGTATCAAACCAGCTGCCTTCGATCCACAGCGCGGGGTAGGTCTGCGGTGTGACGTTATCCACCGGCGAGTAGCCGCGAATGCGTGCGGCAACCTCGGGCGCTTCGGGGTTGCCCCATTCGCTGTATTCGGCGGTAGTCAGCGGCAGGTCGGGGTTTTGCATGGTGCGCAGCACGTCGACAAAGGGTACGTCGAGCACCGCCGCGCAGAAGGCCTGGGGCGCACGGTTGACGCAGGTACCCACCAGCAGGCCGCCGGCGCTGGCACCATAGGCGACGATACGCTCGGGCAGGCTGACGCCTTCGGCCACCAGTGCGTCCCGGGCGGCCAGGAAATCGTTGAAGCTGTTTTCCTTGTGTTCCATTTTGCCGTTGAGATACCAGGGCTCGCCGCGTTCGCCGCCGCCACGCACGTGCGCGACGGCAAAGGCTACTCCGCGATTGAGCAGCTCCAGCCGGGCGATCGAAAACCACGGGTCCTGCGGGTCGCCGTAGGCGCCGTAGCCGTAAAGCAGCGTGGGCAGCGGCTGGCCGGCAAGATCCGCCCGCATGACGATGGAGACGGGCACGGCTTCGCCGTCGGCGCTTTTGGCCCACAGCCGCCGGCTGGTCAGCCTATCCGGCGTCAAGTCGCCGTAAAGCGGCAGCGTTTTGATCACGCGGCGCTCGCCGCTTTCAAGGTCGAGCTCGATCCAGCGCGGCGGCTGGGTGAAGGATTCTTCGCGTAGTCGCAGCGTTTGGGTGGCAAAGTGCGGCGCGTCTTCAAGCATCTGCGAACAGGGCGTTTCCGGCAGCGCTAGTACGCTGTCGCCAATAGGGCGGTGAGCCGCGTCGAATACCAGCCGACGCAACGTGACCTGCGCTTGGGCGTGGTCGCGCTCGGCTAGCACCAGCCCCCAAGAAAAGACGTCGATGCCTTCAATCGTTACGCTTTCGCGGTGCGCCACCAGCGGTTTCCAGTCGGCCTGATCGGGGCTTTTTAGCGCGGCGTCTTCGGGCGTGACGTCCAGCTGAAAGTGCGCCCCTGCGCGGTTGTGAAGGCGGTAGAAAAAGCCCGGCCGGTGATCAATGCTGGCTTCAACGCCGGCCTCGCGCGGGTGCAGGCAGCGTGGTGCGGCGCCGGGCTCATCTGCCGGGATCAGATGGGTTTCGCTGGTGTCCTTGGAGGCGCTTTCCAGCATGATCCAGCGCCGCGAGCGGGTTTTGTCCATACCCACCCAGAACTCGGGGTCGTCTTCGCGCCATATTAGCTGAGGCGTGTCGGTGCCGATTTGATCCTCAAGCGTTAGCGACAAGCGCCACAGGCTATCGGGGCGTTGGGTGGCATCAAAGTGGGTGAACAGCAGCGTTGCCCGGGCATCGTGTTGGTCTTCAGCCCAGCACAGTGCGGGGCCAATATCATCCAGCACGCGCTGGGCGTCGCCGTTGGGCAGCGCCTTGATCCACAGCGTAAAACGCTCGTCGCCCTGGGTGTCTTCGGTCCACGCCAGCCACTGCTCGTCGGGTGTCAGCGCCATGTCGCCGATATCGTAAAAATCATGGCCGGTAGCGCGCGCTGGAACGTCAAAAAAGCATTCGCGCGCCTCGGGATTGTCGTTCGGGTAGCGCCACCAGCGCGAGTAGTCGGCATCGGCGGCGGTTTCACTATAGAACGTATAGTGGTCAAGCGCGGTCTCAAGGCTTGAGAGAGCAAGCTCGCGCCGCGCAAGGTGGCCGTGATAAAGCGCGTCGGCCAGCGGTTTTAGAGGTTTAAACCACGCCGCGTGCTGTGCGTTGGCGGCGTCAAGAAAGGCCTCGACCTCGGGCGCGTCGCTGTGTTCAAGCCAGTGCCACTCGGGGTCATTAGGGCGAAAGTCGCGTTCCACTGGCGAAAGCTCGGCATTGTCTGGCTGTGCTTTTCTCAATTGACGGGTACCATAACGGAAAATGTAGCGTGGATGCTGACATCCACAAGAGGAGTATTATGCTGTTTGCAGATTCAATGTCACTGCTTTGGTTGACCTATTACGGGATCTCGATTTTGGTGCTGGGCGCCGTGTATCTGGCCTTTGCCTTCTTGCCGCGCCTGCCGCGGCTATTATTGACCTGGGCGATTGGCGGCGCGATGTGGATGCCGGCGAGTTTTGTATTGCCGCTGGTGGAAGAAGGCGAGTTCTATACCGGCTGGGCGCCGTCGGCGATGGTCGCGGCGGTGGGCGTTCTGGAAAAAGACTCATCGGCGGTTGGCGGCCTGTTGTGGTTGCTCGCGGGTGTGGTGCTGGGCTCGCTCATAGGCATCGCCCTTTGGTGGTGGCGCCGCCCGTATCGTCAGGGAGACGATCATACGCCGTCAACGGCCGCTGACCCCAAGTCCGCCGAGCACAGCCCTCGTCGTCGCGAGCCGGTGGTCGGTTAAGCGTCAGCGCCATTCAATGAGCGTGAGTCAATGAAAGGAGTCAGCGATGTGTGAGCTTTTGGGCATGAGCGCCAACGTGCCGACGGATATTTGCTTTAGTTTTGCCGGCTTTTTGCACCGCGGCGGCGGCACCGGCCCGCACCGTGACGGCTGGGGCATCGCGTTTTACGAGCAGGGTGGCTACCGCGATTTTCGGGATCCGCACCCGTCGGTTGATTCACCCATCGCGCGGCTGATCTGCGACTATCCGATTAAGTCCCATGTCGTAATCAGTCATATCCGCCAGGCCAACGTGGGCGAGGTGACGCTTGCCAATACCCACCCGTTCACCCGGGAAATGTGGGGGCGGCCATGGTGCTATGCACACAACGGCCAGCTGGAAGGCTGGCAAGACCTGCCGCTGGGCAGCTATACCCCGGTGGGTAAAACCGACAGCGAACACGCCTGCTGCTTTTTGCTCGGCGAGCTACGCCGCGAGTTTCCTACGCCGCCGGACGAGCCGCAACGGCTCTGGCAGCATTTGCACGCGCTATGCGAGCGTCTGCGGGCGCTGGGCGTTTTCAACCTGCTACTGTCCGACGGCGACTACCTGTATACGTTTTGCTCGACTAAGCTTGCTCATATTACCCGGCGTGCGCCGTTCGGCGAGGCCGAGCTTTCCGACGCCGAGATGACGGTCAACTTTGTCGAGCACACCACGCCCGACGATATTGTCTCGGTGATTGCCACCGAACCGCTGACGCATAACGAAAAGTGGCAGCGCATGGCGCCGGGCGAGCTTCTGGTGTGGCAAGACGGCGAGATTCAGGCGCGCTACACGGCCGCTGCCATGTCATCGGCGCGGGGCTGAAAAGGGCTTGGTAAGCGTCAGCCATTGACGCAAAGCGACCAGACGACGGGGCGGATTAGACAAAGGATGTAAATGAAACAAAAGTTTCAAGCGGTCGTTTTACAGCGTATGGCGGGTTGTATATGGTGAATCGTATATGGTGAATCGATAGCCGTAATGCTTGAAACAACAACAAAGTCGGTTACTAGATCGACATGGATAGCGGAGACTGCCGATGAGCGAACATATCTCTTCCTCAGCGCCTGAGGGCGAAGATACCAATGGTTCGGTGCCCGTCGAATCGGTGCTCTACGGGCCCGCGCTTGAAGGGCTTGAGCGGTATAGCTCGATTACCGACGTGTTGTATAAAGCCGTCGAACGCTTTGGTGCTAAGCCCGCCTTTACCTGTATGGGGAAAACGCTAAGCTTCAACGAGCTGGAACGCCTGTCGGCGAGCTTTGCTGCTTGGCTGACCCATGAAACCGATCTTGAACCCGGCGACCGTGTCGCTATTCAGTTGCCCAACGTGCTGCAGTTTCCCGTGGCGGTCTTCGGCGCGCTGCGTGCGGGGATGGTGGTGGTCAATACCAACCCGCTTTACACCGAGCGTGAAATGGCGCACCAGTTCAAGGATGCCGGCGCCAAGGCAATCGTGATTCTGGCCAACATGGCTGCCAAGCTCGAAAAGGTGCTGGAGAAAACCGACATCCGCCACGTGCTGGTGACCGAACTGGCCGATTTGCACGATGCCCCCAAGCGCTGGGTCATCAACGCCGCCGTCAAATACGTGAAAAAAATGGTGCCGACGTATTCGTTGCCGAGTTCGACGCCGTTTCGTCAGGCGCTGCGCAAGGGCAGTACGCTGAGCCAGCAGGATGCTCCCCGCGGGCTTGATGACCTGGCAGCGCTGCAATATACCGGCGGCACCACCGGCAAACCCAAGGGCGCGATGCTGACCCACCGCAATCTGGTGGCCAACATGGTGCAGGCGCGTACGGCCATTGGCGGCAATATCAAGGAAGGGGAAGAGCTGGTGATTGCGCCGCTGCCGGTGTATCACATCTATACGTTTACCGTGAACTGCCTGTTTCTGGTGGATACCGGCAACCATTCGCTGCTGATTCCCAACCCCCGTGATCTGGACGGCTTTGTCAAAGCGCTCAAGGGCTTGTCCTTTAGCGGATTTATCGGCCTGAACACGCTGTTCAACGCGCTGTGCAATCGAGATGATTTCAAACAGCTGGATTTTTCCTCCCTGCACCTGACCATTTCCGGCGGCATGGCGTTGACCAGTGCGGCCGCCAAGCGCTGGCACGACGTGACCGGCTGCCCCGTGGCCGAGGGCTACGGGCTGACCGAAACCTCGCCGATTGTGACGTTCAACCCCAGCGAGGCGATACAGCTGGGCAGCATCGGCAAGCCGGTGGCGGGCACGTCGGTCAAGGTGGTCGACCCGGAAGGCAACGACGCGGCGCTGGGCGAGCCGGGCGAGCTTTGCGTCAAAGGCCCTCAGGTGATGAAAGGCTACTGGCAGCGTGACGACGAAACGCGTCAGGCCGTCAAGGACGGCTGGTTTGCCACCGGCGATATTGCCGTGCTGCAGGATGACGGCTACGTACGCATCGTGGATCGCAAAAAAGACATGATTCTGGTGTCCGGTTTCAACGTTTACCCCAACGAAATCGAAGACGTTGTGGCGGCTCACCCCGATGTGCTTGAGTCCGCCGCCGTGGGGATCCCCGATGACGATAGCGGCGAGGCCATCAAGCTGTACGTCGTGGCCAAAGGCGACGGGCTTGATGCCGAGACGCTGCGGCGCTGGTGCAAAAAAGAGCTGGCAGGCTACAAGGTGCCGAAGCACGTGGTGTTTCGCGACGAGCTGCCCAAGACCAACGTGGGCAAGGTGCTGCGCCGCCAGCTGCGCGATGAAGACGACAAGGCGGCGGACGCGACCGGGAACCGCGACGCATAGCCCGGCCTTTACAGCGTGGCGTGAAGCTGGAATCATCGCGGCGTCAGTATTTTCAAAAATCATTTCCACAAACGGAGATCGTCATGCCGATCGTCAATATCCAGCTCATTGAAGGCCGTACTGCCGAGCAGAAAGAAACGCTGATCAAAAACGTCACCGACGCCTGCGTTGAATCCGTTGACTGCACGCCGGAAAGCGTACGCATCCTGCTCTCCGATGTTGAAGTGCAGGACTTTGGCGTTGCCGGTGAATCCGTCGCCAAGCGCCGCGCGGATAAATCGTCTTGAGTTCGCGTTAGCGCACCGGGGTAGGTGCCGCTTGCCCGAAAGCGTTACAATGGTCAGCCCGCTCAAACGAGCGGGCTGACTGTTTATGAATACGTCTTTATGAATATGTCGTTATAAATACGTTGCTATGAAAAACCGTGCCTGCACCTGCTGATGGAATTGATCCGACCGTGACTGCCGATACCTCAGATTCTTCTACCGTGACGCCGGCTGTGCCTTTGGCTGATGCCAGGGCCGCCCATGCCGAGCGCCTGAGTGCTTTGCGCAAGGCCGCCTCTACGCTGATGCTGAGCGATGCCCAGCGCATTGAGCGGCGCTTTGCCGGGATTGAGCGCCGCCTGCGCGACGGTAAACCGGTGGATCGCGGCCTTGACGAGATAACTCGCGAAGTAGAGCGCGCCGGACGTTTGGTGCAGGCGCGCCGAGACCAGCGTGTGGCGCTGAACTACCCCCCGGAACTGCCGGTAGTCGAGCGCCGCGAGGATATTCTCAAGGCGCTCGATGAGCATCAGGTGGTGATTGTGGCCGGTGAAACGGGTTCGGGGAAAACCACCCAGCTGCCCAAGCTCTGCCTTGAACTGGGGCGCGGCCGGCGAGGGCTGATCGGGCACACCCAGCCGCGCCGGCTGGCGGCACGCAGCGTTGCCACACGGCTGGCCGAAGAGCTTTCCACGCCGCTGGGTGATCAGGTGGGCTATCAAGTGCGCTTTACCGATCAGAGCCGTGATACCACTCTGGTCAAACTGATGACCGACGGGATTCTGCTGGCCGAAACCCGCCACGACCCGCTGCTGTGGCGCTACGACACGATCATTATCGACGAGGCCCACGAGCGCAGCCTGAACATCGATTTTCTGCTCGGCTATCTCAAGCGATTATTGCCCAAACGGCCCGATCTCAAAGTGGTTATCACCTCGGCGACCATCGACGTAGAGCGCTTTTCCGCACACTTCGGCACGCCCGGCCGCCCCGCGCCGGTGGTCGAGGTGACCGGGCGCACCTATCCGGTCGGGGTGCGCTATCGCCCGCTTACGCGCGAGGCTGACGACGAAGACGACAGCACTCTGCAGGAGGGTATCGTGCAGGCGGTGGCGGAAATCGAGCAGATCGAGCGTGAAAACCACTGGCTGCACGGCCCGCGCGATGTGCTGGTGTTCCTGCCCGGCGAGCGTGAAATCCGCGAAACTGCCGACACCCTGCGCCGCGCCGACTTCAAGGGCACCGAGATTCTGCCGCTTTATGCGCGGCTGTCCAACGCCGAGCAGAACCGCGTGTTTGCCCCGCACCGCGGGCGGCGTATTGTGCTCGCCACCAACGTGGCGGAAACCTCGCTGACCGTCCCCGGGATTCGCTATGTGATTGACCCGGGGCTGGTGCGCATCAGCCGCTACAGTTACCGTGCCAAGATTCAGCGCCTGCCGGTCGAGCCGGTCAGTCAGGCCAGCGCTAACCAGCGCAAGGGCCGCTGCGGGCGGATCGCCGAAGGCGTCTGTATCCGCCTGTATGACGAAGACGATTTTCTCGCTCGCCCCGAGTTCACCGATCCGGAAATCCAGCGGACGAACCTGGCTTCGGTGATTCTGTCCATGCTGGCGCTTAAGCTGGGCAGCATCGAGGCGTTTCCGTTTGTCGATCCGCCTGACAGCCGCTTTGTCAAAGACGGCTTCCGACTGCTGTTCGAGCTGGGCGCGGTGAGTGAAAAAAATGCGCTGACCCCGCTTGGCCGCCAGATTGCGCGCCTGCCGGTCGACCCGCGGCTGGCGCGGATGGTGCTGGCCGGTGCCGAGCGCGGCAGCCTGCGCGATGTGCTGGTGGTGGTCTCGGCGCTGTCGATTCAGGACCCGCGCGATCGCCCGGCGGATAAACGTCAGGCGGCGGATCAGGCGCACAATCGCTGGCACTCGCCGGAGTCGGATTTTGTCGCGCTGGTCAATCTCTGGCACGGCGTGGAAAACGCTCGTGAGGCGCTCTCCGGCAACCAGCTCAGGCGCTGGTGCCGCGAGCATTACATCAACTACCTGCGCGTGCGCGAATGGCACGATACCTTCCGTCAGCTGCGTCAGCTGCTGCGCGATATGGACATCGAAGTGCCGCCGCCGGCGCCCAAAGACCCCGAACAAAGCGAAGAAGAGGCGCGCAAGCTCCGGCGCACAACCTCCGGCAAGCTGCACCAGGCGTTGCTTTCGGGGCTTTTATCCAACCTGGGTTTGCTGACCGAAAATCGCGAATACCTGGGCGCGCGCAACCGCAAGTTCGTGATTCATCCGGGCTCGGGGCTGGCGAAAAAATCGCCCAAATGGCTGATGACCTTTGAGCTGATCGAAACCTCGCGGCTGTTTGCCCGCATGGTGGCGAAAATTGATCCGGCGTGGATCGAGCCGCAGGCCGAGCATTTGGTCAAGCGCAGCCATAGCGACCCACACTGGGAAATGAAGCGCGCTCAGGTGGTGGCGAAAGAACAGGTTACGCTGTTTGGCCTGCCGATTGTCAGCGGGCGCAGCGTGCACTTTGGCGCTATCGCACCGCAGGAATCTCGTGAGCTGTTTATCCGCCGCGCGCTGGTAGAAGGCGAATTCCACACCAGGGGCGAGTTTTTTGCCCATAACCGCGCGCTGGTGGAAGAGGTCGAAGCGCTTGAAGATCGCGCTCGGCGTCGGGATATTCTGGTCGACGAAGACACGCTGTTCGATTTCTACGACGCGCGTATTCCGGCGGATATCGTCAACGGCAAGGGCTTTGAGCACTGGCGCAAAAAGGCCGAAGAGCAGGATCCGACGCTGCTCAGGTTTGATCTGGATGCGCTCAAGGCGCGCGATGCCGAGGACGTGACGCGGTCGCAATACCCGGATCACCTGACGCTCGCCGGGGTGAGCTATCCGGTCAACTATCATTTTGCTCCCGGCGCCGAGGATGACGGCGTCACGCTGACCGTGCCGGCGGCGATGCTCTCGCAGCTGCCGGTACACGCGCTGGAATGGCTGGTGCCGGGGCTGCTGCGCGACAAATGCATTGCGCTGTTGAAGTCGCTGCCTAAAAGTCTGCGCCGCCAGGTCGTGCCGATTCCTGACTGGGTGGATGCCGCACTTGAAGCGCTTACCCCCGACGAACGCCCGCTGACCGAAGCGCTGGGCGAGTTCCTTCGCCGGCGTACCGGCACGCGGTTAAGCCCTGACGACTGGCGGCTTGAGCAGCTGGAGCCGCACTTGGTGATGAACCTGCGCGTGGTCGGCCATGATGGCCAGACGCTGGGTCAGGGGCGCGATGCGCGCGCGCTGGAAAAACGCTTTGAAGACGCCGCCAGCCGTGGCGCACAGGCGTTGGCGGCGCAGGTCAGTCAAGAGCCGAAACTCGAAGGGCTGCCTGACAAGGCGCTGCCGGAATCCCGTGTGACCGAGCAGGCAGGGATTCGTGTGGAAGCCTACCCGGCGCTGGTCAAGGACGGCGATGCCTTTAGCGTGGCGCTGCTGGATCATCCGGCCAAGGCGGAAGCCGCTCACCGTGAAGGCGTCGCCCGCATGGCCATGGCGCAGCGCCCGGGCTGGGTCAAGGCGATCAAGCAGCTTTCCGGCGTCACCCGCTGCGCGCTGCTGTTTGCCAAGGTGGGCGGCAAGCAGGCGTTTGTCGATGATCTGGTACTGGCGGTATTTACTCAGGTGGTGGCGGTAGACCCGCTGCCGCGTTCGGCGGCGGCACTTGAACAGCGCTTGGCCGATACTGAAGAGGCGATTATCCCCCACGCGGAAACGCTGCTCGATCAGGCGCACGCTGCGCTCAAAGAGCATCTGGAAGTGACCAAAGTGTTGAAAGGCCGGCTCAACTTCGCGCTGGCGCTGGTCTACAGTGATATCAAGGCGCAGATGAAGAGGCTGGTGTACCCCGGTTTCCTGTGCGATGCCGGCGAATGGCTGGCGCATTATCCGCGCTATATGCAGGCCGCGCTGTTGCGGCTGGAAAAAGCCCCGCGTGAACGCGGGCGCGACCAGATGCTGATGGGTGAAGTCCAGGCACTGGAAACCCGCTTTGATACGCGGCGGGACAGCGAGCGCCGCGGCCGCGTTGAGGCGCCCGAGCTGGTGGCCTTTGGCTGGTGGCTTCAGGAGCTGCGTGTTTCACTGTTCGCCCAGCAGTTGGGGACAAGCATGCCGGTATCGGTCAAGCGGCTGGAAAAACATTGGCAGGAGATTACTCGGGTGTAGCCGCGCCGCGTAGAATCACATAGAGCAGGGCGGCGTGCCGCCGAAAGGAGAGTTGCATGACACAGGTGGTAATTACCGGAACGGGGCTTTATACGCCCGAGCACGCCGTTGACAACGATGCGCTGGTCGCGACGTTCAATACCTGGGCCGAGGGTGAAAACGCGCGCCATGCCGACGCGAGTGCTGCGGGCGAGCGCGAGCCGCTGGCGTATTCCAGCAGTGCGTTTATTGAAAAGGCCTCCGGCATCAAAAGCCGCTATGTGCTGGACGCTGACGGCATTCTGGATCCCGAACGAATGCGCCCGCATCTGCCCGATCGCGGCAACGACGAACCGTCGATCCAGTGCGAAATGGCGCTCTCGGCCGCGCAGCAGGCGCTTACCAGCGCGGGTATCAACGCGGAAGATATCGAGCTGGTGATCGTGGCCTGCTCCAATCTTGAACGCGCCTATCCGGCCATTGCGGTAGAGCTGCAGCAGGCGCTGGGCACGCGTGGCTATGGGTTCGACATGAACGTGGCGTGCAGCTCGGCCACCTTCGCGCTGGAAACCGCGGCCAATGCCATTGCCTCGGGCAGCGTCAAGCGGGCACTTATCGTCAATCCGGAAATCTGCTCGGCGCACCTGAATTTTCGCGACCGCGACAGCCACTTTATTTTTGGCGATGCGTGCACGGCCATGGTGCTGGAAAATGACGTTGTCGCTCAGGCGCAAGAGCGCTATGCGATTCTCGGTACCAAGCTGGTCACGCAATTCTCCAATGCCATACGCAACAACGCCGGCTTTTTGAATCGCGTTACCGACAGCGATCCCGCTGCCCTCGATAAGCTGTTTGTGCAGGAAGGGCGGCGCGTCTTCAAAGAAGTCTGCCCGCTGGTGGCCAGACTGATCGGCAATCATCTGGCGTCGCTGGAACTGGGCGGCGGCGATGTGCGCCGGCTATGGCTGCATCAGGCCAACCTGCATATGAACGACTTGATTGCACGCAAGGTGCTGGGGGCGTCGCCGACGCTTGAGCAGGCACCGGTGATTCTTGACCGCTATGCCAATACCAGCTCGGCGGGCTCCATTATTGCCTTCCACCTGCATCGCGAGGCATTGAACAGCGGTGATATTGGCGTTATCTGTTCGTTTGGCGCCGGCTATAGCGCGGGCAGTGTTGTTGTGCAAAAAGTATAGCTGTGCAAAAAGTATAGCGTCGCCGCCTTGAGTACGACGCCCTGAATACACTGTTATGTTGAGAAAGAGACCGTCATGTTAAACGATTTTCGACTACGCGTTACGCCGAGCCTGAAGCGTGCCACCTCACTGCCGCTGGCGCTGACGTTTGCCGCCGCGCTTGGCGGGTGTGCGAGTACGGCGGTGACGACCGAGCCGCAGCCCGAAGACCCGTGGGAAGGCTTTAACCGTAAGGTTTTTGCGTTTAACGACGTGCTTGACCGCTATGCGCTGCGCCCGGTGGCTCAGGGGTACCACACGATTACGCCTGACCCGGTAGAAGACAGCGTTGGTAATTTTTTCTCCAACCTGGGTGAAGTGCGTACGGTGCTTAATAGCCTGCTGCAGGGCAAGGGCGAAAACGCCAGCCGGGCGACGTCGCGTTTGCTGATCAACACCACCGCGGGCGTGGGCGGGCTGTTTGACGTGGCCACAAGGATGGATATTCAGCAGCAGGAAGAAGATTTTGGTCAGACGCTGGCAGCCTGGGGCTGGACCGATTCGCGCTATCTGGTGCTGCCGCTCTTGGGCCCCAGTACGCTGCGCGATACGACCGGCCTGCCGGCTAACATGGCCGCGTACCCGTTGACCTACGTTGACGATGACGCAACCCGAATTCCCCTGCGTGTGTTGCAGCTGATTGATGGTCGGGCAGGGTTTCTTGACCAGGAAGATCTCATTCAGGGCGATCGCTATCGCTTCCTGCGTGACGCCTATTTGCAAAGCCGTGCCTTTAAAATCAATGACGGTGAGCTAGGCGACGACCCGTTCGCCAGTGATAATTTCGAGTTTGATGACGCGGACTTCAGCGACGAAAACGCCGCCGATTGAGGCTTTTTAATGAGGCACGATAAAACGCGGGATGACAAGGCGCTTGCCCGGCTTCAGGCTTGCCGGCAGCGCTACACGCGGCTGGCCGAGCAGAACGAGAGCTTGGAAACCCAGCTGGCGCTGCTGCGCATGGACCAGCAAAGCGGTGGGCATATTCAGCGTCGGCTGCTGCCGGTTCATCCGCGCACGTTCAACGGCGTCCGGTTTGACTACTGGCTGGAGCCTTCGCTGTATTTATCCGGCGATTTTCTGGGGTATCAGCGTTACAGCGCGCGCTACAGCGCGTTTTATTTTGCCGATGTCTCCGGCCACGGGGCTTCATCCGCGTTCGTCACGGTACTCTTGAAGTATCTGTTCTCGCGCTGGCTGCAGATCTGGGATGGCGAGCATCCCGAACGTTTGCCGGCAGACTGGCTTGAATCACTGAATCGCGAGCTCCAGGGTACCGATATTGGCAAGCATGCGACGCTGTTCGTGGGGGTTATTGACCATGACACGCGAACGCTGCACTATTCGCTTGGCGCGCAGCTGCCGATGCCGATACTCAAGACCGGCGCGACGCTGGCGCGACTGAAAGGGGAGGGCATGCCGGTGGGGTTGTTTCCGGATGCGTCTTATCCTGTTCTGAGCTGTACGCTGCCGCCTGACTTCGTCTTATGGCTTTGTTCGGACGGCGTGTTGGAATGCCTGCCGGGCGAAACCCTCGACACGCGGCTCAACGAGCTTGAGCAACTATTGCGTGAAAGTACCACACTTGAGCAGCTGCGCGATCGGCTCGCCTGCGTCAGTACGTCCGTTGACCTGGTTCAGGTGCTACGGCCGGATGAGGCGAGTGACGATCGACAAGCGCTGCCCGACGATTTAACCATCATGATGGTGAGCGGATTTGGCCATGCTGATTGAAGAAGGTCGCATCAAGGCGGCGTTCGATTCCGGGGTGTTTGTCCTCAAGCTGATTGGCGATGTCCGCCTGACGCTGTGTGCAACGCTTGATATTCAGGCGCAACGGCTGGCACAGACGCCGGGGCTTTTCGCGGTCATGATCGACCTGCGCGAAGCCACCAACGTTGATTCCACTGCGCTCGGGTTTCTGGCCAAAGTGGCCATGGCGGTGAACAACCGCCTGGAACAACCGCCCACCATTATCGTGGATAACCCCGACGTGCGTCAGATGCTTGACGTCATGGGCTTCGCCCGCTTTTTTACGCTGCTTGGCGCGCCGCTGCGCCCCGGGCTCGCCGATGCGGTTGAAGACCTTCCCGAGGTGTTGGCGGACGAAAACGGCCTGCGCGAGCGTGTTCTTGAAGCCCACCGCATTTTAATGCACATGAACGAGCACAACCGCGAGCAGTTCCAGCCGCTGGTGGAAATGCTCGAAGCCCAGGACCATACGCCCCGGCACTAGTTGTGCGCGTAGCCCGGCGCTTAGCGGCGCTGGGCCAGCTCGTCCAGCAGCGTTTCCAGCTTTCGCTGATCCGCCATGAACTTACGAATCCCTTCCCCGAGTTTTTCGCCTGCCATCGCATCTTCGTTCATCTGCCAGCGAAACGCCGCCTGATTCAGCGGTGCTTCGGCATTGGCGTCGGCAGCCGCAAGCGCGCCGTCAAGCTGGCGGGCAAGCGTACCCTGTTCATTGTCCAGCTCGTTGAGCAGCTTGGGCGAAATGGTCAATCTATCGCAGCCGGCTAGCGCCTTGATTTCGCCGACGTTGCGAAAGCTGGCGCCCATCACGATCGTCGGGTAGCCGTGGGCCTTGAAGTAGTTATAAATACCCTTGACCGAGATCACACCGGGGTCGTTATGGCCGCTGAAATCAGCCTGTGGGTTTTGCGCTTTGTGCCAGTCAAGAATGCGGCCTACAAACGGTGAAACCAGCGTCGCGCCGGCATCGGCACAGGCCTTGGCCTGGGTAAAGCCGAACAGCAGCGTCAGGTTGGTATGAATACCTTCGCGCTCCAGCTGCGAGGCGGCCTGAATGCCTTCCCACGTCGCGGCAATCTTGATCAGGATGCGCTCGGCGCTTACGCCGGCCTGCTGGTAGCGCTCGATCAGCGAGTGGGCGCGAGCTATGGTGGCGTCGCGGTCAAATGACAGGCGCGCGCTGACCTCTGTGGAAACGTAGCCCGGTACCAGCGCGCTGATTTCGCTACCGATATCCACGGCTACGCGATCAACGGCGGCGTCAATGTCATGGCTGTCACGGGCGATAAGCGCCAGGCGCTCACGCCGGTCTTCTTGCTGTGCGGCCTGCAGGATCAGCGATGGGTTGGTAGTCGCGTCCTGAGGCCGGAAGCGGCGAATCGCATCAAGGTCGCCTGTGTCAGCCACGACGGTGGTCATTTGTTTGAGTTGAGATAGCAGACTTGTGGCCATGTGGCGCTCCTTTGGTGTCGTTGCGCTACTCTAGCAAGGGAGACTCGCGGCGAACAGCGCACCTATCCGGCACTGAATCGTCTATCATTAGCACCCTTACTAGCATATTTTTATATTCAGCCATCTTATGA
This sequence comes from Vreelandella subglaciescola, assembly GCF_900142895.1. Lineage (NCBI taxonomy): Bacteria > Pseudomonadati > Pseudomonadota > Gammaproteobacteria > Oceanospirillales > Halomonadaceae > Vreelandella > Vreelandella subglaciescola. The sequence goes on from NZ_LT670847.1 coordinate 3,046,263, forward strand.
GTCGTTAGCGCATACGCAATGCGTAAGGAACTGCATGGAACTTAATTCACGCCGCGTGGCACTGCTGGTGGCCGCCAATACGGCGTTGGCACCCTTTGCCATTGATGCTTATTTACCGGCGATGGCGGCACTTGCCGATACGATTCAAGAAAGTATTCATCGCACCGAGCTCTCAATCAGTATTTTTCTCCTCGGTTTTGCGTTGGGACAGCTGTTTTTCGGGCCGCTTTCCGACCGGCTGGGTCGCAAACCCGTGCTGACCGGCGGCCTGAGCGTGTTTGCCGTGGCCAGCTTGGGGCTCACCCAGGTGGAAAGTCTCGACACGTTGTTGCTGCTGCGCTTTATACAGGCGCTGGGGGGCGGTGCCTGCGTGGTGAATTCAGCCGCGATTGTGCGCGACTGCTTCCAGGGCCGCGAGGCGGCCAAGGTCATGTCCACGATGGCGATGATCATGATGCTGGCGCCTCTTGTCGCGCCAAGCGTGGGCAGTGCCTTGCTGCACGCGGTGGATTGGTGGCTTATTTTTGTGTTTTTAGCCGTCTATGCGCTATTTTTACTTTGGCTGTTGGGCACCAAGCTCCCCGAAACCCGGGATATGTCGCTGCCGGTGGCGTCTCCCCGCCAGGTGTTGCGCAACTATGCCAGCATTCTGAAGCACCGTGAGGGCATGGGCTATATCTGTGCAGTGGCGTCATCGTTTGCCGGGCTGTTTGCCTTTATCACCGCCTCGCCGTTTTTGTATCTGGAGTATTTCTCGCTGTCGCCGGCGCTATACCCGTTTGTGTTTGGCGCCAACGTGGTGGTGATTGCGCTGTCCAACCGCGTCAATATTTATCTGCTTAAAACCCGCACGCCACAGCAAAATCTGCGCTTGGGGTTGTTTATTCAGCTGCTCGCGGCTTGTGCATTGGTGTTGGCAACCATGCTGGGGCTGCATAGTTTGCCGGTGGTAGTGATACTGGTGATGTGCTTTACCGGCATGATCGGCTTGATTACCCCCAATTCGATTTCTTCGCTGCTGGATCATTTCGGTCATATCAGCGCGACCGCGACGGCGCTGCTGGGCGGCATTCAGTTTAGCTGCGGTGCGCTTGCCGGCATGATGGTCGGATACTTTGAAGTCGAAAATATGTGGCCGATGGTGCTGACGATGCTGGTGGCATCACTTGGCGGCAACCTTGGCGTGCGCTGGCTGACGCCAGCGCCTGAGTCTGAGCCGGAACCCCGTACCGATCCGCATGCATAGCATACTGATGTGGCTGGATATGGCGCCTGGTACCTGGCTGAGCGCTGCTAGCGTGTTGGTGGTGGGCGCGTTTGTGCAGCGCGCCACAGGATTCGGCCTGGCGGTGGTCAGCGCGCCGCTGCTGCTGATGCTTGAGCCACGACTGGTGCCGGTCATTCTGGTGCTGTTCGGGCTAACGGTGTCGCTGATGATGGTGCGTCATTACCGGCATGAGGTGAGTCTGGGGCCGATCAGCATGGCACTTGTCGGGCGGGTGCCCGGCAATGTGCTGGGCGTGTGGCTGCTGCTTGCCGCGCCCATGGCCGTGATGGAAAAGTTGATTGCCGCCATTGTGCTGTTTGCCGTGCTGGTCACGTTGTTTCGCTTCCGGCTACCGGTGAATCGTGCAACGCTCTTCAGCGCGGGTGTGCTGTCGGGGGTTTTTGGCACCGTGGCCTCTATTGGCGGCCCGCCGATCGTGCTGTTGATGCACGGCCTGCCGCCGGATCGAATGCGCGGTAATCTTGCTGCATTTTTCATTCTGACATCCACTCTTACGCTTCTAACGCTGGCACTGGCCGGGCAGATAAGTGCCTGGCACTTTGGCGTTGCCGCCACACTTTTACCTGCCGTCCTGTTGGGCAATGCGTTGGCTAATCGCATTGCATCAAGGCTGGACAGGCGCTGGCTTCAAGGCGTATCGCTTTCGCTCTGTGCGCTTTCTGCGCTGGGGCTTCTCCTCTAGTAGGCGCCGATTGACGACTTCTCGGGTCAAGCATTTTGGCCTGCTAGCGGCTAAATCCTTTCTGACGTGTTTCTGTCATCAGGTTGTCACCTGATAGCGGCACAGTGTCTCTCGCAACGGTCAGACACTTTGTCGAACAGGAGACACACCCATGAAACGCATCCTCACTACCAGCCTTATTGCTGCGGCGGTCATGAGCGCTGCCGGCGCGGCGCAGGCGCGTGATCAAATCCGCATTGTGGGTTCAAGCACCGTTTACCCTTTTGCCAGCTACGTGACCGAAGAGTTCGGTGCCCTTACCAATTATCCGACGCCGGTTATTGAATCAACCGGTTCAGGCGGCGGGCTGCGACTTTTCTGTAACGGCATTGGAGAGGGCACCCCCGACATCACCAATGCTTCGCGGCGCATGAAAATTTCTGAGTTTGAGCGCTGTGAGAAAAATGGCGTGACCGATATTACTGAAGCCAAAATCGGCTCCGATGGCATTGTGCTAGGTCAGTCGGCCGACAATGAAGCCATTGACCTGAGCCTCAGTCAGCTGTTTCTTGCGGTAGCCGCCAAAGTGCCGGCAGACGGCGAGCTGGTCGATAATCCCAACAAAAAGTGGAGTGATATCGATGCGACACTGCCGGATCGTGAAATCTCCATCTACGGGCCGCCTACTACATCCGGCACGCGCGATGCCTTTGAAGAACTGGTGATGGAGGCTGCCTCGGAAGAAATGGAGGCCTACGGCGGTGAAGGCTATGCCGATATCCGTTCCGACGGCGTTTATATTGATGCAGGCGAGAACGACAACCTGATCGTCAAGCGTCTTGCTAAAGATACCGATGCGTTCGGCATCTTTGGCTATTCTTTCCTGGTGGAAAACCCCGGCATCATTCAGGGGGCCAGCATTGAAGGTGTTAAGCCTGAATCCGAAGCGATCAGTTCGGGAGACTATCCGGTGGCGCGTTCGCTGTGGTTCTACGTGAAAAACCAGCACGCCGATGACGTTGCACCGCTTTATGAGTACGCCAACATGTTCATGGAAGAGCAGATGATTGGCAAAGCTGGCTACCTGATGGATCTGGGGCTGATTCCGCTCCCCGATGCCGAGCGTACCCAAGCACGCAAGCAGGTAGCCGGGCATGAAGCACTGACGCTTGCTGACCTGAAGTAAACCTTGTGGCACGTCACATCAAGCGGCCGGGAGCCGATGCTGCCGGCCCGTTGCCATTGTCTGAGCAATGGCAACGACGGTTTCACGGGTAACGCGAGAAACAGACGATGCAAAGCCAATCGGGTTTTCTTATTTTTTGCGCGGCGCTTGTACTGCTGGGGCTGTTGGCCTTCTTTGCCGGCCGCTATAAGGCAGTGCGTGTGCGCCGTGCCGGAGCATCAATGTATGCGCAGCCGGATCAATATGCCTGGTTCGCGGTACTGTCTACGGCGGGGCCAGCGATACTTGTCGGGGCGCTAGGCGCTTTTTTCCTGTTGCTGCTGAACGTATCTGTTCCCACGTTTTACTGGCTGGCAGTAAGCTTGGCCGTAGCCGGCGCCGGGCTTGCACTGGGGATCGCCCAGGTACGGCCCGCTTTTCATGCGCGTAAAGCCATTGAGCGAGTGATACGTGGAATTCTGGCACTGGCAGCGCTGATCTCGATTGCGGCCACCTTCGGTATTTTATTCTCGATTATTTCAGAAGCGCTGCGCTTCTTTCAGCTGCATAGCCTCTGGGCGTTTTTAACCGGTACCACATGGAGTCCCGGAGCCAGCTTTCTGGCGTCGGCCGGGCGTGGCGATGGTGGCGGTGCCGAGTTCGGTTCAGTGCCGCTGTTTGCCGGCACCTTCATGATCACGTTAATCGCCATGCTGGTTGCGGTACCCATTGGCTTGCTCTCGGCCATCTATATGTCGGAGTACGCGCCGGGACGTGTGCGTACGTTTGCCAAGCCGATGCTTGAGGTGCTGGCCGGTATTCCTACCGTGGTGTACGGTTTTTTTGCCGCGATTACGGTGGCTCCCGTTATCGTGGCCATGGCCGGCTGGGTGGGGCTGGACGCCTCCTACAACAACGCCGTCGCGCCGGGGGTAGTCATGGGCATCATGATTATTCCGTTTATTTCTTCGCTTTCCGACGATGTGATCAATGCGGTTCCCGACAGCATGCGTCAGGGGGCGCTGGCGCTGGGTATGACGCGTGGTGAAACCATTCGTGACGTTGTTGTCCCTGCCGCGTTGCCGGGTATTATTTCCGCCTCGCTTCTGGGCATGTCACGCGCGCTGGGCGAAACCATGATCGTGGTCATGGCGGCGGGCATGCGGCCTAACCTGACGGCTAACCCGTTTGAAGACATGACGACTGTCACAGTGCGTATTGTGGCCGCGCTAACGGGAGATCAGGCGTTTGCTAGTGCTGAAACGCTGTCAGCGTTTGCGCTGGGACTGGTTCTTTTTGTCGTGACGCTGTCGCTGAATCTGGTGTCGGTACTGATGATCCGACGCTTCCGTGAAAAATACCGGGTTAATAATCTGTAACGTCCGAGGCATACGCTAATGAGTCAAACATTTGATGACATAAGCCGGCAGCTGGGTCGTCGCCATCGCCGCTCGGCACGATTAAAATGGATTTCCATGTCGGCATTGGGGTTGGCTGGTCTGTTTTTGCTGTGGTTTTTCAGCGATATGTTGGGTAAAGGCTTGCCCGCGTTTCAGCAGGCCTACATCAAAACAACTATCCAGTATTCACAGCAGGCCTCCCAAGACGGTCGGAAAGCGATTGATCAGGCGCTTGTGCCGCTTGTCAGCCGTACTGAAGTGCGAGGAATACCCCTGTTATTACGCAATCACCCTGCCAGGGTGGGAACTCAAGAGTCTCGTTGGCTGTTGACGAAAAGTGAGGTGGATCAATACCTCAAAGGACACCGGCATACGCTCAACGCACAGGAGCAGGCAGATATTCAGCGCCGAGTGGGTTCAGGGCAGATAGCCTTGCGATTCAATACTGCATTTTTTACTCAAGGGGACTCAAGGATTGCCGAAAGTGCGGGCCTGCTATCAGCTGTTGTCGGCACTGTCATGACCATGATTGTGACTCTATCAATCGCTTTTCCGATTGGTGTCATGACGGCGATATATCTTGAAGAATTTGCGCCTGATAACTGGTTCACTCGAATTATTGAAATAAATATCAATAATCTAGCCGCTATCCCATCCATTCTATTTGGTCTGCTGGGGCTGGCCATTTTTATTAATTTCTTCGGTGTGCCACGTTCCTCGCCTCTGGCCGGTGGGATGACTCTGGCGCTGATGACGCTGCCTATTATTATCATTTCCACCCGTACGGCCTTACGCAGCGTGCCGGATTCGATTCGTCATGCGGCCTTCGGCGTTGGTTGTTCTCAGTGGCAGGTGGTCCGCGATCATGTCCTGCCGCTGGCAATGCCGGGCATCATGACGGGTTCCATCATCGGCCTTGCCCAGGCAATGGGTGAAACCGCGCCGTTGATTATCGTGGGGATGGTGGCATTTATCCCTGACGTAGGCGCTTCGTTTACCAATGCTGCGACCGTTATGCCGGCGCAAATATTCACCTGGGCCGGGGAGCCGGAAAAAGCCTTTGTGGAAAAAACCGCCGGCGGCATTCTGGTGCTTCTTTCAGTGCTTATTTCGTTGAATGCGTTTGCCGTGGTACTGCGCAAAAAATTTGAATGCCGCTGGTAAGCAGCCGCAACCAAGGAATCCGCTATGAATCATCCTGTTATGAGCGACCCCGTGATGAACAACCAGATGCGGGGAATACCTTCGCCGGGCACGCCAGCCATTGGCCAGCCTCTGACCACTAATGAGCAGGCGTGTCATGAATTAAGCATTCGCGTGCGTGATCTGGACCTGTGGTATGGCACTACTCAAGCACTGAAGGGGCTCAACATTGACCTTTTCCAGAATAATATTACCGCGCTTATAGGGCCTTCCGGGTGCGGTAAATCGACGTTTTTGCGCTGTTTGAATCGTATGAATGACCTGATTCCCAGCGTAAGCCTGAGTGGGCTGGTGGAAATGGACGGGCGAGATGTCAATTCATCCAAGATGGATGAAATAGCGCTACGTCGGCGTGTGGGCATGGTGTTTCAAAAGCCCAATCCGTTTCCCAAGTCGATTTATGAAAATATCGCGTATGCGCCTCGCATGCACGATCTGGTTAGCCGGAAACCCGATCAGGATGAACTGGTAGAACGAGCGCTACGCGATGCGGGGCTGTGGGAAGAAGTCAAAGATAAACTCCAGGCGCCGGGTACCTCGCTGTCTGGTGGTCAGCAGCAGCGTCTGTGTATTGCTCGTGCCATTGCCGTACAGCCTGATGTCATCTTGATGGATGAGCCGACCTCGGCGCTTGATCCGATTTCGACGGCAACGATTGAAGATCTCATGGATCGCCTGAAAGAAAAGTTCACTATCATTACTGTCACGCATAACATGCAACAGGCCGCGCGTGTTGCTGACTACACGGCCTTTTTTCATCTAGGTGAAATTATCGAATACAACGATACGCGAGTCATGTTTTCGACGCCGGCGAATAAAAAGACCGAAGACTATATCTCCGGGCGCTATGGCTAAGAGGCGTTATTTCGCTATTATTTTCATAGACCCCTTGCCAACGCAGTCATCAGGCCGTAGAGTAAGCACTCGCTGCCGACGACGTCTCACGTCACCGGCGGTGGTAGAGCCTTAAAAGCTCTTGTTTGTCAGGCAGTTAGCGCTTCGGTTTACGTTTTGTTTTTCGATAACCGGTTTTGAAAGCGCCCTTGACAAACACCATGGAATGCGTAGAATACGCCTTCTTCGCAGCAACGTTAGCCGCTGAGTCACTAGCGACAACGACACGTTGTTCAGGGTAAGTTTTTATGACTCACCCCGCGACACGCTCTTTAACAAGTTGATCAGGTAATTCATGTGGGCGCTTGCCTGAGTGGGTGACAAATCACCTATTATCAAGGCAAGCGACTCGTCAAAGATGAAACGGCTTCGGCCGTTGAGTTTTTTTGAGAACGTTTGAAACCTTGAGCCAAGTTTGATTCGCTTTTTCCCAACGCCTACGGGTGGCGGGAGAGTAAGAATCACAATGATTGTAAACTGAAGAGTTTGATCATGGCTCAGATTGAACGCTGGCGGCAGGCTTAACACATGCAAGTCGAGCGGAAACGATCCTAGCTTGCTAGGAGGCGTCGAGCGGCGGACGGGTGAGTAATGCATAGGAATCTACCCAGTCGTGGGGGATAACGTGGGGAAACCCACGCTAATACCGCATACGCCCTACGGGGGAAAGAAGGGGCCTTCGGGCCTTTCGCGATTGGATGAGCCTATGTCGGATTAGCTGGTTGGTGGGGTAATGGCTCACCAAGGCAACGATCCGTAGCTGGTTTGAGAGGATGATCAGCCACATCGGGACTGAGACACGGCCCGAACTCCTACGGGAGGCAGCAGTGGGGAATATTGGACAATGGGCGCAAGCCTGATCCAGCCATGCCGCGTGTGCGAAGAAGGCCCTCGGGTTGTAAAGCACTTTCAGTGAGGAAGAACGCCGTCGGGTTAATACCCCGGCGGAAAGACATCACTCACAGAAGAAGCACCGGCTAACTCCGTGCCAGCAGCCGCGGTAATACGGAGGGTGCGAGCGTTAATCGGAATTACTGGGCGTAAAGCGCGCGTAGGCGGCTTGATCAGCCGGTTGTGAAAGCCCCGGGCTCAACCTGGGAACAGCATCCGGAACTGTCAGGCTAGAGTGCAGGAGAGGAAGGTAGAATTCCCGGTGTAGCGGTGAAATGCGTAGAGATCGGGAGGAATACCAGTGGCGAAGGCGGCCTTCTGGACTGACACTGACGCTGAGGTGCGAAAGCGTGGGTAGCAAACAGGATTAGATACCCTGGTAGTCCACGCCGTAAACGATGTCGACCAGCCGTTGGGATCCTTGAGATCCTTGTGGCGAAGTTAACGCGATAAGTCGACCGCCTGGGGAGTACGGCCGCAAGGTTAAAACTCAAATGAATTGACGGGGGCCCGCACAAGCGGTGGAGCATGTGGTTTAATTCGATGCAACGCGAAGAACCTTACCTACCCTTGACATCTACAGAAGCCGAGAGAGATCTTGGTGTGCCTTCGGGAACTGTAAGACAGGTGCTGCATGGCTGTCGTCAGCTCGTGTTGTGAAATGTTGGGTTAAGTCCCGTAACGAGCGCAACCCTTGTCCTTATTTGCCAGCGCGTAATGGCGGGAACTCTAAGGAGACTGCCGGTGACAAACCGGAGGAAGGTGGGGACGACGTCAAGTCATCATGGCCCTTACGGGTAGGGCTACACACGTGCTACAATGGCCGGCACAAAGGGCTGCAAACTCGCGAGAGTAAGCGAATCCCATAAAGCCGGTCTCAGTCCGGATCGGAGTCTGCAACTCGACTCCGTGAAGTCGGAATCGCTAGTAATCGTGAATCAGAATGTCACGGTGAATACGTTCCCGGGCCTTGTACACACCGCCCGTCACACCATGGAAGTGGACTGCACCAGAAGTGGTTAGCCTAACTTCGGAAGGCGATCACCACGGTGTGGTTCATGACTGGGGTGAAGTCGTAACAAGGTAGCCGTAGGGGAACCTGCGGCTGGATCACCTCCTTAAACGATGCGTCATCCGCCAGGCAAGCGTTCACAATGAATTACCTGATCGATATTGTGTATGGGCAGCGGTAAGTCGACAGACTTACCACTGCGTTTACGCAGTTGCTCTTTAACAATGTATATCATGCTGATAAAAACCGATGGTTTCGTTAAGAATTCTGTTTTAATGTTTTTAAAACAAGAGCTTGATGAAAGCATCATGTGATACGTCTCAAGCGTATCCGGCAATAATCGTTGTCATTGCGACCCCGACTCCTTCGGGTTATAGGGTCAAGCAATGAAGCGCACACGGTGGATGCCTAGGCAGCCAGAGGCGATGAAAGACGTTGTAGCCTGCGATAAGCGTCGGTGAGGTGGCAAACAACCTGCGACCCGGCGATCTCTGAATGGGGAAACCCACTCACCATAAGGTGAGTATCGCATCCTGAATACATAGGGATGCGAGGCGAACCGGGGGAACTGAAACATCTCAGTACCCCGAGGAAAAGAAATCAACCGAGATTCCCCCAGTAGCGGCGAGCGACCGGGGACCAGCCCTTAAGCGTGTGACTGATTAGACAAAGGCATTGGGAAATGCCGCCATAGTGGGTGATAGCCCCGTAGTCGAAAATCTGATCGCGTGAAATCGAGTAGGTCGGGGCACGAGAAACCTTGACTGAAGACGGGGGGACCATCCTCCAAGGCTAAATACTCCTGGCTGACCGATAGTGAACCAGTACCGTGAGGGAAAGGCGAAAAGAACCCCAGTGAGGGGAGTGAAATAGATCCTGAAACCGTGTGCGTACAAGCAGTAGGAGCAGACTTGTTCTGTGACTGCGTACCTTTTGTATAATGGGTCAGCGACTTATTTTCAGTAGCGAGCTTAACCGATTAGGGGAGGCGTAGGGAAACCGAGTCTTAACAGGGCGAACAGTTGCTGGGAATAGACCCGAAACCGGGCGATCTACCCATGGCCAGAGTGAAGGTTGAGTAACATCAACTGGAGGCTCGCACCCAAGTATGTTGAAAAATGCTGGGATGAGCTGTGGGTCGGAGTGAAAGGCTAATCAAGCCCGGAGATAGCTGGTTCTCCTCGAAAGCTATTTAGGTAGCGCCTCACGTATCACCGCCGGGGGTAGAGCACTGTTTCGGCTAGGGGGTCATCCCGACTTACCAACCCGAGGCAAACTCCGAATACCGGTGAGTGCGAGCGTGGGAGACACACAGCGGGTGCTAACGTCCGTTGTGAAAAGGGAAACAACCCAGACCGTCAGCTAAGGTCCCGAAATCCTGGTTAAGTGGGAAACGATGTGGGAAGGCTCAGACAGCTAGGAGGTTGGCTTAGAAGCAGCCATCCTTTAAAGAAAGCGTAATAGCTCACTAGTCGAGTCGGCCTGCGCGGAAGATGTAACGGGGCTAAACCAGGTACCGAAGCTACGGGTTCATCCTATGGATGAGCGGTAGAGGAGCGTCGTGTAAGCCGATGAAGGTGGATTGAGAAGTCTGCTGGAGGTATCACGAGTGCGAATGCTGACATGAGTAACGATAAAGGGCGTGAAAAACGCCCTCGCCGGAAGACCAAGGGTTTCTGTTCGACGCTAATCGAAGCAGAGTGAGTCGGCTCCTAAGGCGAGGCCGAAAGGCGTAGTCGATGGAAAACGGGTCAATATTCCCGTACCTCACAGTATTGCGAAGGGGGGACGAAGAAGGCTAGGTGAGCCAGGCGTTGGTTGTCCTGGTGAAAGTCCGTAGGCTGGGAGTCCAGGTAAATCCGGATTCCTAAGGCCGAGAGACGAGACGAAGACACCACGGTGTTGAAGTCATTGATGCCACGCTTCCAGGAAAAGCCTCTAAGCCTCAGATACTGCGAGACCGTACCCCAAACCAACACAGGTGGTCAGGGTGAGAATCCTAAGGCGCTTGAGAGAACTCGGGTGAAGGAACTAGGCAAAATGGTGCCGTAACTTCGGGAGAAGGCACGCCGGCGTAGGGTGACGAGACTTGCTCTCAGAGCCCGAACCGGTCGAAGATACCAGGTGGCTGCAACTGTTTACTAAAAACACAGCACTCTGCTAACGCGCAAGCGGACGTATAGGGTGTGACGCCTGCCCGGTGCCGGAAGGTTAAATGATGGTGTTAGCTTCGGCGAAGCACTTGATTGAAGCCCCGGTAAACGGCGGCCGTAACTATAACGGTCCTAAGGTAGCGAAATTCCTTGTCGGGTAAGTTCCGACCTGCACGAATGGCGTAATGATGGCCACGCTGTCTCCACCCGAGACTCAGTGAAATTGAAATCGCCGTGAAGATGCGGTGTACCCGCGGCTAGACGGAAAGACCCCGTGAACCTTTACTATAGCTTCACACTGAACGCTGATGTTGCCTGTGTAGGATAGCTGGGAGGCTTTGAACTCCGGTCGCCAGATCGGAGGGAGCCACCCTTGAAATACCAGCCTGGCATCATTGGCGTTCTCACTCGGGTCCGTAATCCGGATCGAGGACCGTGTGTGGTGGGTAGTTTGACTGGGGCGGTCTCCTCCTAAAGCGTAACGGAGGAGCACGAAGGTACCCTCAGCACGGTCGGACATCGTGCAATGAGTGCAAGAGCATAAGGGTGCTTGACTGCGAGACTGACACGTCGAGCAGGTGCGAAAGCAGGTTCTAGTGATCCGGTGGTTCTGTATGGAAGGGCCATCGCTCAACGGATAAAAGGTACTCCGGGGATAACAGGCTGATACCGCCCAAGAGTTCACATCGACGGCGGTGTTTGGCACCTCGATGTCGGCTCATCACATCCTGGGGCTGAAGTCGGTCCCAAGGGTATGGCTGTTCGCCATTTAAAGTGGTACGCGAGCTGGGTTTAGAACGTCGTGAGACAGTTCGGTCCCTATCTGCCGTGGGCGTAGGATGTTTGAGAAGGGCTGCTCCTAGTACGAGAGGACCGGAGTGGACGCATCTCTGGTGTTCCGGTTGTCACGCCAGTGGCATTGCCGGGTAGCTAAATGCGGACGGGATAACCGCTGAAAGCATCTAAGCGGGAAGCCCCCTTCAAGATGAGACATCCCCGAGGCCAAGAGCCTCCTGAAGGGCCCAGCAAGACGAGCTGGTTGATAGGCACGGTGTGGAAGCGCTGCAAGGCGTTGAGCTAACGTGTACTAATGGCCCGTGAGGCTTGACCCTATAACACCCAAGGGGTTGGCGTCGCAGGACAACGATAAGCAAGAACGTCGGATACGCGAGACGATCACAGATTTTTATCCTCGGCTGAGCCAAACTCGGCAGCATGATATACAACCCGTTTCGCCTGACGACCATAGCGTGCGTGAACCACCTGATCCCTTGCCGAACTCAGTCGTGAAACCGCTCAGCGCCGATGGTAGTGTGGGGTCTCCCCATGCGAGAGTAGGTCATCGTCAGGCACTTATACCGCAATCAACCCAGCCACCAGGCTGGGTTTTTTGTGTGCATGGAAGAAAAGTGGCAAGAGAAGGAAAGTTTGCCTGGCACAGCAGCCATGAGATGGAGAAAGCGAGATACAAAAGCACAGAGTGTTTAAAGAGGGGGGAAAGCTGAGGAGGAAAGGTTACGTGTGGCAGGTAAGGTACACTCCGGAGGAAAAGACAGCCGTGGCGCCCGGAGTGCAGGTTGGATTAGCTGATTGGTTGAAGCGTGGGCAGGCGGCTTAGCGGTGGTACTGTTTTTCGCGTTCGGGCTGCCAAAAGATGGCATCAATACGCAGGCGTGCCTTGCCGTTGTTGGGTAGCGGCCAGTCAGCGACATCGCCAATCTTGAGCCCAATAAGTCCTGCTCCAATCGGAGCCATTACTGAAATGGCATCTTCTACGCTATCCATGGCGTGCGGGTAGACAAGGGTACGAATCATCTGGCGATTGCGTTCCATGTCGGTAAACTGAATCTGGCTGTTCATGCTGACAACATTATCGGGAACATCTGCGGGATCGACGACCTCGCCACGAGTTAACTCCGCCTCAAGCAATTCGGCAACGGCCATGTCCTTTTCGGAGGCATCGTCAATCAGACGCTGCAGGCGCTCGGCATCGAGTCGATTAATCAGGATAGGCGGACGATATCCCATGTTGCTCTCCTTGGAATAGAAAATGCAAACGCGTAATAACCAATAAAAACAGTCCTTCCCCATAAAATGGAGAAGGACTGCTACCGCTTACTAGTCTACGCTATTTACACACTTAAAACGATCAGACAACACCCTGATCGATCATGGCGTCAGCGACCCGGCGGAAGCCGGCAATGTTGGCGCCGAGTACCAGGTTAGTCGGTTCGTCAAACTCTGCCGCGGTATCGGCACACTGCTGGTGGATGTTGGCCATGATAGCCTTGAGTTTCTCATCCACTTTTTCCAGCGGCCATTGTTCCATGCTGCTGTTTTGCGCCATTTCCAGCTGGCTGGTAGCGACCCCGCCGGCGTTGGCTGCCTTGCCCGGGCCATACGCAATGCCGGCCTCGAGAAAGCGATCAACGGCGTCCGCGGTAGACGGCATGTTGGCACCTTCACTAATGCAGGTGACGCCGTTTTTCAGTAGTGCCTCGGCGTCGGTTGCAGTGAGTTCGTTCTGGGTGGCGCAGGGAAACGCGATATCCGCTTTGATATGCCATACGGCATGGCCATTTTCCGGATAGTCGTCAGCGGTAATGTACTGGGCGCCCGGGCGCTGTTCCCGATACGCCTCGAGAGACGTGCGCTTGACTTCCTTGAGCTCCTCCAGGTCGATACCGTCGGCATCATGTAACGTGCCGCCCGAATCAGAGCAGGTAATCGGTTTAGCGCCGAGTTCGAGCAGTTTTTCAATGGTATAGATGGCCACGTTGCCCGCGCCTGACACCAGGCAGGTTTGTCCTTCAATGCTTTCACTGCGCGCTTTGAGCATGTTTTGCGCAAAGTAAACGGCGCCATAACCAGTGGCTTCTTTGCGGCCAATAGAGCCGCCCCAGTTCAGCCCTTTACCGGTCAGAATACCTTCGTAGCGACCGGTCATGCGCTTGTACTGTCCGTAAAGATAACCAACTTCTCGTGCGCCAACGCCGATATCGCCGGCGGGAACGTCAGTAGTGGGGCCGATATGACGATACAGCTCGGTCATGAATGACTGGCAGAAGCGCATGATCTCGGCATTGGATTTGCCTTTGGGATCAAAGTTGGAGCCGCCTTTGCCGCCGCCGATGGGGAGGCCGGTGAGCGCATTTTTGAAAATCTGCTCAAAGCCCAGGAACTTGATGGTGCCGGACGTAACGCTGGGGTGAAAACGCAGGCCACCTTTGTACGGACCCAGCGCTGAATTGAACTGTACTCGATATCCCTTATTGACCTGTGCATAGCCGTTGTCATCTACCCAGCAGATACGAAACATGATCTGGCGTTCGGGTTCTACAATACGCTCGATGATGTTGTGCTCAAGGTAGTGCGGGCAGCGCTTGAACAGCGGGCGCAGGCATTCAAGCACCTCTTCGGCCGCCTGATAAAATTCGGTTTGCGCCGGGCTGCTTTGCTTCAAGCTTGTCAGGGTGTCATGTACATAGGTTTCAAGATGGCTGCTGGTGTCCTGTGCCTCGATCATGGTTTTTGTACCTTGTGCGTTAATGAGTGTGCAGATGAAGAAAGCACTCTATTAGATCATAATATGCGATTAATGCATACCCTATGCGTGATTGTCCGATGTTACGTGCGCACCTTTAAAATAAAAGTGGCGCAGCAGTAGGACGCTCTCGATGTCATGGATGCCAGTAGGGGCTTTTTAAGAACAACGCGTGTGCTGGGCAGGTGCCATTAGCATGCTAGAATGCCGCACTATTTTGCTATGACACGTGAGGTGTCCAGGTGAGTCAGATGCTTCCGGCAACGTGGCTGGTTTACTGCCGACAAGGTTTTGAGCGCGATGCGCTGGCGGAGCTTGAGTATTATGCTGCGCAGTGCGATGCCTGTGTACAGGGTCACGCGGGTGAAGGCTGGGCGAGTGTCGCGCGTACAGACGGCGAGACAATTAATGCCCTACAGCGCGCGGTGCCTTTTGCCCGGCTGGTTTTTGCACGGCAGAGCCTTGTGGCTCTGCCGACGCTTACGCTTTCCCGGGAGGATCGACTTGGTGCTATTGCCAGACAGGTGGTGGAAGCCGGCTGGAGCTTTGAGAGTATCTGGCATGAAACGCCGGATACCAATGAGGGAAAGGCGCTGGGTCGGCTGGCAAAAGCGCTGACGCGTCCTCTGCAAAGCACGTTGAAAAAAAACGGTGCACTGCGGCGCAAAGCCGGTGGAAGGCGTTTGCACCTGTTGTGGCTGTCAGGCGATCAGGTGCAACTGGGGATGAGCTTTCCCGGCAACCGCAGCGAGCTTGTTGGCGGTATTCGGCGGCTGCGTTCTCCTTCGCGCGCGCCGAGCCGCTCAACGCTGAAGCTGGAGGAGGCCTGGCACGAGTTTGTGCCGCGTGATGAATGGGACGTTCGGCTGGCGGAGGGAATGCAGGCGGCGGATCTTGGCGCAGCCCCCGGAGGCTGGACATGGCAGCTTGTGCAGCGCGGCATGCATGTGTATGCCATTGATAATGGCCCCATGAATAAAGCGTTAATGGCGACGGGGCAGGTCGACCATCTGGCTGAAGACGGCTTTATTTGGGAACCGCCCCAGCGCCTTGACTGGCTGGTATGCGACATTGTGGATAAGCCGGCGCGTGTGCTTGCCATGATGGAGCGCTGGCTGGTGCGCCGCTGGTGCCGCGAGGCGGTGTTTAACCTGAAGCTGCCGATGAAAAAACGCTGGGAGGAGGTGCAGCGTGGTCTAAGCGAACTGGAGCATGCGTTGGATCAGGCGGGCGTCAAGGCAACCGTTGCGTGTCGTCACCTGTATCACGACCGCGAAGAAGTGACGGTGCATGTGCGGCTAACGGATCGCTTTTAAGCCGTTGGCACAACCGGGCATGACATGCCCGCCCAGTGATAACCTTGATCATGCCTTTTCCTTGAGCGAGACCCCAAATGGCGAACCCGATAGACACGTTACCCGCCCATGATGCTCTGCTGGACACCAGCGGGCTTTATTGCCCGGAACCCATCATGCTGATGCACAATAAAGTACGCGATATGGCGCCGGGTGAAGTGCTGCAAGTGGTAGCGACCGACCCTGCCACCACTCGGGATGTACCGAAATTTTGCCAGTTCCTCGGCCATGAGCTGATGGAGCAGCACACGGCCGGTGAGTCTTACCGATATTTTATTCGGCTGGCATCCTGAGTGAGCCTGTATCACCGCTTATGACGGCGGCACGGCGATCAGAGCCAGCGCTTCGAGCGTAGCCGGGTCTTCTTCCAGAATGCGACCGGCAATGTGCCGCTGAAAGAAATACAGCCGTGGGTGGCGCGCTCGGGCGCTGTACAGGCAGTCGTCGCCGAGCAGTACCGGCGTCATCGTGACCTGTTCTTCGTCGGCGAGCAGGGCATCAATGCTGCCATCGCTGTACAGTGACCAGCCGTGCACGGGCTTCATTTGCCAGGGCGCGTCGGGGGTGTCCATACACAGCGCGTGGGTCCCCTGAGTATCGGGCAACTGCTGAATCAGCGTGATGCCGTTTGACGCTTCGTATTCAAAATACGTGGCGGCAGCAAGCAGTTCGTCGTGTTTGTGCTCAGGGGGAGTAGTAAATATTTCTTCGGTTTCCGGATCACGGTAGCCGATAAAGCATCCGTTTTCCTGGCTGTTGATACGCTGGCAGGGAGTGAGCGTGGCCATCCAGGGCACCAGCCCGACGATGCTGCCGTCCTGATTGAGCCCCCAGGCCAGAATGGGGATGGCGTAACAGGTCTCCGTGTTGGCCTCGAGCTGATAGAGCATTTCCAGCCCATCAAGCTCAGGCGCCAAGCGCACCAGCTGCTGTTGTGCCTGGTGGCGCTTACGTACCGTTTCCAGATCGATGACCTGGGCAGAGCGGGGTGACAAGGATGCGCCCATGATGTCCCTCCTGATGCTGCATGGTCTCGATAGCGGCAGGGTTTTTTTGCGTTGCCGCCCCTTCACCAATAGCACAGCTTGTCGAGAAGGTTAAGCCTTGCCCGCTTTTTGTGACAGGTTGTTTATCTGCGGCACGCAGGAAAGCGAAAACGCGCGGAATGGTGCTCAACAAGCGCCGTCTTAAAAGCGGACCAGGGCGCGCGCTGATTATCGAGCGATAACCAACGCTGGCGATAGGTGTGCATGGCGTTAGGAGGCGTAACCGGAACGCTGTCGAATAAAGCGTTGACCGCGGTCAGCCAGCGCCTGGCGCTGTGGCGTGTTGCAGCGATGTAGCCCATATCCCAGGCCGGCAGGCAGCGCGTTGGCGTTGTGGTGTTCAGCGTTGCGGTTGCTTCACGTAGCCGCTGGGTGGCAAGCATCAGCGTGCGCAGTGTCTGTGCGGTTAACGGGCGTTTGCGCAGTATTTTGAGCTGATGTTCAAGCGTGCCTGAATCCTGCTCCCAACTGCGGCTGAACTGATGACGCACCATCCGCTGTAAATAGTTGACGGCCCCTAGCGCCGGGCGGATATCCACGCGGGTAAAGTCGACCGGATGGCTCGCCCGGGCAAAGCTTTTTTCCCATTCACTGGAATCAAACAGCGCATTCCAGCTGGCGTAGGGCAGCTGCTGCGTTTTGGTGAGCGTCAGCCGGTGCAGGCGCTGGCGGTCAACGGTTGCCAGCCCGTCGGGCACTGGCGTATTCCAGCAGCCGCTCAGGCGTTGCCATAGCGCACGTTGGTAAAGCCATTGCTGACTGGGCGGGGCGACGCGCCCAAGCTGATTGTTGTGCGCCGCGACGAGGGCCGTAATCCGGCATTCGCGCAGCGCGTAGATGCCGATGAGCCCTTCGCGAACTTCGGGAAGGTCAAACAGGCGCGCACGGCGTTCGGGAAAGGCGCCGATATTGTCGGGAGCGCGGCGTGGTATGGCATCAAGCGCCAGAGCGCTTTCGAGCGTGCGGTGATAATCCTGCCAGTAGCGTTCGGCGTCGGAATCGCCGCAGCCTGACAGCAGCAAGCCGCCCGTCAGGCAGGCGGTGAACGCGAGTATTTTCCGGCCGGAGCGCCAAGTGCTGCTCATGTTGCAGCGGCAGCCTGCCGCTGTGTTAGCGCGCTAATGTGGCGCAGTCGCCATGCCAGCAACGCAGCGGCGGTGCTTAGCCCCGCAACCAGGCCCAGCCAGTAGCCGTGTACGCCAAGCGGGCCGGTCAGCGAGCCGACGCCGCGGGTGCCCAGCCAGTGCCCGCCGCCAAGCCCTACGCACCAGTAGGACAGCACGGTAATCAGCATCACGATGCGGGTGTCCTTGTACCCGCGCAACGCGCCGGCGATATTGGCCTGAAGCGCGTCGGACACCTGATAAAAGACCGCAAGAGCGATCAGCGAAGCGGCCAGACGTTGCACCTCCGGGTTGCTGGTATACAGTGAAATGACCCATTCGCCGGTGACCCACAGGAGCGTGCTGTTGATGGCGGCGATCACCAGGCTGATCGCGATGCCGTTCCACGCCACAAGCCGCGCCCTATCGGGGCGTGCCTGCCCCAGGGTATTACCCACGCGCACCGTCAGCGCCATGCTGAGCGATAGGGGTAGCATGAATAGAATGCCGGTATAGCTGAACGCGACCTGATGCGCGGCCACGGTGATTTCGCCAAGGCTGGCGATAAACAGGGCAATGAGCGTAAACAGCGTCACCTCGACAAAGATGGCGATACCGATCGGCAAACCAACAACCGTCAGCTCCCGCAGGCCGCTCCACTCTGGCCAGGTAATCCGCTGCCACAGGTTAACTTGCCCATAGGTGCGGCCACGCCGGGTATACAGCGCCATCGACAGGGCCATGGTCCACATCGAAAGCGCCGTGGCAATGCCACAGCCAAAGGCGCCAAGCGCGGGCAGGTTCTGTAGAAAGCCGGGAATCCAGGTGCCAAACAAATCGACCAGGCCGTCGCCGCCATAAATCAGCAGGTAATTGCTGGGAATATTCACGCCCAGCCCGATAAGGCTGATCCACAGCGCCGGGCGCGTATGATTCATGCCGTCGGAAAACGCCCGCAGCGCTTGAAACAACGCCACGCCCGGCATGCCAAAGGCCAAGGCGGCAAGGTAGGCGGACGACGCCAGCGCGACGTCCGGCGGGACGCTCATCAGCTCGAACACCGGCATCACCGCAAACCACAGCAGGCCGGCGGAGATAACGCCCAGCAGCAACGCCACCCACAGCGCCTGATGCACCGCCGGGCGAATCTCGTCGTGGCGCTGGCCACCCAGCAGCTGTGCGACGATCGGGGTGACGCCCATCAGCGTGCCGGTCATGAACAGCATCAGCGGCATCCACAGGCTGGAGCCGACCGAGACGGCGGCCAGCGCGGTAGCGCTTTGGCGGCCGGTCATCATCACGTCCACCACGCTCATGCCGGCCTGAGCGACCTGGGCGCCGCAAATGGGTAGGGCCAGGCGCATCAGCAGGCGGGTTTCGGGCCAATGCAGCGTTTTCAGCCGGTGAGTGATGCGACTCAAAGCGGCCTCCTGTATATCATGGGGACGATAGAAAAAGCGTGCCGTAAAAGCAGGCGCCACGGCACGCCATATTAGCAGTATGATGCGCGCCGAGCGTCGTTTGTCGGCGCCGCTTAGCGCGGCCGGCCATCAGCGTTATACTCATGGCATTACCGTTAAAGGAGTTGACGTGGAGTCAGCAGCAAAGGTAGCGCATGAGTCGCGCTTTACACTCGGGGATATTATCGCGTTGTTCGACGGCGTGTTTGATCGCGCGTACAACACCCGCCTGATTCGCGGCGGCGATGAGCCGCTGTACAGGCCGGCGGACGACGATACATCGTATCATCAGGTGATTTTTGCCCGCGGTTTTTACGCCAGCGCGCTGCATGAAATCAGCCACTGGTGTATTGCCGGCGACGCTCGCCGGCAGCATGAAGACTACGGCTACTGGTATCTGCCCGACGGGCGCAACGCCGAGCAGCAGCGCGCGTTTGAACAGGCTGAAATCGCACCGCAGGCGCTTGAATCCCTGTTTACCGCAGCCTGTAGGCGTGAGTTTAACGTCAGCGTGGATAATTTGGGTGGCGATGCCGAGGTTGATCGGTACGCCTTTGCCGAGACAGTGCGTATGCGGGCCGAACGCTACGTACAAGAGGGGCTTCCGCTACGTGCTGCGGCGTTTCGCAACGCGCTGTATCGCTATTACCAGACCCCGGCAACGCTTGAGCAGGCCTGCACTGCCGGGCGCGAGGTGTTGGCAGGCTAAGCCGACTGAATGCGCTGATGAACGTTCAGCATGACCTCGACTTCATGCTCGGGGCGCATGGGTTCAAGCCCTAATTCGCTGAACATTTCGCTGCGACTGAGCTGCCATTCGCTGGGGCTCAAGTGGTCGTAGAGCACCTCGGCCGGCGCCAGCTCGACGAACGGGTCGAGCCCATAGGTGTCAAAGAGGCGCGTCAAGGCGCGTTCATCTTCGCCGCTGTCGTTGGTGTAGAGCGTCGCGCTGAAGTGGTCGTTCTCCAGCTCGCGGATAACGTCGAGCGGGCTGACGCCGAGGCTTTCAAGTTCCTCGATGCTGTATTCGCCCATGACGTTGGATTCGTCGTTGATCCAGCTATCATCGGGTTGGATCAGGGTGTGCTTGATGCTTCCGTCGGGGCGGGACCAGGCAATGGCCAGCGGCAGGCCCTCGTCGTCGCCGGTTTCAATTGCGATAAATCCCGGAATGTCACTCATGGATGTCTCCAGTAGCCTGCTGGCGGGTTGTTACGGCCGGCAAGCGGAAAAAATCAACGGCGGTCTGAGTGGTAGCAGCGGCCAGTTCGGCATCGCTGATGCCGCGCCAGTGGGCAATCTCACGCACAATCCACGGCAGCAGCGCCGGCTCATGGCGCCGCCCCTTGAGCTTGGCCGGCAGGTTGCGCGGGAGCAAATAGGGGCAATCGGTTTCCACCATCAGCCGGTTCAACGGAATGTCGCTGACCAGCGGGCGCAAGTGGTGGCCACGACGTTCGTCGCACAGCCAGCCGGTCAGGCCGATGTGCAGGTCCAGGTCGAGATAGCCGTAAAGCGTGTCTTTATCGGCCGTAAAACAGTGCACAACGGCCTGACTGATATCGTCGCGCCAACTCTTGAGTATATCGCGCATGCGTGGGCCAGCGTCACGTTCGTGCAGAAAAAGCGGCAGGCCGCTTTGTGCGGCAAGCGCTAGCTGTGCTTCAAAGGCGTGCTCTTGTTCGGCGGGAGTGGAGAAATTGCGATTAAAATCCAGCCCGCACTCGCCCACGGCCACCACCTTGGGGTGGTCGTAAAGCGCGGCCATTTGCCGGGCAAGCGTCGGGTTCCAGCCGCTGGCATCGTGGGGATGCACGCCGGCAGTGGCATAAAGCCCCGGGTGGCGCTCGGCTAGCGCAGCCGCCTGTTCGGCGTGGGCCAGATCCGTGCCGGTCAGAATAAGCGTGGTGACGTTCGCGGCGCGTGCGCGCTCAAGCACCGTATCCAGATCGCGGTGAAAGCTTTGGTGGGTCAGGTTGGCACCAATATCCACCAGCGGCGACGGCGCACGAAACGTAAGCGCATCGGGTAACGCGTCATCAAAAGGGGCGTTTGCCACACAAGGCTCCTGTGCAAGCATGAGTGAGAAAAATAGAGCGGTAAAAATGAATATTACAAACGCATGGTAATAACCATGCCGTGCGAGAAGCCGCGTAGTGTAACCCCTGACATCCGCCTCGGCGAGTGGCACCACCTGAGTGGCCGCATGGGTTACACTACGCGCCCCGCATTGGAGGAGGAAATCGCGTGACCTTGTTACGACTTGAACAGCTACAGCTGGCTTACGGCACCCATGTCCTGTTGGATAACGCCGATCTGACGATAGAAAAAGGCGAGCGGTTGGCGCTGGTCGGGCGTAACGGCACGGGAAAGTCGACGCTTTTAAAGCTGGTCGACGGCGAGATTCAGCCTGACGACGGCCTTATCTGGCGTGCGCCGGGGCTGAAAATTGGCGTGCTGGCTCAGGAGCTTCCGGAATCGTCGGGCATGACGATTTTTGACATGGTGGCCCAAGGCTTGCCGGAAGCCGGCGAGCTATTGTCGGAATATCATCACCTGATTACTGACGCCGACCCCGACATGGATCGCATGGCCACGCTGCAAACGCGGATCGAGGCGATTGACGGCTGGTTATTTCACCAGCGTATCGACATCATACTCACGCGTCTGGGCCTGCCGCCCGATGCCGAGATGAACGCGTTGTCCGGCGGCTGGCGTCGGCGCGTGGCGCTGGCGCGCGCGTTGGTCGCCGAGCCCGATTTGCTGCTGCTTGACGAGCCCACCAACCACCTGGATCTGGATACCATCGCCTGGCTCGAAGAGCAGTTGCTGGCCTTTCGCGGCGCGGTGCTGCTGATCACGCACGACCGGGCGTTTTTATCCAAGCTTGCCACCCATGTGCTGGAGCTTGATCGCGGCAAGCTGGGACGCTATCCCGGCAGCTATGCCGTTTATCAGGAGCGCAAGCAGCACGAGCTGGAAGTGGAAGCGCGAGAAAACGCCGAGTTTGATAAAAAGCTGGCCCAGGAAGAAGCCTGGATACGCCAGGGGGTCAAGGCGCGCCGCACCCGCAACGAAGGCCGGGTACGCGCGCTTGAGCAGATGCGCGCCGATCGCGGGCAGCGTCGTGAACGCCAGGGCACGGCCAATCTGAACGTGGATCGCGGCGAGCGCACGGGCAAGCGAGTCGTTGAGCTCAAGCACCTGACCCATCGCTTTGGTGATGAAGCGATCATTGATGACTTCAACATTGAAATACAGCGTGGCGATCGCATCGGCTTTTTGGGACGTAACGGCGCGGGCAAAACCACGCTGCTGAAAATCTTGCTGGGCGAACTTGAGCCCACCGAGGGCAGCGTCAAATTGGGCACCAACCTCAACGTGGCCTATTTTGACCAGCTGCGCGCCGGCCTGGAGCTTGAAAAAACCGTTTACGACAACGTAGCGCAGGGCAGTGACCACGTTTCTGTGGGGGGCAAAGACCGCCATGTGATGAGCTACTTGCAAGACTTTCTGTTTACCCCGGAGCGGGTGCGTCAGCCGGTGAGGGCGCTGTCGGGCGGTGAATCCAATCGTCTGCTGCTGGCCAAGCTGTTTACCCAGCCCGCCAACGTGCTGGTGCTGGATGAGCCGACCAACGACCTGGACATGGAAACGCTGGAGCTTTTGGAAGAGCTGCTGCTGGATTTCGACGGCACGCTGCTGCTGGTATCTCACGACCGGACGTTCATGGATAACGTGGTGACCAGTGTACTGGCGTTTGAAGGCGAAGGGCAGGTACGCGAGTACGTGGGCGGCTATACCGACTGGGTGCGTCAGGGTGGCACGCTGCCGCCGGCACCCTGGGAAGGCGCGGCCCGCCAACAGACCGAGCCCACCCGGGAAGCCGCGCCCACCCCGGCGGAAGCACCCGCTGCTCCGGTGAAAAAAAGCGTCAAGCTTTCCTACAAGCTGCAGCGCGAACTGAATAGCCTGCCGGCAGATATTGAGCGGCTGGAGCAACAGGTAGAAACGCTTGAAGCAACGACCGGCGATCCGGCGTTTTACCAGCAGCCGGCCGACACGGTAACGGCCAGGCTAAAAGAGCTGGACGACGCGCAGCAGGCTCTTGAAGCCGTCATGGAGCGCTGGATGGAACTGGAAGCGATGACGGAAGGGCAATAGCGTTGGGAAGAATGGCGCCGTTGGCTATCATGCCGGCCGGTGATTGTTACCGTTAAGATAAAAAAGGCGCCTCAAGGGCGCCTTGTGACACGGGGCGTGCCGCGCTATTCGTCGCTTTCTTTACCTACGCGAACGGCGAGTACGTCGCACTGCGCACCGTGGAGGACGCCGGTGGAGGTGGAGCCCAGCAGCAGGGCAAAGCCGTGACGGCCGTGGGAACCCACCACGATTAAATCCACGCCGTTATCGGCAGAAAAGCGGTGGATTTCCGTATCCGGCATGCCTACCACTACGTGCTGGTTGTCCTCGACCACATGCGGCGCTGCAATTTCGCCCAGGCGTTTTTTCGCATGATCATCCAGCTGGTCCTGAATGCTGGTCAAATCCATGGGGATATCGCCGCCGTAGGCGAAACCCAGCGGCTCCAGGGTATGCATGATCGAAATCTTGGCATGGTCATTACGTTCGGCAATGGCCATGGCGCGTTCGAGCACCTTGTGCGAGTCCTTGGTCAAATCAACCGCCACCAGAATATGGTGATAGCTCATGTTATCCCTCCGCCGTGGTGAAATAGTGATGCGTAAAAGGCAGCTTACCTGTCTTTACTTTAGGCTGAGTCGCGCGGTTTAACAACGGCTTGCGCTCGGATTTTACGCCTTGAACGCCGGAATCCGTACGTAACAACGCAGAGGCGAGAGCATGGAATGGTTAATTATCGGGTTTATCGTGATGATGGTGATATCACCGGTCATGTGGCTCAAACCCAGCCCGCGCCAGCACCGGCATACGCAGCTGCGCGCGATGGCACGCGACAACGGCGTTGAAGTGGCAAGGCAGGATGCGCCGCTGCATCTGGTCAGGGGGAAAATGCCCGCCTACCGGCTGCGCTACCCCGGCGAGCATCCGGGGCCTGATTTTGTGCTGGTGCGCGACGCCGTCGCCAGCGCTGCGCTGGCCCGCTATGTCGACGGCTGGCGCTTTCGTATTGCACCGTTGCGCCCGCTGCCGGAGACGGCACAGGCAAGGCTGAAGGCACTGATGGCGCTGTTGCCCGATGACGTATTGATGGTGCAGTCAAGCGAAGTAGCGCTCACGCTGTGGTGGTGGGAGTCGGGCACCGCCGAAAGCTTTGCGCCCTGCGTTGACGCGGCCGCGGTGCTTCGCGATAGCCTGGGCGGCTATGCCGATCGCCCCGGCGTCAGGCCGTTGGCCGTACCGAGCGTGGCTCCTGAAATTCGTTAGTCGCACGTATCCGCGGTCTGATCGCGCTCCTGTAGCGTCAGGCCGTTGTCTTCGATAATAGCTAGCCAGCGATCCAGCTGTTCGATATCGTCTTCGCTTAAACCGGCGAGCATTTCCTGGCGGGCGTCATCAGCGACGCGGCCGATTTTTTCCAGTAGCGGCATGGCCTCGGCGGTCAGATACAGACGCTTGGTACGCCGGTCGCTTTCGCAGGCGCGGCGTTCAATCAGGCCCTGATCCTCCAGCTGGCCAAGCGTACGCACCAGCGACGGCGCCTCGACGCCGATGGCGCGAGCCAGATCACACTGTGGCTGACCGTCGCCCATGCGCCAGAGATGATACAGCGTGACCCAGCGCGTCTGGGTCAGCCCCAGAGGCGCCAGACGCCGGTCCAGAATGGAGCGCCAGAGATGGGGAAGACGGGCAATGCGAAAACCAAGTGACGTAGCCATGGGTGACAAACTACCTGCAGAGAAACGATCGTGAGAATTGTCATCGTGAGGCGGGTGGAATGCAAGGTAAAGCTCAGCCTGACCCCTAAACCTACGGTGCGCTTTTGCCTTGCCCGGGAATAAACCCGCGCAAGTGTAACCGGCTGATGCCGGTCGGACGAATATGGCTATCCGCCTGAGTGGCGCGCGCAGGCTCATCATCGACGTGAAAGCGCAGCAACCCGAGCCGCTGGCCGCCTTCGGTCATGATATCTACCCGCCAGTCGCCACGCGGATCATCGGGAAAGTTCGTCTTGTGGCTCCAGGCGCGGTACCCCTGTTCGCGCCCGCCAGCGATATCCAGCGCAATGCTGTCAAGGCGCTCGCCATTCTGATGCCAGACGTGGGTGATGGTTTCGCTCAGGCCGCGTGGCGCACGAATGGCGGTGTACACGTAAAGCCCCTGGGCCTGCAGGGCGTCGGGGGTCAGGGCGATGCTCCCCTGGGGCGTTCGCCGTTGAATATCCAACGCCGGTGACAGGGCGCTGCCGGTCATCCACAGACTTACCGGCGGCACCCAGATGCGTCCCATGAACCCGCCCAGCGTAAGCAGCAGGGCAATGGCAAAAAAGGCCAGCCAGCGCCCCGGAGAGCGCCGTTTCAGCAGGTGAAGAAAGCTGGGAATAGCCGCCAGGAGCGTCGCCCCAAGCGCCAACAGCAGGCTTTCATCGGTGGTCAGGTGGAGCATGATGGGCAGCGTAACCAGCACCACGAGAAACACGCAGTGGGCGTGAAAAATAAAATACAGGCTGCGAAAACGTCCGGCGATGCCGTAATACAGCGGGTCGGCAATCGACAGCACTGCCATGCCCATGACCAGCAGGGCATACATGCTCTGCCCGCTATTCCAGACGGTGGTGGCGAGCACAAACGGCAGCGTGAAAAACAACGTTTCCTGGTGGATCATCTGGGCGATGAAGGTGCTGATGCCACGGGGCAACGTGGGGTAGCCGCGGCGCGCAAGCCAACTGCCAATCAGACTTTCCGAGAGCAAGAGCAACCAGGCGAACATAAGGCCCAGCGCCAGTGCTGCCCCCAGCCACTGCTGGCGATCCACCAGAAAAAAACTGCCGAGCCCGGCGCCAAACGCGATGGGTGGCCACAGCCAGCTCCAGGGTTTCAGGCGGGCCACGAGCGATTCGGCGAAGGTTTGCAGTCTGGCGATACGTTGCGGCGTAAGAATAGCGTGCATGATCGGGCTGCCCGGCGATGGCAAAAAAAGCATACTATTCATAACCGACCACAAATAACAGACGCGTTCTATCTATAGATGGTCGGCACAGAGGCCATTTCGCGGTTAGCCTAAGGTCGAGGCTTGACGTCACTTGGCATCTCACCCAAGCTTACCCGATCAAACGATCGTATGAATATGACTTTGTGGAGCAGCGCGGATGATCTATCAAGGTAATGCCATTACGGTGGCGCGCGGCGATGGCGACATCGCAACCCTCACTTTTGATGCGCAGGGCGAGTCCGTCAATACGCTTTCAAGCAAGACGGTGGCCGAGCTGGGCGAGGCGGTGGCCGCGCTGCAAGCCGAAAGCGGCCTGCAGGGGCTGATTCTCGCCAGCGGCAAAGAGGCCTTTATTGTCGGGGCGGATATCACCGAGTTTCACGGCCTCTTTGATAAAGGCGAAGACTACCTGGTCGAGATGAACCTCAAGGTTCACGACATTTTCAACGCGATCGAAGACTTGCCGTTTCCCACGGTCGCGGCCATTAACGGGCTGGCGCTGGGCGGCGGCTGTGAAGTTCTGTTGACTGCTGACTTTCGCGTGATGGCCGATAGCGCCAAAATCGGCCTGCCCGAAACCCAGCTGGGTATTGTCCCCGGCTGGGGCGGCTGCGTGCGCCTGCCGCGCCTGATCGGTGCCGATAACGCCATTGAGTGGATTGCCGGCGGCACGCAAAACCGCGCTGATGTCGCACTGAAAATGGGCGCGGTTGACGCCGTAGTGTCCAATGAAGAGCTGCTGGCCGCGGCGCGCACGCTGCTGGACCGCGCCAACGCCGGTGATCTCGATATAGCCCCGCGTCGCGCCGAGAAAAAAGGCCCGCTCAAGCTCAACGCCATCGAGCAGATGATGGCGTTTGAAACCGCCAAGGGCTTTGTCGCCGGCAAGGCCGGACCGAACTACCCGGCGCCGGTCGAGGCGATTCGCGTTATCCAGAAAGGCGCCGGTGAAGAGCGCGCCCGCGCCCAGCGCATCGAAGCGCAGAGCTTTGCCAAGCTGGCGCTCAGCGACGTGGCCTTTAACCTGATTGGTCTGTTCATGAACGACCAGGTGGTGAAGAAAAAGGCCGCTAGCTACGCCAAGCAGGCGGACAATGTTGAGCAAACGGCGGTGCTGGGCGCCGGTATCATGGGTGGCGGTATCGCCTATCAGAGTGCCTCCAAGGGCACGCCGATTATCATGAAGGACATTCAGGGCGACGCCATCGAGCTTGGCCTGAAAGAAGCGCGCAAGCTGTTTGCTAAGCAAATCGAACGCAAAAAGCTGACGGTTGAGCAGATGGCGGAAAAGCTCAGCAATATCCGCCCGACGCTGTCCTACGGCGACTTCGGCAACGTCGATCTGGTCGTCGAAGCCGTGGTGGAAAACCCCAAGGTGAAAGGCGCTGTGCTTGCCGAAGTGGAAGAGCAGGTGGGCGAAAGCACCATTTTAACCTCCAACACCTCGACCATTTCGATCAGCCGTCTGGCGCAGAACCTCAAGCGTCCGGAAAACTTCTGCGGCATGCACTTTTTCAACCCCGTGCACCGTATGCCGTTGGTGGAAGTCATCCGCGGTGAAAAAACCTCCGACGCCGCCGTGGCCGCCACCGTCGCTTATGCCCGCGCCATGGGCAAAACGCCGATTGTGGTCAACGACTGCCCCGGTTTTCTGGTCAACCGCGTGCTGTTCCCGTATTTCGGCGGCTTCAGTTTCCTCGTGGAACAAGGCGCCGACTTCCAGCGCGTCGACAAGGTGATGGAAAAATTCGGCTGGCCGATGGGGCCGGCGTACCTGCTCGACGTTGTCGGCATGGACACCGCCGTGCACGCCAACGAGGTGATGGCCGAAGGCTTCCCCGAGCGTATGGCGCGGGATAGCAAAACCGCCATTCAGGTCATGTTTGACGACGACCGTCTCGGGCAGAAAAACGCCAAGGGTTTTTACGCCTACGAGGAAGACAAGAAAGGCAAGCCGAAAAAGGTCAGCGACGAGACGGTCTATACGCTGCTGCAAGACGTAGTTGGCGAGAAGCAGGAGTTCTCCGACGACAACATCATCGCCCGCATGATGGTGCCGCTGTGCCTGGAAACCGTGCGCTGCCTGGAAGACGGCATCGTCGACTCGCCGGCAGAGGCCGACATGGCGCTGATTTACGGCATCGGCTTTCCGCCGTTCCGCGGCGGGGCGTTGCGCTACATCGACGCGCTGGGCGTGGCCGAGTTCGTCAAGCTGGCCGATACCCTGGCCGACGAGCTGGGGCCGCTTTACGCGCCGACCGAACAGCTGCGCCAAATGGCGCAAACCAACGCCCGCTTTTACGCCGCCGAGTAAGCCACCGCGCAAAGGAGAGAATGATGAGTTTGAATCCGAGAGACATCGTGGTGGTCGACGCCGTACGCACCCCCATGGCCAAGGCCAAAAACGGCGCGTTTCGTCACGTGCGTGCAGAAAACCTGTCAGCCGCTACCATGCAGGCGCTGTTTGATCGCAATCCCAACCTCAATCCGGCCGAAGTCGACGACGTGATCTGGGGCTGCGTTAACCAGACCCTCGAGCAGGCGATGAACATCGCCCGCAACGCGGCCATCATGACCGGGATTCCGCGCAGCGTGCCGGCACAAACGGTCAACCGTCTGTGCGGCTCGTCGATGACCGCGCTGCACATCGCCAGCGCCAACATCAAGGCCGGCATGGGCGACTTTTACCTGATCGGCGGGGTCGAGCACATGGAGCACGTGCCCATGGCTCACGGCGTGGACGTTAACCCGGGCGCGAGCAAGTACGCCGCCAAAGCGGCGATGATGATGGGGCTGACCGCCGAGCTGCTGGGCAAGATGCACGGCATCTCGCGCGAAGATCAGGACAAGTTCGGCGTGCGCTCCCATCAGCGTGCGCAGGCGGCCATGGAGCAGGGGCTTTTCGATAACGAAATTATCGGCATTGAAGGCCACGACGCCGGCGGCGTTAAAGCCCTGATCAAAAACGACGAAGTGATCCGCGCCGGCGCCAACCTTGCCGACATGGCCAAGCTCAAGCCCGCGTTCGACCCGCGCAGCGGCACCGTGACGGCAGGTACCTCATCGGCGCTGTCGGTAGGGGCATCGGCCATGGCGGTGATGAGCTACGAGCGCGCCCAGGCGCTCGGGCTTGAGCCGATGGCCAAAGTGGTATCCACCGGTGTCGCCGGCTGCGATGCTTCCATTATGGGCTATGGCCCGGTGCCTGCGAGCCAGAAAGCGCTGAAAGCGGCGGGGCTGACTGCCAACGACATTCAAACCGTTGAGCTCAACGAAGCCTTTGCGGCCCAGGGGCTGCCGGTGTTGAAAGATCTGGGTTTCCTCGACGCGATGGACGACAAGGTCAACCTGAATGGCGGCGCGATTGCGCTGGGCCACCCGCTGGGCTGCTCCGGCGCGCGGATTGCCACCACGCTGTTGAACGTGATGCAAAACCGCGATACCACGTTTGGGCTTGCGACCATGTGTATCGGCATGGGGCAGGGCGTCGCCACGGTGTTCGAGCGGCTGAAGTAACGCTGCAACGCGTTAATCGCTAAAGTGGAAGTGTATAAGCCCCGCTGGCGCATCTTGCCGCCAGCGGGGCTTGTCGTTACGGTAAGGGTCACCGTCACCCGCGCTTTTGCCGGCGTTGGTGACACCACGCGACAGCAAGGAGATGGATATGGCATTTGCCCCGTCAGAGCTTAAGGTGACAAGCCCCGCGTTTGAGCATCACCGCACGATTCCTGAAAAGCACTCCGGCGAAGGTGACGACGTGTCGCCGGCGCTTGCCTGGGAGAATCCGCCGGAAGGCACCCAAGGCTTTGCCGTTATTTGCCACGATCCGGATGCGCCGCTGATCCAGCACGGTACTTACGGTTTTGTGCACTGGTCGCTTTACAACCTGTCGGCCGACACGCTGGCGCTTGAAGAAAACACGGCAGTGGGTACTTCAGGGAAAAATGATGGCGGCGATATAGGCTACAAAGGCCCCCTGCCGCCGGAAGGCCATGGCAAACACCATTATTATTTCTGGGTGCTGGCGCTCGACTGCCACACCTCATTGCCCAGCGGGTTGACGCTTGTCGAATTGCTGAAAGAAGTGGAGCCGCACCTGCTGGGGATGAGCCGCTTGATTGGCACCTACCAACGCGCTTAGATATCGCCTGAAACGTGTCTGTGTTCGTCCAGGCAGCGCATCACGTCAAACCCGCCCGCACATCGTGCTGGCGGGTTTTTTTATGGCGGCAGCCGGAGGGGGATGACGCATAAAATAGAAACGATTGTCGTTTGCGTTGATAAATGCGTCGAACATGCCGCCAAGTCAGCATGACGGCAGCGTATTTTGTGCCAAGGCTTTACAACCCGGTCATACAGGACTAAAATGGTCTCCAATTAGATGTCAGCGGTGGCAACGCCATCGCTGGCGCACGGGGAGACACTATGCTCAAGCTTTCGCGGTTGACCGACTACGCCGCCGTGGTCATGGCACAGATTGCTCGCCATCCGGATACGCCGCATGCGGCCGCTGAGCTGGCCGAGGTGGTCAAACTGCCCACGCCGACGGTGAAGAAAACGCTCAAGATGCTGGTGCGTGCCGGGCTGTTGACTTCGCTACGCGGCGCCCAGGGCGGCTACCAGCTGGCGCGTCCGGCATCCAGAATCACCGCCGCCGAGATTATCTCGGCGATTGAAGGCCCCGTGGCGATGACGGAGTGCAGCCAGGCGGAAGGTGATTGCGAGCTGGTAGATACCTGCGGCGTTGCCGACAACTGGCAGCGGGTGTCGCTGGCCATACGCACGCTGCTGGAAGGCGTTACGCTAGCGCACCTGGCCGATACCGCACCGCTGAAAATGCCGGTACGCCTACCTATTCAAAGTATCAGTTTATCGGCGGCCACGGCTTAAGCCGCCTTCATTTATGTTATAGGCGAGCAGGCCTCGCCACCCAACTGCCCGGAGGGTATGACCAATGGCAACTGAAGAAATGGAACAGTTGGTGCGTCGCGAGTACAAGGACGGTTTTGTTACCGATATTGAAAGTGACACGCTTCCACCGGGATTGGATGAGAATACCATCGCCTTTATTTCCCAGAAAAAAGGCGAGCCCGAGTGGATGCTGGAATGGCGTCTTGATGCGTACCGCCAGTGGCTGACAATGAAGACGCCGTCCTGGGCGCACCTTGATTACCCGCCAATCGACTATCAGAGCATTTCTTACTTCAGCGCACCCAAGCGCCCCGAAGACCGCCCCCAGAGCCTGGACGAAGTCGACCCCAAACTGCTGGAAACCTATGAAAAACTGGGTATTCCCCTGCACGAGCGCGCCGCCCTTGCCGGCGTTGCCGTGGACGCGGTGTTCGACTCAGAGTCGGTGATCACCACGTTCAAGGAAGAGCTGGGCGAAGCCGGGGTGATTTTTTGCTCCATTTCCGAGGCCATCCAAAAGTACCCCGAGCTGATCAAACAGTATCTGGGCACGGTGGTGCCCAAAAACGATAACTACTTTGCCACGCTTAACTCGGCGGTGTTTACCGACGGCTCTTTCGTATTTGTGCCCAAGGGCGTGAAGTGCCCCATGGAGCTTTCCACCTATTTCCGTATCAACGCGGAAAACACCGGGCAGTTCGAGCGCACGCTGATCATCTGCGAAAGCGGTGCCGAAGTGTCGTACCTGGAAGGCTGCACCGCGCCCATGCGCGATGAAAACCAGCTTCACGCGGCAGTGGTCGAGCTGGTGGCGCTGGACGACGCCTACATCAAGTATTCCACCGTACAGAACTGGTACCCGGGCGACGAAAACGGCGTTGGCGGCATTTACAACTTTGTCACCAAGCGCGGCGACTGCCGCGGCGAGCGTTCGCGCATCAGCTGGACTCAGGTCGAGACCGGCTCGGCGATTACCTGGAAATATCCGTCGTGCATGCTGCGCGGGAAAGACAGCATCGGCGAGTTTTACTCCGTCGCGGTCACCGGCGGCCGCCAGCAGGCCGACACCGGCACCAAGATGGTACACATCGGCGAAGGCACCCGCTCCTACATCGTGGCGAAGGGGATTTCCGCCGGCCGCAGCGATCAGTCCTACCGTGGCCTGGTCAAGATCGGTCCGCGGGCCAAGGGCGCGCGTAACTTTACCCAGTGTGATTCGCTGCTGATTGGCGATACCTGCGGCGCGCATACGTTCCCGTATCAGGAAATCACCAACAGCACGGCCACCGTCGAGCACGAGGCCACGACCTCGAAAATCGGCGAAGACCAGCTGTTTTACTGCCAGAGCCGGGGTATCTCCGAAGAAGACGCCGTCAGCATGATCGTCAACGGCTTCTGTAAGGACGTTTTCCAGGAGCTGCCGATGGAGTTCGCCGTCGAGGCCGAAGCATTGCTTAACGTCACGCTGGAAGGCGCGGTCGGCTAACCGGCTACGCATTGAAAACGCTTTACGTCATCGTATTGGAATAAGGGTATCAACATGCTTGAAGTTAACGATCTGCACGTTTCGGTTGAAGGCAACGAAATTCTCAAAGGGCTGACGCTGACCATCAACGCCGGCGAAGTCCACGCCATCATGGGTCCCAACGGCGCGGGTAAGTCCACGCTTTCCGCCGTTATTGCGGGTAAAGATGGTTATGAAGTCACCCAGGGCACGATCCTTTACGACGGCCGCGACGTGCTCGAAATGGAAATCGAAGAGCGCGCCCGCGCCGGTCTGCTGCTGGGCTTTCAATACCCGGTAGAGATTCCCGGGGTCAAGAATATCTATCTGCTCAAGGCGGCGCTGAACGCCCAGCGCACCGCGCGTGGCGAAGGCGAAATTCCCGCGCCCGAATTCATGAAGCTGATCAAGGAAAAGATCGCCTACATGAAGATGGATGCGAGTTTTCTGCAGCGTGCAGTGAACGAAGGCTTCTCCGGCGGCGAAAAAAAGCGTAACGAAATTCTGCAGATGCTGGTGCTTCAGCCGCGGTTGGCAATGCTTGACGAGATCGACTCGGGTCTGGATATCGACGCCATGCGCGTCGTCGCCGACGGCGTCAACAGCTTGCGCAATGAAGAGCGCGCGATTCTGCTGGTGACCCACTACCAGCGCCTGCTGGACTATGTGGTGCCCGACTTCGTGCACGTGCTGGTGGATGGCCGCATCGTCAAAAGCGGTAATGCCGAGCTTGCCCGCGAACTTGAGGCAAACGGCTATGAAGGTATCGAGGAGTCAGCGGCATGAGCGAGACGTTAACTTTTCTGGACACGCTGAAAGCGCGCGACAGCCAGCGCGAGCCGGAGCCCACCTGGATTGCCGCCCGCCGTCAGGCCGGGGCCGCGCGCTTCGAGGCGATGGGTTTTCCCACTCGTCGCGATGAAGAGTGGAAATACACCAACGTGCGCGATATTGCCCGGGGCAACTTTGCGCTGGCCGCCGGCAGTGATTTTTCACCGGCCAGTGCAGCCGCGCTCACGCTGCCGCTCGAGGCCTATCGCCTGACGTTCGTTGACGGCGTGTATGCACCGGCGCTTTCCGACGTGCAAGATCTGCCTCAGGGCGTGCAGGTGCTGCCGCTGTCTCAGGCACTGGAAGACAACCACGAAGCCGTGGGCGGCCCGCTGGGCCGGCTGACTGGCGTGGAGTTTTCGGCCTTTTCCGCGCTCAACACGGCCTTTATGGAAGAGGGCGCGGTGATTCGCCTGAGCGCCGGTTGCGCACTGGAAAAGCCCATCCTGCTGCAGTTTTTATCGCGCGACAACGATGCGCCGACCATGTGTCATCCGCGCGTACTGGTAGAAGCCGCAGGCCGCAGCGAAGCGACCATTATCGAGCACTACACCGGCGAGGCCAACGCGAAGAACTTCACCAACACGGTGGCTGAGCTGATGCTCGACCGCGGGGCGATTCTTACGCATTATAAGCTTCAGGAAGCGCCGCTGGGAGACTATCACGTAGCCAGCATTCACGTTGAGCAGGGCCGCGACAGCCGCTACGTGTCGCATAACCTGAACCTGGGCGGCGCGCTGGTGCGCAACGACCTGATCAGTGACCTTAACGGCAAGGGCGCCGAAGCTACCTTTAACGGGCTGTTTTTCGGCCAGGGTCGCCAGCACGTGGATAACCACACCAAGGTGAACCACAACGCGCCGCTGACGTTTTCCCGCGAGAACTATAAAGGTATTCTCGACGACCGTGCTCACGGCGTGTTCAACGGCCGGGTATACGTCAAGCGCGACAGCCAGCAGATCGAAGGCTTCCAGAGCAATCAGAACCTGCTGTTGTCCGATCGGGCACACATCGACACCAAGCCCGAGCTCGAGATCTACGCCGACGACGTCAAATGTTCCCACGGCACGACCACCGGCCAGCTCGATGAGGAAGCCATCTATGCGCTGCGCACCCGTGGGCTGGACGAGCAAAGCGCTCGTGGGCTGTTGACGCTGGCGTTCGCCGGCGAAGTGCTGGAGGCCGTGGCGCTGGACGTGATCGCCGAGCGCGTCGAGCTGGCCGTGGCCGGGAAACTGCCCGAGCGTTTCAATCTTGCCGGTCTTGTGGAAACGGCGGCGGCGCTGAACGAGTAACCAAGTGCGCCGCCGGCGCGCTATCCGAAGCCATGGATCGAACGTCATGGGCCGAACGTTATAAAGGAGTGTCGCATGTCCCACATCGCCGCCGAGCCGTTGTTAGCGGGCGCCGCATCGCAGGACGCTTCCCCGTTAGGCGAAGCACCGCTGGATGTTGCGCGGTTGCGCGAGGAGTTTCCCGTGCTGCAACGCAAGGTCCACGGCAAGGCGCTGGTGTATCTGGATAACGCGGCGACCAGCCAGACCCCGCAGCCGGTGATTGACGTGTTCAGCGACTACTACGGCCGCTATAACGCCAACATTCATCGTGGCCTGCATACGCTGGCCGACGAGGCGACCGCCGCGTTTGAAGGCACGCGAAAAACGGTGCGGGGCTTTTTGAACGCACCGGATGCGCGCCAGATTATTTTCACCCGTGGCACCACCGAAGCCATCAATCTGGTGGCCAACAGCTGGGGGCGCGCGAACCTTGCTCCCGGTGACGAAGTGCTGGTGTCGATGCTGGAGCACCATTCCAATATTGTCCCCTGGCAGCTGCTGGCCCGTGAAATTGGCTTTACCCTCAAGGTGGTTCCGGTGGATGCCGACGGCGCGTTGGATCAGGTGGCGTACCTTGAACTATTGAATGAGCGTACGCGGCTGGTAGCGGTTAACCACGTCTCCAACGCCTTTGGTACGGTGAATCCGGTCGCTGACATGGCCGTTGCGGCTCATCGGGCGGGCGCGCTGATTCTGGTGGATGGCGCTCAGGCCGTGCCGCACCAGGCGGTGGATGTTCAAGCCATTGATGCCGATTTCTATGCGTTTTCCGGTCATAAAGTCTACGGCCCCACGGGCGTCGGCGTGCTTTACGGCAAGCGCGAGCTGCTCGAGGCCATGCCGCCGTGGCAGGGTGGCGGTGAGATGATCCGGACCGTCTCGTTTGACGGCTCCACCTTTGCCGAGATTCCCCACAAGTTCGAGGCCGGCACGCCGGCGATTGCCGAAGTTATCGCGCTGGGACGCGCGCTTGAATGGGTGCAAAGCATCGGTCTTGGCGCCATTGGCCAGTGGGAGCAAGAGCTACTGCGTCAGGCGACCCGGGACATCAGCAAAATCGACGGGCTGCGTATTCTGGGCACGGCGCCGCATAAGGCCGGCGTGCTGTCGTTTGTGGTAGACGGCGCACATTCCCAGGATATCGGCCTGTTGATTGACCAGCTTGGCGTTGCCATCCGCACTGGCCACCACTGTGCCCAGCCGCTGCTTAACCATTTTGGCGTCGATGCTACCTGTCGGGCATCGTTTGCGGCGTATAATACCCGTGAAGAAGTGGACATCTTTATTGCCGCGCTCAACCGCGTGATTGGCATGCTACGTTAAGGAACGTTATGGATATCGAGCAGATCGCCGCGCTGGAAAAAGGCCAGATGCTACCGTTGCAGCGCGACGTGGACGGCATCGCGATCCCCTTTGGCAATACGGTGAACCTGAACGAGGACAGCGTGGTCAGCGTGATGCAGGCCAAAGGCAGTTCGGTCAGCGTCGGGTTTGAAGGGCGGTTATACCTGATTGAAGGCAGTAACCTCGACGCGCTGGGGCTGGAATCGTTGCCGCGCCCGACGCTGCCTGAAGATGCCGACGATGACGCCATCGAGCAGTTTGTCTGGGATCAGATGCGTACCTGCTTTGACCCCGAAATTCCGGTCAATATCGTTGATCTGGGCCTGGTGTACGGCTGTCGCATCGAGCACTTGATTACCGGCGAACGTATGGTCACTATTCGTATGACCCTCACCGCACCGGGGTGCGGCATGGGCGATGTGATTGCCGCCGATGCGCGCAACAAGATTCTCGGCGCAACGCAAATCCATAAGGTGCATACGGAAATCGTATTCAGCCCGCCGTGGAGTCGGGAAATGATGAGTGACGAGGCCAAGCTTGAACTGGGCATGTTTTAAAGATATCAGCTTTAAGGCTATCAGCGGATGATGCAGCGGCTGCTTGGCGGAATGAAGCAGCTATTAATGTTGCTGGGCGCCCTGTTGCTGCTGGCGGTACTGCTGTGGGTGGCCGGCAACCTCTGGGTGCTGTCTCACAGCGCGCCGTATATTCAGTCCAACGTGGCACACTGCCAGTCGCAGCGTATCGGCGTGGTGTTCGGCACGTCGAGCTGGACGCGTACCGGCGTGCGCAATCCGCACTTCAACGCACGGATGGATACTGCGGCACGGCTTATCCATAGCGGGCGGGTCAGGCATTTACTGCTTTCAGGGGATAACCGCACGCGGGCGTATAACGAGCCGCGCGCAATGTGGCACGATTTGAACAAGCGCGGCGTTGCACCTGAGCAGCTGACAATGGACTTTGCCGGTTTCAGCACCTTCGATACGCTGGCCCGCGCGCAGGATGTGTTTCAGGTCGATAAAGCGGTACTGATTACCCAGCGCTGGCATTTGCCGCGAGCCATTTACATTGCCCGTGCGCGGGGTATGGAGGTAACCGGCTGCGTGGCAAGTGCCGGTGCTGTGGCCGGAGAATGGCGGCTAAGGCTACGTGAAAGTCTCGCCCGGGTGGCGGCGCTGGGGGATCTGTATCTGTGGGGTCGCGAGCCGTATTTTCTCGGCCCGCCCGAACCCATTCTGATGCCCGATGAAGCGGTGAGGCCACCGCTCCTCGAGACCGTTGTCGAAGTCAGTGCTGACGACGAGTCACGTTAGCGCCGCGCCTTGCGCTTTTGCAGTCCGTAAAGCTCACGAATCAGCTGGCGGCAGCCTTTCATGCATTCTTCCACCACCGGCTCGATCGGATCCGGCAGCGGGTGGGTGAACAGCGTCGATAGCGCCTGCATCAGCACGCGCTCCTGCTCGAGTAGCTCGCTAATCAGCACCTGGCTGTCGTTGCCGACAAAGCTTTTCAGGCGGCTCCACAGCCACAGGAAATCATCACGCTCGACGTCGGCATCCCGGGGCAGCATTTTAAGGTGCTTGCGTGCCAGCCGCTGCAGCTTGTGCATTTGTTTAAGACGCTCTTCGTATAGCGGCTTCAGGCATTCGCGCAGCGAGGGTCGCAGGCGTTCGATATTATCCTGAAAATAGTCGATGCTGTCGGCCAGCGCTTCCAATACGCTGTCCATCGCCACTTGGCGATTATCGAGAAACATGAGCGTCTACCTCCTTCGGTGACGCAGATTGTGGCGGCGGTGGCACGGTTTTGCCACCCCTTGACCAATTATTTTTACTCGCCGCGCTAGCCCTTGGGTTTATGCGGTGTTTTGCGCTTTATTACGGCATTTTTTTCGATATGTTCAATGATCAGCCCGGCGATATCCTTGCCGGTAGCGCTCTCGATACCCCGCAGCCCGGGAGACGAGTTGACCTCCATGATGACCGGTCCGTGGTTGGCGCGTAAAAGGTCAACGCCGGCAACGCGAAGCCCCATCGCCTTGGCCGCTCGGATGGCCGTGGAGCGCTCTTCCGGCGTGATACGAATGACGCTGGCACTGCCCCCACGGTGAAGATTGGAGCGAAACTCGCCGTCGGCGGCCTGGCGTTTCATGCTCGCGACGACCTTGTCGCCAATGACGAAGCAGCGAATGTCGGCGCCTTTGGCTTCCTTGATGTACTCCTGCACCATGATGTTGGCTTTCATGCCCATGAATGCCTGAATCACCGACTCGGCAGCCTGATTGGTTTCCGCCAGCACCACGCCAATGCCCTGGGTACCTTCCAGCAACTTGATGACCAGCGGTGCGCCCTTGACCATGGTAATCAAATCAGGAATATCGTCGGGGGAGTGGGCAAAGCCGGTGATCGGTAGCCCCAGCCCCTTGCGCGACAAGAGCTGCAGCGAGCGCAGCTTGTCCCGGGAGCGGGAAATCGACACCGAGTCGTTGACCACATAGGTGCCCATCATTTCAAACTGGCGCAGTACCGCGCAGCCGTAGAACGTGACCGACGAGCCAATGCGTGGAATAACCGCGTCAAACGGCTCGATGTTGTGCCCTTTGTAGTGAATCGACGGATGGTGCGAGGCGATACTCATGTAACAACGCAAGGTATCGACCACCCGTGCGCTGTGGCCGCGGGCTTCGGCCGCTTCAACCAGGCGCCGGGTGGAGTACAGGTTACGGTTACGGGATAGCAGGGCAATGTGCATGCAGTGCTCCAGGCCGGTTAAGCGGGCGGTTGCGTCAATGGAGTGAGTCGCAATGGGCTACGGCTCACCGTGTAAAAAAGAGGCGCCGGGTGCCACCAGGAAGCGGCGCATGGCGCGACGTCCCAGCAGCATCGGATGACGCATGTCACGTCGGTCCGTCAACGTCAGCTCCACCGGGAAAGACAGCTCGCCCATGTTGAGCATAGTGCGAATCACGTGGCGATATTCGGCGTGCCCGTTTGAGCTGGTGATGCGACGACGATCGTGCAGCGGCTGGGTGATCCGGTGTGCCGGCGTGTCGGCTCCGCCACTGCGCGTGATAAAACGCACCCACGGCTGGCCGGACGGGTCGTCAAAGGTTTCAACCTCTTCGGCATGCAGCACCGAGGTGCGCGCGCCGGTGTCCGTCTTACAGCATAAGTGTAGATTCAGTTCAGGCAGCGTGACCATTTCACGACGGCCAATAACGGCCTTTGCCTGATAGGGGAGTTCTTTCACAGTGCTGTCTCCTTCACCATCATTTCCTTGTTCTGGCACGCCGGTGCTATGACGTTCCGGTCAGCCCAAGCAGCCGCGCGTGCAGGCGAGAGCCTTCGGGGGCATCGCGTAGCAGCGCGATGACGGGCAGCCGCAGACGCGGAATCAAGGCCAGGTCGCGCACCACGGTGCCAAAACCGGTGCGCGGGTCTTGTGCCAGGCGAGTTAAGAACAAGGGCAGGCGCTCGCCGTCTTCCAGCAGTGGCCAGCCGCGCCCGGCAATGGCGGCCAGTGTGTCCGGGCCGCAGGCGGCTTCATCGGCCAGCAGCGTGGCATACCAGATGCCTGCACGGGCGTCATCGCTGCTGCCCACAGCGCGTATGCAGGCACAAAATGTTTCCACGTCGCCATGGGTAGCGGCCGTCTCACCACGTTGGCAAAGTTCACCCACCAGCGCGGCGGCGAGCGGGCGATGCTCCAGGCAATGACACAGCGAGCGCAGCATCGGCGTTGGCAGTTTATGTAGCACCTTGGCCAGCCGTTGTTGCCCGGTCTCATCCATGCGAATGGCATAGTCGGCAATACCCTGCAGGCCCAGCGCTTCCCAATCGCTGTAACGGCCGTCGATAAACGCCTCCACCGCCGCCAGATACTGGCTGGGGGGCAGCTTGGCATCCCACGTTGCGCGCGCGTTCAGCGCGGCCTGAAACGTCATGTCGGGCGTAAACGCCAGCGGGTTATCGTGCATTAAATGCTCGATGGCGCTGTCGCTGCCTTGGGTACCGGCAGTCTGGTTGGCGCTGTGGCCGAGGGTTTCCAGCAGCCGCTGCAAAAAGGCATCACGCTGGGCTGGCGATAGATAGCCCTGTTCGTCCAACGGCAGGCTCAAGAACCAGATGGCGGGCTCCGGCATATCGCCCAGGCGAAAGACCGCCGCCAGTCGCGCCTGACCTTGCCAGGGTTCTGGCCAGGGAGCGGTACCACTTTCAAAAGCGGCGAGCGTATCCCGCGTGCAGGGCGTAACGCGCCGGCCCATATGGTAAAGGGCGACGTCCGCACCGCTGCGGGTAAAAAAATCATCAAGAGTATGAATCGGCTGCATGGCATCCTTCCGCATTGCAAGCCTGCACTCTACCTTGCCGCTTGGTAGGTGTCAGCCGTCGTCACGGAAAAAATCCGGGCACAGGGCGGTTTTGGTCAAAAAATGAGCAATATTCTTACAAGCCCGTGACATCAGGCTTTGCGCGACCTTTCCAGAGTTTATCCACAGTCTCTTTCAGGTTTTCTGTGAACCGGTGAATAACGTATGGCACCGCCGGGCTGATTATCCACAAAGTGGCGAATTGATTCACAAGGCAGCGATCCATGGGTCGGATCTGTGCGATCCACCGCTGGTGCTTGGCAAGGTCACCCCCTCACTGGGATAATACGCGGCTTTAGCCATACGGTGCCCCATGACGATACATCAAGAGCTTGAACAAGCGCTGGAAGAGCTGGAAGCGACGCTTAAGGCAACCAGCCTGTGGCGCATTGAAACACCGCCGCCCGCGGCGTTTGAAAGCCGGCAACCGTTTTGCGTGGATACCATGTCGCTGCCGCAGTGGCTGCGCTTTGTGTTCGTAGCACGCCTTTATGCGCTGATTGAAGCTCGGGCGCCGCTGCCGGCGAAATGCGAAGTCGCGCCGGCCATTGCGGCCTACCTTCAGCAGCAGAGTGCCAAGGCAAGCGACCAGCTGTTGGTCGTACAGAGCGTTGAACGCATCGATGAGCTGATCACCCGGCATTAAAAAAGTGCTGCCCGCATGGCGAGCAGCGCCAAACGCTGAGGAGAATCGGTCAGTAGAAAAAGCGCAGAAACGCTTAGAAGCGATAGCTGATACCGGCCATGACGACTACCGGGTCGATTTCCACGGTGCCGGCGTTGGCACCGGCGACTTTGGTGTCGGTATCGATATCGATATACCAGGCAGCGGCGTTCATCGCCCAGTTATCGTCAATCAGCAGGTCAATGCCGATCTGGCCGGCCGCACCCCAGGAATCTTCCAGCTCAAGCGAGGCACCGGGCACATTGACCTCTTCGCCGGAAAAGTGCGTGTAGTTGATGCCCGCGCCGATGTAAGGCTGGACGCGTGCGGCGGTGCCGCCAAGCGGATAGTACTGAAGCGTCAGCGTGGGCGGCAGGTGTTTGGTTTTGCCAGTGACAGCGCCGTCAGCGATGCTGATGTCGTGCTCGAAGGGTAGGGCTGCGAGCAACTCCACGCCCATCTTGTCGTGGAAGCGATAGCCCACCGTAAAGGCAAAGCCGGACTCGTCGTCAACATCCACGCCAAGGCCGGTCATACCCAGCGTATTAATGTCGCCGTTATCACTTTTCGGCGCGACCTTGGCCACGCCAACGCGAGTATAAATATCGCCCGCACCGTAAGCGAAAGCCTGAGTGCTGGCGGTAACGCCGGCAGCGGCAACGCCGGCGGCAAGCAGAGCGGTCAGGGCAGTTTTGCGCATCGTTTAGTGACTCCAGAGGTTTTACATTACAGGCAAGCTAGGGCTTGTCGTTTATCAATGAAGTCAGTGTAAATGCCGTGCCTTGGCGGGTTATTGACCCAGCGCAAGGGAGTTCCGTCTTCTAATAAAAAGGCATGAAAAAGGGCTCCCGCGGGAGCCCTTTCATCTTTCATCTTTCATCTTTCATCTTTCATCTTTCATCTTTCAGCTTTTATTATGCTGAGCGGTATTATGCCCGCTCGATGGCCTGATATTCCTCCGCATCGGCCGTCACGCTGCTCACCACCATGATGGCAACGAAGGCAGCGATGAAGCCGGGAATGATCTCGTAGATACCGGGACCGCCCATGAACTCACCGTTCCAGCCCAGTGAAATCCAGATGATAACGGTGAGGGCACCTACAATCATGCCCGCAAGGGCGCCGGCACCGTTGGTGCGCGGCCACATCAGCGACAGAATGATCAGCGGGCCGAAGGCCGCGCCAAAGCCTGCCCAGGCGTTACTCACCAGACCCAGCACCTGAGAGGTTGGATCCGACGCAATGACCGCTGCCACCAGGCCAACCAGCACGACACTAATCCGGCCAACCGTGACGGCTTCTTTTTCCGACGCCTCTTTACGCAGGAACAGGCGGTAGAAATCCTCGGTCAGCGAGGAGGAGGCCACCAGCAGCTGGCTGGAAATGGTGCTCATGACGGCGGCAAGCAGTGCGGCATAAAGGAAGCCGGTGATCAGCGGGTGGAACAGCAGTTCCGAGAGGATGATAAAGATCGTTTCCGGATCGGCGACCTCGAGTCCGTTGCGGATCGCATAGGCCCGGCCGAATATCCCCATGGAGATGGCGCCGACCAGCGAGATGAACATCCAGCTCATGCCGATGTTACGGGCGACAGGAACCTCTTTCAGACTCCGGATGGCCATGAAGCGCACAATGATGTGTGGCTGCCCAAAATACCCCAGCCCCCACGTTACGGCAGATAGCCAGCCGATAAAGGTCAACCCCTCCGTCCAGGATAGAAGCGTAGGATCGGTTGCATTCAGGGTCTGTGACGCCTGATCGAAGCCGCCGCCCCCTTGGCCATAGAGGACCACGATGGGCATGATCACCAGTGCCAGCATCATGATGCAGCCCTGCACGAAGTCCGTCATGCTCACGGCCATGAAGCCGCCGATGACTGAGTAGACCAGTACCACGCCCAGCGTGATAACGATGCCTGCAGAGTAGTCGCTCATGCCGCCAATACTGATCACGCCGGAAAACGCGCTTTCGAACAGCTTGCCGCCTGCCACCAGGCCCGACGCTGTATAAACCGCGAAAAACACCACGATAACGATAGCAGATACCGTTCTCAGCGGTATGGCTTGGGTCGGGAAGCGGTTTGCCAGGAATGCCGGAATGGTGATCGCATTACCATAGTGCACCGTTTGTTCGCGAAGGCGCGGTGCAACCAGCACCCAGTTGAAGAACGCGCCCACGAACAGGCCGATACCAATCCAGGCGGAACCCAGGCCGGAGATAAACATGGCCCCGGGTAAACCCAGCAGCAGCCAGCCGCTCATGTCCGAAGCGCCCGCCGAAAGGGCTGCTACCTGTGGGCTTAGGGATCGGCCACCCAGTATGTAACCTTCAGACGTAGACGTGGATTTGCGCATCGCATAGAAGCCGATGCCAATCATGAGTGCGAAGTAGATAAAAAGGCTGATCCAAACGCCAATAGCCATAAGAACATCTCCCGTTTGTTATTGAGCCGGGTGCCACTCCGGCCGATTGTGGGTATGCGTATGCAGCAACCCGGGCTGTTGTAATCCCGCCTTATTCACCGGGCTGAGACAGAAAAGAAGATGGCGAGCAGTTTCTCTTGTAGAATCAATATGTTCCTAACCGAACTTGACTCAAGAGGACCACTCGCCATGGGTGAAAGCCTATCCCCCTGGACCCCGTCATGCAACGGGTCCATCCGCGTCGAGCTCAGCGGCCATCGCACCACCAGCGACAGCGGTGCTTTGCTGTTGCGTGAAGCCCTCGACAACAGCGGCATGATCGATGCGCTGGACGACCATCTGGTCGATCATCGCGACCCGGATCGCGTCCGCCACTCGTTAGCCAGCCAGCTGCGTACCCTGGTGCTGCAGCGTTCGATGGGCTGGATCGACCTCAGCGATACCGACACGCTCCGCCGTGACCCGCTCTGGCAGCTAGCCTGCA
Organism: Vreelandella subglaciescola; assembly: GCF_900142895.1. Taxonomy (NCBI): domain Bacteria; kingdom Pseudomonadati; phylum Pseudomonadota; class Gammaproteobacteria; order Oceanospirillales; family Halomonadaceae; genus Vreelandella; species Vreelandella subglaciescola. Next base: position 3,090,439 of record NZ_LT670847.1, read on the forward strand.
GTGATGCCCGCGGGACAACGCCGTTGGCTCAGGACCGGCCATCTCAAGCGACGCTGTCGCGGCTGCTGACGTGCCTGGGCCGCGACGACAATATCGATACCGTGCATGAGGGCCTGCTGCGGCTGGCGGTCTGGCGACTGACCTCGCTGGACGGCGGCGAACGCCCCGAGCATCTGACGCTGGACATCGACGGCTTGCCGATCGACGTCCACGGCCACCAGGGCGGTTCGGCGTTTCATGGACTTTACGGGGCCAGAATCTACTCGCCTTTGGTGGCCTCGCTGGCAGAGACCGGCGACATGGTGGGCGGTCTGCTGCGTGAAGGTAACGCCGGCCCAGCCGAGAATGCCGATACCTGGATCCCACATCTGGTGCGGCGACTCAACGAGAGCACCGGGGCCAAGGTCAAGGTACGCATCGACGCGGGTTTCACCGACAACGACACGCTTGAGGCGCTGGAAGATCGCGACATCGAGTATCTGGGCCGGTTGCGCAGTCATACGGGCCTGCAGACACTGGCAGCGCCACATCTGAAGCGGCCACGCGGCCGGCCCCCCGAGCAACCTCGGGAATGGTGCCATGACCTGGCGTACCAAGCCGGTACCTGGCCGGCGCCGCGGCGCGTGGTGCTGGTGGTACAAGAGCGGCCCGATGATCTGCTGCTGCATGCCTTCTTTTTGGTCACCAACCTCGGCAAGTTCAACTGGCCGCCGGAAAAGGTCCTGGCGCTTTATCGCAAGCGCGGCAGCGCCGAAGCCCACATGGGCGAGGTGAAGTCGGCGCTCGACCTGCATCTCTCCTCGACTGATCGCGGTGTCTCCACCGTCCAGGACGTCATGGCCCGCAACGAGGTAAACCTGCTGCTGACTCTCTGCGCTTATCAGGTGCTACACGGGCTGCGTTGCCTGTTGGAACGACAGACCCGGCAGGGCTGGAGCCTGAAGCGGATGCGCGAGCAGGTGCTTAAGGTGGCCGCCACGCTGACAGTGCACGCCCGGCGCATCACCGTGCACCTCGGCGATGCCGCCGATAAATGGTGGCCATCTTTACTGAAAGGGTTGCCGCGGCTGACGGCATTGACCTGACACGTCGCATTACTCAGCCTTTTCCAGCAGACAAAACGGCCACTATGGAGGCCGACGACCACGGCTGCGCCGTCACTCGAAACCAATGAACTTCAGTTATAAATATCACGGCATTGATACGATAAAGCTATGTGCTAATCGGCTACTCAGCGACCGTATGACATAAAAGCCGGTCGGTCCCGGTCACCACGGGACGTAAAACGCTCGTTCGGCGTCCTGATGAATAAGGCGGGGTAATATTTATTTATCGTTGTCGAGGTTATGGCTGTGGCCTTAGCTATCCCCCATGGCCAGAAGTGAGGCGTTGCCGCCGAGGGCGGCGGTGTTGTTGGTCACGGTTTTTTCCGAGGCAAAGCGCAGCAGGTAGTTGGGCCCACCGGCCTTGGGGCCGGTGCCTGAAAGCCCCTGGCCGCCAAACGGCTGAACGCCGACCACCGCGCCGATGATATTGCGATTGATATACACGTTACCGGCGCGGATTTTCTGCGCGATTTCCGCTGCGAACGAGGCATTACGGCTGTGCACGCCAAACGTCAGCCCGTAGCCGCGACCGTTGATATCGTCGATGACCTGATCGAGCTCACTGGCTTTGTAGCGCACGATGTGGAGTATCGGCCCGAACTGTTCGCGGCTAAGCGCATCGATGTTGTCGATGGCAACGGCCGCCGGTGCGATAAAGGTGCCGTCCTGTGTCCGCTCGGCCTCCAGCGGCGTTTGTGCAATCAGGCGGCCTTCCGCGGTCAGCGTGTCGATGTGGGCCTGCAGCTGTTCGCGGGCGTCTTCGTCGATGACCGGGCCCACGTCAGTGCCCAGGTCACGCGGGTCGCCCACGCGCAGTTCCTGCATTGCCCCGGTCAGAATTTCGATGACGCGCTCGGCCACGTCTTCCTGCAGGTACAGCACGCGTAGCGCCGAACAGCGTTGGCCAGCGCTCTGAAAGGCTGACTGGATAACGTCAACCACGACCTGTTCAGGCAGGGCGGTGGAGTCCACGATCATCGCGTTCATGCCGCCGGTTTCGGCAATCAGCGTGGGCAGCGGCGCGTTTTCCCGCGCGGCCAGCGCTCGGTTGATAATTTGCGCGGTATCAGTGCCGCCGGTAAACGCCACGCCGGTAATGCGCGGGTCGGCGGTCAGCACGCTGCCCACGCTCTTGCCATCGCCGGGCAGCAGCTGTACTGCGTTGCGCGGCATGCCGGCGGCGTATAAAAGTTCGACCACGCGGTGGGCAATGAGCGAGGTTTGTTCCGCCGGCTTGGCCAGTACGGTATTGCCGGCCACCGCCGCGGCGACCATCTGGCCGCAGAAAATCGCCACGGGGAAGTTCCACGGGCTGATGGCCGCGAAGACACCCTTTCCGCCCATCTGCAGGCAGTTGGACTCGCCGGTGGGGCCGGGCAGTTCGATGGCCTCGCTGAAAATGTCTTCAGCGCGCATGGCGTAATAACGGCAGAAATCCACTGCTTCCTTGATTTCGTCAACGCCGTCGGTCAACAGCTTGCCGCCTTCCCGCGAGCACAGCGTCATCAGCTCGGGCGTGTGTGACTCGAGCAGGTCGGCAAAGCGGCGCAGTATGGCGGCGCGCTCGGCCACCGGCGTGGCGTCCCAGTCGGGAAACGCTGCCCAGGCCGCATCCAGCGCCTGAGCCGTTTGTGCCTGGGTGACCCATTGAATGCTGCCCAGACGCTGGCGCCGGTCAAAGGGGCAGGTGACGTCGTGGGTGTTGGCCGTATCGTCGTCGACCTCAAACGCCAGCAGGGGCTTGGCCGTATAGGTTTTCTCCATGAACTCGGCCATTTGTTCCATCAGCGGATAGAAATGGCTGCGAACGTTGAGATTTACGCCGCGCGAGTTGCGCCGCCGAGGGCCGTAAATATCCTGGGGCAGCGGGATGCGCGGGTTGGCAAAGGACTCGTGCGCGGCAAGGGTGTCAACGGGGTGTTCACAAAGCGATTTTACCGGCACGTCGGGATCAACGATCTGGTGGACAAACGACGAGTTGGCGCCGTTTTCCAGCAGCCTGCGCACCAGGTAGGGGAGTAGATCCTTGTGCGCACCAACCGGTGCGTAAATACGGCAATAGGTGCCCTCGGGCGCGCGCTTAAGAGCGGCGTCGTAAAGCGCTTCGCCCATCCCGTGCAGGCGCTGAAACTCAAACGGTCGGCCGTGCTGGTTGGCCTGGGCCAGAATGGCCGTCACCGTATGGGCGTTGTGGGTGGCGAACTGGGGGAAGATACGTCCCTTTGTTGCCTCGGAAAGCAGAAACTGTGTGCAGGCCAAATACGCCACGTCGGTGCAGGCTTTACGCGTAAACACCGGGTAGCCTTCAACGCCCAGCTGCTGAGATTCCTTGACCTCGGTATCCCAGTAAGCGCCTTTCACCAGCCGCAGGGGGATTTCGTCGCCCTGCTGGTCGGCCAGCCGGTTAATGTAGTGAAGCGTGGGCAGCGCGCGCTTGGCGTAGGCCTGTATCACTAGACCAAAGTGCCCCCAGCTTTTCGCGGCGTCGCTTTCGTACACGGCGCGGAAAACCTCGAGCGACAGCTCCAGACGGTCGACTTCCTCGGCGTCGATGGTGATCTCGACATCAAGCTCGCGTGCCGTTTTCACCAGCGCGGTGACGGTATCCACCAGCTCGGTCAGGATCTGCTCGCGGCGGCCAAATTCATAGCGCGGGTGCAGCGCTGACAGCTTGATCGAGATGGACGGCGCGGGCGTGGTGTCGCGCAGTTTCTGGCGCGCCTTGCCCACCTGCTCGATGGCGCTTTTATAGTCGTTGAAGTAGCTCTGGGCGTCACCCCGGGTGCGCGCGGCTTCGCCCAGCATGTCGTAGGAATAGGTGTAGCCTTTGTCGAACAGCGGCTTGGAGCGCTTGAGCGCTTCGTCGATGTCGCGCCCCAGAACAAACTGCTTGCCCATGATTTTCATGGCTTCAACCATGGCGCGGCGAATGACCGGCTCGCCCATGCGATTGACCATGCGGTTGATAAAGCTGGCCGGCTGGCCGTCTTCAGGGTGGGGGTGGTCAAGTTTGAGCACGTGGCCGGTCATCAACAGCCCCCACGTCGAGGCGTTGACCATCCATGATTCGCTTTTGCCGACGTGGGCGTTCCAGTCGGCGGGGCCGAGTTTGTCTTCGATCAGCGCATCGGCGGTGGCCTTGTCGGGAATGCGCAGCATGGCCTCGGCCAGGCACATCAACATCAGCCCTTCGTGGGTATCCAGGCTGTATTGCTGAAGCAGCTCGTCGATGGTATCGACGGCGGTATCCATGTTGCGTACTTCGCGCACCAGCGAAGCGGTGTCTTCTTCAATGCGAGCGTAGTCATCGCGGTCAACTTCCAGCAGTTTGATGAGCTCCCGGACAAAGCGGTCTTCATCGACAATATAGTGATCGCTAAGGCGCGCCATTAGCGTATCAATATCGGTTTGCCAGGTGGCAGGGTCACGCAGTGTCTTGGCATTGAGCATTGAAGCCCCCAGAGAAGAGACAGAACCAGTCAGGTATTACGCCTTACGATGCTTTCGAATGTAAGGCGCAAAGGCCCCACGTGCATGTTCGTTTCAGGGTAAAACGTGTTGGTTTCATTGTAAGCGCTTTACCACAAAGGCTTTTTAGGACTTTAGTGGAGTTTGAATCTTATCGCCAGCGAGGGGGCTCGAAGCGCATAAGACATTAGTCTGTGACGCTTTGGTTTGACGAACGGTTTGACGAACGGTTTGATGACGTAGCTGACGTGGCGATACGCCAAAGCAGCGGCGAAAAGCGTGAGACAGCGTACTTTGGCTGGCAAAACCGGTTTGCAGGGCGATGTCGGTCAGCGGCAGGGCGCTTTGCAGGATCATTTGGCGGGCTGTGCCCAAACGCTGGCGGCGCACGAACTGCCAGGGAGAAAGCCCGGTCTGGCGACGAAACTGCGTGGAAAAATGCGCCTCACTCAGGCAGGCCAGACTCGCCAGATCAGCGACGCGTAGCGGCTCGGCCAGGTGGTGTTCAATATAGCGCTGAATAGGCGCCATGTTTAAGCGTTTGGATGTCTGTCGGGTGCTCGGGCCAAGGCGTGACATCAGCGCGCCGAGAAAAGCCACGGCCAGCCGGTCGTGGTGCATGGCGTCGCTATGGTCAGGCGCCGTACGGCCAGGCTCGCTTTCTATCAGCGCCATTTCGCTTTCCATAAAGGCCATATAGTGGCGCAGGGCGTTATCGAGCGTAAAAAAGCGTGGAGCATCAAACAGCGCGGCCAACTCGCGATGATCACCGCAAAGCGCCGGGGCTTCGGGGGGAAGGTCAAGAATGAGCTGGCGGTTATCAGAATTGCCTGAATAGTAGTGCTCGCAGTTGGCCGGCACGATGCAGCCGGCGTAGGCATCCAGCCGCCCGCCGAGTCCCTCGATTTCAAAGCGTGCGGTGCCGCAGAGCGTAATCACGATCTGATGAAAAGCGTGCGCGTGATGACGGGTAGCGGTGTCCAGCGGCAGCGCGCGAATGGTGCTGAGCATGGCGACCTCCTCGAGGGTTAAGGTTGGCGCAGGGCCATGCGTGCGGCCAGGTGGTCGCGCAGCGCCTGAAGCTCGGACTGCCCGCGCGTATCCAACAGGGGCTTGCCCTGGGCAATCTGCCAGCGGCGGCCATGCTCTTCCATAAGGTGCACGGCACGGCGGCGCACGCCTTCCAGATACTCATCGTGCCGAATCGGATAGCCGATCAGCGTGTGCCATTCGCTTTCGCTGACCTGGCTTGCCAGTGCCTTGTCAAACACGTCCAGCAGGTGGTGTGATTCGGTGCGATAGCGCGGCGTACGGGTCGACAGCAGTATGATCACTGTGCTGCCGATGACCAGCAGGCAAACGCCAAACACCAGCAAATAAAGCGCCATGAAACGGCTCCGGAATTGCGTGTACGGGATGTCATGTACGTTACAGGAACGTCATATGTACAGGGACGTGTGAAGCAAACGTACATCATACGCTGACACGCAACGCGAGAAAATTTGTCGGGCAAGCGAACTTTTGTTGATAACGGTGTCTGATAGTTTACAGGCAGCATAGCGATAGCAGTGGCAAAGGCTGTTGCATTGATCACCGTGACAGGAGGATCAGCGCGAGAATTGTTGGACTGGCTTATTGTTTTCGATCCCTTGTTTACGCTGCCTACGGGCAGCGTTTTTTTATGCATGCCATATTGTTACGTCTTCAGCATGCCGAAGGACCGAGTCTCACGAATACATCAATGGCGCCGCGTATTGAGCAGGGCCATCAGGATGTCGCGCCGCGTGACAATGCCGACGAGGCGCTGCTGCTCCACGACCGGGTAAATCTTGGGCTTGGCGCCAAGCATTTCCTGAGCCAGGTCGGTAATGGATTTGTTGGGCGTAACGCTGAGCACGTCGTTGCGCATCAGTTCTTTTACCAGCGGCGCTTCACCGTCATTATAAACGCTATCCAGTACCTGACCGATCACATCCTGCTCGGAAATAAAGCCCACCAGACGATCCGCGCTATCGACGACCGGTGCGCCGGGCAGGCGATGTAGCGTCAAACCCTGGGCAAGCGTGGTGATCGAGGTCTCTGGCGATACCCGGTAGCAGTCCCGGGACATGATATCGCGAACAACATCCGGCGTTTTCTGAGCCATAATAATGCTCCTGACACGAATCGTGGTTGAAGAACGCTGCAGCGGCCATCATTTATAAAACTAGCCTATTTCATTGATTTTTACCCGCCAGGAGTACGCTGATGGATGCACGCGAATACTTGAGCCGTAAGGGCGTTGCGCTGGACCGCGACCCGGATCGTCCTAATACCCTGGAAGAGAAAGCCTGGGAACGCGCCCGTGGCGCCGGTGACCACCGGCCTATTACCGGCACGCCGCACGACTGGGAGGATTGGGAGCGCTATCACGACGAGCTGGCCGAAGATGCGGCGTCGCTGGAGCAGAAAATCGACAAGCAGGCCCACCGTCAGGCGGAACACCCGCCCGTAACGGCGCCCGCTAGCGAGTCTGAAGCGAACGCATCCGCCCCCGAGCCTGAACCTGAACCTGAACCTGAACCTGAACCTGAACCGGCGCAGGCAGCGGCCAGCGCGGCGGTGGGGCACTTTACGCCGCCAGCGCCAGGCCAGGCGGCCGAGCTGGATATGCCCGCCGCGCCCGCTGAAGATGAGCCCGCGGTGCTCAACGCCGCCTACGCCGCGCTGGCCGTGCTGTTCCCACCGCTGGCCGTCGGGTTGAGCGGCGGTGGCGGGCAGCGAGTCGCGATCAGTATCGCTCTGACCTTGCTGCTGTGGGTGCCGGGCATCATCTATGCGATCACCTGGCTGCGCCGCCGCTAATGGCGTTGGGCAGCGCACGGCAAGCCGGTATACTCGGGTAAACGTTTTTCTGTAACGAGGTTTACCGTGAGCTATCTTATTGGCGTGACGGCGCTGTGGGCATTTTCGTTCTCGCTGATTGGCGCCTATCTGGCTGGTCAGGTCGACAGCTATTTCGCCGTGCTGGTGCGGGTGTTGCTGGCGACGCTGGTCTTTTTGCCGTTTTTGCGCCCCCGCCTTTTGCAGGGCAAAAAGCGTCTTGCGCTGATGGTGATCGGCGCGCTGCAGCTAGGCGTCATGTACCTGTTTTTTTATCAGTCGTTTCTACTGCTGTCGGTGCCCGAAGTGCTGTTGTTTACCGTCTTTACGCCGGTGTATATCGCGCTGCTTGACGACCTGCTGTTTGGCCGCTTTACGCCGCTTTATTTGCTCACGGCATTGCTGGCCGTGCTGGGCGCGGCGGTAATCCGCTACGACGGCGTCAATGCCGGTTTCTGGCTGGGCTTCTTCGTGGTGCAGGGCGCCAACCTGTGTTTTGCGCTGGGGCAGGTGGGCTACCGACGGCTGGCTGTCACGCTGCCGCACTCGCTGCCGTGGCATAACGTCTTCGGCTGGTTTTTTCTCGGCGCACTCGCGGTAGCGCTGCCCGCGTTTTTACTGCTGGGCAATACGGCCGCCTTGCCCACTGCAGGCCACCAATGGCTGGTGCTGGTGTGGCTGGGGCTCGCCGCCTCGGGCGGCGGCTATTTTCTCTGGAACCGCGGCGCGGTCAAGGTAAATGCGGGCACGTTGGCGATCATGAACAACGCGCTGGTGCCTGCGGGGCTACTGGTCAATCTGGTGCTGTGGAATCGCGAGGCCGATCTTGGCCGCCTGGCGCTGGGCGGGGCGATTATCGGCCTTTCGCTGTGGCTCAACCAGCGGCTTTACCGCGGGCGCAAAGCCGCGGTGGCCTGAGCGAGCCACGTGCCACGACTTAAGCCTATTTGCCCGCCGCCGCCTGGGCCGACATAATGCAGGCCGATGTTAATGGGTTGCCTTAATGACTGACACAGCTTCTGCTACCGGCGCACCGCCTGATGATAGCGGTAAGCGGCCTTTTGCCACCATCGGCCTGATCGGCCGGCTGGGCAGCGACAAGGTCGTGGATTCTCTCAAGCGCTTGATTCGCTACTTGACCGAGCGCGACTATCACGTGGTGATCGAAGACCGCACGGCTACGGTCGTGACGGACCACGGCTTGCCGGAAACCAGCCGCCGGGCACTGGGCGAGCTGTGCGATCTGGTGATCGTCGTGGGCGGCGACGGCAGCCTGTTGGGCGCGGCGCGCACGCTGTGTGAGACCGGCACGTTGATCCTGGGCGTGAATCGCGGTCGCCTGGGGTTTCTGACCGATATTTCCCCCGACGAGCTGGAAGCCCGCGTTGGCGAGGTGCTGGCCGGCCACTTTGAGCGCGAAGAGCGCTTTCTGCTGGATGCCGAGCTTTACCGTAACGGCGTTGCCGTCGGCCACGGCGAAGCGCTCAACGAAGTCGTGGTGCATTCGGGTAAAGCCGTGCGCATGATCGAGTTTGAGCTGTTCGTCGACGGCCAGTTTGTTTATAGCCAGCGCAGCGACGGTCTGATCGTCGCCACGCCCACCGGCTCCACGGCCTACGCGCTTTCCGGCGGCGGGCCGATCATGCACCCCAAGCTTGATGTGGTAACGCTGGTGCCGATGTTTCCGCATACGCTGTCCAGCCGGCCGGTGGTGCTGGACGCGGCCAGCGAAATCCGCATTCATATTGGCGAAACCAACCTGACCTATCCGCATATCAGCTGCGACGGCCAGACTCGCGCGGTGGCCAAGCCCGACGACGTGCTGGTGGTAAAACGCAAACCTGAACGGGTGCAGCTGGTACACCCGCTCGGGCATAATTTTTACGAAGTGCTGCGCAGTAAGCTGGGCTGGAGCCATCGGCTGGGAGATTAATCATGCACAACACCCCGCAAGGCAGGCCACGGCTGGAAGGTTACGATTTAATTGGCGATGTTCACGGCTGCGGCGCGACGCTGGTTACGCTGCTGGAGAAAATGGGCTACGAGCAACGCGGCGGCGTATACCGGCATCCGCGGCGGAAAGTGATTTTTCTCGGGGATTTGATTGACCGCGGGCCGCGTATTCGTCTTTCGGTGACCATTGCCCGGCGTATGGTGGAAGAGGGCGAGGCGCACATCGTCATGGGTAACCATGAATATAACGCGCTGGCCTATTCCTATCCGGGGCCAGCCGGCAGCGGTAAGCGCTGGCTGCGCGAGCATACGCCGCGCAACAATCGTCTGATTCGTGAAACGCTGGAGCAGTATTACGACTATACCAACGAGTGGGAAGATACCCTGGCGTGGTTCAAGACCATTCCGCTGTGTCTGGAGATTGACGGTATTCGCGTGGTTCACGCCTGCTGGGATGAGACGCTGATCTCGAGGTTAAAGCAGCGCCACCCCAACGCCTGTATGGACGATGCGTTTCTGGAAGAGTCGACTGATGCCTCGACCGAGGCGTTCAGCATTCTTGACCGGCTGACGCGCGGAGCGAACATCCCGCTGCCCGGTGACGTCGAGATCCATTCCGGCGACGGCTTTACGCGCCGGAGTTTCCGCGCGCATTTCTGGAGCAAAGATCCGTTGGTCTGGGGCGACGTGGTGTTTCAGCCGGACAACCTGCCGGGTGATCTGGAAGCCCGGCTGCTTGAGCCGGGTGAGCGCCAGCGCTTGAGCTACTACGGCAGTGATCAGCCGCCGCTGTTTATTGGCCATTACTGGTGCGAGGGCGTGCCGTCGCTGCCGACGCACAATATTGCCTGCCTGGACTACAGTGCAGTGAAGTACGGGCGCCTGGTAGCGTACCGCTGGAGCGGCGAGCAAACGCTGAACGCCGACCGTTTTGTCTGGGTGCGCGTGCCCCGTGAAGAGAGCTTGCTGTCGGGCTGATGCAGCGACACATCGCCGATTTTAGAAAAACTGACATTTTTTGCGATAGCGAGTGAACTTTGCCTGCTGCCGGCCCTCATAGTAAGTGTTCCCTTGAATGATCCCTTGCTTTATCCGGCGGCTTCCACCGCCGGTTTTTTTCGTCTGGACATAAAGAGAGCGCCATGCAGCCCGTTATGCTTCTGCCCCACGATGCCGATACGCGTACGCTGCGCCAGACGCTTTGGCAGCAACGCATCAGCCACCGTATTACCCAGGAGGCTGACGGTCAGCTTCTGTGGCTGGCCAACCCGGCTCAGTATGATGCGCTGCAAGAGGTAGTGGGGCGCTGGCAGCGCGGCGAGCCGCTGGATACGCCTGACCACCCGCGCCCTCAGCCCCGGGGCATGGTTAACTCGCTGTCGCTGGGGTTAATCAAGCGCGTGCCGGTCACCGCGGCGATGGTGGCCCTGAGCGTTGCGGTGTTTGCGCTGATCAGCGTGTTTGGCGACTGGCTGATTGTCAGTTTGACCATCGTGCCGGTCGGCATCTCCGGCGACGAGCTGGTGTTTGGCTCGCTAAGCCAGACGCTGGCCAGCGGCCAGATATGGCGGCTGTTATCCCCGGCGTTTTTGCACTTTGGCTGGACGCATCTGATTTTCAACCTGATGTGGGTCTGGTATTTCGGCCGCCAGGTCGAAACGCTGCAGGGCAGCCGCTGGATGCTGACGCTGCTACTGGTCGCCGGCGTGGGTGCCAATTTGGCCCAATACGCCACGGGTACGGCACTGTTTGGCGGTATGTCGGGCGTGGTTTATGCGCTGCTGGGCCACGTATGGCTGATGTCGCGCCGCGTACCACAAAGCGGTTTTTTCGTGCCGACGATGCTGGTCGTCTTCATGCTCGGCTGGATGGTGTTCACCATGACGGCGCTAGCGGGCAAGGTAGGCTTTGGCAACGTGGCCAATGAAGCGCACCTGGGCGGGCTGATGGTCGGGCTTGCTACCGGCTGGTATGCCTCCATACGGCGCCTTCGTTCGGGCTCCTAGGGTTCGCCTGAAAAGCGCCTGTGCTCACCATGTGGTGTTAACAATCGACTCAAGGTACTCATTGACTGTATGTAAACTCGTGCAACTATTCTTATTGTGTAATAACCCCCGGCCTTGGTGCCGGGGGTTTTTTTGTATAGCGCAATGGTATGCTGGGCGGGTTTACGGGCGCCGTTTTGTACGGCTGCCGACAGCGAATACCACCTCGCCGGAGCTTGCCATGAGCGATATGACCTTCGAGAAAATGATCAGCCAAATGACGCCGTCAATCTATACAAGCCTCAAGCAGGCGGTGGCATTGAGAAAGTGGCCGGACGGCAAGCTGCTGACGTCAGAGCAGACCAGACTGTGCCTGGAGGCAGTCATGCGTTACGAAGTGGAGAACAGGGTGCCCGAAGAAGACCGCGTGGGCTATTTGCAGCAGCGCACCTGCGGTGCCGGTGCCGACGGCAGCGGCGTGTCCCCGGAAATGGCCGGGCTTGGCCGGGATGCCACCGGTGGCCGCTGAAATGCTCTCGGGCGGGCTGCAAAAAATGGCCGCAGTGCCCGGCGCTGATTCGGTCGGCACCGTTGAGTACCGGCTGCGGGTCGGTGAACACGAGGTTGGGCTGAACGCGCGTATCGGTATGCCGCTTAGCCTTGAATGGCACGGTGAAATTGCGTGTACCAACTGCGGACGCAACACCCGCAAAAGCTTTGGTCAGGGCCACTGCTACCCGTGCTTCAAACGCCTGGCGCGATGCGATATGTGCATCGTCAAGCCCGAGCTTTGCCACTACTTTCAAGGCACCTGCCGCGAGCCCGAGTGGGGCGAGGCCAGCTGCTTTACGCCACACGTTGTGTATCTGGCGAACTCATCGGGGCTGAAAGTCGGAATTACCCGCAAAACCCAGCTGCCCACCCGCTGGCTGGATCAAGGCGCCATTCAGGGGCTACCCATACTCGAAGTGGCCACCCGCCAGCAGGCGGGATTTGCCGAGGTGCTGCTGAAAGAGGCGGTGTCTGATCGCACCAACTGGCGCGCCATGCTCAAGGGCGACGTGGCAATGCTTGATCTGTACGCCGAACGTGATCGTTTACTGGCACAGTTTGCACCGAGGCTGGATGCGCTGCGGGACACCCACGGTGGTGATGCCATCCGCCGGCTGGATGCCCGGGCGCAGGCCTTCACGTATCCGGTACGGACTTTCCCTACCAAAGTGGTGTCGCACAACCTGGATAAAACCCCGAAAATTGAAGGCGTGCTGTTGGGCATCAAGGGCCAGTACCTGATGCTCGATACCGGCGTGATCAACCTGCGCAAATTTACCGGCTATCAGGTCAGCGTGGCGTAAGTGTATTTGACGCTGTATTCATGTCTCGCGGCGATCGCTTGCCCAGGTATTGGCATCGGGGATCGATATCGTATAGTCCTGGGCCAGGTAGTCGGATGACAGAATGAAGTCGGCGCTGGCGGCGTTACAGGCCACCGGCACGTTCCACAGCGCGGCCAGACGCAGCAACGCCTTGACGTCGGGGTCGTGGGGCTGCGGGGCGAACGGGTCCCAGAAGAAAATCAGCACGTCCAGCGCCTGTTCGGCAATCCGCGCGCCCATTTGCTGATCGCCGCCAAGCGGGCCGCTCATCAGGCCTTCAACGTTCAGCCCCAGATGCGTTTGCAGCTTGCCGGCCGTGGTGCCGGTGCCCACCAGCTGATGCTGCTGCAGCGTTTCCTGCCAGCGGCTCGCCCATTCCAGAAGCTCGCGTTTCTTGCCGTCGTGGGCGATAAGGGCAATACGTTTGCGCGCCGGCAGTGTGCGCGTTGCCTGGCGGGTAGGGCGGGCATTGTGCATGATGTTTCTCCTGATCAATGTGTGCGAGCCTAGTAAATACCTGTCAGCCTTATTAAAGGACAAACGGATGACATTTAATATCGCCATTAACGGCTTTGGGCGGATTGGACGCAACGTGCTGCGGGCGCTGTATGAAAACGGCTATCGCGAGCGCGTTCGCGTGGTGGCGATCAACGACCTGGGTGATCCCGCGCTCAATGCGCACCTGCTGCGTCATGATAGCGTGCATGGCCACTTTAACCTGCCGGTGAGCCATGACGAACAAAGCATTAGCGTAGGCGATGATCGTATCGCGATGCTGGCCGAACGCGACCCCCGTGCGCTGCCGTGGCAGTCGCATAACGTGGACATCGTGCTGGAATGCACCGGCCTGTTTACCCGCCGCGAGGCCGCCGCCGGCCACCTTGCCGCCGGCGCACGCCGGGTGCTGATTTCAGCGCCGTGCCCCGACGCTGATGCAACCGTGGTGTTCGGGGTGAACGACGACGTGCTGCGTGCGACGCATACGGTGGTCTCCAATGCCTCCTGCACCACCAACTGTCTGGCGCCGCTGGCCCAGGCGCTGGACGCTGCGCTGGGCATTGACAGCGGGCTGATGACCACCATTCACGCCTACACCAACGACCAGCACCTGTCGGACACCTGGCACAAGGATCCGTACCGCGCACGCAGCGCTACCCAGTCGATGATTCCGACCCAAACCGGCGCCGCGGCGGCGGTCGGCAAGGTGCTGCCAGCGCTTGACGGCAAGCTCGACGGCCTCGCCGTGCGCGTGCCGGTGATCAACGTCTCGCTGGTTGACGTCACCTTTACCGTGGCGCGAGATACCAGCGTCGCGGAAGTCAATGCGATTGTGGCGCAGGCAGCGGAGCACTCAGGCGTCATGGCCGTCAACGCGCAGCCGCTGGTCTCGATCGACTTCAACCACGATGCCCATTCCTGCGTATTTGATCAGAACCACACCCGGGTCAACGGCCGCCTGGTCAAGGTCATGGCCTGGTACGACAACGAATGGGGCTTTTCCAATCGCATGCTGGATACCGCCCTTGCCATGCAGGCGTGCGACAAGTGACGATGCTTTTTTAACGCCCGGTTTTTCACTGTTTTTGGCAACAGGAGCGCCCATGAGCCAGCCCCGAAGTGCATCAACCGAACCGTTCGGCGATGTTAGTCACGCCATTGATCTGGCGCTGTTTGGCGCGCTGGGCGACCTTGCCCAGGGCAAGCTGTTGCCCGCGCTTTACCAGCTTGACCGCGAAGCGCTGCTCGCCGCTGACACGCGGATTCTCGGGCTATCGCGCCACGCCCACGATACGGCGTCGTTTCGCCAGCTGGTGGCCGAGGCCCTCGATGCGCGCCTGACAGATGACGAGCAGGATGCCGAGAGCCGCACGCGTTTTTTACGCCGGTTGGATTACAGTCCGTTGGAGTTTACCCAGGCGGCGGACTATGCCGCCGTGGGCGATTGGCGCGGCACGGCCACGCGGCCGATGGTGGTGTATTTATCCGTCGGGGCGCGGCTTTATGGCGATATTTGCGGCTATTTGCAGCAAAGCGGTAGCCTGGGTGAGCACGATCGCGTGGTGGTGGAAAAGCCCGTGGGGCATGATTTGGCGTCCTCCAACGCGGTCAACGATGCCATTGGCGAGGTTTTCCCCGAAAAGCAGATCTACCGCATCGACCACTATTTGGGCAAGGAAACGGTGCAAAACCTGATTGCGCTGCGCTTTGCCAACCCGCTGTTTGGCAACCAGTGGAACCAGAACCACATTTCCCACGTGGAAATTACCGTCGCTGAAAAAGTCGGCATCGAAGGCCGCTGGGGCTATTTTGACGACGCCGGCCAGCTGCGCGATATGGTGCAGAACCACCTGTTGCAGCTGCTCTGCCTGATTGCCATGGATCCGCCTTCCAATCTGGACGCCGACGCCATCCGCGATGAAAAGGTCAAGGTGCTCAAGGCGCTCAAACCATTGACGCCGGAAGCCCAGGAGCGCGACGTGGTGCGCGGCCAGTACATTGCCGGCACCAGCGACGGCCAGCCGGTGCCGGGCTATCTCGAGGAAGACGGCGCCAATCCGCAAAGTCATACCGAAACCTTCGTCGCGCTGAAAACCGAAGTGGCCAACTGGCGCTGGGCGGGGGTGCCGTTTTATCTGCGCACCGGCAAGCGCCTGCCGGAAAAACTCTCCCAGATTGTCATTCACTTTCGCCAGCAGCCGCACTATATCTTCGATCCCGACCAGCGCAGCCTGGCGGCCAATAAGCTGGTGATCCGCCTGCAGCCGGATGAAGGCATCGCGCTGCAGGTGCTGACCAAAGATAGCGGGCTGGATAAAGGCATGCGCCTGCGTCCCGGCCCGCTGCATCTGGATTTCAACAATGCGTATCCCAAGTCGCGCATTCCCGACGCCTACGAGCGCCTGTTGCTGGAAGTCATGAAAGGCCGGCAGTACCTGTTTGTGCGCCGCGATGAAGTCGAGTACGCCTGGCGCTGGTGCGAGCAGCTGAGCGAAAGCTGGCAGGCGCGCAGTACGCCGCCTCGGCGCTACCCCGCGGGCTCATGGGGGCCGGTGGCGTCCATCGCCATGATTACCCAGGACGGACGCAGCTGGTACGAGGATTACTGATATGAAAAGAGTGCTGACATGAGCGACCCCCGAGAAGCCCTTGCCGGGCAGCTGGCCGAAGCCGTCGCCAGCGCCCTGGCAGAAGATCTGCGCCATCAGCCGCGCGCGTTGCTGGTCGTCTCCGGTGGCTCTACGCCGGTGGCGTTTTTTCGCGCGTTGGCGGCAACGCCGTTGGAGTGGGCGCGGGTTGACGTAACGCTTGCCGACGAGCGTTGGGTGGAAGAAAGTGATTCCGATAGTAATGCCCGTTTGGTGCGCGAG
The DNA here is from genome assembly GCF_900142895.1 of Vreelandella subglaciescola. NCBI lineage: Bacteria > Pseudomonadati > Pseudomonadota > Gammaproteobacteria > Oceanospirillales > Halomonadaceae > Vreelandella > Vreelandella subglaciescola. Next base: position 3,106,557 of record NZ_LT670847.1, read on the forward strand.
GAGCTGCTGCAGCATGAAGCCGCCGCCGCACGGTTTGTGGGCCTGAAAACCGCCGCCGGCACGCCGGAAGAAGGTGCCGAGGAAGCGGCGGCACGTCTCGAGGCGCTGGCCTGGCCGGCAAGCGTCGTGGTGCTGGGCATGGGAACCGACGGCCATACCGCCTCCATATTTGCCGATAGCCCCGAGCTTGAGCTGGCGCTTGCCACCCGCGATCCACTGGTGGCGGTGCGGGCACCCAGCCAGCGCCAGCCGCGTATCACGCTCTCGGCCGACCGCTTGCACCGTGCGCGGCGGCACTTTCTGCACATTACCGGCGATGCCAAGCGCGACGTGCTGGCCCGAGCGCTGCCCGGCGATGATGCCCGCGAGCTGCCGATCCGCGCGTTTTTAGCCTGCCCGCTGGCGATTTACTGGGCGCCCTGAGGCCAACGGTGTCATGTGGGTGTGCCGCCATGCCCCGAGATCAGGCATGATGAACAGGGTTCTTACTGAATAATGATAATTTTTAATATGTTGGAGACGTTTAATGATTGATAAACAGTTGCCCTCAACGCGTACCGCCGAACTCGACAGCATCTGCCTGAAGGCCGAAGTATTGCCGGTGATTACCATCGAGCGGCTGGAAGACGCCGTGCCCATTGCCCGGGCGCTGGTGGAAGGTGGCCTGCAGGTACTGGAAATCACGCTGCGCACCGCCTGCGCGCTTGACGCCGTGGCGCGCATACGCGAAGCGCTGCCGGGTGCGAGCATTGGCGTGGGCACGGTGCTGACGCCGGCGCAGTATCGTCAGGCCGAGCAGGCGGGGCGGATTTTGTGGTGACCCCGGGCGCGACCGAAGCGCTGTATCGCTACGGCATTGAAAGCCCGGTGCCAATGCTACCGGGCGTGGCAAGCGTCTCCGAAGTGATGACCGGCTGGCAGTACGGCTACCGCCGTTTCAAGTTCTTTCCCGCCGAGGCCAGCGGCGGCGTGGCCGCGCTCAAGGCCTTTAGCGCACCGCTTGCCGACGCGCGTTTTTGTCCCACTGGTGGCATTAACGTCGACAACGCCGGAGATTACCTGGCGCTGGACAGCGTCATGTGCGTAGGCGGCACCTGGCTGACGCCCAAGGCGCTGGTTGACGCTGAAGACTGGGACGGCATCCGCGATCTGGCCAAACAGGCCGCCGAACGCTTTCACCATTAAGCGGCGTTGAGTCTCTTTGTCGCGCTGCCGGCTGTCCTCACGGGCTTAAGTGAATGGTCACCGGCACTTGCTGCGAACAGGCCCCTTTCGGGGCCTTGGCGGCGTCAATCAGAGTCGGACACCGTCGGATAAGGGTTGTCTGGCATGAGCGCTCTGGGTAGAGGCGGGCGGCGGGCATCTTCCTTGGGCCCATAATTGCTGGCTAGATAGTCGAGAATGGTGGCTTCCATCTCGGGCTGGAACTGCCAGAGCCCTTGGGTTTTTTGCATCCAGCGGATCAGCGACTGCCAATGGTTGCGCGAGCCGCTGTTCTGGGTAACCAGCTTGGCGGAATGGCAGACGGTGCAGTTGGCCTTGGTCGCTTGCCAGCCTTCAGCCTGGATAAAACCCGTGTCGGGATCAGTTTCCTGAGCCAGAGCGCCGGCCGGCAGACCCGATCAGCATGGCGATCAGCGCTGCCTTGCCCCACTGAAATGAGGTGTTCATGAATGAGCCCGCCTAATTCACCGGGCTGAGACAGAAAAGAAGATGGCGAGCAGTTTCTCTTGTAGAATCAAGATGTTCCTGAACGAACACAATTCAAGAGGACCACTCGCCATGGGTGAAAGCTTATCCCCCTGGACCCCGTCATGCAACGGGTCCATCCGCGTCGAGCTCAGCGGCCATCGCACACCAGCGACAGCGGTGCTTTGCTGTTGCGTGAAGCCCTCGACAACAGCGGCATGATCGATGCGCTGGACGACCATCTGGTCGATCACCGCGACCCGGATCGCGTCCGCCACTCGTTAGCCAGCCAGCTGCGTACCCTGGTGCTGCAGCGTTCGATGGGCTGGATCGACCTCAGCGATACCGATACGCTTCGCCGTGACCCGCTCTGGCAGCTAGCCTGCAGTGATGCCCGCGGGACAACGCCGTTGGCTCAGGACCGGCCATCTCAAGCGACGCTGTCGCGGCTGCTGACGTGCCTGGGCCGCGACGACAATATCGATACCGTGCATGAGGGCCTGCTGCGGCTGGCGGTCTGGCGACTGACCTCGCTGAACGGCGGCGAACGCCCCGAGCATCTGACGCTGGACATCGACGGCTTGCCGATCGACGTTCACGGCCACCAGGGCGGTTCGGCGTTTCATGGACTTTACGGGGCCAGAATATACTCGCCTTGGTGGCCTCGCTGGCAGAGACCGGCGACATGGTGGGCGGCCTGCTGCGTGAAGGTAACGCCGGCCCAGCCGAGAATGCCGATACCTGGATCCCACATCTGGTGCGGCGACTCAACGAGAGCACCGGGGCCAAGGTCAAGGTGCGCATCGACGCCGGCTTCACCGACACGACACGCTTGAGGCGCTGGAAATCGCGACATCGAGTATCTGGGCCGGTTGCGCAGTCATACGGGCCTGCAGACACTGGCAGCGGCCACATCTGAAGCGGCCACGCGGCCGGGCCCCCGAGCAACCTCGGGAATGGTGCCATGACCTGGCGTACCAAGCCGGTACCTGGCCGGCGCCGCGGCGCGTGGTGCTGGTGGTACAAGAGCGGCCCGATGATCTGCTGCTGCATGCCTTCTTTTTGGTCACCAATCTCGGCAAGTTCGACTGGCCGCCGGAAAAGGTCCTGGCGCTTTATCGCAAGCGCGGCAGCGCCGAAGCCCACATGGGCGAGGTGAAGTCGTCGCTCGATATGCATCTCTCCTCGACTGATCGCGGTGTCTCCACCGTCCAGGACGTCATGGCCCGCAACGAGGTAAACCTGCTGCTGACTCTCTGCGCTTATCAGGTGCTACACGGGCTGCGTTGCCTGTTGGAACGACAGACCCGGCAGGGCTGGAGCCTGAAGCGGATGCGCGAGCAGGTGCTCAAGGTGGCCGCCACGCTGACAGTGCACGCCCGGCGTATCACCGTGCACCTCGGCGATGCCGCCGACAAATGGTGGCCATCCTTACTGAAGGGGTTGCCGCGGCTGACGGCATTGACCTGACACGTCGCATTACTCAGCCTTTTCCAGCAGACAAAACGGCCACTATGGAGGCCGACGACCACGGCTGCGCCGTCACTCGAAACCAATGAACTTCAGTTATAAATATCACGGCATTGATACGATAAAGCTATGTGCTAATCGGCTACTCAGCGACCGTATGACATAAAGCCGGTCGGTCCCGGTCACCACGGGACGTAAAACGCTCGTTCGGCGTCCTGATGAATAAGGCGGGATGAGGTGTTCATGAGACCTCCTCGGCCACCTGAACCGCAATGCGATGGCAGGCGTTATTGAGATAGCCCTTGGGGTTCCAGCCCGGCACCACCATGGGCTGAGAAAGGCCGTTCTCGTCGGTGGCTCTGGCCCAGACTTCAAAGTAGCC